>CAZUQP010000016.1:0-108353 GCA_964622455.1 uncultured Coxiellaceae bacterium
GTACGTAGGGAGGTCAGTGCGCGGTACGTAGGCTGAGAGAGAAAATCTGCAACAACGCCGAACAAGTCGCGGCACGTTGGAAGGCTCCGTGAATAATTAAAAAAATGAAGTGGTTAGGTATATTTTTAAGCTGCATCCTGAACATCAACATACAAATCCAATTTCTCTCGATCGATTAATTCTTGTAAACATAATCTGACAAATTGTTTTTGTGAGTAACCTAGTTTTTTTGCAAATCGGGCTGCTGTTCCTGGGCTGATAAAACGGCAAGCTTTACGTCTTTCGCAAAAATATTTTTATATTTGATT
This sequence comes from uncultured Coxiellaceae bacterium, assembly GCA_964622455.1. Classification (GTDB taxonomy): domain Bacteria; phylum Pseudomonadota; class Gammaproteobacteria; order DSM-16500; family DSM-16500; genus CAZUQP01. The sequence goes on from CAZUQP010000016.1 coordinate 309, forward strand.
TGTAGCAACGCAAGTCCTTATTTTTCATCTTCTATGTCGAGTTTTTTAAATAAATCATCAACGTTTTTACATTCTACAAGACCTATGTTTTTATCTGTTTCTTCTAACGTTTTGCGGGTTTTTACATTGGGAATTTTTAATTCCAGCGGCCATCCGTGTTCTCTAGCGATTCGTTTGTATAACATGGTGATGGCCTGGGTTGGGGTAATGCCCAATTCATGTAACACGTGTTCTGCTGCAATTTTTAATTGAGGTTCAACTCGTGCTCTGATAAATGCTGCTTTGTTCATAAGTTACCTGAATAGGAATAATGGGTTGTTATTTAAATTGTACCTCATTTGGGGTACAATTTCAAGTCATCGCTGGTTATTATAATAAAACGCTAACGCTTCTTTTAAAGGGCCGAAATATTTTATGTTGCCGCTTTCAAGGACCAATCCTTTGTTACAAAATTCTTGGATGGTTTCATCAGAGTGATTGGCCATGACGACAATGCTGGATTGATCTAAAAGGCTTGCGATTTTCTTTTTTGCCTTAATCATGAAATCAGCATCACCCGCGCCAAAAATTTCGTCAATTAATAAAATATCGGGCTGAATGCTGGTGGTAATGGCAAAGGCCAAGCGCACCATCATACCGGATGAATAGGTGCGTGTGGGCATTGCTAAATAATCGCCGAGCCCAGTGAGTTCAACGATGTCATCGATTTGTTTGTTGATTTCTGCACGTGACAATCCTAACAATGTGCCGCGAATTAAAATGTTGTCGTAGCCGGTCAATTCGATTTCGATGCCTTGCATTAAATCAAGCATAGGGGAAATATGCCCTTCAATGCGAAGGTTTCCGCGTGTGGGTTCATAAATTTTAGCAAGCAGACGCAATAAAGTACTTTTCCCAGCGCCATTATGTCCAATTAGGCCGATGCGGTCGCCGTGTCTGAGACTCAAAGTTATGTCATTTAATGCGCTGACAATAATATGCTGGTGCGCATCTTTTGAGACTTTCCCGCCGGTCGCAAAGCGCAAAAAATTTTTTTTAAATGAACGGGCTTGTACGTTATAAACGGGAAATTCTACACAAACTGAACGCAAATCAATTTTTGCCATGGTTACACCCAGTAAACAATGCGGGCACGATAGCGAACAAACATTTTATAAGCCGCTAGAATGCCAATTAGGGTGATGAGAAAAGTCATTTTCATATCATAAGCTGAGGGCACATGGCCTAATAAAGGTGCGCGGATAATTTCTAAAAAAGAATTGACGGGATTCATGGCCACAATAAATTGTTTATCCAGCGGTAACACGTCGGGGCGCCACATAATAGGCGTCACAAAAAATATCACTTGCACGAAATTTTTGATGATAGGGCCAATGTCGCGATAACGCGCGCCAATCATCGCAAAAATAAAACCATACGCAATGGCATTGACATAAAAAATCAATAAGCAAGGAAGCAGTAGTAGTGTATCTAAATTAATTTTTGCGACTTTATGAAAAATAATTAAAACAGGAACAATGACCACCACGTTGTGGAAAAAAATTAAAATGTTTCGTGCAGCGACGCGATGAATGTACAAACTGTAAGGTAATTTAATTTGTTTTAACATGCCCTCATAATTCGTGAAGGTTTCAGTCAATTCTAGAATGGAATTTGAAATCAAGGCCCAGCCGAGCAAGCCCGCCGTCAGATAAGGGATATAGGTGTCGAGATCTGAGCGAAATAAATGGCCATAGAGATATCCCATGGTATAGGCGGTAATCGCCATGCTGATGGTGATCCAGAAAGGGCCCAGGACAGAGCGCCGGTAGCGTAATTTAATGTCTTGATAAGCAAGCAGTGTCCAAACACGCCAACTTTTTAAACCAGAAAGAAGATCAGTAAAAGCAAGCTGATTCTGACTTTGATGTTGAAATGTGATCGTTTCATTCAACGCCTGATCACTGGCATTGGTCGCTAATTCCATACTTTTTAATCGTTTTATAAACGGCGGAGAATAGCATGCTAATGTCAAAAAAACAATTGGTTAACGGTCAAGTGCTCTTTTCCTTTACGGCGGCTCCCGCTATAATGCCCGGTTCAGAACATACCATTTGAGGACACTTTTTTGTTTATACCCGTCATTCTATCGGGAGGAGCTGGTACCCGTCTTTGGCCTGTCTCACGAGAATCTCACCCAAAGCCCTTTATGCGTTTGCAGGATGGTATGAGTTTATTGCAAAAAACCTTAAGCCGTGCTGCGAAGCTTAATAATGTTCAAGAAATATTGACGGTGACAAACAGCGAATATTATTTTAAGACCAAAAGTGAATATGCGGAGCTTAATCACTCTTCTATCCAAAATAGTTTTTTACTAGAACCTTTTGGCCGCAATACAGCAGCAGCTATTGGCATGGCCGCATTTTATGCGGTAGAAAAATATGGGCCTGACAGTGTGTTGCTGATTTTGCCCGCCGATCACTTGATTGAGAATCAAGCAGCATTTCAGGATGCATCCCTGCATGCTTATCAGTGGGCTAAAAAAAATAAGCTTGTCACTTTTGGCATTAAACCAACGATAGCTGAAACAGGATTTGGTTATATCAAAATGATGCAGACTGCTTCCAAAGAAAAAGGGTATTTGGCTGAGCGGTTTGTGGAAAAACCCCATAAAGAGCTCGCAGAACAATATGTGGCTTCAGGGGACTATCTTTGGAATTCCGGCATGTTTTGCTTTACCGCAGAAACTATTTTGACTGAGATGAAAAACGCCAATGCGGATATTTTTCATGACTTGGATGCGTGTTGGAAAATATCGAAAGATAAAAATGAATTAAGAAATACCATAGAAATTGATTCACGTTCTTTTGAGAAAATGGCGAATCTATCGATCGATTATGCAGTGATGGAAAAATCCAAAGATGTTGTTGTTATCCCTTGCGATTTTTCTTGGAACGATATTGGTTCTTGGAGTGCGGTGAGTGATTTGATCACGCCGGATGACGCAGGCAATCGCGTGATGGGCGATGCTTTGTTAGTTGATGTAGAAAATTCATTTATCAAGAGCGATGAACGATTAATTGCAGCGGCGGGCGTTAAAAATTTAATTGTGATTGATACGCCCGATGCGTTATTAATTGCAGATCGCCATCACGCGCAAGACGTGAAAAAAATTGTCGATCAACTAAAACAAAATAATCACGATTGTTACAAAATCCATCGGACCGTCGTTCGTCCTTGGGGAACCTACACGACGCTTGAAGAGGGTCCGCGTTTTAAAATCAAACGTATCGTGGTAAAGCCGGGCGCATCACTCTCTTTGCAAATGCATCATCATCGCAATGAGCATTGGGTTGTGGTGAGTGGTATGGCCGGGGTGACGAATGGCGAAACGGTTTTTATGTTAAATACCAATGAATCAACCTTTATTCCCGCAGGCCATCAACACCGCCTCGAAAATCCGGGATTAATTGATTTGGTTTTAATTGAAGTGCAAACGGGCGATTATTTGGGCGAAGATGATATTGTGAGATTTGAAGATAAATATGGCAGAACATAATAAAGAAAAAGTTCGACTGAACATCGGTATCATTATTCCATTCTTAGAAAAGTATGGCGGTGCTGAGCGTTATTTAATTGAGTGCGTGCGTTTTTGGCAGCATAAGCATGACATTACTATCTATTCCGCCAAAATTAAACATGAATTGCTGGCGGAACATTCGGTAGGGCCAGAAGTTAAATTAGTGGAGCTCACCAATTATTTTTCGGATGAGCACTCGCATTCTATGCTGTTAAACATCGTGTTACTACCCAAAATTTGGCGAAGTGAAATCGGCAAACATGATTTGTATCACACTCATCTTTGGCCAACCCATTTGATTGATCGTCATCCCATGGTGTGGTTTCCGCACGAACCTTTACGCGTTTTGCATGATTTACGTTTTGAGCACAGTGTTGAAGATTTGAGTTCTGAGGTCGGGCATAAAATTCATATTTACCCAAAATATAATTATGATCGTATCGGCGATCAATTTTTTGAAGCGTATTTAAATACCATTGATAAAATAGATAAAACTACAAAACCTGAACTCATTGTCGCGAATAGTCATTACACCGCCCATTATTTACAAGATGTGTATCAGCAGCCGGTGACGGATGTGGTTTACCCAGGCGTTGAGCCGAATTTATTTGTTGATTTGCCCATTGACCGCAATCTTTTTGTGACCATCAGTCAGTTGTGGACGCACAAACGTATTCGATTACTGATTGAGGCGATTGCACTGACGGATAATACACAGTTGATTGTGATTGGTTCGGGGCCGGATCGCGATCATCTCTTAAGTTTTATTGAACGATTAGGACTTGAAGACCGTGTTTTTATCGTATCAGGATTAACAAATCGCGAATTAAGTTTATTATTATCCCGTACTTGCGCTTTTCTTTTTTCAGCTATTCGGGAACCCTTTGGAATTGTGGTCCTTGAAGCGATGGCAGCAGGTAAACCGATCATTGCGGTCAATCAAGGCGGTTACACAGAAGTTTGCGATGAGAGTTTTGCTTTTCTGGTCTCTCCGCAACCGGCAGCTTTTGCTGAAAAAATTACTTATCTACAAAAAAATCCAGAGATCGTTAAAAAAATGAGTGCGGCTGCGCGTCAAAAAGCATTGGAATATACGTGGGAAAGAACAGCCGGTGAATTGGAAAATCTCTTGATTAAAACGCATGCTGCATCAGTGCCGGCAGGTGTTAGCGATAAAAAAACAGCGACCAAAAAAGACGGCGCATTGTTTGGCATCCAATATTATTTATGGTATGGCGAGGGGTTTGGCTCTTTGCACTGGAATGATAATCCAAAATCAGGTTATGTGAATGATAAACCTGCGCTAGGTTATTATGGATCAGTTAAAGGCGAAACCATTCATCACCATTTTGATTTATTTGAAGAGATGGGATTGGATTTTGTTATTTTAAATTTACATGTAGATGCGTTGGGTGCTAATGGACTAGAAGTGGTTGGCATTCAATATGTTTTTGATATTGCTAAACAGCGGAATAGCCGTTTGAAATTTGCAGTTCAAATAGCGCCCTATGTCGTTGATTCAGTCGACAATGTGGTAACGGTTGTAAAAATGATTGAAAAATTATTTAAAGATCATCCCAATTATTTGACAATTGATGAGAAGCCCATTCTTTTTTGGTTTTGGTCAGGGGTGATGGATGGTAATAAATCTCTTGTTAACAAATTAAATGATACCGCGAATTCATTCACGAATATTGCAGTCAGTTTGCGTTTACCGCACGCCATTGACGAACGAAAATCTTCCTTTGATTTTTTTGCCGGCATGATACCGTTTTCTCCGCTGGAGCTCGCATCTGAAGAACGATGGGAAACGATATGGACTCTCGCTTATCAAAGCGCAAAAGATGCGGGCATGCCTTATCGGGGGGTGACGGTCTCTCCTGGTTATGATGACACCCATCTTGAAGACGAGCAGCGGGTGGGAAATCCCTATCGATCAGTATCGCGCCGTGATGGCGGGACGTATCAAAAATGTTTTCAATTTGCAGCTGGATTAAAAGAGCAGCCTGACATCGTAATGATTTCGACTTTTAATGAATATCATGAAAATACGCATATTGAACCTACACTTCGGCATGGATCTACTTATATTAATATGACAAAAGAATTTATTCAGAAATTGCGAAACGCTTGGGGGACACATGATCAGCAATCGAAAAATCAAGCATCAAGTATATCTTGCGTTTAAAGATAAATCGGTTATTTTTACCGAAAATGATGGATCATTTGTCATTGAGTTATCAAATGCTGTCAGTGAATTAGATGTTTCATTGGTGTTGGATATTTATGATTTAGATAATCAAAATGCACATCCCGAAGGACACTTTGGGTGGCAGCAATTTTCGATTGATCCAGATGCGCGCGTCTTAAAAGGAAAAGTGCATTGGAACAATAATCATGCAAAAGTTGATTTGGCTCATCAACAAAGCACTCAATCTTGGCTGAATCCAGAGGCTATTCCAGCCAAACAATTATTATTGATTGCTGTTTTACGTGAAAATACGACGAATGCGATTGTATATTTAGAAAAAATTCCTGTTTTTCAAACGAGTGATGATTGTGCTGCTTTTTATCATGCGCCAGTTTCAAAAAATGGACCTTTGGCGAAAGCTTGGTTTTTTCCGGACACGGAGGGCGTGGTTCGTTTAGTGTGCCGAGATACTTGCTTAAAAGATGCGGTAGGACACTTTTGTTTGGATATCTACCGCCTATGCCGCGAAAATAATATTCCTGTGGTTTTGTATGCGGAATTTTTTGACCTTTGTTTAAATCAAATCATTGAACGTGAAAGTAAAATATTGGCGGATGCGGGTGAAAAAGATACCATTTTCTATTTTCATTCAACCTACGATCCTTTATTAGAAGAAATTATTCAGTTAAATGTTAAGAAAAAAATGGTCTATTTCCATGGGATTACTAATCCTACTTATTTTCGTGTGTTTGATTTTGAACTGAGCGCTGTGTGTGAAAAAGCGTATCAACAATTGCCGCTTTTAGCACGTTTTGATGTCATTGCTTCTAATTCAAAAGCAACGGCTGATCTTCTCGCAAAAAACGTTTCAGTTATTCAGAAAGAAGCAATTAAAATTATACCTCCAAAATTGATGAAAAAAGATCTGACAAAAAAATCTTTTGCTAAAAAAACAAAACAAAAAGGCGCAAAATTATTGTATGTGGGCCGTATTAAGAGCCATAAAAAAATTGAAGATTTAGTACAATTGTTTGCAAACTATTTAACGCATGATCAAGAGGCGGAACTTTTTGTTGTGGGCGGTCAAGGAGAAAAAGCTTATACAGATTATTTAACATGGAGTTTAAATCATTATTTAGGCAGCACACAGCACAAAGTCAAATGGTTTGGTCAAGTATCAGATGAAGAATTAAAAAATATTTATCAAACAGCAGATGCTTATATTTCAATGAGTGAGGATGAAGGCTTTTGTTTACCTTTGCTTGAGGCAATGATAGCGGGGGTGCCTGTATTTGCCTATGGAATTTCGGCTGCGAAAGAAGTGCTCTACGAAGCGGGCATTTGTTTTAATAATAAAAATTTTCCCGCATTAGCACAGTATATTCACACTATTTTATCGGATGATTCTCGAATCAAGGACATTATCAGCAAACAATGGGAACGTGCAAATTATTTGTTGGCTAATATGGATGGAAGAGGCGTGTTGTGTTTGTTTGAGCCGGACTATGTTACTTAATTATCTTAAAGGACACCTCCGCGCCCAATTTTTTTATCCGCTGACAGAACGTTTTTTGAAGCGCGATATACGCGGGAAACTTGCCAAAATCAAACAACATTATCAGTTGCCTTTTGTGATGCGTCAAAAAGTGGCGCAAGAACAATTAGTAAAAATCGTTTCTTTTGCGGGAAAAGAAGTTCCTTTTTATCGTGATCTTTTTAAATCTATCCGGTTTAATCCAGAAAAATTATTGGAAGATCTTGCTTTTTTACAAGATATTCCCTATTTAACCAAAGATATTTTAAGAAATGAAGGCGAACGTTTATTAAGTAAACCCTTAAAAGAAGTTCGGCATCATGCGTGCAAAACTGGCGGTTCAACGGGGCTTTCTGCTGTGATTTATTACGATCAAGAAGCGATGGATTATTCTGCAGCTGCGACTTTATTTGCGAGAGGGAGCATCGGCAAAAAACAATCGATGTCTGAATTGCATTTTGCCAGTCGTTTTCCAGAAGCGTTTCCGTTACGCGATCGTCTGCGCGAACATGTCAAATGTTTTGTCATGAATCGCAGTAATATTTTTTTTGATAAATTAGATGAACATTCACTTGAAATCATTTGGCAAACGCTTAAAAAAAAGCGCCCCTATCTCGTTCACGCACATCCATCCACTCTTTATGCGCTTGCTTGTTATGTAGAAAAGAAAGAGGGGAAAAAACGCGTATTTTCTGTATTTGAATCGAGTGGTGAATTGCTTGTCTCTTATATGCAGGAAAAAATTCAAAAAATATTTTCCTGTCATGTGATTGATCGCTACGGACTTGCAGAGTTTGGTGTGATTGCTTATCAAACGGATTTATCTTTTAAAGAAAAAAATAGTTTGCGGGTATTCGATTCTGAAGGATGGATGGAAATGATGCCGTCTAGTCATCCCAATGAGCCTTCAGAAATTGTTTTTACCGGATTTCGTAATTATCTCATGCCATTGATTCGTTATCGAACGGGCGATTTGGGTGTGCTTTCTAAAACGTCATTGGGATGGGAGCTCTCTCATCTTGTCGGTCGTATTCACGATATTGTTTCAATTGGCGGTGTGCAATATGCTACCCATACGGTGCAAGATATTTTGGATCGTGTTGGTGGTATTCAAGAATTTCAAATAGATCTTCGGCATACTTTGCCAAAACTTTTATTGGTCCCCGAAGTTTCTGCAAAACCGGATGAAATTAAGGCGCGTCTTCAGGGATTTTGGGCAGATGCATTAGAAATCTTATTTGTAGGACACGATGATTTAATTCGCGTGGGCCACCGCGCCAAATTTAGGCATGTTGTGCAATCATGATTTACATTATTTATTCAGAGAAAGTAAAGGAAGCAGGCGATTTGGTATATCTTGCTTTTGCTCGGTCTTTTTCCCGCGCTCAAATTAAACGTCTTGATTCATTCAAATGTTCTCAAGATATAAAATCGGCAGAATTTCTTGTGCTGGTTGAACCGGATGATGTTGCAATTAAGACGTTGAACCAACTTTACTCTCAAAATACACGCATTAAAATACTGTTATTGGGAAAATTACCGTCTTTATTAGCAAAAAAATTCAATGTAAAAACATTTTCTTTTTCAGAAGATATTTTATCAGATGCAAATTGTGATCCAGCTTCCATTTATTCATTTCAAGAAAGTCGTTTGCGTATTGGTTATCGGAAACCGCTTGGTTCACTCACATCACCCATCGAAGACCGTCCTTTTCTTCGTTACGATTTTCGAAATGAATGGAATAATTTAAATTATGGCGCAATCCGAATGGATGATTCTATTTGGTCATTATCGATGGGGGCGGACGTACCTAAAGCGAATTTGTTAGCAGAAGTAGTGGATATACAGCATGCGATATCCGCCTATGCTGCGCTTTTTGAAGATGAATCATCAAGCATGCTTTGGTTTAATCGGGCGGTTGGGCCGATCGATTCGCAAGAATGGCGATTAGTCGAATATTTTTTTGCATCTTATCGGCATACGGAATTACCTTCTGCTCCTGTTCTCTCTGAAATTCCTTATGGTTTTGATGCGTTCGTCACGATGCGGCTTGATTGTGATGAAGAGATTAAATCAGCACGGCCTTTATTTGAAAATTATTGTGCGTGGCAGGTTCCTTTTTCGTTAGCTATTCATACCTCTTTATTAAGTGATTCGCGCCACGAAAAAATGATTCATGAAGTGCTCGCTCATCAAGGTGCAATTCTTTCTCATTCAGATACACACGCACCTCACTGGGGCGGCAATTATGAAAATGCATATCAAGAAGCGCATCGTTCAGCAGTCAAATTAAATTCTATTGTAAAAAATCCTGTGCATTATGCTGTTTCACCTTTCCATCACACACCTCATTTTGTTCCAAAAGCACTGATGGATGCGGATTACTTTGGTTTTGTGGGCGGAACGATCAGTAGCAATCCAGAAGTTTTAATGGCGCGTGGAGGTATTGTGCAAGAAAATTTTCCTCATTTTATCGGACATTCACAATCGTGTATGCTGCATGGAGAGTGTTTGCTTTTGGACGAAGATCCTATCCGTATTTATAAAGAAGCTTTTTTGATAGCAAAACGCGGCCGTGCTTTATTTGGATTTTTAGATCATCCCTTTTCTTCGCGCTATACGTATGGATGGCAAAGTGAATCTGCCCGCATTGAAATTCATCGACAATTGATTGAATACATCCGTGCGAGAGGGCATGTACTTTTTGCCAATGAAGAAGATGCGCTTAATTTTATCCGGTACAAATCTAGCGTTAAATTGAATCTTACTCCAAACAAAAAAATCGCATATACATTACCTTCTTTGACTGCGCGCTATGAATTAACGGTTGAATTTTGTGATGAACTGATTCGTTTAACAAAAGAAGGGGTGCCTGCATGAAACTTTTTTTTATTGTCGGCACACGTCCTGAAGTGATTAAATTGGCACCTCTTATTCTTCTCGCCAAAAAAAAACAAATGAATGTAGCAGTATGTGCAACAGGCCAGCATCGTGAAATATTACAACAAGCATTAGCCAGTTTTAACATTATTCCAGACTATGTGTTGGATGTGATGGAGGTGAATCAATCACTCACACAATTAACTCACCGATTGATCCCTCTGCTATCAGAAAAAATAGTAGCTTATCAACCTGATTGGGTGATCGTACAGGGTGACACGACATCGGCATTTGTCGGGAGCCTAATGGCTTTTTATCAAGGCGTCAAAGTGGCGCATGTGGAAGCAGGGTTGCGCACGTATAATTTACAAAGTCCTTTTCCGGAAGAATTAAACCGCCAACTCATTAGTAAAATCGCAGTCTTACATTTTGCACCTACCAGACAGGCTGCCAATCATTTAGCGGCGGAAGGAATTTCGGCAAAAAATATATTTGTGACGGGTAATACAGTAGTTGATGCTGTAAAAACAATTGCAGAAAATTGGCAGCAGACATTCCCGAAATTGCCGGCAGTATTAGAAGAAATTGTGCGGGATGAAAAACGAAAATTGATTTTGGTTACTTGCCATCGGCGCGAGAGTTTCGGCGAACCGCTTGTCAATATATGCCGAGCTGTTCGCTCTTTATGTGAGAAATATCCAGAATGCTCAATTATTTTTGCAGTTCATCCCAATCCGAATGTAAAAGAAGTTGTTTTTCGTGAACTAAACCGTGTTCCTCATATTTATTTGGTGGATCCGTTGGAATATGAAGCAGCGCTTTATGTATTAAGCCGCGCTAAATTAGTGTTGACTGATTCAGGCGGCATTCAAGAAGAAGCCCCTTCTTTTGCAGTGCCAGTGGTCGTCATGCGCCATCATACCGAACGTCAAGAGGGCATTGAGAAAAATTTTGCTTTGTTAGCAGGGACAGATGCTCAAAAAATTATTGTTGCTGCGAGTTACTATCTTGAATCACCCACTCTTCAAGAAACATTAGCAAAAAAAATCAATCCTTATGGCGATGGGAAAGCCAGTGAACGTATTCTGGCTGTTTTAGCAGGTCAATCGGTTGAGGCATTTTATGGATAATCATGATTGTATTTTGTTTGCAACAGCGGATTGGGATGCACCTTATTGGACTAACAAACAGCATACCGCGTGTCATTTAGCAAATTTAGGTTTGCGTGTATTGTATGTGGAAAGTATGGGTTTACGTCCACCCTCCATTAATCGAAAAGATATACACCGTATTTGGCAGCGTTTAAAAAAAGGATTTAAATCACCGCATGCCGCGCAACATAATATTTGGGTTTTTTCACCATTAATTATTCCATTCAAGCATCATTCCCCATGGATACGCAAAATCAATCAAGGATTATTGTCATGGCAATTAAAATGTTTTTGTAAAAAAAATCATTTTAAACATTTATTGATTTGGACGTATCATCCTTTTATTTTACAAACCATTCAAAAAATTCCGTATGATAAATTAATTTATCATTGTGTGGATGATTTAACGGCAGTGCCTGGTGTTGATGCAAGCGCTTTTTTGAGAGAAGAGAGGCAATTATTAACGCGTGCTCATGCGGTTTTTACAACCAGCGAACATTTACAAAAACATTGTGTATCAGTCAATCCGCGTACTTATTATTTTTCCAATGTAGCAGATATTCAGCATTTTCAAAAAGCGCTGCAAAAAAATGAATTGCCGGAAGAATTAGCGGTGATTCCAAAACCGCGCATTGGGTATATTGGTGCTTTGTCCGATTTTAAAATTGATTTCGCGTTGATTTTAGCAATTGCTAAAGATTTTCCAATGTGGCATTGGGTGCTCATTGGGGATGAACATCCGGGACAAAAAAATGAAGTGGTCGCCGAGTTACGCACATTGTGCAATGTCCATTTTTTAGGGCATCGTCCTTATCTTTTGTTGCCAGATTATTTGGGCGGTATGGACGTTGCAACGTTACCTTCTCTTATTAATTCTTATACCGATGCCATGTTTCCCATGAAATATTTTGAATATCTTGCTGCAGGACTGCCTATTGTTTCAACACCGCTTCAATTTACGAATTACGCCAAAGCGGGTTTAGAAATAGGTGAAAGAGCAGAAGAATTTGCTTTAGCAATTAAAAAGCAATTAGCGCGCGGACGTTTAACAGAAAAAGAAATTAATGAATTTGTTGCCGATAATACGTGGGATGCGCGATTAAAAAAAATGTTAGAAAAAGCTGAGATAGTTATATGAAAATACTTTTTAATACTTATCCTATGGCATTTCACACCCCGGGCGGCGGTGAAGCGCAATTGATCGCTTATCAAAAACATTTAACTCAGCTTAACGTTGAAGTGGATTTATTTGATCTCTGGAAGCCCAATTTTTTAAATTATGATATTGTCCATTTTTTTTCAGTGATTGGCGGCTCGTGGCATTTTTGCAATTTTGTGCGGCAATTAAAGCTTCCGTTGTTTATTAATTCGAGTTTGTGGGTCACGGAAGAAACAAAACATCTTTATCCATTTGATGAAATTAAGTTACATTTACATTTAGCAGATCGTGTTATTACGAATTCTGTAATAGAAAATGAACAAATTACGTCTCTATTTGATTTATCTATAGAAAAATGTACAGTTGTTTATAATGGGATTGATTCTTCATTTTTAGAGCCTGTTCCACCCGATATTTTTCGAAAAAATTACGATATTCATTTTCCATTTATTTTAAATGTAGGGAATATTGAACCGCGAAAAAATCAGTTAAATTTGTTGCTAGCCATGCAAAAATTTAAGGATCTCAAATTAGTTACGATTGGACATATTCGCGATAAAGCGTATGCAAAAGAATGTTTGGCCGTTGCTTCTGATCGTTGGATATGTTTGAATGCCTTACCCCATGATGATCCTCTTTTGCGTTCTGCTTATTCTGCCGCAGAAGTTTTTGTATTGCCGAGCACTTTAGAAACACCAGGATTAGCAGCGCTTGAGGCAGCAGCGCAAGGTACGCCAATTGTGATTACTGCAATAGGTGCTGCAAAAGAATATTTCGGCGAACATGCGTTATATGTTACGCATCCAGAAGATCCTGATGAAATTGCAGCTTTGATTGAAAAAGCCATTACGGCTAAAAAATCAAAGACAACATTAATAGAGCATGTGAAACAATTTACTTGGGAAGAAACATTGCGGCCATTGGTTGAAATTTATAAACAAGAGATAATCTTGTAATAGGACGGTTAACTTTTTAAAGCCAACGGAAGAAGTGTGCCATCAGAGATAGCATTCCTGCAAATCCCGCGATGACCCACAAGAAATTAAACCAAAGACGATTATTAACATCTCTAAAACCAGTGTCTAGACGATTATTCATGTCTCTAAAACCAGTATCTACTTTATTGTCTAATCTTGAAATGTCTTTTTTAACATCATGTTCTAATGTATTAAATTGTTGGTCGACTTTTTCAAATTTACGCTCCATTGTTTGACTCATAGAATCAAATCGTTTATCTACAGCATCAAAGCGCTTATCTACAGCATCAAAGCGCTTATCAATAGAATCAAACCGCTTATCTATTCGTTCGAGGACTTCATAGACATGGTGGATCGTTGTTTCTAAAACGGCTATTTTGGCATCATTGCTCATAGAGCTCTCGTTTCTTTGCATTTTCATAACTTACCTTCATTTTATTATAAAGTATTTGAAATAACATCACATCTGTTATTCAATCAGCATTTTTTGTACGTAGGAGGGGTTTTTGGGGATACGAGAATCGTTAAGGAACAGGAAAATTTGACAAGGTCACCGTCGTATTGTCCGTGTTTTCAAGGCAAACATCAATATCTCACCACCACTAAGTGGCGATTTAGTTTCGTTTGTTGTAGGATAATGGCCTAATTTATCATCATTATTTGTTGAAATTTTATTTCAAAAGAAAGAACGTGTTTTTGCGCGGTGGCTGTTTGCTAATGGAGATGGCATATGGGGGAAAAAATTAAAATAGCAGTTGTCACGGGTTCTCGAGCAGAATACGGTCTTTTGCATTTACTCATGAAAGAAATTGAAACTGATCCTAATTTAGAACTAAAAATTATTGTTACCGGCATGCATTTATCGCCTGAATTTAATTCCACTTATCAATGTATTGAAAATGATGGGTTTCATATTAGCGAAAAAGTGGAAATGCTTTTATCAAGTGATTCATCAGTGGGTACAGCAAAGTCTGTGGGTTTAGGAGTGATTGGTTTTGCGGATACTTTTTCACGGCTATCACCAGATATTATCATTTTGTTAGGTGATCGATTCGAATTATTGGCCGCAGCACAAACCGCTTTAATGTTAAAAATTCCCGTTGCCCACATTCACGGCGGAGAAATCACAGAAGGGGCAATCGATGATGCTATTAGGCATGCGATTACAAAAATGTCTCATTTACATTTTGTAGCTGCAGAGCCGTATCGTAATAGGGTGATTCAAATGGGCGAAAATCCTTTGTATGTTTTTAACGTAGGATATTTGGCCGGCGAACGTATTTCCAAAATGAAACTACTGGATAAGCCTGTTTGGCAGGAGAAGCATCATTTTGAATTAGGAAAAATTAATTTTTTAATTACCTATCATCCGGCTACTTTAGTGAATGACAAAAATACAACGACGATAAACGCTATCTTTTCTGCGCTCGATCATTTCCCTGATGCAAAATTGATTTTTACTAAATCGAATGCCGATGAACAGGGCAGATATATCAATATGAAAATTGATGAATATGTCAATCGAAATAGAGAACGGGCGATTGCATTTACAAGCTTAGGCGACCTCAATTACCTCAGTTTAATTCAATTTGTTAACGTAGTCATTGGGAATTCTTCTAGTGGCTTGACTGAAGTGTCCTATTTTCAGAAACCAACGGTCAACATAGGCGATAGACAAACAAAACGATTACGTCCTTTTTCAGTGATTGATTGTGATGAAAACTCTATTTATGATTCAATCAATAAGGCTTTATCGGCGGAGTTCCAAGAAAAACTAATCAATACCCCAGTGACGTGGAAACATGATAATGTTTCTGCGAACATAAAAAATATTTTAACTTCTATTAATCTTAAAGATCTAATCATAAAAAAATTTAATGACTTAGATGTAACGTCCCTTAGCTGAATCAGGTCATTGCGTTGCAATCAAGCGAGAATAGCTTCTTTGATATTGACAGCATCCTGTAGTAGAGAAACTTTATCCAGTTTTTCCCAACTTAAGTTAAGGTCCTCTCGTCCAAAATGCCCATAACTTGCGGTTTGACGATACATGGGGCGCAATAAATCCAGCATGCGGATAATGCCATAAGGACGCAAATCAAAATGCTCTCGAATTAAAGTAATAATTTCTTTTTCAGGAATTTTATGGGTGCCAAAGGTTTCTATGTGAATGGAAACCGGTTCAGCAATGCCAATTGCATATGAAATTTGAATTTCTATGCGGTCTGCGATGCCCGCGGCCACAATATTTTTAGCAACATAACGACATGCATAAGCTGCAGAGCGATCCACTTTCGAAGGGTCTTTTCCAGAAAAACAACCGCCACCATGGCGTGCCATACCGCCATAAGTATCAACAATAATTTTTCGCCCAGTCAAACCGCAATCACCTAAAGGTCCGCCAATGACAAAACGTCCTGTCGGGTTAATCAAAAATTTTGTGTGCTGATTGATCCATTGCGAGGGCAAAACAGGTTTAATGATTTCTTCAATGACGGCTTCTTTTAACGCATCATGAGTAATATCTGGATCATGCTGAGTCGATAAAACAATGGTTTCAATGCTGATGGGTTTGTGATTTACGTAGCGAAAAGTCACTTGGCTTTTGGCATCAGGCCGTAACCAAGCCAATTTTTTTTCTTTGCGTAATTTTGCTTGCTGTTTCATGAGTGCGTGCGCATAAAAAATAGGTGCCGGCATGAATCCTTTGGTTTCGTTCGTTGCATAACCAAACATGAGTCCTTGGTCGCCTGCTCCTTGCTGTTCTCGGGCTACGCAATTGACACCTTGCGCAATATCAGGCGATTGTTTGCCGATGGCAGAGATTACCGCGCAAGATTCCCAATCAAATCCCATGAGGGAGCTGTTGTAACCTATGTCACGTACTACTCTGCGTGCAATTTCTTCAACATCAAGTGAAGCAGATGTTGTAATTTCACCACCCACCAATACCATGCCTGTTTTGACAAATGTTTCACAGGCAACGCGCGCTAAAGGATCTTTAGTTAAAAGATCATCTAAGATGGCATCAGAAATTTGATCAGCCATTTTATCAGGATGTCCTTCTGAAACAGATTCAGAAGTGAAGAGAAAATCTTTTTGCATACAGGAATGTCCTTTTATTTTCTGTATTGAATTATGTTGTTGCCGAGCTTGTGTTTACATCACCATAAGTGTATCGATATTCATAACGGGCTGCATTTTTGAGCGGTTTACTATGGTTTAATACAATACCGTTAATTTCTATATGACAAGCACGTGCTTTTTTCACGGCCAGTTTTACATCTCCTATGGTATCTTTTCCTGCGCTGACAACAAATAATTTTATTTCACAATATTTAGAAATCAGTACAGAGTCAATGACGGGCAAAATAGGTGGCGTATCAATAATGACTTGATCAAAGTCCTGTTTAGTTTTTTTGATGAGCTCTTGAAAGCGGTTGCTTTGGAAAAGTTGAATCGGATGGGCCGTATGGTTGCCGCAGGGAATATAAAAAAGATTTTCATTGATATGACGCGCTAACTCTTCATATTGGCATTTTCCTTCAAGATATTCGCTTAATCCATTCGATTTTGGTTGATTTAATGCGCGGTGCAATAATCCTTTTCTGATATCACCATCAATCAATAATGTTCGTTTTCCAGAGTCTGCAATGACTTGGGACAAATTAAGCGACACAAAACTTTTGCCTATTCCAGGTAAACTGCCCATCAGCGCAATCGCTTGATGATGCGCAGATGGGCTTAGCATGTTCAGGCTGATACGCAGGCTGCGTAAACTTTCAATCGTGATATCATCGGGTTCCTGTTTGGCTAAAATGAGCGGTGCGGATAGACCCGTACCAAAGGTATTCATTCCTTTTTTATGTGCTTTTTCCAATCGTTTTTGTTTGCGGCTGAAAGGCAAAACGCATTGAACGGGTAGCTTTATTGCGTCTTCTATTTGCTCTGAATCTTCAATGGTTTTATTTAAAGCGTTTTTCAGCAGAAGAACTGCAATAGATAGAAATGCCCCCATAAAAAATCCCATGAAGATAATCATCATTTTGTGTGAAGGGATTTTGCCGGCAGGGATGGCATCCGATAATACAATAACATCAGAGGAAAGGCCCGCTTTGGCAATTTCTAATTGTTGTTCGCTATTCAATAAATAAAGATACATGCTATTTTTAATTTTAGCTTCGCGTACCAAATTAATTTCTTCTTGATTGATCAAAGGAAACTTTCTGATTTCTCCTTTTAATTCATCAATACGTTTTTGTAATGCATCCTCCTTGCTGATATTAGCAAGCACTTGCGGGTGTTCTGGCATATAAAGCTGTAATAATTCTTCTCGTTCTGTTTTTAATTTATCGATGGCTTGTTCGAGTGTTGTTAATTGGTGTAATAACAATTGACTGATCATACTCATGCTCAGCGTGTTATTTTGAATGTGGTATTGATTAACAGCATCTTCTGCTGATGCGAGTTTATTTCTTAATTCAGGTAAGCGTCTATTTAAAAATTCTAAGGTTTCTTGCGCTTCTTCCGCATTTTGTTGACGATTTTTAATGACAGTGTAATGTGCAATTCCATTTAAAAGTTTGACAACACGCGCGGGATCGGAATCCGTTAATGTTAATTGAAAAATCCCAGTATTTTGTGCAGGATCATTACCGTAAACATCAGTAATTCTTAAATTATTCGCTAAGCTATTCACTAAATAAATTGGTGCTTTATAGCTGATTGAAAATTGAGTCCCGGGATTTGCCTGGAATTTGCCGAGCTTTAGGGTGAGAGCGTTTGTTTTAGCGGAAGTTGATAACTCCCCCGCCTTTCCGGTCAGAAGCAGTTCACCTTCGGGTGAAAAAAGTTGATAACTATTATTTTTACCCGCAATTAATTTAAATGTTTGTCCTACGTATTCCTCTGGTACGGTAAATTGGCTGACTTCTATTTTTTCACCACCCCAAGCATAGGATTTTAATCTAAATAATGGCCTGGCTAAAGAGTCTCCTGAATGATGCCTCGCCATCCAAGCGCCAAACAGAGGGTAATAATGAGGAGTGACGCTAATATTTAAGCCGGTTTGGATAATCACTGGCTCCAAAATATAGCGAGTGCGAATTAGCGCTTGTTGGGTTTCAAGCGCGGAATCCGCGCTTGATTTGTAACCTAACTTGCTGAGTACACCTGCATTGGCTGATTGAGGATGCACTTGCAGTAAAGCCGTGGTTTGGTAGGTTGGCTGTATCGTAAACGTGTACAAAAAAGCGATGAAAAAAGACGTCATTGAAACAGCGAGAATGATCCATTTGTAATGATAAAGCTCCATTAATATTTTTCTAATATCAACTCCATCATGTGGAAAGAAGAGCAATGCTGTGCTTGCCGGTTGATTCCCTGAATTGGTCTCATTCATTACGAAAGTCCCTTGATCGTATAGTAAGTTGTGAAGTTAGGCAGTATCTGACCAACGAAGCTGTTCCATGAGGTGAGAGAAGCAGCAGATACGTAAACAATATCATTTTCTTGTAAAGGAAATTGTTCGGCCATGACTAATGCTTGCGGTGTTTGTGCGTTTAGCCAAAAAACATCCGGGCGTAAGTAAGATCCACGAATAACATAAATATGTGTTGGGTCGGCACTGCCTGGGTCTATGCCTCCAGCGATACTAATAGCTTCCATTAATGTGAGAGGTTTATCATCGATTGGCTGTATTCCAGGCGTTCTTACTTTACCATCCACATAAACATGCCTATTGCGGTATTTAGCCACTTGAACTGAAACTTGCGGATTACGAATATAGCGGGCTAACTTACGAGATATTTTTTTTTGTACTTCACTCACGGTCAATCCGGCTACTTTTAAATGACCCGAGTAAGGGAAGAAAATAGTTCCATCGGTTTCAACTAAAATAGGTGCAGAAGTAGCGGGCCCGCTGACCAATGTGCTTGTCTCATTGCTAACACCCGGGATAGCGCCAACAGAGGTTGCAACCGTACTGATCTCGGGATGTCCCCAAACAATAATATTTAAACTATCAAACGCACCGATTCGATAAGGCTGTGGCCGCATAGCAGGTGCTAATAATTCTTGTCCTTCAGGTGTCATTAACATTTTGGCGCTGATAGGAATGAGTCTGGGCGCTATCCATTTGCCATTGGTTTTTTGCGCTGTTTTTATGGTGTTAGGCCCTAAATAATTGTCCGGAATTAAGGGCGCACAGCCATTTAATGTCATCAGGATCAGTGAACATAAGATGCAAAGGATGATTTTTTTAAAACACAATTTCAACATGATAAAATCCTTGTTTTCCAATCTTGCCAGGCAAGTTCAATTTGTCTGTACGTATATTCAAATGCGGCGGAGGGTTGGGTATAAGGATCTTCTATTTCAAATTGCTGCCAATGGCCTAACATAAAGGTTTTACCTTTCGCGGTGACAAATTGACGTGTTAGGGTTTGAAGCTGTGACTGAGTCATTACCAAAACAAGATCTGCTTTTTGAACAAAATCATAAGTAATCTGAGAAGCTCGGTGGGCAGAAATATCAATACCGCGCTGCTGCATAATAGCAAGCGCATTGGCATCGGCCGGACGATCCACTAATGCATTAAGACCCGCTGAACGAATGGAAAGAATAGAGCGATGTTCTTTTAATTGATGAAGAAAGAATCCTTCCGCCATTGGGCTTCGGCAAATATTTCCTCTACATACCATTAATATCGACTTCACTGCCAATGACCCACTCCTTTTATTTTCATCCGTAAATTTTTGGATTCTACGAGTTAAACTAAATCCTTGCAAGGATTTCTCATTTTTGATTTTATAGTGAACAAAATTAAGTTTGGTTGAGTATTCTAATTCCTTTTTAAAAAAGGCGTGTATCGAGTTAGAATGTTAAAGATAAAGCTATTTTTTGAAATGACAAAAATTTGGATGGAACCGATGAAAGTATTAGTGACAGGTGGTGCGGGTTTTATAGGATCAAATTTAGCAAGAGCATTATGGCGGCAAGGTTTGCAGGTTGTTGTGATCGATAATTTACTATCAGGATTCAAACAAAATCTTTCCGGGATGCCAGAAATTGATTTTATTGAAGGTGATATACGGGATAAAAATTTGTTGGATCAAAAAATGGAGGATGTTCAAACCATTTATCATTTGGCGGCATCCGTGGGTAATAAACGTTCAATTGATAATCCAATTCTCGATGCAGATATTAATGTCATGGGCACGCTTTGCGTTCTTGAAGCAGCCAGGAAGCATCAAGTAAAAAAAATAGTAGTGACTTCTTCCGCCGGTATTTTTGGCGAATTAAAAACGCTGCCTATCAAAGAAGATCATCCTATTGAGCCTCGCACTCCTTATGCGAGTTCAAAATTATATGCTGAAAAAATATCTTTGGCATATGCTGATTTATATGGAATAGAGGCAGTTTGTTTACGTTATTTTAATGTCTATGGACCTCATCAGCGATTTGATGCGTATGGAAATGTAATTCCTATTTTTGTTTTTAAGATGTTGCAAGGGGAAACCCTGCAAGTGTATGGCGACGGAGAGCAAACACGCGATTTTGTGAATGTGCATGATGTGGTTGATGCCAATATTCAAGCTGCGAACACACAAGGATTATCGGGTGCATTCAATATTGCCAGTGGAAAAAGTATCACTATTAACCAATTGATTTGCGAATTAAAACAAATTTTTCCCAATTTTCCCAAGGTCGTTTATGAAGCCCCTCGTGCGGGTGATGTCAGAGATAGTCTTGCCGATGTGAGTGCTGCAAAAAAATCTTTTCGTTACGATCCTAAAGTTAATTTAAAAGAAGGATTACGTGAATATGTGGAATGGGCAAAGTCACTGCTTAAAGAACCGGAAGTGTTATGAATATTCTGATTGTTACCCAATATTTTTGGCCGGAAGTTTTCCGCATCAATGATTTGGTAGAAGGACTCGCCCTGCGCGGCCATCAGGTGACTGTATTAACAGGAAAACCCAATTATCCTAATGGAAAATTTTATCAAGGGTATGGTTTTTTGAAAAAGAATAATGAATTCTACGGCACAGTAAAAGTGGTGCGGTCGCCTCTCATTCCACGAGGGAAAAGCAGTAAAATTTTGTTGGCTCTTAATTATTTATCTTTTGCTTTTTTAGCAAGCATCGTCGGTATTTTGAAGTGTGCACGTCCGGATGTCATATTCGTGTATGAGCCTTCTCCTATCACGGTTGGATTGCCGGCTATTTTTTTTAAAAAAATTAAAAAAGCCCCGATTCTTTTTTGGGTGCAAGATTTATGGCCGGAAAGTGTTGTAGCAGTTGATGCGGTACGGTCAAGAATTATTTTACGTATTCTTGAAAAATTAGTACATTTTATTTATAAACGATGTGACTATATTTTAACAACTTCAAAAGCTTATTTTGATTCGATAAAAAGATTTAACGTTCCGGAAAAAAAACTTTATTATTTTCCACAAACGGCGGAAGCATTATATCAACCTGTTAAAAATGTAATGAATCTTCCGGAAGAAAAATTACTGCCTAAAGGATTTAGAGTGGTTTTTTCCGGCAATCTTGGAGCGGCGCAGGATGTCGAAACAATTATTCGTGCGGCAGGGTTGCTAAAGGAATATATCGAAATTAAATGGATATTTTTAGGCGATGGAAGAAAAAGAATTTGGTTACAAAATGAAATCAAGCAATGCGGGCTTGATGAGACCGTTGTCTGGCTTGGACAGCATCCTGTTGAGACCATGCCAAATTTTTTTGCATTAAGCGATGCGTTGCTTGTCACTTTAAAAGATGATCCCGTTTTTTCGTTGACAATTCCTGCTAAAATACAGTCTTATCTAGCCTGCGCAAAGCCGATTGTTGCGGCTTTAAACGGCGAAGGAAGCCGAATCATTGAAGAAGCAAAAGCAGGTTTTGTGAATGAGAGCGGGAATTTCAAAGCGCTTGCCCGGAATGTTCTTCGCATGTATAAGATAAATGCGGCTGAGCGAAACCAAATGGGACAGAATGGCCGTGAGTATTTTAAACAACATTTTGAGCGTGATAAGTTATTAAAAAATTTGGAACAATGGATGATTGAATTGAAGGAGCAAACTAAAAGATGAAAATTTTAGTGCTAGGCGGCGATGGTATGCTGGGTCACCAACTGCTGCTCAATTTGCAAAAACGCCATCACGCACGCGCAACGCTAAGACAAGATAAAACAGTATACGAAAAATATCGTTTGTTTGATGAAGCCAATAGTTATTTCGGAGTTGATGTCAGAGGCGATGACTATCTAGAAGGTGTATTGTCTCATTTTAAACCGGATGCAGTCATTAATGCTGTGGGTGTGATAAAGCAGCGTCAAATGGCCAATGATGCCATTCCAAATATAGAGATAAACGCTTTGTTTCCGCATCGATTGGCTATTTTGTGTAAAAAAATCGGTGCTCGCATGATTCATTTTAGCACCGACTGTGTTTTTTCCGGGAAAAAAGGAAAATACACAGAAAATGATTTGTCGGATGCCTACGATTTTTATGGAAAAAGTAAATACTTAGGCGAAGTGCATGAGCCGCATTGTCTGACTTTGCGGTCCTCGGTGATTGGGCTAGAGTTGGCACATAAAGCGAGTTTAATCGAATGGTTTCTTGCAAGACACGGTGTCGTCAAAGGTTTTCGGCAGGCTATCTACACGGGACTTACAACACAAGAGATGAGTCGGGTTATTGAGTTGGTGTTAGTGAAACACCCTACTCTTTCCGGCGTTTTGCATGTTTCATCGAGTGCTATTAGTAAATATGATTTATTGATGTATTTTTCAGAATTGCTCCACTTAAAAGAGATACAAATTGAACCTGACGATCAGTTTGTCTGTGATCGTAGTTTACAAAGCGATGTTTTTTGTGGAATAACAGGATATAAAGCACCTACTTGGGCAAGCATGTTAAGTGAGCTTGCCGACCAAGTGAAAGAACGGGAGAGGATGACTGAATGCGCCGTTTAAAAGTCATGACCATTGTTGGGACGCGTCCTGAAATTATTAAATTAAGCCGTGTGATTGCTGAATTAGAAAAATATACTGATCATGTATTAGTGCATACCGGACAAAATTTTGATTACGAGCTTAATGAAATTTTTTTTCGTGATCTTGCCATTCGTAGGCCGCATTATTTTTTAAATGCGGCGTCTGAAAATGCAGCAAAGACGATTGGGCAAGTGATTATTAATACAGATGAGGTTCTTGCAAAAGAGATGCCCGATGCTGTATTAGTTTACGGAGATACAAATAGCTGTCTTTCCGTGATAGCCGCTAAGCGGCGAAAAATTCCGGTTTTTCATATGGAAGCAGGCAACCGTTGTTTTGATCAAGAAGTGCCAGAAGAAATTAATCGAAAAATTCTCGATCATGTGAGCGATATTAATCTCACACTGTCCGAACACGCGCGACGTTATTTGTTGGCGGAAGGCATACGAGGAGAAACCGTCATCAAAGTAGGTTCTTCCATGCAAGAGGTATTTCATTATTATATGCCAGGCATTCAACAGTCGACCATTTTACAGCAATTGGATCTACAGCAAGAAGAATATTTTTTAGTAAGCGCGCATCGCGAAGAAAATGTGGATTCGCGAGAGAATTTAATCGATTTACTTCGAACACTAAATAAAATTTCAGAAATCTATCATAAAAAAATTATCGTTTCAACGCATCCGCGCACGCGTTTACGTTTAGAATCTTTATGGGAATTACATCAAGATTTTAGGATGCATTCACACATCCAATTTTTAAAGCCGTTTGGTTTTTTGGATTATGCCAAGTTACAGTTGTCAGCTTACTGCGTGTTATCCGATAGCGGCAGTTTAACTGAAGATTCAAGTATTTTAAATTTTCCAGCAGTGACTATTCGTAAAACGCATGAAAGACCCGAAGGTATGGATGTTGCTACATTAATTATGAGCGGTCTTAAAGCGGAACGCGTTATTCAAGCCATTGAAGTTGTCACAGAGCAGCATGTTAAAGATAAAAGAATTTTTGGAATGGTACCTGACTATCAAGTGGATAATGTGTCGAAAAAAGTCCTGCGGATTATTTTAAGTTATGTGGATTATGTGAATCGGGTAGTGTGGAGCAAGCCTTCTGCGAGGCAAGAAGCATCAATTGTGGTGGAAGAAATATAGACCTTTAGGAAAATATTTTGGAAATTTTTGATGAAAAAAATAAAGGCGGCCATTCTCGGAAGCGGAAACATCGGCACTGATCTTTTAATAAAAATCTTGCGTTCACCCTATTTAGAATGCGGCGCATTTATTGGGCGTAATTTATTTTCAAGCGGCATGATCAAAGCACAGGCTCTTGGGGTTCAAATTTCTGCAGAGGGAATTCACTACATCGAAAAAAATCCATCCTGCTGCGACATTGTTTTTGATGCTACTTCTGCTAAGGCCCATCTAGAGCATGCTCCCATATTAAATCAACTCGATAAATTCGTGATTGATTTAACCCCTGCTAAAATGGGAAGTATCTGTGTGCCTGTTGTTAATATGGAAGATTGCTTAGATAAAAAAAATGTTAATATGATTACTTGCGGTGGACAGGCATCGATACCTATCGTTTATGCTTTAGCAATGACACAAAAAAACATTCATTATATTGAGGTAGTCTCAAGCATTGCTTCTCGCAGCGCGGGTCCGGCTACTCGGCTTAATTTAGATGAATATATTCATACGACAGAGCATGCTATAAAATATTTTTCTAACGTGAGTACAGCGAAAGCGATATTGAATCTCAATCCAGCCCAGCCTTGTATTAATATGCAAACTACTATTTTTGCTAAAGTTGAACGTCCAGATATTGAAAGTTTGCGATATGCTGTGAGAGCGATTTCAAAAAAAGTTCAAAAATATGTTCCCGGTTATGAAATTATAGTAAACTCCATCATTGAAAATGATCGTATCGCAGTCATGGTGCGAGTAAAAGGCTTAGGTGATTACCTACCTCAATATGCAGGCAATCTAGATATTATTAACTGTGCTGCAATGACAGTGGCTGAAGAATATGCCAAAAAGCAAATCAAAAATTTTGTTCAAGAAAAAAATCGCGCGATCAGTTTTAATCAGTGATCCGACATTAAGAGATGGCAATCATGCTGTCGGCCATACACTGACAACTGAGCAAATTGCTGCTTATTGCAGCGCAGCAGATGCGGCAGGCGTTCCCATTGTCGAAGTTGGCCATGGAAATGGTGTGGGGGCATCATCACTGCAGCTCGGGTTGTCAAAAACATCCGATCATGATGCGTTAAAAATAGCGCGGGATCATCTTAAAAAATCGATGTTAGGGATTCATGTGATTCCAGGATTTGCGACCATTGAAAAAGATATCGAACCTGCTATTGCGCTCGGAGTCGATGTCATCAGGGTGGCATCACATTGTTCTGAAGCAGATATCACGGAAAGACATATCAAATACGCCCGCGCCGCCGGTAAAATTGTTTACGGTGTCCTCATGATGTCGCATATGGTCACAGTAGAAATCTTGGCGGAAGAAGCAATTAAAATGCAGTCTTATGGTGCCGAAGGCATTGTTTTCATGGATTCTGCCGGACACTACCTCCCAGAAGAAGTTTTTGATCGGGTAAAAATGTTAGTGGCCTCGCTCTCTGTGCCAGTGGGATTTCATGCGCATAATAATCTTGGTATGGCAATTGCAAATTCAGTAGCGGCTCTAGAAGCAGGCGCTAGTATGTTAGATGGTTGTGCGCGTGGTTTTGGTGCAGGCGCTGGAAATGCTCAGCTTGAAGTATTGGTCGGTGTACTGGAACGCATGGGTTATCAAACTGGAATTGATTTTTATCGATTATTAGATGCGGCTGATCTTGCGGAAAAAATTTTACTCGAAGAACTTCCTGCCATTCAATCAGCCAGCATTGTCAGCGGACTGGCCGGCGTATTTTCGGGTTTCATGAAGCCCGTGACGCGCATTGCTAAAGAGTTTAATCTTGATCCAAGAGATATTTTTTTTGAATTAGGGCGCCGTAAAATAGTTGCTGGGCAAGAAGATATTATTATTGAAGTAGCAAATGATCTAGCAAAAAAACTTAGTCTTTTAACTGAGCGATGAATATGCCCGTTTCTTCAACTGATCTGATCTTAGAAGATTACCAAAATGTAACCCGGAATAATATCTCTCAACTCTCGAAACTTAAAAACGATGTAGCTGTCATCACAGGCGGCACCGGATTTATTGGAACATGGATTGCAGGACTGATTGCTTTTTTAAATGATCATTATGCTTTTAATACTCATGTTTTGCTGTTAGCAAGAAATTTTGATGAGTTTAAATCTTCACGCCCACATCTTTCAAATCGACATGATATTAAATTTATTGCGACTGATGTGAGATATGTAGTCGAATTACCAATAGAAACCAACTGGCTGATTCATACAGCAGGTACTCCTGATAACCGTTTTCATGCTACTTATCCTATGGAAACGATGTCTATTATTGCAAATGGCACACACGCAATATTACGCGCAGTCGAACGTTGCTCAAATTTCAAAATGTTATTAAATTTGAGTTCCGGACTTATTTATGGCACACAACCATTAAAGCACGCGCACATGGGGGAACATTTTTTGGGAGCGCCAAAGTGCGGTACTGTTTCTTCAGCTTACGCTGAAGCCAAACGATTTGCTGAAACACTTTGTCACGCATCGCGCAGTCAAGCGAGAATTCCTGTCATTACTGCTCGACCTTTTGCATTTGTAGGTCCTTATCAATCCTTAGAAATGCCCTGGGCGATTAATAATTTTCTGAAAGATGCTCTTTCTGGGCATGCTATTCGAGTGCTCGGCGATGGTAAAACAATCAGAAGTTATATGTATGCGAGTGATATGGCTTTTTGGTTATTAACTATTTTAACGAGAGGTTCATCGGGTGATGTTTATAATGTAGGAAGTCCAGAACCTACCACGCTGGCAAAATTAGCTCAACTGATTGCCAGTCAGTTTGATGATGCACTAGAAATTAAATTAAAAACATCTTTCTCAAATCAGTTACAAAACTCTAGATTTGTCCCTGATATTTCCTATGCCCAAAATACATTACAATTAGCAATGACGGTTGATCTTGAAACAGCCATTAAACGAACTCTCAACTGGAATAAATTAATAAGAAAAAATGATGACTACAAAAATCAGTGATCTCACAGCCGATTTTTTACAAGAAAAAGGCATCCGCCATGTATTTGGAATTATTGGCGCCGGCAATGCTCATCTTTTTGATTCTATTAGCCAGAAAGGCTATACAGAAATTATTTGCGTTCATCATGAACAAGCTGCCTGTATGGCAATGCAAACTTATTATCGTACATGCGGTGTCATTTCTGCTGCCATTGTCACGACAGGCGCTGGATCAACGAATACTATTACAGGCGTGGTCAGTGCCTGGATGGATTCTATTCCTGGGCTAATTATTTCTGGCAATGAAAACTCTAAATTTACCCTAAACGAAAATCCCCTACGCATTTGGGGGGTTCAAGGCTATGACTGTGTTGCAATGGTTAGTAAAGTCACAAAATATGCTAACCGAGTATTAGACCCAAAAGCCGTGTTAGCAGAACTTGAGGCAGCGTATTATCATGCCATGCATGGGAGACCAGGACCTTGCTGGATAGATATCCCAATGAATATTCAGGCTGCAAGCGTCAATCCTGATGAGATTATTCAATTCAAAAAACCGGAAGAAACAAATAAGATTGTTTCAAGCCAATCTTTAATAAAAAATTCAAAGCAAGGTGCTAGTGAAGTCTTACCCTTATTACACTCAGCGGAAAGACCTGTTATTTGGCTAGGTCATGGCATTCGCCTAGGAAATGCTGTCGATTTAATTGAACCTTTGATTAATACTTTGCAATGCCCAGTGCTGGTCTCTTGGGCAGGGATTGACATGATTCCTTCAGAGCATCCCTTGGTTTTTGGCAGAGCGGGCATCTATGGACAAAGAGCAGCTAACTTTGTCCTACAAAATTGCGATTTTCTTTTGACGATCGGTACAAGGCTTGCGATTCCTCAAATTGGTTATAATTTAAGTGAGTTCGCGCGTTGCGCTAGAATTGCCGTGGTTGATATTGATCTACAAGAATTAACAAAACACGGCGCGCGCGTGAATGTTCCCATACTTGCGAATGCAAAAGAATTTTTAAGCGACATGATCAATCTATTACAAACGACTGATTATTCTTCGGAGAATAAATTACCCTGGCTCGAAAAATGTAAAACATATCAAAAAAAATATCCCGTTGTAGATGCGGAGCATGCGGATCGTGATGGTTTTATCAATTCATATCCTTTTATGTTACGCTTATCTCACTACTTCAAACCAAACCAGATTATCGTCACTGACATGGGAACAGCCCTTCTCAGCGGACATCAAGTATTACCACTTAAAAAAAATCAACGCTTAATGACTTCCACTGGCCTTGGAGAAATGGGATATGGTCTTCCTGGTGCTATTGGTGCGTCTTTTGCAACCAACAAAGGTGAGATTATTTGTTTGAATTGTGATGGTGGTATGATGCTCAATTTGCAAGAATTGCAAACTATGGTTCATCATCGATTACCTATTAAATTATTTATTTTTAATAACGATGGTTATCTCATGATTAAACATACCCAGAAAGCACTGTTTTCTGGTAGATATACAGGAACGGATAATCAATCCGGGATCAGCTGTCCCAATTTCAGCGCATTAGGACACGCCTTTGGAGTGCCTGCATGTAGTATTAAAACATGGCTAGAATTTGAGAAAGTTATACCTAAAGTAATGGCGCATCAAGGACCTATTATTTGTGAAGTTTTTACACATCCAGAACAATTATTTGTGCCAAAACTTTCACTTGCGCTGCAAAAAGATGGTTCTATTATTTCACCGCCGCTTGAAGATTTATCTCCGCTGATTCCAAGAGAGGAATTACGCGAAAATATGATAACATGAGTTATTATGAAATCGGCGGATTGATTTAGCGCATTTTTTTAAAATGCGTACCCGGGTTATGATATTCAACTTTCAACAAGCGCGGTATTTACGCGTTCAGGAGATGTTTCTTGAGAAGGTATGCTCCATATTTTCCAGGGAGCTTTTTCGTTTGCCCATAATTCTTCTAAATAATTTTTGTCACGCAGGGTATCCATCGGATGCCAAAATCCATGATGAAAAAATGCGGATAATTGTTGTTTTGATGCGAGTGTTTCTAAAGGAGATTTTTCCCAGATCGTTTGATCGTCTTTAAGATAAGAAAGAATTTTTGGCGATAAAATAAAAAAACCACCGTTGATCCAGCCATCATCGCCTTCTGGCTTTTCTTTAAATTGAATGACTTTGTGATTTTTAATCTGTAGTGCGCCAAATCGTCCGGGAGGCTGAACAGCAGTCAAGGTAGCTAATACTTGTTGTTGGCGGTGGTGGGCAATCAATGCGTTGATGTCGATATCAGCGACTCCATCGCCGTAGGTGAAGCAAAAATCATCATCCCCTAAATAGTTGGCTATGCGTTTTAAGCGTCCCCCTGTCATGGTGTTTTCCCCGGTATCAACGAGTGTAATGCGCCAGGGTTCAGCATTATTTTGATGGATGTGAATTTTATTTTTAGTGATATCAAGCGTGACATCTGACATATGAAGAAAATAATTGGCAAAATATTCTTTGATCATGTAACCCTTGTAGCCTAAACAAATAATAAAATCGTGTACATGATAAGTTGAATAGATTTTCATAATATGCCAAAGGATTGGCTTGCCGCCAATTTCAATCATGGGTTTTGGGCGCACGATAGTTTCTTCGCTGATGCGGGTTCCTAGCCCGCCTGCTAAAATCACAGCCTTCATGGATGTCCCTATGCTTAGAAGAAAAATTCTTCGTAATGAAGAATTTTTTAGTTTATCGAGTATTTGAAAAATTGACTAGGGTTTTCTTCGTGCTCTATTTTGTGTTTATGTGAATAGCACTGCTAGAAAGTGATTTGATAAAAATCCAAGTGAATCCCAAGCTTAAAATGGACAAGCTTGTTAATTTAAGCAAGTACGCCGGCCAATAAAAAATTACACAGGCCATAGGTAGTAATAGGCAGCAATTGAATAGAGTGATACTGATCGTCACTTGTTTGTGATTAGCACCTAGAGCAATTAAATGTTGATAGGCGTGTTCACGATGCGCTTCATACCAACGTTTTCCCCGTAATGCGCGATAGAGTAAAGTGAATGTAGCATCCCATAAAAATATGCCGGACAGAGTTAGCCAAAAAAAGACTGATAAAAGTTGTTGATTAGCAGTATGGAGGGCAATGACAGCAAACACAAAACCAAGGAAACCGCTGCCAACATCCCCTAAAAAAATTTTAGCAGGCGGCCAATTCCACACGGTGAAACCTAAAATGCTTGCTGTTAACAAATACATGACTATGCTTAAGTGAAAAGCGCCCATCAAAGATAAGGCTATTCCACTGGCGAGCGCGACAAAAATACCTTCACTGCCAGCGAGGCCGTCAATTCCATCCATAAAATTATAGAAATTAGTGCACCATATAATAGTGATGAGCGCGAGCAAATAACCCATGTGCGGTAGAGTTATTTTTTCTATGCCGATATCTAAAACAGGAAATCCGCCTAGCCAGTAAAGCGCCCACATAGCGGCTAATATATGCAATAAAATGCGGGAACGTGCTTTAAGAGAATAGATATCGTCACAGTAACCGGTGATGGCAATGATTAATCCGCCTCCGATTAATGCGACAGTAAAATTTGCATCAATCCATCCGGCTAAATACAATCCAGTGAGAGATATCAAAAAAGATAAAACAATGGCAATACCGCCGCCGCGCGGGGTGGGGATGCGATGAGAGCTTCGCTCATTGGGGATATCAAGAATGGCTTTACGCAAAGCATGACAGCGAATTACCCAAGTCATAAATATGGTGAATAAGAATGTGCATACACAAAAAAATATTATTTTGGCATCCATGAAATATTTTTTCCTTATGATGAGTGATATTTTTTAATAATATCGGGTAGCATTTTTTTAAAATCATATCTTGGAATAAATCCTAAATCACGGTGTATTTTTCCAGAGGAATAGTGAGCGTTACCGAATAATTTTTTCATACTTTCTGAATCAAAGGGCATGCGTCGTTTTAAAATTTTTTTACCAAGGTCTCCACACAGAGCGAGTAATTTAAACCCTGTGAGAGGTATGTGAAAAGAGGGTATAGATTTACCTAATGCTTCACGCATGGTTTTGTAAAGTTCATCGGTCGAGTAAGGTACATTATCGGTGACGAAATAAATTTCGCCATCCGCTTTGGGGGAAAGCGCTGCCAGCCATGCGGCTTCACAAATATCGTCGATACTGATCATAGAGCGGGCATTTTTGATGGGGGGGAGCGGTGGAAAAAAACCTCGATCAATAGCTTTTAGCATGGCAGCCAAATTTCCTTTCCAGTCAGGCCCATAGACTAAAGAAGGGCGCAGGATGCATACATGCATGCCCGTTTTTTTTGCGGAAAGCACAAGCTCCTCTGCTTTTCTTTTAGCAATTCCGTAAGATGAAGCGGGAAGCAGTGTAAAATTCTCATCAATGCAGCGGGGGTGATCGGCGACTGCTTTGACGCTGCTAAAAAAAATAAATCTTTTAACTTTAGCTTCAATTGCTTTTTGAAGAATATTTTCTGTGCCTTCGAAATTAACGCGATGATGTTCTTCAGCAAAAGAAGCATGGTTTTCTTCAAAAGCATGCGCATAACCTGCCAAATGAAATACAGTATCAATACCAACACACGCATTTTTTAAAGTAAGAGGATCTGTTAAATCACCCACATTGATATCTACACACGGATCAAATAGAACTGATTTTTTTTCATCACGCAGTAAAACGCGTACTAGATGGTTTTTTTCTAACAAAAAACGGACGAATTGTTTACCAATAAAACCTGTGGCGCCTGTGACAAGAACATTTTTCATGCGGGCCGTTCCTTCGAGGATTTGCTTATCATAAATAGGATTCTCGTAAAAATATACGATATACTTCTGGTTATCACAATGCTGAAGTAATAAAACTATGAGATCAGATTGCATCATTCAGGCAAGGCTGGGATCGACCCGCTTTCCAGGAAAAATTTTTTCTCAATTAAACGGAAAACCGCTGATTCAATACATCATTGATCATTTAAAATTGTCCAAAAAAATTGATCGCATCATTATTGCAACGACCGAAAACAAAATGGATGATGCATTATGTACCTACTGCGAATTGCAATCGATACCCTATTACAGGGGCCCAGAAGAAAATGTATTAGAGCGCTTTATTAAAGCAGGCGCCCATTATCACTGCGACCATTTGGTGCGTGTCTGTTCCGATAACCCTTTCATTGACATTAACAAATTAGATGCTCAAATTGAGCGTTTTTTTTTAAGAAAAGCCGATTATTGTACCTATGTCACGGAAGAGGGTCTTCCGATTATTCTTAAACCCATCGGCCTATTTGCGGAAGTGGTTTCACTAGAGACATTAAAAAGATGTTATCAGTTAGCGGTCGAAAAAAATCATTTCGAGCATGTGACATTTTTTATTTATACCAATCCAGATTTTTTTAAGATCGAAAAAATGTTCTTGATGGAGGATATCAATCCTGAATATCGATTTACGATCGATTATCCCGAGGATTTAAATTTTTGCCAATTGATTGAAAAGCGATTGAGAGGCCAAATAAACTTGGAAAATTTGATGACATTCATGAAAGAGAACGTTGATTTGCAGCGAATTAATTTGAATTTTTCATTGTCACATGTAAAAGCCTATTAAAAATCAACGGGTACGGTATTTTTATTTAATACGGCATGGATAGATTTTTGTAGAATTTTTTCGCGATGCAATAATGTTTCAACAAATTCTCTAAATGCTCCCTCGCCGCCTGCGCGCTGTGTGACGCAATGCACTTTTTCTTTAATATAGACAGGTGCATTAGCGGGTGCGCCTGAAAAATAGATTCTTTCTAGCAAAGGAAGATCGATCAGATCATCACCAATGTAAGCAACTTGATCGAGCGTAAGGTTAAGTTTTTTACAAAGGGCTTCCGCATCCGCCAGCTTATTAGAGCTTCCCTGAATGAGATGATTTATTTTAAGTTTGGCGGCTCGTCTTTCAACGATATGGGTTGTTTCACTGGTGATGATGGCGACTGGAATGTTTAACGCTTTGCACAGCAACACACCCATGCTGTCGGACGTATTGAATTTTTTCCATTCATTACCCGTTTGGTCATAGTACATACCGCCATCGGTGAGTACGCCGTCTACATCTGTGATCACTAATTTAGGAAGCATTGATTTTAACTCTGATTTAAACAATATAATGGTGATAAATGATCTCGTCTTCCGGTATATCTATCATTGCTTTTTTACCGATAATTTTATCTTTTTCATGCCATTTATATCCATCTCCGGGAGAAAGCATCTGGATATCTTCAATGTTGATGGCTTCGCCTTTTGGAATAGGCCGTTTTGTCGCGATGGATCGCTCTAATTTTATACGTGCATTCTCAACAGCAGGATCGATAAAAATTTCTTTTTTTCCAAGGGCCATCTCGAGTAATCTGATATCACGTACCATCCGATTTACGCCATCTGGTCCTAGTGATCCAGACTGATCAGTGCCCTTCATTCTTCTGTCAATCGTAATATGTTTTTCAATAACCTTGGCACCGAGAGCGACTGCGGCGACCGGCGTAGAAATGCCGATGGTATGATCAGAATATCCGATCCGATATTCTGGATAATTTTCTATTAAATAGGAGATAGAATTGAGATTAATGTTCTCCGGGCGTGTTGGATATTGGGATACGCAATGTAATATAGAGATTTGGTCGTGATATTTTGTGATGACATTTAATGCATCGTCTAATTCTTTTTTTCCTGCCATACCCGTGGATAGAATGATGGGTATAGCAGTTTCTGCTAAGGCTTCTAATAAGGGCAGATTAGTCAAATCGCGACTGGCCACTTTTAATTTATCTGGTATGAATAGCTTGAGTAGTGACAAGCAATCGATTGCGCACAGCGTTTCGATACAATCGAAACCATGTTGTTTGATATGTTTGTAAATTTCGTAGTGCTGTTGGTCCGATAGCTCAAGAAATGCTCTGTGTTCGCCATAAGTTTTACCAAATGAGTGTATTGAATCATACGGTTTGTCCATCTGTGATTTTGACAGTTCAGCTTTTAGGTCGCGTTTGGTTAGTTTAATGGCATCCATTTTTTTTAACTTCAAGCCAAACAAGGGTTCTTCAATTTCTCTGGCAACCATGTCGATTGTGAGCTTTGCAACATCGACTGATCCATTATGATTTTGTCCGATTTCTCCAATGATGTAGGTGTGACAATGTTGCATGCTCTTTCTTCCCTGAATAAAGTGCGAGTAAATTAGCACATAACGATTGGATTGTGAATAGTGGGCAGTGGCTACGCATTTTTTGATGAAATTTTCAAATTAATTTTCTCATCAGGCCTGTTTTTTTACAGTTGACATTTTGCGGGTGTGAGCTAAACTCAAAACCGTTACTCGAATTTTTGAAGCATCTCATGCGAGCAAATTGCGTCGCAGGGCGGTAGCGTGCTTAAACAACCCACGAATATCTAATTTTCTCCCAAATGAAAAAATATTTCACACAATTATCATATTTATTGGATTCTCAGGCGAAAAAAACGATCCCGCTTTTGATTCTGTCATTTTTATTTTCATCAGTACTTGATGTAATAGGTGTCGGCTTAATAGGCGTTTTTCTTGGTCTATTGACCAATCCGCATTTTTTCCTTCAAAAATTCCCCGATCTCGCGTTTTTGTTGCAAGGATTATCAGAAAAAAAAATTATTGGGTTATTTGGTGTGTTGATTATTGTGGCTTTTGCTGTTAAGGCGATACTCACGTTACTTATTCAAGCAAAAGTTATTTTTTTCTGCCAATTACTTTTAGTGCGTCTTAAAAATCGCATGATGATAGCTTATCAATATGCGCCTTATACTTATCATTTACAGAGAAATTCTTCTTATTTGATTTCTAGAATTCAAGATAATATCGGTAGTTTTATTGGCAATGTATTTTTACCTTTACTGAATCTTATTTCGAGTGGGTTTATTGCAATTTCTATTTTATCTTTGTTGGCCATTCTACATCCCTTCATCACCCTATTTTTGGTGAGCATGTTTTTTTCGGTAGGGCTTGTATTTGACTTGTTTGTTAAGCAAAAACTTTCTTCTATGGGTAAAATAGTTTCTTTATCCAATGGTGAAATGATTAAAACTATTCATCATAGCTTACATGGACTAACAGAGATTCGTGTATTAGGGCGGGAAGATTATTTTCTTCAATGGCTAAGTAAAATATCCCATCGTTACGCGCATGCGGCAGGTATTTTAGTAGCATTACAGCAAATTCCGCGTTATTTAATTGAAAATATGATTGCCATTTTTATTATTGGTCTTACATTAGGTGGGATCGCGGCGGGTTTCTCGATAAGTGGTGTAGTTGCGATGGTTGGCATGTTTGCTGCGGCGGGTGCACGTTTGTTACCAACCGTCACACAAATTATGTCTGCCATCAACCAAATTCGTGGCTATCTTTATCAAACACAGTTGGTGTATGAAGAATTAGTAGAGCTTGAGTCTATCACAAAAGGTTCCAAAAAAATAAAATCACTCTATCAGAAATTTGATAAATTAACTTTTTCAACTATTTTTTTAAGCAATGTAAATTACCAGTATCCGCACACCGATTATTCAGCGCTGAAAAATGTCAATATTACCCTTCATAAGGGTCAATCTATTGGGCTAGTCGGGCCATCAGGTGCCGGTAAAAGTACATTGGTCAATGTTATTCTAGGTTTTTTAGAACCAGAAAGCGGTCAATTATTGATTGATGGGAAACCGATAGATAACTTGAGAGAGTGGCTAAACAATTTTGCTTATATTCCTCAAATTATTTTTTTATTGGACGATACATTGAGACGTAATATCGCCTTAGGTATTGATGATCACGAGATTGATGAAGACAGAATAACCAAAGTGATTCAAATGGCCCAATTAACAGAAGTCGTACAACAATTACCAGAAGGAGTAGATACATTGCTGGGTGAAAATGGTGTGCGTTTGTCAGGGGGGCAACGCCAGCGGGTCGCGTTAGCGCGTGCTTTTTATCATGAGCGCGATGTTATCATTATGGATGAAGCAACATCATCACTTGATCACGAGACTGAACAAGAAGTCATTAACACAATCAAAACATTAAAAGGCAATAAGACATTAATTGTAATAGCGCACCGGCTGTCAACAGTTGAGAATTGCGATATTTTACTGCGGCTAGAAAAAGGAAGGATCACTAAAGTAGGTTCATTTGCAGATGTGGTAGGCATCTCTTCTTAGAGACTGTTTAAAATTTTTTTAAATTATTTTTTAGTTATTAGAGGGAATATATAAAAATGAAAATTTTAGTCACAGGCGGTTCTGGATATAAAGGGAGTGTTTTAGTCCCTAAATTACTTCTAGACGGCCATACAGTCACAGTAGTGGACATTATGTGGTTCGGAAATTTTTTAAAGCCTGATCCTCGTTTAACTGTGATCCAGAGTGATGTGAGAAATATGCAAGATGAATGGTTTCAGGGGGTCGATGCAATTATTCATTTAGCATCAGTTGCTAATGATCCTTGCTGCGAATTAAGCCCTAAATTGACTTGGGAAATCAGCACATTGGCAACGATGCAATTAGCAGACCGTGCTATCCGGCACGGTGTTAAACAAATTATTTATGCATCTTCTGGCAGTGTGTATGGCGTGAGTGATGAACCACGGGTCACGGAAGAAACCCCCCTTAATCCTATTTCTGAATATAACAAAGCAAAAATGGTGGCTGAACGGGTACTATTAAGTTATGAAAATGATATTTTAGTCCATATCGTACGCCCTGCGACTGTTTGCGGATACTCACCGAGAATGCGTTTAGATGTTTCAGTCAATATGTTAACCATGCAGGCATTAACTAAAAAAAGAATTACTGTTTTTGGCGGCAATCAAACGCGTCCTAATATTCATATTGATGATATTACTGATTTATACATTTTTTTACTGGATCATACTATTCCAGGTGTATTCAATGCGGGGTTTGAGAATTTATCTATTTTAGAAATTGCTAACATGGTTGTTGAGAAAGTACCCGCTGAAATTATCGTGAGCGAAAGTAATGATCCCCGCTCTTATCGAGTGGATTCCAGTAAACTGCTTAAAACAGGATTTAAGCCGAAAAAAAGTGTCAAACATGCGATTCATGAACTGATTGATTATTTTAAAGAGGGCCATCTCGCTGATGAGGACCGTTTTTATAATATTCGTACGATGAAAGAATTAGTCGCATGAGCTATTTGATTTTAGGCAGCAATTCTTTTGCTGGCGCATCACTGGTTGATTATCTTTTGCGGCAAGAAGAATCTGTTATCGGGATTAGCCGTTCTCCTGAGTTGCATCCGGTGATGCAGCCTTATTTCAATAATCCGCAGAAATCCGCTTTTCGTTTTGTTCAGGGCGACTTAAATACAGATAGCGCAGACATTTTAGAATTAATCCAAAAAAATAAACCGCGTTATATCATTGATTTTGCGGGCCAGGGGATGGTAGCAGAAAGTTGGGCGGACCCTGCGCAATGGTATTTAACCAATGTGGTCGCTAAAGCTAAATTGCATCATTTTTTAAAAGAGTGTGATTTTCTAGAACGGTATGTTCGAATTTCAACACCTGAAGTCTATGGCAATACATTAAATAAAATGCAAGAAAACAATCCGCTCAATCCATCCACGCCTTATGCTGTTTCTCATGCGGCGATTGATATGAGTTTAAAAGCATATTATAAACAGTATCAATTCCCAGTAGTGCTTGCGCGTTTTGCTAATTTTTACGGGCCGCATCAGCAATTGTATCGCATTATTCCAAGAACAATGATTTATGGGCTGCTCAAAAAAACATTACCTTTACATGGAGGCGGTGTTTCAGAGCGCATGTTTATTTATGCCGAAGATATAGCCGATGGTATTTATAAAACGATCCATCACGGAAAATTGGGTGAGATTTATCATTTTGCAGCAGGGCCTTGTATTTCAATACGTGCCCTCGTAGAGAAAATATGCCATATGATGAAAATAGAGATCACTTCTTTTGTAGAAATTGCGAGGGAGCGCATAGGAAAAGACAGTAAATATGAAATGGGCGTGGATAAATCAGAAGAATTAGGTTGGCAGGCGAATTATTCACTTGAAAAAGGGTTAGAAAAAACTTATCGCTGGGTGAAAGACCATATTGAAACAATTAAAGCATTACCATTGGATTATATTCATAAACCTTAAAGGATGACTCATGAATGCAATTCTTGAAATAAAAAACTTCTTACCAGAACAATACGAACGAACGGGTCGTTTGCTTATTAACCATAATTATCTTTCAGAGCAATTTGCAGATTATGAAACTATTTTTGCGAAATTAAAAGAAATTGTAGTTCGCGGTGATTATACGCTGGGTAAACCTGTTGATGATTTTGAAGAATCTTTTAAAAACATTACGCAAACAAAGCATGCCATCGGTGTTGGCAGCGGGACGGATGCATTATTTTTAAGTTTGAAGACATTGGGTATAAAAGAAGGGGATGAGGTGATCACTACCCCTTTTACTTTTTATGCGACGATTGGAGCAATCGTAACGGCGGGAGCAAAGCCCGTTTTTGTCGATATTTTAGAAGATTACAATATTAATTCAGATGATATTGAATCAAAAATCACGTCTAAAACAAAAGCGATTTTACCGGTGCACTGGGCAGGTAAGCCTTGTCACATGAATGACATTATGTCGATTGCAGATAAGCACGACGTATTTGTGATTGAAGATGCTTGTCATGCCATTCAAGCAACTTATGCCGATCAACCTGCCGGATCTTTTGGGCATTTTGGATGTTTCAGCTTTCATCCATTAAAAAATTTGAACGTATGGGGTGATGGTGGCATGATTGTGACTGATTCAGATTTTTTTGCGGACCAGTTAAAATTGATGCGCAATCACGGGCTTAAAAATCGTGATGAATGCGTGATGTTTTCTTATAATTCGAGGCTCGATACGCTACAAGCGATCGTCGCCGCACATTTGCTTGAAAAATTAAATTTTATTACTGAATCGCGCATTCATAATGCAAATTATTTTGATTCTGAGTTATCGATGATTTCTGAGATAGATATTCCATTTAGAGAGCAATATGTAAAGCAAGTCTATCATTTATATTGTATTCAATGCGATCAACGGGATGCACTGCAAGCGTTTCTCATCAAAAACGGTATTGATGCCAAAGTTCATTATCCAATCCCGATGCATTTGCAACCTGCTGCTGCTTATCTTGGTTATCACCCAGGTGATTTTCCAATGTGCGAACGCATTGCCAGCAGAACGCTTTCATTGCCGGTTCATGAATTTTTAAGTCTAGATAATTTGAGTTATGTGGTTAGCAAGATAAAGGAATTTTATGGAAAAACTTCTTCATCGAAATGAACAATTAAAAAAAGATAACATGCAAGTTTCTTTTATTGATTTGAAACGGCAGTATTTTCTGCATAAAGAAGAAATATTATCTGCTATTGATAAAGTGCTTTCATCGGGCAGTTATATTTTAGGCGAGATGGTTGAAACTTTTGAAAAAAAGATAGCAGAGTATTTAGGCTGCCGATTTGCGTTAGGTGTTGCGAATGGTACTGATGCACTCATATTAGCGTTTAAGAGCGCAGGCATTGGCCATACTGATGAAGTTATTTTGCCTACCAATTCATTTTTAGCGACAGCAGGTGCTGTGATCGCTGTCGGCGCCAAACCTTTGTTGTGTGATGTGAAGCAAGATCTCAATATTGATGTTGATGCAGCAGAATCATTAATTACCAAAAACACAAAAGCCATTATTCCCGTTCATTTGACGGGTCGTCCAGCAGAGATGGATAAAATAGAGACTCTTGCTAAACGTCATTCGTTAATGGTGATTGAAGATGCAGCGCAATCCATCGGCGCTCGTTATAAAAATCAGATGACAGGCAGTATCGGTGATGTAGGCTGTTTTAGTTTGCACCCTTTAAAAAATTTGCGAGTGTACGGTGATGGCGGTTTGGTGGCGACGAATAATGAAGAGTTATATGCCACGATGAAGTTATTAAGAAATCATGGTTTAGTCAATCGAGATACTTGCTTACGTTTTGGATTAAATTCCCGTTTAGACAGCATTCAAGCGGGCATTGCTCTTGCAGAATTACCTCACCTTGAAAAATGGAATCATCATCGTCGTTATATGGCAGGGATTTATCGGGAGCGCTTAAAAGATGTTTTAGAAGTACCTATCGACAAAACAGATGAGCATGCGGTTTATCATAATTTTGTTGTCTTAACAGACCAGCGCGATTCGTTGATGAAATTTTTATTAAATAAAGGTGTTGAAACAAAAATACATTATCCGGTTCCTATTCATTTGCAGCCTGCTGCGGCTAGCTTAGGTCATAAGCTCGGCGATTTTCCCGTCGCAGAAAAATTAGCGATGCAAATGTTAAGTTTGCCGATTTATGCTGAATTACGTGAAGATGAATTAAACTATACTGTTGACGCTATCTTAGAATTTTTTAAACGATGAAAAATAATCTTGACATACAAATTGAAATTTATTACCGCATGCTGCGCATCAGAAGAATTGAAGAAGCGGTTGCGAACCATTATAAAGAGCAAAAAATGCGGACGCCTGTGCATCTTTCCATTGGGCAAGAAGGGGTCGCTGCTTTAGTGGGTTATCTCTTGAAGCCGACGGACTACGCGGTGAGTACGCACCGTGCGCATGCGCATTATCTGGGTAAAGGCGGTTCGTTAAATGCGATGATTGCGGAAATGCATGGCAAAGTGACGGGCTGTTGTCGTGGACGCGGCGGTTCTATGCATTTAATTGATTTGTCAGTTGGCTTTATGGGCAGCACGGCCATTGTGGGGAATACCATTCCAGTCGGTGTTGGACTTGGTTTATCAAACAAACTTTCTCACAATGAAAAAATTAGCTGTATCTTTGTGGGCGATGGGGCTATTGAAGAAGGTGTTTTTTTTGAATCACTTAATTTTGCTGTTTTGAAAAAATTGCCGGTGTTATTTATTTGTGAAAATAATCGTTATTCTGTTTATTCCCCGTTTGAAAAACGCCAACCTGCCAATAGAAATATTTATGATATTGCATTTGCCATGGGCGCTAAAATAAATTATGCCGATGGCTATGATCTTTTTGCAAGTTACGAAATTATAGAGGAAGCCGTGCAAGCGCTTAGACAAGACGGCGGTCCTTATTTTCTTGAATTTGAAACGTATCGATGGCGCGAACATTGCGGGCCGAATTATGATAATGATTTAGGTTATCGCAGTGAGGCTGAATTTTTAGAATGGAAAATGCGTGATCCCGTTGAAAACTTTAGGCAATATTTAATAGAAGAATATCAATTGTCCGCTGATTTTTTTAAAGAAATGGAAAATAAAATTGACGAAGAAATCAAAAACGCTTTTACCTTTGCAGAAAACTCTCCTTTTCCTGATAAAGAGGAAGCAGTCACCGGCCAGTATAAAATGTCTGAACCGAGCACTCCATTAACACAGCATTTCGTTTTAGAGGAAGCTTTGTGATGACAACTTCTATGACGTATACCAAAGCCATTAATGATGCATTGCATATTGCGATGGATAAGGATCCCAAGGTCATTTGTTTTGGGCTGGGGGTCGATGATCCTAAAAGAATTTTTGGGACGACAGATCATTTACAAGAACGTTTTGGCAAAGACCGTGTGTTTGATATGCCAACTTCTGAAAATGGTATGACTGGAATTGGCGTAGGTGCGTCACTAACCGGTTATCGTCCTGTGATGGTCCATCAACGCTTAGATTTCTTTTTATTAGCCATGGATCAATTAGTGAATTCAGCAGCAAAATGGTATTACATGTTTGGCGGCCAATGTTCGGTACCACTCGTGATTCGTTTAATTATTGGTAGAGGATGGGGGCAGGGGCCTACGCATTCGCAAAATTTACAGGCTTGGTTTGCACATATTCCAGGATTAAAAGTAGTGATGCCAACGACACCTGCTGATGCTAAGGGATTATTATTAGAAAGTATTTTTGATGATAATCCAGTCGTTTTTTTAGAACATCGATGGCTTCACAATAGTGAAGGGCAAGTGCCTGAAGGAGATTATCGAGTGCCTATTGGCCCTGCACGTTTAGCGCGTCTTGGTAAAGATTTGACGATTGTCAGCATGTCTTACATGACAGTTGAGGCATTACAAGCGGCCGCTTATCTAGAGCATTATGGTATTTCGTGCGAAGTGGTTGATTTGCGCACGATTCGCCCCATTGATTGGGCAACCATTTTTTCTTCCGTACAGAAAACTAAACGATTAATGGTATTAGATACAGGCGTTGCGACCGGTTCAGTTGCGGGTGAAATTATTTCTCAAGTTTCTATGCAGCAATTTTCTATTTTGAGGGATCCGCCTTTGCGTATTGCAATGCCGGATAATCCGGAACCGACCAGTTTTGGTCTCACAAAACATTTTTATCCAACGTGTCAAACAATTGTAGAAAAGATCGCTACATTGCTCGCAAAAAAAATTGATACAACGGATCTTGCTAAGAGGCGGGCATACCCTCATGATGTGCCTGGCGATTGGTTTAAAGGGCCTTTTTAAAAGGAAAATAGCATGGCGCATATTGATGACTTTATTGCATTAGCTCATAAAAAATCAGTCAGAGATTATTTAAAAAGAGTGACAGAATTTCCGAAAGCGGAAGCGGCTCAAATTTCAAAACAATTTGATTTTGATTATTGGGATGGTGAGCGTAAATTTGGTTATGGCGGTTATCACTATGACGGCCGATGGCGGGTTGTTGCAGAGCATATGGCGTCGCATTACGGATTAAAATCAGGCGATACTATTCTTGATGTCGGATGCGGCAAGGGATTTTTGTTGTATGAATTTACGGAAGTGGTGCCT
Organism: uncultured Coxiellaceae bacterium; assembly: GCA_964622455.1. Classification (GTDB taxonomy): domain Bacteria; phylum Pseudomonadota; class Gammaproteobacteria; order DSM-16500; family DSM-16500; genus CAZUQP01. The sequence goes on from CAZUQP010000016.1 coordinate 43,856, forward strand.
GGTGTCAAAGTCACTGGTATTGATGTTTCCCATTATGCGATTACGCATGCAAAAGAAGAGGTAAAACCCTATTTGCAATTAGGTAATGCAAAAAAACTGGAATTTCCAGATGATCATTTTGATTTAGTGGTCTCGATTAATTCTTTGCATAATTTATATTGTTATGATTTGGAAAATGCACTTAAAGAAATTGAACGTGTCGGTAAAAAAAATAAATATATCTGCATGGATTCCTACCGTAATGAAATTGAAAAAACCAATTTGCTGTATTGGCAATTGACTTGCGAATGTTTTTTTACGCCCAAAGAATGGGAGTGGTGGTTTAAGACGTGTGGGTATACCGGTGATTATGGGTTTATTTATTTTGAATAATGTCAAAGAGTCATTGAAATGAAAGCAGCTATTTTAGTTGAACAAAATAAACCATTAGTGATTGACGATATTCAATTACCCGATACCTTAGGATATGGACAAGTGCTTGTTAAAGTCATTTCAAGCGGCATTTGTGGATCACAGTTAGGGGAAATTGCAGGCGTTAAGGGCGTTGATAAATTTTTACCGCACTTATTAGGGCATGAGGGCGGCGGTATTGTTGAAAAAATAGGAGCAGGCGTTACTCAAGTCAAACAGGGCGATCATGTGGTCATGCATTGGCGCAAAGGTGCTGGTATAGAATCGGCCACACCTTGCTATCAGTGGGGCAAGCGAACGGTGAACGCAGGTTGGGTCACAACATTTAATGAATTTGCTGTTGTATCTGAAAATCGAGTGACGCCTATTCCAAAAGAAATTGATTTTGACACCGCGGCTTTATTGGGTTGTGCAGTCACGACAGGTTTTGGTGTTGTCAATAATGATGCTAAATTAAAAATCGGCGAATCTTTGGCTGTCTTTGGTGCAGGCAGTGTTGGCATGAATATTATTCAAGGCGCATCTTTAGTTTCTGCTTATCCTATTATTGCCATTGATCTTTATGATCATAAATTAGAACAAGCAAAAAAATTTGGTGCAACGCATGTGATTAATGCAGCTCATCAAGATGTCGCTGCTGAAATTGATCGAATTGTCGGCAGCAAAGGAGTGGACGTTGCAATCGATAATACAGGGAAGACAGCGGTAGTCGAGCTTGCTTATGAAATAACAGCGCTGACAGGCAGAACTATTTTGGTAGGGGTGCTGGATAAAAAAAATAAAGTGTCACTTTATACGCTGCCTTTACATTTTGAAAAGAAATTTTTTGGCTCGCATGGAGGAAGCAGTTTTCCTACCGTTGATATTCCTAATTATCTTAAAGTGATAAAGACAGCAAAGGCAAAAATTAAAGAAATGATTACGCATCGGTTTACCTTAGAAAATATTAATGAAGCGCTGGATGAAATGAAAAACGGCCGCATTGGGAAGTGTGTTATTGACATTACTTAATAGCAAAAAGGATTTTTTATGTTTCAAGATTCGCTCTATAACGAAGGCTACGCGGTCATAGATTTTCATGATTGTTCGCCTCTTGCTGAAATCCAAAAGGTAGTGGAAGCTTCTTTTCCTTGTCATCCAACCGCATTGCACCAAGAATCATTGAGCGATGAAGAGCGATTATTGTTGGTTAAACAGGTAAAAGATAATATTTTGAAACAAGGTTTAATTAAGAAATTATTACTAGCAAATTCTGATTTTTTGGTGCAATTATTAGGGTCTGATATTGATATTCAATCCGATTTTTATTTGCGAATTTCCCGCCCCCATGTGGAAAAAGATTTTATTGATTGGCATCGCGATACTTTTTATGGCAACTCTTTTTGGGAATTAAATTTTTGGCTGCCTATTTTTCCGTTAGCAGAAGGTGCCGGCTTAATGGTTGTCCCTGGTTCTCATTTTATGGCGGCAGAGAATGTGCGCCCCATTGAAGATAAAGATATTTTTCGTAGTCAAGTGACCAAAGGGTCTTTGGCAAACGAATTAGGGTATCTTTATGCATCTAAAAGTGATGATGTGATTGCGGCCCTTCAGCCTGGGCAAATTAAATTACTGACGCCCAGATTGGGCCAGGGCATATTGTTTTTTGCCCATGTTGCGCATCGTGCGCATAATGCATCATTGAAAACACGGGTCAGCATTGATTTGCGTATTAAGAACATGTTTGCGCCGACCAATACAAAACCAGGTTATTTTCAGCCTTTACTGAGAAGTGTGATGACAAATTGCGTTGAAAAAATGATTAAAATGAATTTAACACATGCTTGAACTATCGACTGATTTTTTGATGGGTTACTTGGAATAAGCTATGCATGTTTGTTGTATATGTAAAAAAAAATTTGTCAAAATGGCAATTGATTTTGGTAAGCAGCCTATTAGCAACCGTTTTCTGTCTCTGTCCTCTTCATCAGAATTAACCTATTCCTTCCAGTTAGGCTATTGTGAAGCGTGCAGCCTTGTGCAGTTAATTAATCCCCCTTTAAGCGAAGACCTTAAACCATCCTTTAGTTGGATCACTTACAACGAACCTGAGAACCATTTAGATTCTTTAGTAGATGAATTAATTAAACTTCCGGGAATTACCGCCGATTCACATTTTTTAGGCGTCAGCCATTTCGAAGAGTCGACACTGGTGCGCTTAAGAAAAAAAGGATTTGAAAATGTATCTCGTTTAAAGAATATGTTAGATGAAAATATAGATAATACTCTTTCTGTTATTGAAACTATCCAGCAATATTTAACGGCACCTGATTTTTTCAAAAATCCCAAACCCAAAGTTATTATTGTTCGAGATATTTTGGAACACGCTCATGATCCTCTTTTATTGATGCAGGCATTGAGTGCCATGGTTGAAAAAGAGGGTTATGTTGTTTTTGAAGTGCCAGATTATACTAAAACATTTTCATTATGTGATTATAGCACTCTTTGGGAGGAGCATATTTCTTATTTTTCGCCGTATACGTTTTTAAAATCATTGGTAATGGGCGGATTTAGTGTTCACACATTTAGAAAATATTCCTATGATGTACAGGATTATTTAGTTGCGGTTGTGTGTTTGGGCGGAAATGATAAAAATTTTCATTCTATAAATCATAAAGTTTTTCAGCAAGAAAAAGAAAATATAGATCATTATGCAGTTTCTTATCCCAAACGATGCGCGTGGTATCAAGATGTATTGTCAAAATACCGTCAAAAAGGAAAAATTGCTTTATTGGGCGCTGGGCATTTGGCTTGTCATTTTATTAATTTAATGAAAGTGGGGCATCTTATTGATTTTTTAATCGATGACCATCCGAATAAGTGCGGCATGTATATGCCAGGTTCAAAATTACCTATTTTGTCTTCGATGGCACTAGAGGAGCAGGCACCTAAACTTTGTTTGTTAAGTTTAAGTGAAGAAAGCGAGAAAAAAGTCATCGCTAATAAAAAATTCTTCTTAGATCAGGGCGGTGAATTTGCTTCTATTTTTTTAACGAGCCGGCATACTTTAAAAGATTGTGTACATGAATTTTAAAAAAATTAACGAAGAAGTGTATCTGGCCACGACTGATATTATCAGCCTAAAGTTAAATGATCTCGATTTACTTAAGCAAAACATTAGTGCATGCCCTAATCATCGTATACGAATGTGCGCCCATCAAACGAAAAATGATACGCTGCATGAAATGTTAATTGCGCTTACAAAAAAAAGTTATGTCAGACCGCATAAACATCTTAATAAAAGCGAATCATTTCATATGATTGAAGGGCGGTTAGATGTTGTTTTATTTGACGATGCCGGCAATATAGTGAATGTCATAGAAATGAGCGATCCTTCATCAGGTAAACATTTTTTTTATCGATTATCGACATCTTGTTTTCACACACTGGTATTACATACTGATTTAGTTGTATTTCACGAAACGACTAATGGGCCTTTTGTGATAGAGGATACACTCTTTGCTCCTTGGGCACCGTTAGCAGGCAATCGTTTAGAAGAAGAAAAATTTATGGAGGCGTTGGCCAATAAAATTGAAGAGTTTAATCAATAATGCAAACACACGCGCTTATCATTGGCGGGACAAGAGGATTAGGAAAAGCAGTTGTTAACCGTTTGCGAGAAAAAAATTATCTTTGCTCGGTTATGGCGCGCAGTTTACCTATCGATATACAAAATGATAGCAATATTTTATACCTTGAAGCTGATTTACATGAACAAGATATTTGTTTAGAGAGACTTAAGGAGACCATTCGCGCGAGAGGAAAAATAAATTATCTCATTTTTCTTCAACGGTATCGCGGAGCAGGTGATTGTTGGGCGGGTGAACTAGATATTACTTTGCACGCAACTCGCCATATGATTGATGGGTTAAAGGATGAATTTCATGCTGAAAATGCTCACGATTCTTCTATTGTCATGGTGAGTTCAATGGCGGGAAAATTTGCAACGACCAGCCAGCCCTTAAGTTATTCGGTAGCAAAAGCAGGTTTAAACCAAATGGTGCAGCATTATGCGGCAGAATTAGGCCCTTTAGGTATTCGGGTAAATGCGGTGTCGCCCTGTAGTTTTATTAAAGAAGAGTCGCAGCAGTTTTATGATGAAAATAAAAAATTACATGCGCTATATAAAAAAATAATTCCGTTGCAAAGAATGTGTCGAGCGGAGGATGTGGCAAACGTCATTGCATTTTTATGTAGCGCTGACTCATCTTTTATTTCCGGGCAAAACATCATCGTAGATGGCGGATTGTCAGTGATTAATCATGAATCTTTGGCGAGAACGATAGAATGTATTTAATGGAGGAGCATAGCGTGAAAACATCAGTTGTTCGTAAACGTAACGATTGCCGCTTATGCGGTAGTTTAAAACTAGAGCTTGCTTTACCCATGCGGCCATCCCCCATTGGTGATGCGTATGTGACACCACAGGAATTATCGATTGTGCAAGAAAGTTACCCTTTAAGCTTGTATTTATGCCACGATTGCGGGCATTTGCAATTGCCGCACGTGATTAATCCAGAAATTCTTTTTGGAAATTATATTTATCGTACTTCTACTTCACCTGGATTAGTCGAGCATTTTAAAAAATATGCGTGCGCTGTCATCGAAAAAATCGGTTGTAAAAGAGAATCATTAGTTTTAGAAATAGGCAGTAATGATGGATCTTTGCTGCAGGCCTTTAAAAAAGAAGGAATGAAAGTAATAGGCGTTGATCCAGCGCGCGAGATTGCTTTGCAGGCGACGCGCGAAGGTATCGAAACCATTCCTGCTTTTTTTACACTGGATATTGCAAGACAAATTAAAAAACAATACGGCCTTACTTCTCTCATTGCAGCCAATAATGTATTTGCGCACGCGGATAATATGAATGAAATTGCAGAAGGTATTCATTATTTATTAGATGCGGATGGTGTTTTTGTGTTTGAAGTATCCTATTTGTTGGATATGATCGAAAAAAATGTATTTGATACCATTTATCATGAGCATTTGTGCCATCATCGTATCGAACCTCTAGAAATATTTTTTAACAAACATGGCATGAATATTTTTGATGTGGAACGTATCGCAACCAAAGGGGGTTCAATTCGAGTATTTGTGAAACAGCTTGATTCAAAAAGAGCAGTTTCTCCTTATGTAAAAGAATTGATTGAGCTTGAAAGAAAGGTGGGATTAGATCAGGTTGCTGTCTATCAAAAATTTTCTCATCATTTAGAAGAAATAAAAATCCGCTTGCATGCTGTATTAGATGATTTACGAGCGCACGGAAAATCTATCGCAGGCTATGGCGCATCAACTCCCATGACTACGACTATGTATCAATTTGAATTGTGTCCTTATTTAGATTTTATTGCGGATGATAATGCCATTAAACAAGGACGATTTAGCCCGGGAGATCATATCCCTGTTCTTCCTTCAGCTAAGATTTATGAAAAAAAACCAGATTGCATTGTTATTTTAGCGTGGCAGTACGCGGATTTAATTATGCAAAAACATCACGCATTTTTAGATGGCGGCGGTTGTTTTGTGACGCCGCTTCCTGAGGTAAAGGTCTATACCCATATTATTTTTCAGAAACAAGATAGAGAACATACATTGGCAATTGCTGAATAACAACATCACAAGGAGCGTGTATGGGGCAAGGAAATACGTTGATACCCTGGTGGCGAATTCAATACACTGAGCAGGATGCAGAAGCCGTTTCAAATGCGGTACGGAATGAACATATTAGTTTGGGTCCCCTGACCGCTTTATTTGAAGAACAGTTAGCATTAAAACTCTCTGTTCCTTATGTTGTTGCAACAACCAGCGGCACTATGGCGCTATTGATGGCGCTGATTGCTGCGGGTGTTGGCTATGACGATGAAGTTATTATCCCCAATCGTACCTGGATTGCTGCAGCGCATGCTGTCATGATGGTGGGCGCGAAAGTTGTATTAGTTGATGTATTACCTGATGTTCCTTGCATTGATGTTGCTAAGATAGAAGAAAAAATAACATCTCGTACGCGTGCTATCATTCCAACGGCTTTAAATGGCCGAAAAATCCATCTCAATCAAATTAAATCATTGGCGGATCAGTATCATCTCACCATCATTGAAGATGCGGCCCAAGCATTTTTTAGTCAAGAAGAAGGTCAATTTATTGGAACGCAATCAGCATTAGGTTGTTTTTCTTTATCTGTTGCAAAAATTATTCCAACCGGTCAAGGCGGTTTTATTGCAACGAAAGAAAAACATTTTTATGACGAGCTTCGCAAGATACGCACGCATGGAGTAGATAATTTATTAAATTGCGATTATACCCGGTTTGGATTGAATTTTCGTTATACTGATCTACAGGCATCCATTGGGATAACGCAATTACAAAAGGTAGAGCAAAAAATTGCATCGTTAAGAAAAATTTATCATTGTTATGAAGAAGGGTTAAAACATGCTGCACGTGTGCGTTTAATCCCTGTTGATCTATCGACAGGTGAGTTACCTCTTTATGTTGAAGTGCTCTGTCAGGATCGGGATCGATTGATACGTTTTTTGGGAGAAAGAAAAATTCAGACTAAAGCATTTTATCCTAATTTAAATAGAGCACCTTATCTTAGATCCGATGAAATATTTCCACACGCCGATCTTTTTGAAGCGGAAGGATTAACCTTGCCTTCTGGCCCGGATCAATCTTTAGATAACATCGCGGAAGTAGTTCAGGCAATTCATAGCTATGAGAATCAAGCAAGACGCTCTTATGTAAACGGCAGACATTGCCGCAGTGTAATGGAGCTGTAATTTATGTCAATATCTCTTGATACATTAAAGAAAACTCTTAATCATGACGTGGGATATGCTATCCATTTTAAATTAAATGAAGCGGAACTTGGTGCAATTAGGGCTATCATCAAATCGCAATGGCTTTATCGAATGCAATTGTTGGTTCCAGAACACATCGCTGCATTGGATGCTTTTGGCATGGAGAATTATCATCGCTTTGCTCATTTATTAGATCACTCATCTTCTTGGCCAACACCTACACGGATTTTATCTAAACGTGATGTGAATGTTATTAAAGAAATGCCATTTTTTAATTCGTTTAAAAAAATATTTGGCTCAATCGAAATCGCAGATGAAGCAAAATTTGGCTGGGACCATATGCTCTGGCGTTTAGTGCGCCCGGGTAATTCAGATTGTGCTTCCATCCATACGGACAGATGGTTTTGGGATTTAGCAAGTGATTGGAAAGTGCCCGATTATGCGCATCAACGTTTAAATGTATGGATTGCGATTCATACTGTTCCTGGAAAAAATGGTTTATGTGTTGTACCTGCTTCACAGACTAAAAAAGATTGGAAATGGCATTCTGAAAAACGATACGGGCAACTTAAACCTGTTTTAGATGAGGATGTCGATCAGTTAGGATTGAAATTATTACCGACGGAACCCGGCGATATTGTCATTTTTAATCACGATCTATTACATGGGGGGGCGCCTAATTTAGCGGAGACCACTCGAGTGAGTCTTGAGTTTACAATTTTTGTGCCAACATAAGGTAGAACGCACATGGAAATAAGGAAGTTAATTCCAGAAGTTTATGGGGAACAAGGATATTCTCTACATTTAAAATTATCTGAAGAAGAACTTGGCGCTATTCGAAAAATGATTCGTATGCAATGGTTGTATCGATTGCAGTTGATAGCGCCAAAATACACTTATCAATTCGATGAGTTGGGAATAGAACGTTATCATGAATTAGCGCACACTATTGACCATAGCCAATCCTGGCCAAAAACTTCGCGTGTTTTGCCGAGAGAAGCGGTTGATGTTATTCGCGCAATGGAATTTTTTCAAAAAATGGAAAAAGAGTTTGGTGATATTAAAATTGCTGATGAAGAAAAGCTTGGATGGGAAAATATATATTGGCGATTGGTTAGGCCGGGCAATAGTGATTTTGGAACACTTCATACTGAAAATTGGTTTGTGAATCTGGGTTATTACGGGGATGAAGTTCATGATAAAGACTGGGAAAAAATTAAAATATGGATTTCAATTCATGCAACGCCCGGCAAAAATGGCTTGATTGTTGTGCCGCATTCACATCAAAAAAAAGATTGGAAATGGCACGCGGAAGATAAATATGGCCAGAAAAAACCTATTATTGATGAGGATGTTTCTCAGTTAAATCAACTATTGTTAGCAACCGAGCCTGGGCGAGCAGTTGTTTTTCATTATGACCTTTTGCATGGCGGCGCTGAAAATAAAGCAGATACTACACGCATTAGCACCGAATTTACTTTTTTGATTAAAAAAAATAAGATAGCAGGATTAGTATGTTAAAAAAAATTCATGTCGCAATAGAAAGGGAAGGAGTTTATGGTCTTATTCCGTACGCAATTCGTCGTTTTCAGCTTGTAAAAAAAATTAGACGATTTTTTCTTGCCCCATTTTCTGTTCCGCTCGCACTCATTATTCTTCTGGCATCGCCTTTCATTAAAATAAGATTAATATTATTATTTTCTAATCGCATCGGTCATTATCCTTATAATACAGAGTTGTTATTAGGTGTGTTGGATGCAATCGGTGAAAAATTAAACCGAACTTTTTTTTATACGGTGCCGGGCGGTACGATATGTAATGCACAAATGCACAAAATGTGGAAGCGAGTTATTACCATTTTACCTTTTCCACATCTTGTTGCGGATGTTGATCGATACCTACTGCTTTGGAATTATTATCGGGATGATTCAGTTAAACAATTTTTTGTGCAAAAAGGACATGCTTGGGATGCTTGGAACCTGCTCGGAAAAACGACTAAGCCGCATGTCAGTTTTACCGAAGAAGAAGAACAGAAAGGAAAAGAATTATTGTGTTCACTAGGTATTCCAGCAGGTGCTCGTTTTGTTTGTCTTTTGGGAAGGGATGCGCGCTATTTAAGTGTCTATATGCCAAAGGAGGATTTGTCTTATACTAACTATCGAAATGTTGATATTAATAATTATAGGCAAGCGGCAGAATATCTTGCAAATAATGGTTACTACGTGATCCGCATGGGCCGCTATGTGGAAAAACCGTTTAATGTCAATCATCCAAATATCATTGATTATGCTGACGGCCCTTATTGCTCAGATTTTGGTGATATTTATTTAAGCGCAAAATGTTTTTTCTTTATTTCGGTTAGCTGTGGACTTGATGCGGCGGCACAACTTTTTAGGCGGCCTATTTTGCAGACGAATGTTCCGTTGGTGGATCCTGATTTTCATCCCGAGTGGTATTTGCTCATTACCAAGAAAGTCATGGATTTAAAGACTCATCGTTATTTATCATTTCAAGAAATAGCTGAACGGTTTCCTTGGGCCAAAAGTAATGGCGCGCGTTCAATATTAGAAATTGCCAAGGACAATAACCTGACTTTGGTTGAAAATAGCCCGGAAGAAATTACTGAGGTTGTCAAGGAAATGGTAGCGATACTGAATGAAACATGGCAGCCCTCCTTTGAAGATGAACTGTTACAAAAAAAATTATGGGAAAATTTTAAAGATCCTGGTATGCGGGATCTTAGCGCCCCGCCGCCAAATCTTCCTTTTGAAAGATTAAAAATACCAGTGTTTGAGGGAAAGAACATCGATTTTAACCGAAAATTAGTTGCTGTTCGCTTAAGAATGGGGACATCTTTTTTAAAAAATAATATTACCTGGCTGCTTGATCAAAAGACGGCTAATCCGCATTGTTCCAAAGCAATTGAATCGTTGTTAAATTAAGGAGGGTTACAATAATGGATCTTGCTGATATTGATCATAAAATAAATCAAGTGGAATATCAGAGTGTTGGAGTAAATCCAAAAATTATTAGTTTTTCAGAATTTTCAGCGGTATTTCTCAAAAATAAAACAAAAAAAATCGCGCAATGTCACGGTGTTTTTGATTTGTTGCATGTGGGCCATATCAAGCATTTTCAACAAGCAAAAATGTGCGGGGATATAGTAGTTGTTACTATTACCCCTGATCGGTTTGTCAATAAAGGGCCTGGCAGGCCTTATTTTACCGAACAGTTACGGGCTGAAGCGATTGCTGCGTTAAGCTGTGTAGATTATGTCATTATTAACGATGATCCAACTGCCGTGCCTGCGATCACACGAATCAAGCCGCATTTTTATATAAAAGGAATTGAATATCAAGATTCTAAAAATGATGTCACTGGAAAAATTGTTGATGAAGAAAATGCGGTAAGATCAGTTGGCGGTCAATTACGATTTACGCACGATATTGTTTTTAGTTCATCAACATTATTAAATCGATTTTTTTCATCTTTTCCTGCAGAAATTACGGCTTATTTGGATAAGTTAAGGCAAAATTATAGTGTCAATCATATCATTAAATATTTAGAAGGAGCAAAAAATTTAAAAGTATTGTTGATTGGGGAAGCGATTATTGATATTTATCATTTTGGGGAAGCGATTGGAAAAGCAGGCAAGGAACCTGTGTTAGTGACTAAATATCATCGAGAAGAAACTTATGTTGGCGGTATTCTTGCGGTCGCGAATCATTTAAGTAGTTTTTGTGCAGAAGTAACTTGTTTGACGATGCTAGGTGAATCTGGTCAATACGAAGATTTTATCAAGGAAAAATTAAATTTAAATGTTAAGCCTATCTTTCATTATAAAAAAGATTCACCGACCATTGTCAAAAGACGGTATCTTGAAGAATATACTTCTCAAAAACTATTTGAAATTTATGAAATTGACGATTCCTATTTAGTCGAACATCAGCAGAGAGAATTTTTAGAGAGCATTGATCGTTACATTGATCAGCATGATATGGTGATTGTGGCAGACTATGGCCACGGGTTACTTGATAAATCGTGTATTGCAGCGATAGAAAAAAAATCGCGTTTTCTTGCCGTGAATGCGCAATCAAACGCGGGTAATCACGGTTTTAATTGCGTTTCAAAATACAAAAAAGCGGATTATGTATGTATTGCTACTCGCGAATTGCAGTTAAATTATCGTCAAAAGCATATTTCAGTTTTGGAACAATTAAATCAACTCATGTTGGACTTTAATTATAAAAATATCGTGATTACCAATGGCAGAGAGGGTTCTTTTTCTTATAAAGAAAATGAAGGCATTTTTAAAATCCCAGCTTTTACAACAACAATCAAGGATCGCGTAGGTGCGGGCGATGCAGTGCTTGCGGTGACGAGTTTATGTGTTGCTCAAGATGCGCCTGCAGAATTAGTAGGATTTATCGGAAACATTGTAGGATCCGAAGCGGTTCATATTATGGGTAATCAGAGTTTTATTGAAAAAATCCCCTTAATAAAACACATCACGCATTTAATGAAATGACAATAAAAAAAATTCTTAAAAAATTATGTCATTATTCTGGTATTCCACCTTATTTTTTACGCACGCAATTTTTTGAATGCAAAATGGCGATTATTCGTTTATATGGATTTTTTCAAAGAAAAAAAATAAATAATATTCAAAAAAAAGCTAACATAAAATTACATTTTGGTTGTGGGGAGACGCATTACTCTGAATGGGTCAACATCGATTCTTTTTTTGCGAAAAATGTAGATGTTGTTTTAGACCTGAGAAGAACATTGCCATTTGAAACCGCGAGTGTTCATTATTGTTATTCGGAACATTTTTTAGAACATTTGTATCCTGAAGAAGGATTACGTCATTTGGGCGAAGTTTACCGCGTTTTGCAATCGGGCGGTATTTACCGAGTGGTGGTGCCAGCGGGCATACGTTTTGTGGAAAAATATTTAGCCAAGGACGCAGAGTTTTTTAAATTAGCTTTTCCTTGGGAAGAAAGGCCCATGGATGCAATTTATAATATTCTTAATTGGGGCGGCGAACATAAGAACATTTTTGATTTTTCCCAGTTAGAATATTTAGGGAAAAAAGCAGGATTTAGCGAAATAAGAGAATGTACGGTCAATGGAAGTGTCATTTCTGTTTTAAGAATTGATAAGAAAAATGCGCAGCGTGCTGCTGAAAGTTTATATGTAGAGTTTATTAAGTATGACGCGTTTGTTAATTGATGGACGATCATTGACATATCATCCGAAGGGGGTGGGGCGTTATGCCTATCATCTTTGCTGCCAGTTGGATTTGCGATTACCATCACATTGGCAGATGGATATTTTGGCACACAGTGATTGTTTGCCGGAATTTCCGGATCGTTTTCGCGGTCGTTTTATTTCTGTCCCTAGAGTGTCAGAGTTCAGAGCAGGGTTAGCTGCTGTTCCTAAGCAAATAAAAAAATTGCACGCCGATATTTTGCTTAGGCCGGGAGAGGGGATCGGTAGCTATTACGGCATTCCTATTATTACTGTTTGCCATGATATTAATGAATGGATTGCAAAAGTACAGGCATCGCTTGGACAAACTCGCGGCGTATTTCGGGCTTTAATAGATAAAGCAAAAAGTTTTTATATTGGCCGCGCATTAAGACAAAGTGAATATGTGCTTTGTAATTCTGAATTTATTCGGCAAGCTATTCATGAATATTATAAAGTCACCTATGAAAAAACTAAACTCGCTTATTGCGGAGTTGATTCACGTTTTTATGAGTTATCAGGTAAGATTGATCAAGAAAAAATTAGAGGTAAATATAATGTTAATTCCTATATTCTCACTTTTGCCACAGGGGATTATCGTGAAAATTTTTTAAATCTTCCTCGGATCATTCGGGCCCTAAAAGAAAAGCGCATTAAGACCACGTTTATCATTGCTGGAATAAGGGCAGAACAATCTTATGCGAAAAAATTGCATCGAGAATGTATACAGCTAGGATTGATCGAGGGTGATGATTTTATTTTTGAAGGTTTTTTAGGAGAAAATCAATTTATCAATCTGGTGGAACTTTATACGGCCGCTGATTTTTATCTTGAATTATCTTTGCATGAAGGGTTTGGAATGCAAGTTGCTGAAGCAATGGCTTGTGGCACCACGTGTATTTCTTCTGCTAAAGGTGCTTTGAAAGAAGTTATTGGCGAGCATGCGATCATACTCAGCAATCCTGTAGATGTTGATGATATCGTTAAAACTATTTTTTTTGCTTATCAACATAAACAGCATGAGCGCAATAATGCAAGCCAGATTCATTATACTCGAAAATTTTCTTGGGATAGCGTGGGATGTTCCACGATGGAGTGTCTTTTAGCAGTTGCAAAAAAATATGGACTGTGAATCGGCGGGTATTAGATGAAAAAAATCACAATCGTAACAGATAGTCATCCTATCCATCGATGGATTAAAGGAAAAATAGGATTATTAGTTTATTGTGCACCTGATAGTGATATTTGCCAAACGTACAAAGATGTCATTCCAATGAATGAGTTAATCGGTCATCCAGAAGACACCTATCGCATGGCAGCATCATTGGTTAATAAATTATTGATGGAAGAACCTTTATTGAGAGGAGTCCCGCAGTTGACTGTTTTTCAAGAACAGGTCAATTGGGAGATGCACAAAATATATCGATTGCTTCATTTGCATGATTTTCTGCTGCGAGAAAAATTTACGGTATGCGAATTTATTTTTCCCTCATGGTGGGGCGATGCATTATCGAAGTTAGTTGATTATTTGCATTCACCCTTATCAGTGATTGCGCCTGCTTGCAAGAAAAATTATAAAATCATTAATTCTTTGAAAAGAATTTTTTCCTATCCTCCTTCTTTTAAAGCATTGTATTCAGAATGGAAAGCTATTCTTGATTATCTTGATCCTTTTCATCGGCGAACGATGTTTTTTCGAAAAAAACATCAAGCGATAGATAAAGAAAAGCTTTGGTATTATACAACTGCAGAAACATTTACGAATATAGGGTTGTTATATGAGCCTTTCCTTCCAGACCAGTTGTGTTTTTTAGTAGAAAATAAATTAACGGGCGGCAAATCTTTAATAGCCAAAAAACGCCATTTTGTTTCACCTTATCGTTATGCTTTGCCAAGCCATGTTCCCAGCCGTTTAGATGTGAATGATGCGGTGCGGGTAGTTGGAAATCATATTTCACATCAAGTGTTGGATGAGCGGGAAACCATTGCCCATTATTTGTTTTTACAAAGTCCTTGGTTATCATTATTTTTTTCGAGATATTTGCCTATAGGGTTATTTGCAAGCGCGCTTTTCGATCATTGGGCTCAGCTTGCCAAACCCGCAGCACTTTTGGTGGGCAATCCTGTTTTTGAAGGATATGCTTTGCATGCAGCACGGCATAAAAAAATTCCTACACTACTTCTTCAGCATGGATTGCTAGGCGGATGTTATCTTTATTATGATCATCCGGTTGATTATTATATTTTACGCGGAGAATTTTGGCGTGAATCATTATCCCCTATTTCTAAAAAGCGCACTCAGGTCTTAAATGATATGGGAAAAATTCCGCACAGTAATCTTATCGAAAAAAAATCCATTGTGTTTATTACTCAGCCTTTGCATACCGGTTATATGCCAATAAAAATGGATTATGAACCAATACTGCTGACTGTATTAAGTGCAGTAAAAGATTTAGAAACTGATTTAATTGTTCGTGTCCATCCATTAGAAAAAATCAGTGATTATGAAATTTATATTAAACAATTGTTAAAGCGCGTTGGATTTCCAATACGTATTTCCTATTCAAGCGGCAATGACTTAGATGAGGTGTTACAAAAGGCATGTGCTGTTGTATTAGTCAATTCAACCGTTTTTTTGGATTGCATCAAATATTCAGTGCCTATTATCAGTTTTGATTGGGTAGATTTTTGGTTCAAAGATAGAATTAAACAATACGCAGTATTTAATTTTGCTAAAAATTTGCAAGATTTTTATGAGTTGATAATGGCTGCCTATAGAGGGGAATTATGGCCGGTTAGACAAAATGCAGATTATATTTTGGCGAATACGCCATCACGTGAAATTAAATCCGCATTGGCTGAAATGCTAAAACACAAATTAACAGCAGTAGATGAAGCACATGAATTGCAGCTTGAATCCTAATTTAGGCGTAGAAATGTATGAATGGGTAAAAGAGTTATACCCGATTTGCCGAAGTATTACAGGTGATGGTTTTAGAAAAAGTCTCACCATATTACAAAAATTACTGAGAGAGATTAAGGTTTATGAAGTTGGCAGTGGTACGGCATGTTTTGATTGGGCGGTGCCTCATGAATGGAACATTCGTGAAGCTTATGTCATTGATCCTCGCGGCCAAAAAGTAATAGATTTTAAAGTCTCCAATTTGCATGTTTTAAATTATTCAGAACCCGTACATAAAAAAATAAGTTTAAATGAGTTAAATGAGCATTTATATTCTTTGCCTGAATTGCCAAATGCGATTCCTTACGTCACCTCTTATTATGAACGCCGCTGGGGTTTTTGTTTGGCGCATCAGGAACGAATGAAATTAATTCCCGGGGAATATGAAGTTTATATTGATAGCACATTAAAACCAGGTTCATTAACTTATGGTGAATTAATTATTCCAGGAAAATCATCACAAGAAATTTTTTTATCCACTTATCTTTGCCATCCTTCTATGGCCAATAATGAATTGTCAGGGCCCGTAGTGACCGCTTTCTTGGGTCGTTGGCTTCATGAATTGACACAAAGAAAATATACCTATCGATTGGTTTTTGTGCCAGAAACCATTGGTTCAATCGTCTATTTAAGTCGACATCATCAAGAATTAAAGAAAAAAGTCTATGCGGGATTTAATATTTCCTGTGTGGGTGATGATCGTACTTATTCTTATTTACCTTCACGCAAAGGCAACACGATTTCTGATCGGATCGCTCAACATGTATTAAAACATGTTTATCCAGATTATATTTATTATTCTTTCAGAAATCGCGGCAGTGATGAAAGACAATATTGCAGTCCAGGCATTGATTTGCCGGTGGCTTCCATTATGCGTAGTAAATACGGCGAATATCCTGAATATCATACGTCATTAGATGATCTCAATTTGGTGACACCAAGCGGATTGTTAGGCGCTTATCGAGCACTCATGTTGTCTTTATATTGTTTAGAAGAAAATAAAATTTTAAAAACTCAATGTTATTGTGAACCACAATTAGGAAAACGAGGTTTATATTCTACATTGGGCGCTAGAAACAGTGAAAAAAGCAGACGAGATATGATGGACATACTGGCCTATTGCGATGGAGAGCATGATTTATTAGCGATTGCTGAATTAATTAATATGCCTTTGTGGGAAATATTGCCGCAAGTTAATACGTTAATACGGCATCATTTATTAGCGGTTCCTACTGTCGAGAATACTGAATGTCAATTAACGACGCTGACATCTTAAAAGCATTGGATGTGTTAGTGACTGCAGAAGATGAAATTTTGCTGATCCATTCTTCGTTCAAGCATTTAAAAAAAATAGAGGAAGCTAAGTGGCCTTTGTTAAGTGCATTAAGAATATTAGTCAATCGCGGTCATACGGTCGTCATACCTAGTTTTACTTTTTCTTTTATCAAGAACAGTTATTTTGATGTCAATCAATCAAAATCAGAAGTCGGTATCTTGGGGGATTGGTTTAGAGAATTATATGGTGCGGAACGCAGTCTGCATCCTATTTATTCTTTCGTATACCTCGGAAATTTAGCAAATGAAATTAGATCGGTCAGTGCAGATACGTGTTTTTCGAAAGATTCTATTTTTTCTTATTTTAATCAAAAAAAAACTCGTATTATTTTGATCGGATGCGATTATCAATACACGACACAATTTCATTTTTATGAAGAATTAGCAGATGTGCCTTATCGATATCAGAAACAATTTAGCGGCCTCGTTATTAATGGCCGTGAAAAAAAATCGGTAGAAAGCACTATGTTTGTAAGGGATATGGATATTAATCCAATCAACGATTTTTCAGCAATTGCGGGTGCATTAAAAGAAAAACAGCAAATAAACCATTCAGAATGCTCTTTGGGAACATTACAGAGCTTTAAAGAAGCTGATGCATATCATATTGCCATGGAATTACTCAGGCAAGATAAGCTGGCTTTTTTGAAAAATAGACCTCATGTTGAATATGCATTAGCTCGCGCTCTTTTTAGAAAGCAAAATCCGCCCATTAAAATTGCTTTAATGGGCAATAGTAATCTAACCATTCTAGAAAAATCAATTAAAGAACAATGGCAAGTTTATTTCAAAGAAAGATCATTAGAATTATTTTTGCCTGAATTTGGGCAAAGCGAAAAAGAAATATTGGATAATCATTCTGCCTTGTCACGTTTTAATCCGGATTATATTATTTTTAATGATACGTTAGAGGATATTTTTCATGTTAATTTTTTAGAAGATATTTCTTCAGATCAATTAAATAAATTAGATGAGTATTTTAAATTAATTGAATTTTGCAAAAGTATTTTTTCTGCCGCTATATTAGTGAATAATTTTTTAAATTTTTACTTAAACTCAAAAAAAAGTGCTTCTTATAACCGGAAAAATGGTGATTTTGATTTAGTTCAGCAATGCAATCAACGGCTGAAACTTTTTATCAATAAACATGAAAACATATATTGTATTGATTTATTCGATGTTCTTCTAAGTAAGCAGGCCTTGCACGATAAACGTTTATGGTATCTGGGCCAGTTTAGATATTCTGAAAAATTTTATATAGAGCTCGCCATAAAGTATATTGGTAATATACTTTCGATGACGGGAAACACCATCCGCTTAATTGCGCTGGATTTAGACCATACGTTATGGGGCGGTGTGCTGGGTGAAGAAGGTATTGCCGGCATTCAATTGGGGGGTGATTATCCTGGGAATGCTTACAAAGATTTTCAACGGCTATTATTAAAATTACAAGCGAGAGGAATTGCGCTCGCCATTTTAAGCAAAAATGATGAAGACCTTGCAATAGAGGCTATGAGTGAGCATCCACATATGTTGATTCGTCCCAGTATGCTTGCCGCGCATTTTATTAATTGGCAAGAAAAATCGATTAATTTAATGCAGCTTTCTGATCAAATAAAAATCGGACTGCAACATATTTTATTGATTGATGATAACCCCCTCGAGCGGGAAAAAATTCGTGAAATGTTGCCAGAAGTCAAAGTGCTCGAGTTACCAGAAGACCCTGCACTTTATTCTGATGCCTTGCTTTCATCGCCTTATATCGAATGCGTGATGATGACTGAGGAAGATAAAAAAAGAACCGAATTTTATGCGAAAAATAATAGTGAAATAAAAAAAACAAAAATGGGAAACATAGAAGATTTTCTTTTTTCGGAAGAAATAAAAGTAGTTATCAATGATTTAACGGATCACAATTTTTCTCGCGCCATTCAGCTCATTAATAAAACTAATCAATTTAATACGACAGCCAAACGCTATTCATCTAGTGATTTAGAAACAATAAAAAATAATAGCGGTGTTATTATTGTAGTTGGGGTTTCTGATAAATCAAATGAATATGAAAATATGGGATTATTTGTTCTAAAAAAAACAAACCCTCAAGTTATTCATATTGATCTTTTTTTACTTTCGTGTCGAATGTTAGGTAAAAGTGTTGAATCGGCCATGTTGGCATGGGTATATTTTTATGCAAGAAAAAATAATGCGGCTACTATTATAGGTGAGATTAAAATAACGCCCCGTAATAGCCCAGTGAGAAAGCTTTACGAAACACATGGATTTCAAATACTTTCTCAAAATGATGTTGAAGTAAAAGCATTTTTGGATATCAACAAGTCATCTCTATCTGTTCCTCCTTGGCTCACTTTAATAGATAAAACAGATACGGGAGTGTTCGCATGTTAAATTTTTTAGATAGACAATTTAAGGATTTCACGCAAGGAGAATATGTTTACTTTACGAAAAAATTTAATAAAGAAAAGCATTTTTTGACTTTTTCTTCCTTAAGTGAAGATAAAAATGCACTTCACCATGATGTGGATTATGCAAAAAATACACCCTATGCTCGTCCTATTGTGCCAATGCATTTGGCGGCTCTGCCTTTATCCATGATCGCAGGTATGATATTTCCGGGCCACCGCTCGCTTTATTTAAGTGCGACCATTAACTCAATCAAGCCGATTTATTATGATGAAGAAATGCATTATTCAGCGAAAATTGTGAGTGCTTCTGAAGCCATGCAAACGTTAAGAATTAGAACGATTATCTATCAAGAGGCATCCATTTTTTTGCAGGCAGAACAAATTATCAAAGTCCGAGATGATTTAATTCCGGATGTTTTTTTAGAAAAAATAAATAATGAAAATCTATCTCATATTTCGCGCGCAAAGATTAAGCCAAAGATATTGATTACCGGCGCCAGTGGTGAAATAGGTCGTTGTATTGCTTTTCTATTGGCAAAATGTGGGTATGATCTGCTTTTGCATTATCAAAAAAATGAGTGCGCAATAGATGAATTATTAGAAAAATGCAAAAACGAGGGAGTTCAAGTTAAAAAATACCGTGCTAATTTAATTGATCCCATCGAAAGAAAAGAGTTAACAGATACACTCAAGAATGAATTAGTTACTCATTTTATTCATGCGGCAAGTGCAAATATTACCGATGAATTTGAAGCATTAATGGCGAGCAATTATCTTGCTTTAAAAGAATTAAGCCATGTACTGTTGCCTAATATGCTGAAACAACAATTAGGCCGTATTATTTTTCTCGGCAGCGGTGCTATGCATTATTATCCTTTAGGGTGGGATAATTATGTTGCTGCAAAATCAGCGGCAGTTTCTTATACCAATTATCTTCATAAAAATTATCATGCATATGATATTAGTGCGCTTACAATATCACCTGGATTTGTAGCGACGCCATTTTCTGAATCATTTAGAACAAAAGCGACGGTTTCATTGTTGCCGGAACAAGTGGCAGAGTATGTGGTTAATACATTACATGGCAAAGAAAGTTCTTCTTATCATCGATTGGAAACCAATCTTCAACAAGATGGATTTTATGGATTTTATGCCAATAAGATTAAAGAAAGTCGAGAAACGGAGCATCAATCAATCAACACTCTTCCCGAATGTCATTTACCGCCAGATATTTTGAAAACTAAATTAGATCAAATTACGCGAAGTTTTTTTAAGCTGGATAATCATTTTGATTTGGAAGGCGTGCGTTTTGAGCAATTGGCACATTGGGATTCTTTAAAGCATATTCAATTTATACTGACGGTAGAGCGCGAACTGAATATTTCATTCAATTCTGCCGCAATAGGTAACATACAGTCTTATCATGATTTAGTAAATTCAGTACGGCCTTAGAAAATATATTTTTATGACAAAAAATTCCCCTACATTTTTAGCAACGACGGCGCTCTCTGAATTTTGGGATACGTCGCAATCGCTCCTTTTTTTAGGCGAATGGTGCACACCTCATCACACCCAAGATATTTGGCAATCACTCAACGCGCAAAAATTGTCGAGACTTGCTTTAGAAGATAGCCAATCATTTTCTGCTTATTCTTATACACTGGAGGTGTATCAAAAATTATTGCCGCAATTGGCTGAATGGCTTAACCATATTCATGGTGTTCATTATTCTTTAAGATATTGGAAAATCATTATCGGCCCTTTTTTGCTTTGGTATATTCAAGTGGTTTATGATCGGTTTTTGCATTTAAAAGCAGCGTATACACAATATCCTGAAATTAAAACGATAGGTTTATCTTCCGATTCTTATCTGACCCCGATGGATACATTCGAATTTTATTTATTGGCGACAGAAAGTGATGCATGGAACCTTCAGCTTTTTACCCAAATCATGGAATTTTCATTTGTATCACCAGAAAGTTATCGGGATGTTTCTTGGGAAAATGAAATAAAGCAGCGTTTAAAAATGCAGAATCAGCAGCCGATTTATAAAAAAATGACAAAAATAAAAATCAATATGCTGCGTTTTTTTTCATATTTTCGAGCTAAAAAAGCGATTGGTATGTATTTTTGCGGATTAAGTAATAAAAATATTTTTCGCTTGTGGGCGTTATCTAATTTCCGTGTTTTTCCGATCGTGCAAATGAGCCATAAACCCCCACAAAAAAAACATAAGTTAGATCTTGGGGGGCGTGAAAAAATCATGGATTTCTCTATAGAGGATGATTTTTCTCGCTTAATTTTGAATACGCTAAAAATAAATCTTCCTTTAAATTTTGTAGAGAACTATCGAGAAGAAGCAGTATACAGTGAAAAATGCTTTCCTTATCGTGCAAACATGGTTGTGGGCGCAGGTTGGAACCCGGATGATCGCTTTAAATTTTGGGGCGCTAAAATGGCCGAGCACGGTGCAAAAATTGTGGATATTCAGCATGGAGGGGGGTACGGGACGCATGGTTATTCAGCACGGGAGTTCTTAGAACGGGATAATTGCGATGCTTTTATTTCTTGGGGATGGAAAAACGGCCATGATGTTATACCTCTACCATCGATCAGTGCGTGCGAGAAATATAGGATACATGCAAAAAAACGCAGAAAAGAAAATGATTTGATTTTGTGGGTAGCGAATGAGGTGCCGCGCTATCTTTTATCTATCGAAAATTCCCTGCATGTCTATTCAGGAAAAAAATCTTACACGGATTTACAAGCACGTTTTGCCAGAAAGCTGTTACCTTCTGTGTTTGAAAAGGTAACAATGCGTGTTCGACCATTTTCAAAACATGTTTATCAAATTAAAAAAGAATTACCTACTTTAAACGTCTATCAGCCAAATGATAAAGATTGTTTTTTTGAACAGTTAACAAAAGCAAAAATCATGGTGAGTGATAATTTACAAACCACTTTCCTTTACAGTTTAGCGTTTGGTATACCGACTTTATTGTTTGGCGAAAATGAATTGGATCAAATTAATCAAGAATTCAGACACTATTTTGAAGGATTATCGAAAGTGGGTATTTATCATGATTCACCGGAATCAGCAGCAGATATGTTAAACAAAGTAATGACGAATCCGCTGGATTGGTGGCAGAGTGCGCACGTTCAAGCAGCACGCCAAACATTTTGTCATCATTTCGTCCGTATTACGCCCGATTGGCTGCGAGATTGGGCGAACAGGTTGGTAACGACATAGAAAAATTAAATGATAAAAAAATATTGGAATGTTTTTAAAGAAAAAGGCATTTCCGGATTTATTAAATTAACCGCGCTTCGTTTTTTGACGGGTGTGATTGCTTTGCCGATTGTTATCATTTTTGTCATGATTTCACCGTGGGTACGCATTCGTTTGGTTCGTCTATTTTCTTACCGCATTGGTCATTATGCTTTAAATACCGAATTATTTCTTTCAGCAATGGAAACTGATCTTTATCCTACTCAAAAAAAATATAAAACATTTTTTTACACCTTTCCGGGCGAACCTATTTGTAATCAACAATTGCATATCATGTGGAAACGCGTTATCCCTATTTTGCCTTTTCCATTAGTGTGGTACCAAGTAGATAAGTTTTTAAAATATATTTTTGGAAACGAATATAAAAATGATAGATTAAAAAAAACATTTGAATCATCAGATGGTGCAATTGATCAGTGGAATTTTTTAAGAGATATCAAACAGTGTCATATTTCATTTACTGTAGAAGAAAAACGTCGAGGAGAGATTGAGCTGCGAAATATGGGCGTGCCTTTAGGCGCCCCTTTTGTCTGTTTACTGGGGCGTGATTCTCATTATTTAAAAACACATTTACCTTCAGTAGATTGGTCTTATCAAGACTATCGCGACGTAAAAATGAATACCTATCACGAGACGGCGGTATTTTTGGCGGAACAAGGATATTATGTTATTCGCATGGGAAAGGAAGCCAAAGAAAAATTTGACGTTCATCATCCTAAAGTCATTGATTATGCAAATTATTCTACGCGCTCAGATTTTTTAGATATTTATTTATCTGCGCATTGTTCCTTTTTCATTTCTTTGCGGTCAGGGATTGACGCGGTCGCGCAAATATTTAGACGACCGTTATTGCTAGTGAATTTTCCTTTATGCGATTATTGGTCACTTTATTTTGTAGAGCTATTTATTCCCAAAAAAGTGTGGGATAAACGACAAAATCGATTTTTAACTTTTTCTGAAATGTGTTGGGCAATGGATAGACATGATTTACCGCGTGTTTTAAAAGAAAATGACTGGTATTTTGTCGATAACCAGGCTTCTGAAATTTTGGAAGCAGTTAAGGAAATGTTAACAAAAATGAAAGGAAATTGGACATCATCAGTTGAAAATAAATTATTACAAGAAAAATTTTGGCAATGTATTCCTAAAACTACAAGAAATACTGCAATTGCCAAAATACCGGTAGGAAAATCGTTTTTAGAAAAACATCAAGCGCTATTGGGAGAAGAAATTCTATATAGCAGTTAACATCAAAGGATTTGAATAATATGTTTAATGATAAATCAATTTTAATTACTGGCGGTACGGGTTCATTTGGCCAGCATTGTGTGCGGGTTTTATTGGCTCGTTATAAACCGAAACGTGTGATTGTTTATTCGAGAGATGAATTAAAACAATTTGAAATGCAGTATGAATTTAACCATCCAGAGATGCGTTATTTTATTGGCGATGTGCGTGATGTAGAATGTTTGAAACTAGCGATGCAGGATGTAGATTATGTCATTCATGCGGCGGCCTTAAAGCATGTACCTGCCGCAGAATATAATCCAATGGAATGCGTGAAAACCAATATCTATGGTGCACAAAATGTTATTTGCGCAGCACTTGAAAGCGGTGTAAAAAAAGTCATTGCCTTATCGACAGATAAAGCAGCTAATCCAATTAATTTGTATGGTGCAACTAAACTTGCCTCAGATAAATTATTTGTCGCAGCCAATAATATGCGCGGCAAGAATGGTGCTATTTTTAGCGTGGTGCGTTATGGAAATGTGGTGGGATCACGTGGTTCAGTCGTACCTTATTTTAATAAGCTCATGATGAATGGTGCTGAGTTTTTGCCAATTACCGATGAGCGCATGACTCGTTTTTGGATTACACTGCCACAAGGAGTTGATTTTGTTCTGCAATGTTTAGAGCATATGTGTGGCGGAGAAGTTTTTGTACCCAAGCTGCCTTCTATCCGTATGACGGATTTGGCAAAAGCATTTGCGCCCCACATGCCCATCCGAATTATTGGCATACGGCCCGGAGAAAAATTACATGAAGTCATGTGTCCAGCGGATGATTCACGCCTGACGCTAGAATTTCGGGACCATTTTGTGATTCAACCGTCCATTCATTTTACAGATAATAAAATAAATTATAGTTGCAATGGATTGGGTGAAACAGGATCACTTGTGAATCTTGGTTTTGAATATAGCTCAGGCAATAATCCACATTTTCTTTCGGTAGAAGAAGCGCATGCTTTAATTGCGCCTTATATCAAGCATTCTAAATTGATTCATTCTGTTATGGAGCCTGAACCCGCATAAAATGCGCGTGGGATTTTTTTATGAAATTAAACGGTAAAAAAATATTGGTCACAGGAGCTGATGGTTTTATCGGTTCTCATTTGGTCGAACTTTTGGTTGCAATGGGTTCTAAAGTGCGCGCCTTTGTTTATTATAATTCTTTTGGTTCATGGGGATGGCTTGATCATGTTTCACCAACCATTAAAAATAATGTTGAAATTTTTTTAGGTGATGTGAGAGATCCGCACGGTGTGCGGACTGCTGTTAAAGATTGTGAAGTGATTTTTCATTTAGCCGCTTTAATTGGCATTCCTTATTCTTATCATTCTCCAGATATGTATGTAGATACTAATGTAAAAGGTACTTTAAATATTGTGCAAGCTGCACGTGAATTAGGCGTCGAAAAAGTTATTCATACATCAACGAGTGAAGTCTACGGCACAGCACAATTTGTGCCAATCACTGAAATGCATCCTTTGCAAGGCCAGTCACCTTATTCAGCCAGTAAAATTGGCGCAGACCATATGGCAATGTCATTTTATACTTCTTTTAATAC
The DNA here is from genome assembly GCA_964622455.1 of uncultured Coxiellaceae bacterium. Lineage (GTDB taxonomy): Bacteria > Pseudomonadota > Gammaproteobacteria > DSM-16500 > DSM-16500 > CAZUQP01. Next base: position 69,209 of record CAZUQP010000016.1, read on the forward strand.
ACCGGTTGCTATTGCGAGGCCTTTCAATACGTATGGGCCTAGACAATCGGCGCGTGCTGTTATTCCAACGATTATCACTCAAATCGCTTCCGGAAAAAAGGCTATTCAATTAGGATCATTGCATCCTACACGTGATTTTACCTATGTGACTGATACGGCAAAAGGATTGATTGCAATTGCAGAATCTGATCAATCGATAGGAGAAATCATTAATCTCGGATCGAATTTTGAAATATCTATGGGCCAGACAGCCAAATATATTGCTGAATTGATGGAAGCGGAAGTGGAATTGATGACGGATGCAGCACGCATTCGTCCTGAAAAAAGCGAAGTCGAACGACTTTGGGCGGATAATTCTAAAGCAGAACGGCTTTTAAAATGGCAGCCTATTTTTCAAGATAGCGCCGGGTTTAAATTAGGATTATTGAATACGATTCATTGGTTTTTAGAATCTTCTCATGGGAAACAGTATAAACATGATGTTTATGCTATTTAAACGTCTATAAAAATATGCGATGTCTAATCATTGGTTATGGTTCAATCGGTAAAAGACACGCTCACGTCCTAAAAAATTTAGGATGTGAGGTGGTGTTGATGACGGGCCAAAAGATAACACGATTTAATTGTTATACTAATTTGCAAGATGCGCTGGCAATGCCCACTGATTTGATCGTGATTGCGAATGCAACCTATTTACATTATTCGACGTTAGTCGATGTAATTCGGTGTCACTATCAAGGTGTAGTGTTGGTTGAAAAACCTTTATTTTATAACATGGAATTTTTACCCAATAATAAAATAAAAAAAATACTCGTCGGCTACAACTTACGTTTTTGTGAAGCGCTGCATTTTCTTAAAAAAATTCTTCAAGAAGAAAAATTAATTTCATTCTCAGTGAATGTAGGCCATCATTTACCCCTTTGGCGAAAAGATACTGACTATCGTCAATGCTATTCAGCTAAAAAATCTCAAGGCGGCGGCGTGTTAAGGGATTTAAGCCACGAATTAGATTATAGTCTATGGTTATGTGGCGCTTGCATTCAAGTCACGTCTGTCGGTGGAAAATACAGTGAACTTGATATTGATTGTGAAGATGTTTACTCCATTTTAATGCGTTGTACCGAGTGCCCTGTTGTGAATATACAAATTAATTATTTAGATCGTGTCAAAAGGCGCGATATCATCATTCACACGCAAAAACATACCATTTATGTGGATTTATTGAAAGGTAAGGTGATGATTGATGATGTTGTCGCGTTTGTTTCTGATGATGCGCTTACGAATTCTTATATTAGACAACATGAAGCAATTGTTGCAAATGATTGGGACACTTTTTGCAGTTATGCAGAAGGCCTTAAGATTGTTAAATTAATTGAACAGATTGAAAAAGCGAATCACACACAGCAATGGGTGAACGCGTGAAAGTATTATGTACGATATGCGCACGCGGGGGATCGGAAGGTGTAAAAAACAAAAATTTAATGACACTGCGCGGGAAGCCCTTGATTGCTCATACGATTATGCAAGCAAAAAAATCGGGCCTATTTGAAACAATCAGCGTGAGTAGTGATTCAGATAAAATTTTGCGGGCCGCAAAAAAGTGGGGCGCTGATTTTGTTATTGACCGTCCTAAAGAAATGGCATCTTCCACTGCCCCCAAATTGCCGGTGATTCAACATGCTGTTTTGGAAACAGAACGTGTTCAGAATAAACAGTATGATATGGTGGTTGATTTAGATGTCACTTCTCCCTTGCGGACTATCGATGATGTTTGTAATGCATTTCGTTTGTTGGCAGAACATGAACATGCAGGTAATTTAGTGACAGCTTACCCTGCAAGACGCTCACCTTATTTTAATATGTTAGAAATGACAGAAAATGGATTTGTTAAGTTGGCCAAGTATCCCGATAAACCCATTTATCGCCGTCAAGATGCACCTTCTTGTTATGATATGAATGCCTCTATTTATGTATGGCGGCGCAATTCATTATTTGAATATGAAAATGTGATTAATGACCGCACGTTGGTGTATGTGATGCCGGAAGAACGTTCGATTGATATTGATTCAAGAGTGGATTTAGAGCTGGTACGCATTCTCGCGAAGCAAAGAGAGGATTTTCGTTAACATGGATTTATACCAAAAATTATTTCATTTAGAAAATAAAGTTGCACTGGTCACGGGTGCTGCAGGTGTTTTGGGTTTTGAATTTTGTCGTTCACTTTGTGCGATGGGCGCTTCTGTGATTGGCGTTGATTTAGCGGGGGGGCCTTTAAATAATAAAATGGCTGAATTAACGCAGCAGTATGGGAAAGATAAAGTGTTTCCTTTTGCTTGTGATGTTGCTGATCCTAAAGAAGTGAATCACACCGTAGCGAGTGTCATAGCACAATTTAAAAAAATTGATATTTTACTCAATAATGCGGCTACTAAAACCCGCGATTTAACTGCGTTTTTTTCGCCGTTCGGTGATTATTCTCTAGCAGCGTGGCGAGAAATTATGGCGGTCAATTTAGATGGCATGTTTTTGATGGCGCAGGCTGTCGGTAAACAGATGGTGAGTAATCGATCGGGATCTATTATTCAAACTGCTTCTATCTATAGTATGTTGGGGCCTGATCAACGTATTTATGAGGGTTCACATTATTTAGGCCGTGAAATTAATACGCCGGCTGTTTATACCGCATCGAAGGCGGGCGTGATTGGTTTGACTAAACATCTCGCTGCTTTATGGGGTAGTGAGGGTGTGCGTGTGAATGCATTATGTCCGGGCGGCGTGTCGAGCGGACAAAATGAAGAATTTAATAAAAAATATTCTGCGCGAGTTCCGATGAATAGAATGGCAAAGGAAATTGATATTGTAGGTCCTATGTTATTTTTAGCGAGTGATGCATCAAGCTATGTGACAGGTCAAGTGCTTTTTGCAGATGGAGGATTATCTGCATGGTAATAGCAGATGAAATTTTGCAGCGTATTAAAAAAGTAATTGCTGTCAAAGAACAGCTAGTTGCTTTGCATGAACCTTCATTTAGCGGCAACGAATGGAATTATGTGAAAGAGTGTTTAGATACCGGATGGGTATCTTCAGTGGGAAGTTATGTGGATCAATTCGAAAAAGGGTTGGCAGATTTTACTGGTGCTCGTTATGCAATTGCGGTTGTAAATGGCACAGCAGCGCTTCATATGGCTTACGTACTTTCTGGTGTGACTGCAGGAGATGAAGTTTTAGTGCCTACGGTTACTTTTGTCGGAACTATTAATCCGATTATTTATTGCAATGCCATCCCGCATTTTTTAGATACAGAGCAGGAAACATTGGGTTTAGATGTGAATGTGTTAGATGATTATCTTCAAGACATTATTCAGTATAAAAATAACGTATCGATCAATCGATTAACGGGCAGGCCCATTCGCGCATTATGCGTCATGCACACTTTAGGGCACCCAGTTGATCTTGATGCGTTAGCGGAGATTTGTTTAAAGTACCATTTAGTGCTGATTGAAGATGCTGCTGAAGCGTTGGGTTCTTATTATAAAGGGACTCATGTTGGGAACCGTGGATTGCTGGGTACTCTAAGTTTTAATGGTAATAAAATTATTACCACAGGCGGAGGCGGTGCTATTTTGACAAATGATAAAATGATTGCGAAGCGGGCAAAACATATTACGACGACCGCTAAACTTCCACATGCTTTTTCTTTTCAGCATGATGAGGTTGGTTACAATTATCGTTTACCGAATATTAATGCGGCTTTAGGCTGTGCTCAACTTGAAAAGATATCTCAATTTTTGCAAGCAAAAAGACAATTGGCCGAGCAATATCAACGTATTTTTGCAGATTTCCCGAGCGCTAAAATGATGAAAGAGCCTCCGCATAGTAAAAGTAATTATTGGTTAAATGCGTTGGTATTAGAAAATTCTTACAGGGATGAAAAAAATGCGATCATAGAATTATTAATTAAAAATAATATGATGGTGCGGCCGCTTTGGAATTTGCAGCATACTTTACCGATGTATTTTCATTGCCCTAAAATGCCGCTGCCTATTGCAGAGAACATGCAAAAACGTTTAATTAAATTTCCGAGCAGCGCTAAACTTTCAATTTCTCATGGGGTTGTATATGGAAAAGATATTCATTATCGCTGAAGCAGGAGTGAATCATAATGGTTCTTTGGCGATGGCGAAACAATTGATTGATGCAGCTGTCAATGCAAAAGCAGATGCTGTTAAGTTTCAAACATTTTGCACGGAAGATTTGGTTTCTAAGAATGCGCCTAAGGCAGAATATCAATCTAAAAAAACGACAAACCATGAATCTCAGTATGAGATGTTAAAATCACTTGAATTAACGGAAGATGCACAAAAGGAATTGCAACTGTATTGTAAAAAACGGTGTATATTATTTTTGTCATCCCCTTTTGATTTGAAAAGCCTGCATTTTTTGCATGATACTTTGAATGTGCCCATCATCAAGATTGCTTCCGGCGAAATCACTCATCTTCCTTTGTTGCTAAGATCAGCGCAAACGGGGAAAAAAATTATTTTATCAACCGGCATGAGTAGCCTGGGGGAGATTGAAACGGCATTAGCTATTTTGGCATTTGGTTATTTAAACTCGACAGAAACTTTTTATCCTTCGATTAATGTGTGTCTTGATTTTTTTTATTCAGACGAAGGCCAATTCATTTTGGCAGAAAAAGTTTCACTGTTGCATTGTACTTCTGAATATCCAGCACCTTTTGATGAAATTAATTTGCGCGCTTTGCGCACTCTTCATCTTGCTTTTGGTTTGCCTCTCGGTTACTCGGATCATACGGTCGGTACAGCTATTTCAATGGCAGCGGTTGCATGCGGCGCTAAAATCATTGAAAAACATTTTACATTAGATAAAAAACTGCCGGGCCCTGATCATACAGCCTCCCTTGATCCTGATGAACTTTCGGCATTGGTGACAGGGATCCGTCAAGTGGAGCAGGCATTAGGCCATAGCAAAAAAATACCTACTTTAAGTGAAATGAAAAACCGCTTGATTGCAAGAAAAAGTTTAGTAGCAATCACTAAGATTCAGTGTGGTGATTTATTAACAGAGCAAAATATGGGTTCTAAAAGACCTGGGCACGGCATTTCACCTCTTTATTTTGATCAAATGAAAGATACTCGCGCCGATCGTGATTATGAACCTGACGAGTTGTTGACTTTGAAATGAAAAATATTTCTGTATTGATACTAGGATCTGGCGGGCATGCAAAAGTGTTACTGGATTGTTTGCGTCATGCCAACCATATTTCTGTATTAGGAATGTTGGATAATAATCCAGAACGTGTGGGCCAGTCGATCATGCAGGTCCCGATATTGGGGCATGAGGATGATATATTGCAATCTCATTCTCCAGGAGATGTTCAGTTAGTGAATGGCATTGGTTTTCTGGGCCAAGATAGAAACCGAGAAAATATTTTTTTAAAATTTAAACAGGCGGGCTATCAATTTTTAAGTGTGATACATCCAACGGCATATATTGGCAGCGATGTTTTATTGGGCGAAGGCGTGCAAGTGATGGCAGGTAGCACCATTCAGCCGGGATGTTGTTTTGGCAATAATATTATTGTTAATACGCACACATCGATTGATCATGACAGTTATATTGAAGACCACGTGCATTTAGCGCCGGGCGTGACTTCATGCGGCAATGTGCAAATTCATCTGGGTACGCACGTTGGCTGCGGCGCCACTCTTCGACAAGGCGTTAGTATTGGTGCGCGCAGTTTAATTGCAGCGGGCGCTGTCGTGGTTCATGATATTCAAACAGGCAGTAAGGTGGCTGGCGTGCCCGCAAAAAATATGGAGTAAATATGACAAGGCATGGAACGCATCATTGGAAAAATGTATTAATATCAATGAACACGACGATATTATCCGCAATCAAACGCATGGATGCGGAAGGATTGCGAGTATTGTTAGTGGTTGATCTGGAAGAACGCTTACTAGGAATTATCACGGATGGTGATATTCGCCGATATTTTCTTAAACAAAAAAGTTTAGAAGAAACGGTGGATAAAATGATGAATAAAAATCCAGCGACTGCTTCATCAACAGAGAGCCAAGAACAATTGTTAATGAAGATGCATACGTTAGGGATTTTGCATTTACCGATTTTGGATGCCCATCGACGGGTCGTTGGTTTGGAAACTCTGGATAATCTTTTTGCTAAAAAAACGAAAGATAATTGGGTGGTGTTAATGGCAGGAGGCTTGGGCACCCGCTTGCGTCCATTAACGAATGATTGTCCAAAACCATTGTTAAAAATAGGTTCCAAGACCGTATTAGAAATTTTGCTTGAAAATTTTATTGAACAAGGGTTCCACCATTTTTATTTTGCTATTAATTATAAGGGCCAGCTTATCAAAGATTATTTTGGGGATGGTTCCCGTTTTGGAGTGACTATCCGATATTTACAAGAGCAAGAACGTTTAGGGACTGCAGGTGCTTTAAGTTTATTGCCGGAAGTTCCGCATTTACCGCTGTTGGTCATGAATGCGGACCTTATCACTAAGGTGAATTTTCAACAATTACTCAATTTTCATCATGAGCATCATGCAGAGGCAACTATCTGTGTGCGCGAGTACAAACAAGTTGTTCCCTATGGTGTTGTCCATATTTCTCAAGAAGATTATCAATTGTTGGATATCAAAGAGAAACCGGAACATACGCTTTTTGTGAATGCAGGCATCTATGTATTAAATCCCAGTCTTTTACAATATGTACCAAAGCATGTTCATTATGATATGCCTGATCTATTGACCTCTATCGTTAAAAATAAATATTTTGTGGCAACTTTCCCAATCCGCGAATATTGGTTGGACATTGGGCGTTTAGAAGATTTACAGAAAGCCCATCAAGATTATGATGAGGTCTTTGCGTGAATCAATCGTTACTTGAATGGAAAGAAAATATTAGCCCATCTGAATGGGACCGTATTCTATCCTCGATCAAAGGACACCCTTTGCAATCTGCTAAATGGGGCAATGCTAGAAAATCTATAGATAGTATTTGCGATACCCGTTGGGCTGTATTTAAATTAGGGCAGCCCATTTGTCTTATTCGTTTTGAAGAGCGCCGTTTTTTGGGTTGTAAAATAGCCTGGATTCCTAAGGGCCCAACGATGGAATTTTTAGAAGAGGAAAGTGAAATTAAAAAAGAATTATTTCGGCGGTTGAGAAAGCAGGGATTTTTTATGTGCATTGATAATCTTTGGCGGGAAATAAAAGAACCTAAAAAATATCAGCCTTATCATTACACTTTATGGATTGATTTGAGTTTAGGTAAAGAGAAATTGTGGTCGATGTTGCAAAAACAATGCCGCTATGATGTCAGGCGGGCAAAAAAAATGGGCACCATAGTGGAAAGAACGGAACATCCCAAGGATGTTACTCATTTTTATGAATTATGTAAGACTGTTAGTCAGAATAAAAATTTTCGTTTTAATGCATCGCTTACTTTTTTAACCGATTTGTTGTATGAGAATCAAGATACACCCATTAAATCGCATTTATTTATAGCAAAATATGAAGGTAAATTATGCGGCGGTGCTTTTGTCATCCATTGCGGTCAAAGTATCCATTATATGTGGGGCGCTGTTGATCGGGCATTTTCTAAATTAAGTATCGGTGAAATTATCCAATGGGAAATTATAGAATGGGCGATCAGTCAACAATGTAGGGTATACGATCTTGAGGGAATTGATCCCAAAAAAAACCCAGGAACCTATCAGTTTAAGAAAAAATTAGGCGGGAAGATGGTTACATTTCCGGGGATTAAAATTTATTTTTTAAATCGAATGATTCATGCGATAGCTTCCATCCTCCGCATTGATCATCTATTGGCCCGATTATATGCGTGAAAAACAGAAAGGCCGGCTTCCCCATATTTTGATGATCTATGTTGAACCGACACCCTACATAGTTCAATTAATTGATCTGCTTGCGAAAGAATGGTCGGGTCATACCGATGTATTTTTTCTTTTTGAAAATAAATCACAATATTGGGATTTAGCATTAGATCGGCAGGGACAAGTGCTGCCTAACTCTATCAGCGGTAGATTGAAGTTAATGATAAAATTATTTCAACAAAAAAAATACGATGCTATCCATATTGCGGGATGGGGACATCCTATTCTCATTTTATTTATTATTTTAGCAAAAATGTACCGTGTACCTATTTCCATTGAATCAGATACACCTATTCCATATGATTCACCCCAATGGAAAAGAATGATTAAGCGATGTTTTTATCCATTGTTGTTTAGCGGGATACAGGTATTTTTACCGGGCGGAACAAGACAGGCTAATTATTTCAAACATTATGGCGTTAAATCAGAGCGTATTCACATCGCGAAAATGACAGTTGATATTTTAAGTATGCAGCGTGATGCAAGTGCGTTAACTCCTTTAGATCGTAAACAGATCCGACAAGCATTTTCTATAGAAGAAGAAGATGTTGTTTTTTTATTTGTAGGCCGACTGGTTGAGCATAAAGGCATTCTTGATTTGATCAAAACTTTTTTTTCTTTTCAGGATGAAAAAAGTAAACTACTGATTGTAGGTGATGGGCCACTAAAAGATCATGTCGAAGAATCCGTTAAGATTAATTCAAAAATCCGTTATGCGGGACGCCTTAAAGATAAGCAACTGATTGAGGCTTATTTTATTTCGGATGTTTTAGTATTGCCTTCCCATTTCGAACCGTGGGGATTGGTAGTCAATGAAGCCATGGCACTGGGAAAACCTGTGATTATTTCTGATCGAGTAGGTTGCGCAGATGATTTGGTGACGCAGAAAACAGGGCGGGTGGTTAAGGCAACCTCGATGGAAGAGTTGCAAAAAGCGCTGGAATACATGATAGCTCGGGCAAGTGAGCGTTTATCTATGGGGGAAGAATCACTTAAAAAAATTTCAAATTGGACTTTAGAAAATGAGGCGAAAATAATATGTCAAGCGTGGTATCAGCTCATATAACTAGAAAAAAATTATCTTTTATTCATTTTATCTTACCCATATGTCCTGTTATTTTTATTGGAGGGACACCATTTTCGGTTTTGAATATCTTGATTAATGATAAGACCCGTTGGTTTGTATTGGGTATATTGTTTTTTTATTTTTCAGTAAAAAAAAATACATTTCGTTATATAGATAAGAAATTAGCATTTATTCTTTTTCTTTATCTTGGCTGGTGTTTCATGAGTGCTTTTTGGTCGTCAGCATTTTCTCTTTCTTTTATTAAAAGTCTAATTTTAACTATTTTGGTTTTTACCATGTTTTCTGTTGGCATAGAATGGGTGCGGACGAATTCGATTATGCGATGCTTTGATTATTTATGGTTTCTGGCGTTTTACTCTTTAGCCATGGGATTTTTGGGAAAATATAACTCGCATTCTACTTATCGAATAGGTGAAATTCAAGTTTATACTGGGTTATTTACAAACCAGTCTAATATGTTTGGTTCCATGCTATTTATGGCTTCCCCCTATTTGTTTTGGAAAACGTATAGTCATTGGCTGCATAGAAAAAAGCGTTTTATATGGGGATTTTTATTAGTGAGTTGTTTTTTTTATCTTTTCTTAACCGTATCACGCTCGGCTATTTTAGGAGCATCGGTCATGTCTTTATTTTTTTTCCTCAGTTTTAATATGACTAAAAAAATTCTCATATTAGTATGTATTTTGATGACGTGTATCATAACTATTTTTAGCTCAGACACTTCTATCATAGATAATGCTATGAATCGTTATATTTATAAAAGTACCGTGCGACATGAGGTATTAGCTACACGGTTAAATGGATGGGAGAAAACTTATAATGCGGCTTTGGCAGGCGGATTATTTGGCTTAGGTTATGGCGTATCTTGGGGTCGTTCGAATTATGATTTAAATAAAAGATTATCCGACGGTTTCTATAGTGGAAGAGAGAAAACAAATTCCCAATTAGCGATTGTTGAAGAGATTGGAATAGTTGGATTCATGATATATATTTTATTGCTCGGGAATGTACTCTTTAAATTAGGGAGATTATTTAAAAGTACATCTGATCCTTCATTTAGAGTATTAATGGGAATATTTTTCGGTATCTTTTTTGGGATGTTGGCGCACTCTATGTTTGAAGGATGGTGGACTTCACCTGGGGCGCCAGAAAGTCTTTATTTTTGGATTTTGGTGGGTATTATTAGAGGGGTGGAAATTGTTAAAATGAAGCATACCTTGCCTCTGCCGAAAGAGAGAAAAGAACAGAATATTGCGCAAATTAAACCGGCTGTTTTCTAAAACGGAATTTCATAGAAATATATTTTGATGGAATAATATATGAATGATCATTTTTCAGATAAACTAAGTTTGATTTATTTAAAAAATAATAAATGGAACAGCCTATTTTTTATTCTTTTTCTCTATTCATTACTAGTGTTCCCCGCTATTTTTATCATACGCAACGCAGCTTCTTGGAATCCAGAAGCATGCGATTCAGTGTATGGCCATATCCCTCTTATTAATTATTTTTTGACGCACCCTATTCACATATTTTCTTATCCAAGTGTGGTCAGTACATTACCAGGGTATCATCTATTTTTGACTTTTCTTTCTTTTTTATCGGGGATTCGAGAAGTCCATGAAACGACCTGGTTGATCAGAGTGATTAATGCGATGTGCGGTGCCGGATTATTGGTTGTCGTTTGGAATATTGTGTGGCGATTAAAATGTGATGCGGTGAGCGCATTTAGTTTATTATTGCCTGTTGCTTTTTCTTATTATGTATTGGCGGCTGCAATTTGGATCAATACCGACGATATTGCTGCGTTTTTTTATTCATTACTCATTCTGCTTTTTTTAACAAAAGGCCCTCCATGGGCGGGCGGCCTGGTTGCATTTTGCATGATTATGTGCCGCCAAATTTATTTTCCTGTTATCGCTGCATTTTGGTTAGCAGGAGTGGTTGCCGATGAAAAAAAACAGGCGCTTAAATTTGCAGCGTGCGTTACGCTGGTGTCAACTATAACAATGGCGTTATTTGTGTGGCAATGGCATGGATTAACTCCTGGTTATTCACAAGATATTAATAAATTTGTAGGTATCAGTTTAAGCGGTATACTGCATGAATTTTCAATGTTAGGTGTGTTGGCAATCGCGTATTTACCTATTTTTTGTGCGGACCGCCGCTATTATAAAAATTATTTTTTACTATTATGGGCGTTGGCCGCATTATTTTCGTTTATTTTGTGGGCATCAACTTTTTCCACTCCTGATTTTGATGCGGGTCGTGGCGGATCTGTTATTTGGCGTATTGCGGGGATTACTCCTTCTTATCACCAGCATTCCTGGATAATTTTATTTTTGAGTTTTCTTGGAATGTTTTCTTTATTGAATATGATTTTTCATGCTATTTTTTTACGTTATTATCCAATAGAAACAATTATGCTGTTATGTTATTTTTTAAGTTGTGCGTCACAAATATTCGCATTTCAGCGATATGTTGAGATACCGATATTAATAACGTATGCTGTTTTTGGTGCTAGAGTGCTGCATGCATCTCGTCTAAGTTTTGCCGGGCCTTTTTTATTGGCGACGAGTTTTGGTTTTATAACGATATTGCGCATTAGCATGAAAATACTGGGCAAGACTATCACTACCTAGCGTGCATTCTTATGACCCTCCTTCAGGTTAAGCGAAAAATAGCCAGTGTTTGGCCGGAAAAATTTAAAAACAGAAAAATTATTTTATTGTATCATTCAATAGGCAATACATCTTGGGGAATGCCAACACAATGTTTTTATGATCAAATCAGTTGGCTGACTGATCATTATGAAGTGCTATCTTTAACAGATCTTCTTAAATCAAAATCATCTAACCTTATACAAGTTGCTTTGACATTTGATGATGGTTATCAGACTTTGTATGATCAGGTGGCACCTCTTTGCGCGACAAAAAAAATACGGCCAATGGTATATCTTAATACAGGCTGGATCGGGGAAGATGAGCATCATCGAAAGGCATCGGTTGCGGAATTAGGACATTACCCCAAAGAATGGTTTTTGACTTGGCAAGAAGTGAGGGATTTAAAGAATAGGGGATGGGAGGTCGGGTCACATGGCGTTAATCATTATAATTTTGCACGCATGGATCGCGACGTAACACTTCAAGAATTAACATTATCTAAACAGCATATTGAAACCCATTTGAATACAAATTGCTTGCACTTTTCTTATCCGTGGGGCCGTTATTCAGCACGCGTGAAAGAAGTGGTTAAAACAGTGGGGTATCATTATGCGGTTTCTGTTGTGCATAAAAATATCGGCCGATATTCTGATTTATTTGCTTTGCCTAGGATGAATATTGCTAATGAATATTCCTTGGATGATTTTAAACAGATTGTGCAAGGAAAGTGGGATTATCTTGGATTAATTCACAAATTAAAAGGGCTTTAGTGTGAAGGTATTGATTAATGCAATTTCCGTTAGCGAGGGCGGCGGTCTAGTCGTATTGAAAAATTTAGTTCTGGAAATGGCTTTACTTCAGCCAGCGATTAGTTGGTATGTTGCGGCATCACCTGCTACTTTAAGTAAACTGGATTTGATGCCGAATGTGACGGGCATCCCTTTCTCTTGGGCAAATAAATCACCTTTGCATCTTTTTTATTGGTATGAATGGGTTGTGCCTCGATTAATTCGTCAATTTAAAATAGATTTGTTTTTTTCACAAACTAATTTTTTGCCAAAGCGTAAATTAGCATGTCATTCTTTGCTTCTTGTGCAGCATGCAGGATATTTTTCAGATAAATTCAGCAAACTTTATTTGAAATGGGCCAAAAAACTAAAATATCTTTTGTTGTGGAAACAAAAAAATCGCTGGGCATATCAATCTATTCATAAAGCAACCATGGTGACAGTGCAAACGACCGCTCTTGCCAAAAAAATAAAGGATAAATTATTGATAGCAAGCGACAGGCTTTTTGTGGTTCCGCATGGAACAGGGCTTTTAAAAAATGATTGCCCAGTATCGTTATCTTTTCCTTCGAATATGGAATGGCGTATCGGATATATTACTAAATTTGGTGTGCAAAAAGATTTTGATACGGCAATTGAAGCCATTCATCTTTTAAAAAGATCTGGTTTTCACGTGAAGTTAATATTAACTTTAGAACAAAAAAGCGATGAATTTTTATTATTAATGAAAAAAATTCGTCAACTAGGAATAGAAGATAATGTAGAAAATCATGGCGATATTTCCAATCCTGACAAAATAAAAAAATTATATGAATCATTGCATATGTTTATTTTTCCTTCTTGGTGTGAATCGTTTGGTTTTACTTTGGTAGAAGCCATGGCCATGGGATTGCCGATTGTTGCTTCAGATACTGAAAGCAACCGGGAAATAAGCGGTGATGCAGGGATTTTTTTCCCCCCTGGAGATGCCTCTCAGTTAGCAGAAAAAATAAAATATTTCATGAATGATAGCGATCAATATTCTTTATTTTCTAAAAATAGTTTAGAAAGAGCAAAACAATTTTGTTGGAAAAAAACAGCAAAACAAATGATATATAATATTCATATGATCATGGAAAAATAAAATGTCGAAAAATAAAAAAATTTGTATCGTATCTTCTTGTGGCGGGCATTTGACAGAAATTAGAATGTTGTTATCAATTTATTCTTTTTATGATTATTTTTATGTATTAAATGATAAGGCATTATTAGCGAGCGATATGAAAGATAAAACTTATTTTATCACTCATTCAGAAAGAGATATTAAATTTTTTAAAAATTTATGGGAAGCTTTTCAAATCATTAGAAAAGAACGTCCGGATGTACTCATGAGTACAGGAGCGGGGCCCATCGTGCCTTTTTCTTTAGTTGGACGATTTTTATTTGGTATTAAAACAATTTACATAGAAACCTTTACCAGTATAGAAAAACCTACGCTGACGGGAAAAATTATGTATTGGCTGGCTGATTTTTTTTATTATCAATGGCCTGATCTTAAAAAATATTTTCCCAAAGGAGAATATATTGGAACCCTCTTATAAAACGTTTGTTTCAATCGGAAATGGCAAGCAATTTTTTTCACGTTTGCTTAACATGGTTGATAAAAATGCGCATTGTCTGCCAAAACCTATTTTAGTACAAAGCGGCCACACACCGTTTGTCTCGAATCAATGTTCTGTTGTTGATTTTGTGAATATGGATCATTTTAAGAAATATATGATGGAGGCTGAAATTGTTATTTTGCATGCGGGTGCAGGTAGTGTTATGCACGCCATTAAAACGGGTAAATGTCCTATTGTGATGCCGCGCATGGCAAAATTTGACGAAGTTGTGAATGATCATCAGGTACATTTTGCGGATGTTTTGCATAGGCAGGAAAAGGTTTTTCTCATTAATCAGGCGGAAGAGCTTATTTCTGCTGTTCAGAAAGTACGTGAAAAAGCATCTTGTGTGCAGGGAGATTCTTCGGTTTCCATGGCTATGGATATCATAAAAAATAGACTTTCAAATATGCTGGGTTCGCGTTAAGCGGGATGTTCTGGGGAGGCTGCAATTTGCTGTTTCAGCCAAGGCCAACTGCTTTCTGCAATGATATGCGCGCCAAGGGGGTTGGGGTGTTCGTCTTCTCCAATTAAATCATTTTCTTTTTGACGAGTTTTTTTAAGCAGAGGCGCTATATCATAATAACGAATGCCTTCTTTATTAAAAAATGAAGGTGCTTTTGTTAGAAAAGTCCGCGTGGGATCGTGAAGTCCATTGGGATAAAAAGCATTAAATCCGGTAGTCACGACAAGCAGTGTCGCATGATGTTCCTTGCACCATTCATTCATCTGACGAAATAAACCTTCCCCATAGTTTGTGACAAATACATCGCGAAATATTAATTCATTGGTTCGAGAAACATTCATATATTTTAGATATTCTTTATGCAAAAAATCGTGTGAAAATTGCAGCAATACGGAGTGTTCGTATATCCAACCATTATAGAAAACAGATCTGAGCAACGTTTTCATCGGGCGTGCGTTGTTGATTAGTGGGAGTGAATCTGAGTCAGGTAATTTATAAATATCTTGCCAAATGCTTCGACCGATATCTTCAATATTTAAGAATACTAAAACAAATTGGGGAGATAGTTCACTGCCATAATCCTTCAAGTAAGCAAGTTGATCAGTGGTTCCCCAGCCGGGTGTTGCTGCATTTAAAAACTGATATTTATTTTTGCCAAACGCATGATCGACTTTGGTTTGTAATTCATAAATAAATGTTTTTTCAGAAGGTAGCAACCAGCCAAAGGTAAATGAATCTCCCAGTACCAAAATAGAGATAGCATCATGATTAACCGGCGTATCTCTTAAGTGAGGCGGATAAAAATGATATTGAATATGAAACTGTGAAGATGATCGTATGATA
This sequence comes from uncultured Coxiellaceae bacterium, assembly GCA_964622455.1. Lineage (GTDB taxonomy): Bacteria > Pseudomonadota > Gammaproteobacteria > DSM-16500 > DSM-16500 > CAZUQP01. Next base: position 84,640 of record CAZUQP010000016.1, read on the forward strand.
CCTTTATTTGGATTCAGTAGATGGCCCGTTGCAGATATTTCCGGACGATAGTGAATCGTAGTTTCTAATGGCAGTTGGATGCCGTGATGTCGTAGAAAAAATTCGCCCGCAAGAAAGATACTAGCACACAACAAGCATCCCAAAAGAATATTTTTCATTTTGTTGCTCATCTCAATATAAAATGGATATACAATTTTATCTCGATATTAATAAATAGATAATGTCTATGCAATCTTTAATTTTCAGTTAAAACAACGTATAAATATCTCAAGAGTATAACTGTATACACCCGCAAAGGATGTAGGTTAAGTTTTATGTCAATGTATAAGGAGATGCATCTTGCCTATTTTAATTACAGGAGCCGCAGGGTTTATTGGTTCCGCAGTCACATTACAATTATTAGCGGAAGGAAAAACGGTGGTTGGTATAGATAATCTCAATCATTATTACGATGTTCAGCTTAAAAAGGATCGTTTAGCACAATATAGTTCTCATCCAAAATTTAGTTTTAAACGTATGGATATTGTTGATCGTAAGGCGGTATCAGATCTTTTTTTACAGTATCAATTTGATGTGGTTATTCACTTGGCTGCACAAGCAGGTGTTCGCTATTCTTTACAAAACCCGGCTGTTTATATTGATTCTAATTTAGTAGGTTTTGCCAATATTTTAGAGTCATCCTACCAAGCATCCATCAAACATTTTGTCTATGCTTCATCAAGTTCTGTGTATGGCGCTAATTTGAAATTACCTTTTTCTGAGCAGGATTCAGTAGATCATCCGCTTTCTTTGTATGCGGCGACTAAAAGGGCCAACGAGTTATTGGCGCATAGTTATGCGCACTCTTCCTTACCTTGTACAGGGCTGCGTTTTTTTACTGTGTATGGCCCTTGGGGCCGGCCGGATATGGCGTTATTTAGTTTCACGCGTAATATCTTAGAAGATAAACCCATTCCAGTATTTAATCAGGGCAATATGATGAGAGATTTTACGTACGTTGATGATATTGTTGCGGGCATTGTAAAAGTCATTGATCAAGTACCACAAAAAGCAGATGTTTTATCAGCTTCTCATCCTGCTATTAGCCACAGCGCTCCTTATCGAATTTATAATATTGGCAATCACCAACCGGTTAAGCTTAAACAATATATTGCTGTATTAGAAAAATGTTTAAATAAAAAAGCGCGCTTGGAAATGATGCCTATGCAAGCGGGTGATGTACCTAATACATACGCAGATGTCAGTGCTCTGGAAAATTTAATTGGTGCTTTGCCGCATACACCTATCGAGACGGGCATTGCAAAGTTTGTCAAATGGTACCAACACTATTATAACGTTGTTTTTGCCTAGGGATTTTCACTCATGTGTGCTATCTCTGGAATAATTAGCCAGATTGCAGCTTATCAGCGCAGAGATTTTTTAATTCCTATTTTATCTGCGATGACAAAACGCGGGCCTGATGGCACTCAGATAGAAGTTTTAGCAAATGAAGGTTGTTTTGGCCATAATCGCCTTTCTATTATTGATCTTAGTGAACGTGCTAAACAACCGATGTGGGATACTACATCGCGGTACTGTTTAACTTTTAATGGTGAAATTTATAATTATCAAGCTTTACGGCGAGAGCTCGTTTCTTTAGGACACTTATTCCGCACAGAATCTGATAGCGAAGTATTAATTGAGGCTTTTGCAGAATGGGGAATTTCATCGCTCGCGCGTTTTGTGGGCATGTTTGCTTTTGCTGTGTGGGACAAACAGGAATGCCAGCTCTATTTGGCTCGTGATCGAATGGGTGAAAAGCCCTTGTATTATGCGCCTATTGATGGAAGCTTCCAAAAAGGATTAGTGTTTGCATCTGAATTAAAAGGTTTGATTCAATACCCATGGGTGGAGCGAACTTTATCCATGACTGCTTTGAATCATTATCTTAGTTTTAACTATACCTCTACTGCGGATGCTATTTTTCAAGGAGTTTATAAATTACCTCCTGCTTCTTATCTCCAATATGATTTGAAAACGCACCAATATAAAGTTAGAGAATACTGGTCTCTCGCAGAATGTTTTCATCAAAAATTGACGATTAGTTTTGCAAAAGCCCAAGAACAATTAGAAATATTACTAGCGGAAGTCATAAAAGATAAATTAATAGCGGATGTTCCCTTAGGTGCTTTTTTATCAGGCGGTATTGATTCTGCAACCATTGTGAGCGAGATGTGCCGCTATCAATCCGATCAAGTCAACACTTATAGCATAGGGTTTCCTGAGAAATCTTACAGCGAACTTGCGTTGAGTCAAAAGACGGCTCGTTATTTAAAAGTGAATCATCAAACAAGGACAATTGTTCCTGATTTTTCTACTTTATTGCCAAAGCTCATTTATGCATTTGATGAACCTTTTGCAGATACATCATTAATTCCCACCTATCTTTTATGTGCGTTTGCAAGAGAGAAAGTAACAGTCAGTTTATCAGGAGATGGAGGCGATGAATTATTTGGGGGGTATATCACTTATCAGGCTGATCGCTATCATCAATTTATGCAGTATTTACCCGCTTCATTTAGAAAAATGTTAATTAAATTAAGCAAGCTTTTATCTGCCTCGTTTAATAAAGTCAGTTTTGATTACAAAGCTAAACAATTTTTGTGCGGCAGCCTTTTAGATAGTCAAAATGCCCATTTGAGCTGGCGAGAAATTTTTAGTGCAGACCAAAAAAAATCTTTATTTCATTCTGACTATACTGCATTATCAATGCATAGTACGAAAGAAGAATCACTTCGATGGTTTCAGGATGTTTCAGGCTGTCATTATCTTGATCAAGCCATGTATGTTGATATGAAGACTTGGCTAGTCGATGATATTTTAGTGAAAGTAGATCGTGCATCCATGGCACATTCCTTAGAAGTGCGTGCGCCTTTTCTAGATCATCGTTTAGTTGAGTTTGCGGCTAAAATTCCAGTGGATTACAAAATACAGAAAAAAAATGGGAAACGTATTTTAAAAAATAAGTCTACAAGGCGATTGCCTCCACATGTCTTCAGGCAACCTAAAAGAGGTTTTAATAGCCCCGTTTCTTCTTGGTTATCGCATGAACTTTTTGACATTGCTTACGAGGTGACAACGGGCACTTATTTAAGTCAATGGTTCAACAAAACGGCGATTGAAAAAATGTGGGTTGAACATCGAAAAGGGGTGTGTGACCATGGCCATCGCTTATTTAATTTATTGTGTTTAGGACTTTGGTGCCAAAGTTATCTGAAAGGAGTAGTGAGTTGAATTTGCCAATATCGATTGTCATCCCGATTTACAATGAAGAGGGAGCTATCACTGACACGATTACTGAGATTAGAAACATTTGTGAAGAAGCACATATTCATGCTTATGAAATTATCGCAGTCAATGATGGTTCTACTGATCATACAGAAGAAAAATTACGAACACTCGGGGTTGTTATGATCACTCATCCGCACAACATGGGGTATGGCCGCTCCCTCAAAGATGGTATTAAAGCAGCGCAATATGACACGATTGTCATCACAGATGCAGATTGTACCTATCCATTTGCCATGGTACCCGCTCTGCTTAAGGAATATGCCAAGGGTTTCGACATGGTGGTTGGCGCCAGAACAGGTAAATATTATCAAGAATCAGTATTGAAGGCGCCATTACGCCGTGTTTTACGTTTCATTGTCGAATTTAGTGCTGAACGAAAAATACCTGATATTAATTCTGGACTTCGTGTGTTTAGAAGATCCGAATTAATGCCAATGTTGCCGCGGCTTTGTGATACGTTTAGTTTTACGACTTCAATGACCTTGGCGTTTATGATGTCGGGTAAATTTGTTAAGTATGTTGATATCCCATATCATAAAAGACAAGGTAAAACGAAGGTAAAATTACTGAAAGATTCTTTAAGGACAATGCAATATATTTTGCAGGCAATCAATTATTATAATCCATTAAAACTTTTTATGTTATTTGCAGGGCTTTGCATCATTTTATCATTTTGGTTTTTCGTATTTGGAATCTTTACACATTGGAAAACGTTGGTTTCTTTTGGTATTGGATCCGCGTTATCGAGCTTAGTCATATTGTCTTTTGGATTGCTCGCAGATTTATTAAAACAGGCGATTGATAAAAAAATGTAATATTGGGTTAACGCTGATTAAATTGGAAAGGAGCATCCTGTATGGATCCATTAATTTTTGCAATCACTGGCGCAAATGGGCAGGTCGGTGCTTTTTTAACAGAGTACTTACGCAATTGCGGTCACATCGTTTATGAGCTTGTACGCTCTTCCGAAAAAGCGAAAGACAAAACATACTATAAGTTTTTTGATTTAGCGGAGCCTCAGAAAATTTCATCCTTACAAGGGATTGATGTATTGATTCATGCTGCCTATTTTTTTGATACGACAGTAAAAAAATATGAGTCTACCAACGTGGCGGGCTCGCAACAATTATTTCGGCAAGCAAAAATTGATCGCGTAAAATACGCTATTTTTATTTCAACACTTTCAGCTCATCCAGACGCACGTTCATTATATGGACGTACTAAATATCAACTGGAACAACTGTTAATGCGAGAAAATTTAAATATGAGTATTATTCGTCCGGGGCTAATATTTCATTCACCGTTGAAAGGAATTACTTCAGCAATGGATAATTTTGTAGGAAAATTTCCTGTTGTGCCCTTAATTGGTCGAGGGAAGCAAAAACTTTATCCTTGTTTGCTGGAAGATTTGGTGCAATTAATTTTTACATTGTCTATGAAGCAGTCTGTGATAAAACGTCCTATTGCTGCAGCGACAGAATGTGCAATTACTTTTAAACAGTTGGTGCAATATTTGGCAATAAAAAGACAAAAACACGTGTTAGCATTTCCTATTCCTTTTTATGCAATTTATTTCATGTTAAAAACAATAGAATTTTTTGGATTACCAATCGGTTTGAGAAGTGATAGTCTGCTGGGATTGCAATACGCGGATTCTGCTATTGATTTTTCTGAAACAGAAAATTTAGGCGTACATTTTAGGGAGCTAACGTTTTTTTAAGGTTTAAAATATGGTTATAAAAAAATGGTTAAATGAAACTCCTTATCTTATGCTTTTTGGTTTAATTATTTTTTTTCTCTGCACGCACTCACCGAATGTGGAATATGATATTGATCCTTCCTATATTCTTTTTGGAGCGGCAAGACCACCGCTTTATCCAATATTTATTTGGTTGTTTCACTGGGCAGGGAGTTATCAATTTGCGTTGATTATGTGGATACAAGGCGTTTTACTGTTCTCATCCTTGCTTTATGCGCGTTATTGGCTGCGAAAAAATCTACAAATCTCAGATTTTTCTGTTTTTCTCATCTGTTTATTAATCATCATCACGATTTCTTTGCATTATCAAATTTGGTTTATTCAGTCTGAGGGCCTTGCTTTCCCTCTCTTTATCTGGATTTTTTTTTTACTGATTGAATGTTTTTATCAATTTAATATTAAAAAACTTTTTTACTTGGCTTTATTAACAGGTTTTTTAGTATTGACTCGTTTGCAATTTTATTATTTGTACGGGATGTTTTTATTGTTATGCGTATGGTATTTCTGGCAGCGTATCCCTATCAAGCAGCGCGTTCTTGCCATAGTCATTTTGGCGGGTTCAATAACCACAACTACCCTAATTGATCATATTTACCATTATGTTAAACACGGTTTTTTTGGCTCTCCTCCTTATGCGAGTTTAATGATTTTGGTTCAAACTTTGTATTTAACGGATAGTCATGCTGCGAATTATTTTCAAGATACAACTGAAAAAAAATATGTTCAAGAAATGTTAAAACAACGCGATGCGCAGGGTTTAAATAAAGATGCTGTTTTATTAAGTGGTTTGAAGCCCTCCTATTTTGAATATGCCTATCAATCTTATGCTAGAAATTATTTAGCAATGCAAGACATTATTGATAATACATTAAATGCGAGTATTGAAAAAAAACTGGGAAGAGAAATAAATTTTCAATCGAATATCATTGCAACAGATATTAACAAAGTTTTGATTTTACATGAACCTAAAAAGAATTTACTATTTTTAATTTGGAAATTTGTGGAGTGTATGGGAGGGATTCCTCTCTTTTTATTTTTCCTAATTTTACTACTGACATCAATATTAAAAATGATTAAAGATAATGTTCGTGAACCCAATTTATCTACTTTGTTTGTAACGATTGTTGCGCTGCTTACTTTTTGCAACGCTTTTGTGATCGCGCTTTGTAATCCTGACGTGCCTGTATATTTCTGCTATTCTCAATTTATGTTTTATTGTTTGGCCGCGTTGTTGGCGAGCAAAATTTTTAATCGTCATTGTGTGGGTGTTTTCAATGCTGTTTAATAGCTATTTTTTTATTTTTTTATTTTTACCCGTCACGCTTTTATTGTTTTTTTTCGCCGCCAAATGGAATCGACAATGGGCATTAAGTGTGTTACTGATTGCTTCGTTCATTTTTTATAGTTGGTACAATTACCACTATGGAATTATTTTGTTTTTTTCAATAGGCGTCAATTTTTTTATTTCGAAAAATATCATTAAAATATCCGCTGCCAAAATAAAAAAATATTTTTTACATTTAGGGCTTATTTTTAATCTTGGCCTTCTTGGATATTTTAAATACATGAATTTTTTTATTCAAAATATAAATTCATTAATCCATCATCAAATAAACTTATTCAATATTACCCTGCCTTTAGGAATTTCTTTTTTTACATTCACGCAAATTGCTTTTTTGGTAGATAGTTATCGCGGGTTAGTTCAGGAATACAAATTTTTAAATTATGCTTTATTTGTCAGTTACTTTCCTCATCTTATCGCGGGTCCTATTATTCATCATATGGAGGTTATGCCGCAATTTGAAAAATCCACTATATTCAAGGTGAATCATCGAAATCTTTTAGTAGGATTAACGATCTTTGCCATCGGGTTATTTAAAAAAGTGATCATCGCTGATTATTTGGCGCGACTGGTGACGCCTGTCTTTGATATTCATTCATCCTTTATATCGACAACGGATGCTTGGATAGGGGCGCTGGCTTATACTTTTGAACTTTATTTTGATTTTTCTGGGTATTCTGATATGGCTGTAGGGTTGTCTTTATTATTAGGTATTAAATTACCTATCAATTTTTATTCGCCTTACAAGTCTGCAAATATCATAGAATTTTGGCGTCGTTGGAACATGACGCTCTCAAGGTTCTTACGTAATTATTTATATATTCCGCTAGGAGGGAATCGTAAAGGCCCTGTCCGTAGATATATTAATTTGATGATTACTATGATTTTAGGAGGATTATGGCATGGGGCAAGCTGGACTTTTATCACGTGGGGCTGCTTACATGGGTTGTATTTATGTATCAATCACGGGTGGATTTCTCTGAAGAAAGTTTTAAAAATATCAAATCATGGCGGATATATAGTACACCATACATCGAAATTAATAACATTTGTTGCTATTGTGATTGCTTGGGTTTTCTTTCGGGCCCCAGATTTTACAGTTGCTTTTCAAATTCTGCATGCTATGTTCTTAAATATTTTTACTGATCCATTTTCCTGGTGTTTTCTTAATGCACTTAGATTTTTTTCCGTAGAAAAAATATTTACTGTAATCGCGATTTCCTTTGTAATGATTGGGTTTTTACCCAATACTTACCAGTTATTATCACGGATTAAAGTAGCATTGTCCATTCCGAAGGAATCTTATTATTTATCCATACTTGTATGGAAGCCAAATTTTTTATGGGATGTTATTATTTCTATTATTTTTGTGATTGATATTCTTTGTATTCAATCATCAAGTACCTTTTTATATTTTCAATTTTAAAAGAATTAATTTACATGAGAAAAATATACTATAAAAATTTAATTATTTTTTTGATCTTAATAGCTATTTTATTAATGGCTATAATTTTAATTAATTACTATGGCGATGGCGGCTGTTATTTTTTTCGTTCTCGTTATGTGGAAAATAAATTAGCGAATGCTTTATTGAGCCAAGATAAAGTGCTCGTCTGCACGAATTATAATGATAGAAATGTTAAAAAAATATTGATTAATAGAATGGTAAAACCTGTAGAAATATTGGTGCTTGGTTCCAGTCGTACCATATCTTTTAGAAAAGAATTATTCAACAATAAAAGTTTTTTTAATGGAAGTGTAGATTCAGCTGATTTAGAAGATGACATTGTCATTTATTATCTTTATCAGAAAAGGGGATGGAAACCTAAAAAAATATTTATCGGATTAGATCCATGGATTGTCAGTGGGAGCGAAGGAACGTTGTGGAAAACAGCATTTCTCTCTGAATATAATCATGCGAGAGAATTATTTTTTGCATCGCCAAAAAATAATTTTCGATATTATCAAATTGTCAGCGGGTTTTTAGAAAAAAATACACAATTACTTTCTCTTTATTATCTTAATGATTCAATCAAAAAAATCATATTATTATATTTTTATAAATCGTTTGATACCAATAGAATTATAATAAATCCAAATGCTGACCAAATGAGTAGTTTTTCTTTCTGCCATCTTCATCTTCCTGACGGAACAAGATTGACTGCAGAAATAGATGAATCCTCTTCTCCGGATCATGCGGATTATGTTGGGGTTATGAAAATGCATCAACTTCCGGCTAGCTCGTTGGAGTTAAATAAAAATAAAATGAAGTTTTTCGAGAAATTTATAGATTATTTATTGAAGCAACATGTGGAGGTCGTTTTTTATTTACCCCCTTATGAGTCGTCAGCTTATTCTGAAATAGAAAGAAATAAAAAATACAACACTTTTAATGTTGTTGAAAAATATTTTCATTCTATTTCTACTAAATATCACATTCAAATAGTTGGTTCTTACAATCCATTTATATTAAATTTAAATTCAAGTGATTTTATAGATGATGTACATTTAAAACAGAAAGGAATCAATAAATTATTTGGCCAAATGCATCAATTTTTAGCTATCACTGAGGTGGGAGCGCATTCAAGTTACAAGAGTTAACGAGACTAGGAAAATTTTGTGCTAATAAAAAAAATCTTGAAAGAATCTCCTTATTTTATGTTGGGTGTTTTAATTATTTTTTTCTTATGCACTCATAAACCGAATGTAGGATACGATACTCCAAGCTATATTTATTTTTCTGAATCAAGGCCTTTATTTTATCCATTATTTATTCTGTTATTTCGATGGGGAGGTATTTATCAATTTACCCTTATTATGTGGGTGCAGGGTATTTTATTATTTATTGCCTTGCTGTACGCGCGCTATTGGTTGAGAAAGAATTTGAAAATTTTTGATTTTTCCATTTTTCTTGTTTTCTTATGGGTTCTAATAACAATTTCTTTCCATTATCAAATAGCATTTATTCAATCTGAAGGTCTTTCTTTTCCGCTTTTTGTTTTTGTTTTCTTTTTATTGATTGAATGCTTTCAAAAATTTAATCTAAAAAAAATATCTTATCTATCGTTTTTAGTGAGTATTTTGATATTAGTGCGATTACAATTTTATTATTTTTATATAATTTTTGGACTACTCTGTTTGTGGTATCTTTGGCAGCACGTGCCCTTCAAGGCGTTAATTCTTGGAGCGGCTATTCTGTTCGGTTCCGCGGGTGTTACCATCCTTATTGATCACGGCTATCATTATTTTAAGCACGGTTTTTTTTCAAGTGCCCCTTATGCGGGTATATTGACATTAGTTCAAGGTATTTATTTGGCAGATAGCAATGCTGCTCATTATTTTAAAGATCCAATCGAGAAGGCGTATGTACAACAGATGATAAATCAACGGGATGCGCAACATTTAAATAGAGATGCTTCTTTGATAATTACACTAAAACCACTTTACTTTGAATATGCCTATCAATCCTATAGAAGAAATTTTCTGGCAATTCAAGAAATGATTGAGAATATCCTGCAGGCTAAGAATGAAACCTTTCATTCGAAATTAGAATCAAACGTGCTTGCTATAGATATCGGAAAGACCCTGATTTTTTATGAGTCAGAAAGAAACATATTATTTTTTTTATGGAAGTTTATAGAATGTATGGGTGGAATCCCTGGTTTTTTATTTTTCTTTATTCTATTGCTATCATGGTTTTTTAAAATGACAAAAAATAAAATAATGGAACCTGATTTTTCTTCATTATTTGTAGCCATTGCTACCATCATTACTTTTTTAAATGCGGCTATCATAGCACTGTGCAATCCAGATTTGCCTCCTTATTTCTGCTATTCCCAATTTATTCTTTATTGCTTAGCAGCATTTTTGGCAAGTCAAATTTTTTCAAAGAATTCCCCATCTGAGTTACCGAAGAAATCAAGTGTTCTTGAAAGAGAAATTAAATATGACGTTGTTTAAAACAACATTGTGGACTGGTTTTTCCACTCTTATCAAAGCCATTTCCTCCTATATAATGTGGAAAATTATTGCTGTTTATACAGGACCGAGCGGGCTTGCAGCGATCGAGCAGTTTCAGAATTTTATTCAAATTTGCCGCTCTTTTTCTTCTAGTTTTAATCAGGGCGTTATTAAATATGTTTCAGAATATAAACATGATGAAAATAACAAATCACGCATAGTCAGCAGTGCTTTTATTGCTTATATTATCATTTCTATTATCGTAACTTTTATCTTATTTTTTTTTAGTTCGGAAATTTCAGAAAAAATTTTTTCTTCTGAAGAGTATAAAAATACGATAAAAATATTGGGGCTGAGTATTACGTTGTTTACATTAAATGGTTTGTTACTTTCCGTACTTAATGGGGAGCTGGAGATCAAAAAATACGTCAGTTGTAATATAGCAAATACCATACTTATTTTTATCATTACTGTTTATTTAGTGATTCATCACGGCGTCCAGGGAGGATTAATTGGGTTTGTGTTAAATCAATCGATTGTTCTATTGTTGACTTTATATTTTGTTGTCAAAAGTCAATGGTTTAAAATCAATTTTTTTATTCAAGGTATAGACAAAAATAGTATTTATCTTTTAATAAAATATGCTGGAATATCTTTTGCTCCTATCATTATCACTCCTATCACATTAGTCATTTTGCGAAAATATATCGTTCACGCACTTTCATGGCAAGACGCGGGTTATTGGCAAGCAATTATGCGATTATCAGAGGCATATTTGATTTTAATGGAAGTCATGGTTAATGTTTATTTTCTTCCTAAAATTTCGAGTATTAAAAAATATTCTGAATTCAAATCAGAAATTATGGCTTGTTATCGATTAATTATCCCCATTGTTTTTATGGGGTTAGTTTTAGTTTTTTTACTCAAAAAACAAATTGTGATCGCCATGTACAGTGAAAAATTTTTTCCGATGTTAATTTTATTTAAATATCAAATAATTGGTGATATAACCAAGATATGCGCTTGGTTCTTAATAAATATCATGGCAGCAAGAGCTATGGTAAAGATCTTGGTGGTTGCTGAAGTGATTTTTAATTTATCTTATATTATATTGACCATGATTTTTGTTCATTATTTTGGATTGATTGGTACTTCGATGGGGTTTGCCCTGAACAGTACCTTATGGTTATTGGCGATGATGTTTTGTGCAATGCGATGTATGCGTAACGGCGCATTTCAATTGGTGGCATAGCAATAGGCGGCTTATGACGGAAAATATCAATTTTAAATGGGATGAAAATGTATCGCCACAAAATTGGGATAATCTTCTGTCGCAATTAAATGGTCATCCCCTACAGTCGGCTAAGTGGGGTGATTCAAAAAAAGCATCCTGTGGCGTGAAGGATCATCGTTGGGCAGTTTTCAAAAATGAGCTTCCCGTTTTTTTGGTTCGTTTTGAGGAAAAGCGAATTTTTAAATTTTTGAAAATTGCCTGGGCACCTAAAGGACCGGTTGTTGTTGACAAAAATGATGAGGTTGTTTTGAGAAAAGCATTTCTGTCTAAATTAAAAAAGAGGGGTTTTATTTTTTGTGCTACAAATCCTTGGGAAAAAATTGAATTCAAAAAAATATTAAATTCTGTTTTTTACACGATCTGGATCGATTTAACTCTGCAAAAAGAAGAGCTTTGGAAAAATCTGCATAAACAATGCCGATATGATATAAGACGCGCAAAGAAACTAGGAGTTATCGTAGAAAAAACGGATTCTGTGGATGATTTTAATGCATTTTATGCTGCTTGTGTATCAATCAGTGAGACCAAGGGATTTAATTTAGGTAATGCAGGCCAATTGATGGCATACTTATTTTCCGAAAAAAACCCAGGACAAGTTGAGTCATGTTTATTTGTGGCCCGACATGAGGGCCATATATGCGGCGGTGCATTTTTAATGCGTTCTGGCGAAAATATTCATTATCTGTGGGGGGCTGTGAATCGAAAATTTTCGCATCTTTGTATTGGCGAAGCGCTTCAATGGGGGGTAATCGAATGGGCATTAAGTATGAATTGTAAAAAATATGATTTAGAAGGAATATCAACGACAAACAGCGGTAATGATAAATTTAAAAAAAGATTTTCTGGAAAAATCGTGATGTGTCCTGGAGTGAAAACCTATCCGTTACAGATGGGTTCCAGCATCATGTTATTTTTAATGAATTTTTATTTATGGTCTCGACCCGGGATTATTTTTATAAAGAATAATTTTTTATTTATCCCATTACGCGGGATAAAAAATATAGTATTTCGATTTTTTACTAAAGGTTTTTCAAAATGAATATTTTAATTTTAGGTGTTAATGGATTTATTGGCAGTCATTTAAGTGAAGCCATATTAACTAAAACTGATTGGCATATTTTTGGAATGGATATAGAAGCTGATAAAATTTCTACTTGTTTACAACACGAACGTTTTCACTTCCAGAAAGGCGATATTACTGTTCAAAAAAATTGGGTGAAAGAACAGATCAATCATTGTGACGTCATTTTACCGTTGGTAGCCATTGCCACACCCGCGGTGTATGTGCAAAATCCATTGCGAGTATTTGAATTGGATTTTGAGGCAAATCTAGAAATTATTCGTGAATGTGTCCGACAAAAAAAACGAATTATTTTTCCCTCAACTTCTGAAGTATACGGTATGTGTACTGATGGGGAGTTTGATGAGGAAAAAAGTCATTTAGTCACGGGGCCGATTCATAAAGAGCGTTGGATTTATTCAACTTCAAAACAATTATTGGATCGTGTGATTTATGCGTATGGTAAACAAGACCAATTGCAATATAGCTTATTTCGCCCTTTTAATTGGTACGGCCCTAAACAAGATAACATTTTAAATTCTAAACCCGGAGGTTCGCGTGTCTTAACACAGTTTATTGGTAATATTTTGCGTGGAGAAGATATTACATTAGTGAACGGTGGATCGCAGCAACGGTGTTTTATGCATATTGATGATGGTGTGAGTGCGTTACTGAAGATTATCGAAAACAAAAATAACTGTGCTTTGGGTAGAATTTTTAATATTGGAAACCCAATCGAAAATATTTCTATCCGTTCTCTTGCTGAATTGTTGGTACATCTTATTAAAAAATATCCGCAATATTCGGATCAAGCTTCCAAGACCAAATTTATCAATGTCCCCGCAGACCAATACTATGGAGCGGGTTATCAAGATGTTTCATTGCGTGTGCCCTCCATTGTGCGCGCAGAAAAATATTTAGGCTGGACGCCAAAAATTAATTTGGAAAGTGGCCTGCGTAATACGTTAGATTTTTATTTGAAATAATAGTAACCTCTTACATGACACTCATTAAAACATCTTTTTGGACAGGGCTCTCCGTACTCATTAAAACGGTTGTGACCTTTGCAATTTCTAAAATTGTGGCTTTATATACAGGCCCTGTGGGGCTTGCCATTACCGAACAATTTCAAAATCTTTTACAAATTGTACGCACTTTTTCAGGAAGTTTGATTCAGCAAGGCGTTGTTAAATATGTAGCAGAATATAATCACGATATAGCCGTTAAATCTCGAATTTTAAGCAGCGCTGCTTTTTTTTGTGTGCTTGTTTCAATAGTGCTCGGTATTTTTTTACTTTTATTTAGCGCAGAAATAGCACGTCTCATTTTACAATCTATTATTTATCAAAAAGTGATCGTTTTATGTGCGGTCAGTATTATATTGTTTTCACTCAACAGCTTTCTGCTGGCCATTTTAAATGGCGAAAGGGAAATTATAAAACTAGTGAGCTGTAATATTGCCAACACACTCTTAAGTTTGGTCATGACTGCTTATCTTGTTATTTATTACGGATTGTACGGCGGATTAATTGCGCTGGTATGCAATCAATCAGTGGTATTATTTTTTACGCTCAGTTTAGTGGTGCGATGCAAATGGTTTACCTTGCATTCTTTTGTGGGCGGGATTGATCTTGATAGTTTGGGTAAGCTCACGAAATATGCTTTTATTACGATTATTAGTACGCTTGCAGTCCCTTTGTCGCAAATTATTGTCCGTAATTATGTGGCCAGCACTTTTTCTTGGGAAGAAGCGGGCTATTGGCAAGGGATGATGAAGCTTTCTAATAATTATTTTATTTTAATTGATGCGACATTGGGTGTTTATTTTTTGCCTAGATTTGCCGAAATCTGTTCTGTTTCTGAGTTAAAAAAAGAAATTATCCGCAGTTACCAATATCTTTTGCCATTCATCATCGGTATTACCATGGTGCTTTTTATATTAAAAAGGGAAGTGGTTATGTTGTTATATAGCAAACAATTTATTCCCATGCTGTTTTTATTTAAATACCAATTAATCGGGGATGTGGCGAGAATTGGTGCATGGTTGTTGTCATATGTGCTGATCGCAAAGGCGATGATGAAGACATTAATTGTTACAGAATTGTCTCTGCTTCTTTTTTATCCTATCGTAACAATTATTTTAGTCCATTATTTTGGTTTAATTGGGACTAGCATGGGCTTTGCGTTGAGTTATCTTTTTTATTGGGCGCTGATGATATTTTTTGTAATGCGTTATACCGCCTATGCTTCAAGTACAGACGAGCATAAAGCGTGTTGATAAATATTTTAACTAACGCTTACAAAGTATTCATAAATCTCTTATACTCGTTTAGAATAGGTGACAGGATATTGAGATAAGCATATAGCTTAATGGAGTATTGCAATGAAATATCTCGCGACTCAAATAAGTGCTTTTTTTCTCATGATGCCAGCAATTGTTTTTGCCGGTTGGCAAGTTGCGCAACCTGGTGCCGCCATTCCAAGTGAACCTTTTTTTCAAGCGGGCAGTCAACGTGATACTGCATTTGTTCCAACCTATGGCAGTAACGCATTTCCCAATCAATTTGCGTATTTAGGCAGGCCTGCTGCTGTGTATGCAATCAGTGTGAGTGGTTCCTTAAAAGAAAATATTGAAAGAATTATGGATCGCTATCACTGGAAAGTGATTTGGAAAGTGCCTTACGATTATAATTTTGATGGGCGTGTGACCGGTTCTAGTTTACCGAATGTGATTGAAAAATTGTTGCAGCCATTCCCATTGCAAGCACAGATGTATATGTCTAACCGTATCATGACTGTTACTACGAGGAAGGTATAATGCTTTGCCAGAGAATGATTGTATTGTGCTTATCAATGCTCATGTGTCTATCTGGGTGTAATTCATCTGTTTACAATCAAGCGGAAGGGAATGTGGCTGATGTGGCTCAGCGTAATTCTGAAGCGCATGCTAAAATGCGTAACATCACAAAATTACCACCGCCGCTCGTCGTTAATTCTGGGCTTTATGTTGATAAAACACCGATCAGTTTAGCAAGACAACCGGTATGGTTAAAAAATCGTATTATTTTGCGCGGCGATCAATTGCCTTTTTCTTATTACAGCAGAACCATTGCGGGCGGTGGCGGCAAAAATATATTAACGCATTATCAAACGGGCCTTGATGATAAGGCGATGGTTGCTATTAATTATAGCGGCACTGTGAAAGGCGCCTTAGATTTATTGGCAGCAAAAACCGGTTATGTGTATTCCGTCAATGGAGCCGATGTTTATTGGCAAGCATTTGTGACTAAAACATTTGATATTGCCTTTATGCCGGGCGCATCAGATTACTTAATGGGTAATACAGCCGGCGGCGGAGCGGGAGGAGCTGGCGGCGCGGGCGGTGGCGGTGCAGGCGGCGGTGCGGGTGGTGCTACGACAACGGTGACTGGAACCATTGATGATAGTGCCGGGTCTCAATACAGTAATTTGAAAGGTACACTTTCCGTTTGGAAAGATTTGGATACCTCTATTAAGCAACTATTATCGCCCGATGGCAAAGTAACCGTGTCAGAAGCAACGACTTCAGTCACAGTGCGCGATCGTCCGACCAATGTTTCTTTAATTGGCCGGTTTATTAATAACTTAAATAATAACCTATCAAAGCAAGTGCTCGTCAAAATAGAAATATTACAAGTGATATTAGAAAGTGATTTTAACTTTGGTATCAATTGGAACGTTGTTCAGCACGCCATTAATGATGGTAATTATCAGTTGGTTTCTAATAATGGGGCTCCCATTAGTTTATCCAGTGCGACCGGGTTGTCATTAAATATGACACAAGCGGGGTTGAATCATACGCTTAATACGAGTGGAAGTTTTCCTGACAATGGCGGTGGAGGCACTGCATCGGGTATTCTTGCGTTGATTAACGCTTTACAACAGCAAGGTAAAGTATCGGTGGTAACACAACCGCAAATATTGTGCCAAAATAATCAAGTGTCACAACTTCGGCTTGTGGATCAACGAGGGTATTTAGCGAGTGTACAAACAACAGCATTTTCAGGTGGAACAGGGACAACTGCGCCTGGCGTTACGTCGCAAATTACTCCGGGGGCTGTGGTGACAGGATTAACATTATATGTATTACCGAAAATCCTGGGAGGTAAAGTTTATTTACAAGTCAATGCAGATTTGTCGACTTTCTTAGGTCTTCAAACGGTTACTTCGAATGGTGTGGCTGCGAGTGCCAGTAATCAGTCTTCTTCCGCTATTCAAGTTCCACGTATACAGCAAAAACAATTTAATCAACGTGGTGTAATTGGATCAGGCGATACCTTAATATTGGCAGGATTCAGAGAAGTGAGTAACACGGTAGGCGCGCAGCAATTATTCCAATCGCAAGCACTGGGCGGTAAAACAGCACAACAAATCAATACGGAAACTGTCGTATTGATTACACCTATTATCTTGCATGGATATGCTTAACTATGCCTTATATCACTCGGGAAGATGGCGAACGATTTGTCATACCTTCTTACCGGGATGTGTTGAGCGCAAAAAAACCGGCACTTCTTAAAAAAGAAATTTTATTGCTCAGCGCCAATTACGGCGAATATATTACGCTGCAGAAAAAAAATGCCGATCAATACGAAGCGGCATTTTCGCCGGATACGGGTTATCTCTTAGGCGAATCTATCTGGCACTATTTCAAAAAACCCAACGATCTTATTTATTGCGAAGCAGTTCCGAATACAACAGAAGCTATTTTAGTGATTGTGAAAGCGGGCAGTGTTTATCTGGATGGTACTTTTCCAGTCGATAGCATTGCTGATGAGCTTGTCGTATTTAGAACGCAGCAAAATCATTTCGAAATTTATGTGCACGGTGATGTTCCTATCAGTGAACATCCAGAAGATGGCAAAGTTTCACTCGATATCTCTTCAGTGAAATCTTTTACTATTTTGCCAGATCCTGTATTTGCCATTTTGCCCACCCTTAAAACTTTTCAGCTTCGTTTAGTTGGTGCTGTGCTGAAAGCGCAAGGGATCGGCGTTATTCCTGTCAAAAAAATTGCTTTAACGGTGATTGCTCTGATTTTGATTTGGATGGGTTTTACGTATGTTTCTATTCATAGAAAAGAATTGCCAAAGGTGATTGTGGGAATAGTGAATCCCTATCAATATTATATTAATACACTGACATCTCCATCACCAGATAGAGAAATTCGCGGATTAACCGCTAAAATTAAAACGCTTTATACGATCCCTGGTTGGCAGCCAGTTACGATTAACTATAGCAGCGGCGGTATAGCAGTGAATATGTTGTCGCAAGGGGTCAAGACTAGCGTATTATACCAATGGGCAGCACAAAATAATGCGGGAGTACAAGTTTTATCAGACGGGATTTACTTGTCGCTGACCATTCCATTGATAAATAGGCCAATGCCTACGACTATCAATCCCTTGCAACAAGTGGTAGCTGAATTAATTGATCGTTTATCGACAGTGGCTCCGGGCAATAACGTTACTTTGGGGCAGATGCTTGAAAGAGGGCGGTTTTCTGAAGCACAATTAACCATTACGTTTGCAACTTTGAGCGGGGAAACATTAAATCTTTTGGCGGACCAATTACGCGGGCTGCCTTTAGTATTATCGAAAGTGAGTATCACAGTAGATGAAGGAATGTTATCAGGTACTATTGTTCTTACGGCATTAGGAAATTAAGACTATGGCGATGGATAAACTGAAAAATAGTATATTTGCTCAAGGTTCAACTAAACAAAAAGTTATTTTGGTTGCGACCATTATTATTTTTATTATAGTCATTTGGCAAATTGTCGGATTATTTGGCGGAGGAGGTGAAAGCACCGCTCCGCCGCCAACACCCGCTTCTGCGCCAAGACAAATGTCTGCAACTAGCCCTAGCGGTGCTGCAGGTGCGTCTGTTGCTGCAGGAGGCGTTTCACCAGGTGCGTCTGCTGCAGGAGGCGTTTCATCAGGTGCAGCGATGCCTCTTCCTTCACCTGATCAATTGGCGATGGTGAGTCCGCTTAATATGAGCGGCGCTGCAGAATTATTAAAAGGGCAGCAAGAGCAGCAAAAAAATTATGTAGATTCACTCAATCAATTGCAGTTGCTCAAAGTAAAACGTGAAATCGCAGTTACCAATCAAGCGATTGCAGCTGCACGATTAGCAACTGCGACTGCAGATAAAAATATGAGTGATCTTCTGACTCAACCGGCAGCGCCGCAAGTGCCCGCGGGTGCTTACGCAAGCAAACTCGCTGGACAACAGCTGCCTGGCGGATATCCCCCTGGAATGTCTGAAACAGTTACACCTGTGCCGCCCCTGCCTGCAGAAATTACTTATGTTGTTATTTCAGTATCGATGCAATTTAATCGTTGGACTGCGGTCTTAGGTTCGCAGGGCAAACTTTATAATGTTGCTGTAGGAGATGTATTAGCAGATGGTGAAAGAGTGCTCTCTATTAGTAAGAGCGGAGTTATCTTAGAAAAAGAAGGAAAAAGCAAAAAGATTAGTATTATCAGTTCGATTTAGTTGTTCAGAAAAAGTGTGCCCGAAAATACGCGTGCGGCAGGGCCTGCCATAAAAACAGGTGCTTTGCCGCCTTCCCATTCTATCCATAAATGTCCGTAAGGTAATTCTACTTTTACTTTATGGGCTAACAATGCATTTTGAATGCCAGCTACAACAGCAGCACACGCATTACTGCCGCACGCATAGGTTTCACCAACCCCGCGTTCAAAAGTACGTAAGCGAATATGATCTTTACTGATAATTTCCATAAACCCCACATTAGCGCCTTCAGGAAAAAAAGAATGCGCGGCAATATGAGGCGCAATATCTTTGATGGGGCATTGTTGAACGGAATTCACTTGTAATATCGCATGCGGATTTCCTATCGATAATGCTGTGATGGTCAGTTTTGATTGTTGGTATGGAATCGATAATTCGCAGGGTTTTTTAATACGAGGAACACCCATGTTGATTTCTATTTCATCGTAATTTTTAATGCTAGCTTCCACAATGCCTGCTTTTGTTTCGATAGACACGGATTTTTTCTGGATGAGATTTTCTTCATGTAAAAAACGTGCAACACATCGCATGCCGTTACCGCATTGTTCGGCACTGCTCCCATCTGCATTAAAAATCATGCATGCCACATCAGCTTTTTCAGAAGGGCGGATTAATAGTAACTGATCAAATCCAATTCCTCTATGCCGATCAGCCCATTTGGCAATGGGCAGAGATTTAAAATCCAGAGAACGTGACATATCATTGATGATAGTCACATCATTACCCAAGCCGTGCATTTTACAAAAATTGAGAGATGACATATTTTACTCCGGTGCTTCAGAGGATGATTTTAAAGGTTCTGCAGGTAAATAAAGTCTGCCCGATTGGCCGCAACTCATCAGGCTGATACAGCAAAATAAAATCCATCCTATCATGTATTTTTTCATGAACGGCTCCTTGAAAGAATTTTTTGATAGTAACGAATGAGTCCGGCGGTGGAAGCATCATAGCCTGTATTTATTTCTTGATTGCAAAGATCATTCAATATAGCAGGTAATAATTGCTTGCCTAATTCAACGCCCCATTGGTCAAAAGGATTGATATCCCATATGACGCTTTGCACAAAAATTTTGTGCTCATACAGTGCAATGAGTGATCCGAGTGTGCGAGGGGTGAGTTTTTTCAAAAATAAAATATTGCTCGGGCGGTTGCCAGGAATGGTTTTATGCATTGCAAGTGCGCTCGCATCTTCTACCGAATAATTCTCTTCTAATAATTCCAGGAATGCTTCTTCATAAGATTTTCCGCACATCAATGCTTCAGCTTGGCTTAAGCCGCTCGCGATTAAAATATCTTGATTGACTGAAGAAAATTGATTGTTTGCAATTAAAATAAAATCGACGGGTATTAAGCGTGGACTTTGATGTAATAGTTGAAAGTAAGAATGCTGGCTGTCACATCCTTGTTTTCCAAATACGACGGCACCTGTTGCATATTCTACGATGTTGTTATGCAATGTCATGATTTTACCATTGCTTTCCATATCAGCTTGCTGCACATAATCGCAGAAATAATTTAATTCATATGTGTAGGGAACTATGGCTTGTACGGAGCATTTAAAAAAATTGATGTACCATACACCGAGCAGTCCTAATAACACAGGAATATTTTTAGTAAAGGGCGCTTCTCGAAAGTGGGTATCCATTTCTTCAGCACCAGCGAGAAATTCGTTAAAACGTTTCATGCCAATCATGAGAGCAAGCGGTAAGCCAATCGCTGACCAAATGGAATATCGTCCGCCTATCCATTCCCAAAGCGGAAAGATTTGTGGTTCTTCTATGCCCCATGCTTTGGCGAAGTCTGGTTTTGCAGTGACCGCAACAAAATGCGGCGATAAATTGACATCCCCCAATTGATTTTTTAGCCATGTGCGTACTGTTTTGGCATTTTCTAATGTTTCGAGGGTAGTGAAAGATTTTGAGGAAATAATAAATAATGCTTTTTCAGGATCAATTTGTCGTAAGACAGAGTGGATTTGTGCAGCGTCTGTATTTGAAATAAAAAAGCAACGCAATTTCCGTGTGGAATATGCTTTTAGTGCATGTGTGGTCATCAGCGGCCCTAGATGAGAGCCGCCAATGCCAATATTGATGATGTCTCGAATCGGTTTGCCTGTTGCTCCATACCATTTTTTATTGCGCACTTCTTCGGTAAACGCTGTCATTTGTGTAAGTGCTTTTTTTATATCAGGCAGCTTGGTAGATGTTTTATCTCGTAAAGCCGTATGGAATGCTGGTTGTTTTTCTGGAAAATTTCCGTTAAACAAGCGCACTATCTTGTCAGCAAGTGCAACTTCATCTGCTAAATTACATAGCAAGGAAAGAGTATCTGCGGTAATGCGATTTTTAGAAAAGTCAAAAAGAATATCTTTAAAAGATAAGGAAAAATGTGCAAAACGTGAAGGATCGTCAGCAAACCATTCCTGCATAGAAGAGTCTACCAGAGATTGATAATGTTTCTGTAACGCCTGCCAAGCAGGCAGTTGCGTCAAACGGCCCATGAAGCACTCACGTAAAAACCCATAGAATACCTGATTTTAGGAGATGAAAAAAGCGCTGATGAGCTCTCTGAAAAGATTGCGATTTCCCGTTAAATCAGGGTAAGATGATTTAAGGTTTGAGGGTTCGTATGAGCGAATTATTTCACCAATTGGAGGCACGTATCAAGGCGCTGATTGAGCGTTATCAAACGTTGGCACATGCTCACCGGACACTGACTGAACATAATGCGAAACTGCTCCAAGAAAAAGAATTATTACTCGCGAAAAATAAAGCGGCTATCACGCAAATTGAAAACATGGTTTCCCGTCTTAAATCCAATGAGAGTACTTAGATGAGCGCTAACTCAGCTGAAACGACTGTTGAAATTTTAGGAAAAACTTATCAAATTAAATGTCCAGCGGCAGAGGTCGATGCTTTGCAGCGGGCAGCAGAATATCTTCAAGAAAAAATGCGGCACATTCACGATGGCAGCGGCATTATGCATTTAGATCGAGTTGCTGTCATCGCTGCTTTAAATGTGGTTCATCAATTATTGACATTTGAAAGTCAAAAAGAAAATTATATCCAAAATATTCATCAACGTTTACGTGATCTTCATAATAAAATTGAGCATGCGCTGGCTCCTGTGGAGCTTTCATCTGCAGAATGAATATCTCGTCAAAAGCATCGTTTCGTCAACTATTATTAGAGAAGCGCCGCACTATTTCCGCTCTAGAAAGACAAAAAGCAGCGGAAAGCGCTGCTGAGTTATTGGTTGAGACAGATTTTTTTCGTCAAAGTCAGCATATTGCTTGTTATTATCCAACGGATGATGAATTTGATTGTCTGCCAATTATACAAAAAATTTGGCAAGCAAAAAAAAAGTGTTATTTACCCTCGTTAACTTCTCAAAAAATATTGAATTTTATACCCTATCAACCCAACGATGCTTTGCAATTGAATCGATACCGCATTTTGGAACCCGTTGAAGGCGAACCCATTTCTCTAGATAAACTTGATATTGTGTTGGTCCCTTTAGTGGGTTTTGATTTGAGAGGTCATCGGCTTGGCATGGGTGCGGGATATTACGATCGCACGTTTCATTTTTTACGTGGGAGAGTGGCGGGAAAATGTTATTTTTTAGGCCTTGCGTTTCTCTCGCAAGGCGTTTCCATTTTGCCAGAAGATGCGTGGGATGTTTCATTGCAAGGGGTTTTGACAGAGAAAAAGATAATTTATTTTTGAAGCCGATTTTTAAATATGCTAAAACTAGCATATTGTTAAGTTTTATGTTATACTGATTAAGTGGAGTGATAGAAATAATTTGTGATTTTGACAAAAACACATATCGTACCGTTTATGCAACAAAATTAGGGAACAAGATATATGTATTACATGTTTTTCAAAAAAAATCAAAAAGGGGCATCAAAATACCTAAAGAAGATGTTGAATTAATTAAACATCGCTTACAAATAGCCCAAGAAATCTATAGAGGTAAATCATGAATACATTAAAAAACAATAGTGCTGACAATTTTTTTGAGTTAGGCTCTGAAAATGTATTTGCTGATCTAGATATGCCTGATTCAGAAGAAAAATTAGCAAAAGCAAAATTGGCACTTCAAATTAATAAAATTATCAAGCGAAAAAAATTAAAACAGATAAAAGCAGCTAAACTATTAGGCATAGATCAAGCAAAAATATCCCTGCTTAATCGAGGGCGTTTATCAAATTTTTCTATTGAACGACTTGTCAGATATCTTACCTTGCTTGATCAGGATGTAGAAATTGTTATTAAAAAATCAAAACGTCGACGTCCGCATCACGGAACATTAAGTGTGGTCTATGCTTAATTAAACCCGAGTTCGAAGTTTCCCCTCTGTCATTCCCGCATGCTTTTAGCGGGAATGA
>CAZUQP010000017.1:0-12002 GCA_964622455.1 uncultured Coxiellaceae bacterium
GCACGTAGGTTGTGGCGGAGTACTAGAAACGGTTAGCCAATTCAATTGCCAATTGAATGGCGGCTTTTAAACTTCCTGCATCGGCATTTTGCGTACCTGCCACATCCAAAGCAGTTCCATGATCCACGGATGTTCGAATAATAGGAAGTCCTAAGGTAACATTGACGGCATTACCAAACCCCATATATTTTACCACAGGCAGTGCCTGATCATGGTACATGGCAAGTACGGCATCGGCTTTATTGAGTTCTTTCGGCGTAAAAATAGTATCAGCAGGCAAGGGGCCGATCACATTTATTTTTTCTTGTCGTAATGTATTGAGAGCAGGTGTGATGATTTCTATTTCTTCATGCCCTAAGTGTCCTTGTTCGCCCGCATGCGGATTTAGACCGCACACTAAAATAGTTGGATTTTTTAAGCCGAATTTTTTTTGCAATTCATTGTGCAGAATGCGCAATGTACTTTGTAATTTTTCTGAAGTGATGGCAGTTGCTACTTTGGCTAACGGTAAATGAGTGGTTGCGAGTGCTACTTTTGTTTTTGGTGTGACAAATAACATGACTGCTTCACGAGATTGGGTATATTTTGCTAAAAATTCAGTGTGCCCAGTAAAAGCAATTTTTGCATCATTCATAATCCCTTTATGAATGGGGCCTGTCACTAATGCATCTGCTTCTTGTTTCATACAATCACTGGCTGCCATTTCAAGACATTGAAGAACATAAGGCGCATTATCTTGATTTAGTTTTCCGGCAATGCAGGACGTTTTTAATTTGACAGGTTTTATTTTTAAAGTGCCTGGTTGATGAAATTCTCTCGGTTTATGGGTATCAAATGGAATTAATTTTAAAGGCAATTTAAGCATTTTTGCCCGTAACTCCAATAAATCAGGATCACAAATTACTATTAGCTCAGCCGCCCATGGGCACTGTGCAATTTTAATGGTGATATCAGGGCCAATGCCGGCAGGTTCGCCGGGTGTTATGATAAGTC
This sequence comes from uncultured Coxiellaceae bacterium, assembly GCA_964622455.1. GTDB lineage: Bacteria > Pseudomonadota > Gammaproteobacteria > DSM-16500 > DSM-16500 > CAZUQP01. The sequence goes on from CAZUQP010000017.1 coordinate 994, forward strand.
TATTCATTTTCCGGATGCATATTAATAATCGCTTGGCTGCGCATTTTTGCTAACCAAGTCTTTAGGGCTTCTTCAAATTTGTGTTGATAAGCGAGTTGCTGTGCTTCTGACTCAGTCGGGGGCGTTATTTTTTCTGCGTTCTCAGTATTATGTACGTCTAATAAACGTAACAAGTGAAATCCATTAGCGGCTCGCAAAGGGCCTCTTATTTCATTTGGTTTCATGCGAGCAATAACATCCGCAAAAGCAGTAGGTAATTCGTCTAATTTGCGCCAGCCTAAATCGCTATCCGTTATGTTTTTGTTTGCTGCAGCGATTTCTTGATAATTTTCTCCTGCACGTAATTTTGTGGCGATACTTTCGCTCAATTTTTTACTCACCGTCATTTCATCGGGTGTAGGGGAATCTGGTAAAGGAATTAAGATGTCATCTACATGGTATTCTTTTATGGAAGAAATATTTTTTGGCGGAGCGATGCGCATGAATGCTTTCACATCCGCAGGGGTCATCGTTATTTTGGAACCGATCTCTTGTTGTTGAAGTTGTTGAATAATCAATTCATCACGAATTTCCTTGCGATATTTGCCGCGACTCATCCCTTCTTCTGCTATTTTTTGATAAAGTTCTGTCGAGGAAATATGATTGTTCTCTGCAATGGTGTTAATGGTCTTATCAACATCCGCATCATTTTTATGAATGCCTGCTTGCTCTGCAAGCTGCAATTGTAATTTACGATCGATCAGTCGATTGAGCACTTCATGACGCAAAGTATTTGCAGGCGGTAGGGATGTATCTGTGCTTGCCATTTGTTTGCGTGCTGTGTTCACGGCTTGATTTAGCTCGCTTTGGGTAATGACATTTTCATTGACGGTCGCAACAATGTGATCGAGCGATTGTGCTGCTTTGATAGATCCAGTCAATAAGGCTGCTGCACATGCACCTATAAGAAATAAAAACCGATACTGCTTAATCATTTGTATAATCCTGCCCAAAATTTGTTTGATATCCTGAAATGCTGTTGCTTAGTAACTGGCTCGGGTCCGCGTTGCCATAGTTTCCTAATCCTTTTAAAGCAAATTGAATAAAGAATTGGGTATTGTACTGGTACGTATTATTAGGACTTAGATTAGTAAACGTACGGCCTGTTACAAAACGCACAGCCCAACAACAACTGTCATATTGTAAACCATAGAGCAGATTCTGAAAATGATGGCGGTTCCAATTTTGTGTCCACTTTGCAATGGTGCTCCAATCACGAGAAATGGGCCAGGCAAATGAGAGATCAGTTTGAGATAAATTGCTGGCGCTATTGTTTGGGATATCTCCTTGCTGGAAATCACCGTTTCGTAAAAAACTATAGCCTAAGTTAATGATTTTTTGTGATTCTGTTTGATAATGCAGGGTAATACTTTGATTGTTAAATTGATTATCCTCCACATCCCAAATGGCATTACCAATCAGGCTCCACTCAGGGTTTAGATGATAAGTTAGTACGCCGGATAAAGGCGATTTATTAAAATTATTTTCCGGGCTATTGGGCAGGTTCGTGCAAGGGATGACTGAATCTGTCCCGCATAAGGTCACTTTACGGTCAATGAAATAAAAGATCTGGCCGATACCAGCCCGTAACTTGGTATAGCCGGATTGTTGATCAATTAATTGAGAAGTGACCCCATAGCTGATTTGATTAGCATCGCCAATACGGTCAAGCCCGCTAAAACGATTATAAATAAACAATTCATCGTAGGTGAGGGTATTCACCGTTGTATCGAACACAGGAATATTTTCTTGGTTTCGATAGGGAACATAGGTGTAATACACTTGTGGCTCAAAGGTTTGCCGATAAGCGGAATTAAATAAATGAATATCTCGATCGAAAAACAATCCAGAATGAATATCAAAAATCGGTAATGCTCGCGAAGGATGATGCGGATTCGTTGGCGTAATATGCTGTAAATCATATTGCGTAAAAGCAAACTGTAAACGCGGTGTAAAATAAAAATAAGGACGATTCAATGGTAGTGATATGCCCGGCTGGATATTTAATCGATTGCCAATAGGCGCTATGGTATTGCTGCCTGGCGTATTGGTAATATCAAAATGCGTGACTTCATTTGAAATAAAATAATCAAATCCATCATATCCATTCGGATATTCGCCATCTAAAATAAGTTGCGGTAGCCGAGTATATTGATTTTGTACCACGGTTTGATCCAGCGGATGTAAAGTTTGATAACCTTGAACGCGGCCTATCAATTTCCAGTATTGGCTTTGATAGTTTAATTGGGCTTGCTGCAATAATTGATTTTGGGTGACTTCATTTAAGTTATTATTTAAATCAATTAAGTAATAATCATCACTGACACGATTGTAGTCAATGTTACCTGACCATGATTCATTTAAACGTGTTTCATCTTGCCAAGAAAAAGCACTGCGAGTGTCAGTTGCATTTTGTAAGCGGCGTAATTCTGCTTGAATATAAGAATCGGTAGATGTCTGATATTTTGCTTGATAAGAACTTTGTAATTCGGCGAATGCGCTGTCATTAGGAAGTACACTTCCTGCGATATTCCCTTGGCTGGTTGGGGTCAGATAACGAAATAACTCGGAAATTTGTAAGCCGCGTTTACTTAAATAAGCGGGTGTTGTTGTCGAATCATAGTTGGGTGCCATGTTCCAATAAAAGGGAACGCCAAGATAAGCGCCTGTTCTGCTGGAGGTGCCAATGGTCGGCGTCAAAAAACCCGTTTGACGCCGGTTATCCAGTGGAAAATTTAAGTAAGGTGTGTAGAAGATAGGGATGCCTTTGACATACACACGAGCATTGCGCGCAGCGCCTCGACCGATGTTTTTATTGAGTTTGATGTGGCTTGCCTTTACTTCCCACACTTTAGCAACGGGCGGGCAAGTGCTATAACTCGCATCGCGAAATTCATAAATTTGAGATTCATTTTGTTTGAATTCTGCTGCTCTTCCCCATGCATTTAGCTGCGTAATTTTGCGCGCTTTTTCCAAATCTTCTGGACGATAGGTAGGATTAAAGTGTAAACCATGGTTAGCATAAATAGCAGTACGATACAAAATATCACGCAATGTCTGGCCTTTCGTCTTTAAATCAAATTGACCGCTCTTAGCGATGACTAAACTATTAGGTTCACGTAAAGTCACGTCATCGCTCAACTCAATGGTGCTTAATTTTCCACTGACAGGATCACGATATAAGTATGCCTTATTCGCAATGATTTGCTGGCCAAAGCGTGTAATGGTGACGCGCTGGCCGATGGATGTGCCGTGTTGGGCAAACAGCATTCCCTGATTGCTGGTGATATGGATCAGGTTAGTGTTCGCTAATTCTTTGGAATCCGCGAAGGGTTCTTCTAAATAATAACCGCCGCAACGATTTTCATGTGAAGAGACCCATCCAAGCGCCGCAGCCACTTCCGATGCGCTTAAAGTGACGGGGGGTGCTGTGATGGAATGCCCTGGAACATCACTGCTTTTTGCTTTCACGTTAAATGGGAAAACACAGATGAATGCGATCAGCATGAGGATTATTTTTTCATTAAACATGTGGCGAATGGTTTCCCTGCCCCTAAACTTTGCAAGTGTAACGAAAAGAGTGAAATGAGGGAATAAAAAAGGTGCAAAAGCATTGCTTACTCGAAAGGAATAGATAAGAATATTTACCTTATGATCCCATCTTCTTTAGATACCTGGCTAACAGAAACTTGCCGGTTAACCCATTACCAATTATGCCCTTTACTCGGTGATGCGAGTTTTCGCCGTTATTTTCGGGTGAAGCATTCTGCTGGTTCTTATATCGCGATGGATGCATCCATTGAAAAAGAAAGCTGCACTCCATTTGTTGCCATTGCAACAGAGTTAAATCAACAAGGGTTGCAAACACCTAAAATTATAGCAAGTGATCTTTCCAAAGGATTTTTGCTGCTCACTGATTTTGGCGATCGTCTTTATCTGAAAGAGTTAACAGTGTCTAATGCAGATCTTCTTTATACGCGCGCTTTAGATGCGCTTTCCATTTTAAAAAATTGCCATGAAATACCTCAATGGGAATTGAAATTTTTTAATCAAGAACGGATGCGCGATGAATTAATGTTATGTAAAGAATGGTTTTTTGAAAAATATTTATCGTTAACATTATCACGAGAAGCGCACGCACGCTTAAATGCTTCTTTTGATTTTTTGGCAGAAAATGCGGCTAACCAACCGCTTGTTTTTATGCATCGTGATTATCATTCGGCTAATTTAATGCGTTTGGAAAATGAAGAGGTGGGTATTCTTGATTTCCAAGATGCTTTTATCGGGCCTTTGACCTATGATGTTGTTTCATTGCTGCGCGATTGTTACATTGATTGGCCGGAAAAAAGAGTGATTGAGTGGGCAACTTATTATTGGCAGAAAATTGCTTTGCCTTCAGTTTCGCTCGAAACATTTTTACGTTGGTTTGATTTAATGGGAATACAACGGCATTTAAAATGTTTGCTGACTTTTTCTCGTAAATATTGCCGTGATCAAAATGCAGAGTATGTGCAGCATATTCCGCGCACGCTTCATTATATTATAACGATTAGCGAACGTTATCCTGAATGCAAAGCTTTAACCATTTTTTTACGTGAAGAGGTCATGGAAAAATGCGCGCAATGATTTTGGCAGCAGGCCGCGGCGAGCGCATGGGGGCGTTAACAGCCGATCTGCCCAAACCGCTTTTAAAAGCAGGGAAAAATTATTTAATTGAATATTCTATCTTATCCCTGGTCAAAATAGGTATTCTGGACATTGTGATTAACATCAGTTATTGCGCTGGACAAATCAAAACAGCATTAGGAGATGGTTCTCGTTATGGTGTTCGTTTTTATTATTCAGAAGAGCCGGACGTTTTAGAAACAGGCGGCGGCATTTTAAATGCATTGCCATTACTTGGCGATGAACCTTTTATTGTATTAAGCAGCGATATTATTACGGATTATCCTTTGCAGAAATTATTTTTGCGTCCTGATATGCTTGCGCATTTAATTTTAGTGGACAATCCCTCTTTTCATCCCTCGGGAGATTTTTGTTTGCAAGATGAAAAATTATCTTTAGCTTTTCAAAATCAATTTTCATTTGGCAATATCGGTATTTATCATCCCGATTTATTTTCAGGTTATCAACCGGGTAAATTTCGTTTGGGCGGTGTACTTAAAGAAGCAATTTCGAAAGAAAAAATCACCGGAGAACATTACCAAGGCATTTGGCATAATATAGGCACGCCTGAGGATTTATCGCGGTGCTTGATAAACTCCTTTGATTCCGCCTTTTGAAAAAACAATTTGCCACAACTGCATGCCGCGTGCACGAAAACCCCCAGCACATAAAAGCAAATAATATCGCCACATGCGATAAAATCTTTCATCGTATTCTTTTTTCAAATTAGGCCAGTTTTTGGTGAAATTTTCGTTCCATGCCATGAGTGTATTATCATAATAAGCACCGAAATTTTGCCAATCTTCCATAATAAAAAAATCTTCGCTTGCTTTGCCGATTTGTGCAATAGAAGGCAGCATGCCGGTTGAAAAAATATATTTTGTGATCCATTCATCTGCTTGAAAAACAGTTTTATTTGAACCAATGGTGTGTAATAAAAAAAGAGCGCCCTCAGATAAGCACGTTGATACAATTTGCATATAATGCCGATGATTTAAATGCCCCACGTGTTCAAACATGCCAAGAGAAACTACACGGTCAAATTTTTCTTTCATTTCTCGATAATCTTGATAACGTATTTCAATGGGGAGCCCCGTGCAATTTTGTTTGGCGTATTCAAACTGATTTTTTGAAACAGTAATGCCGACTACGCTTACACCATAGGTTTCTGCTGCATATTTGGCGAGTGCACCAAATCCACAGCCAATATCCAAAATACGCATGCCGGGTTGTAATTTTAATTTTTGACAAACGAGTTTTAGCTTTGCTTGTTGTGCTTCTTCCAAATTTTTGGCTTCCTTCCAATAACCGCAAGTGTAGCTCATGCTGGGATCTAAGGTTGCTTTAAATAAATTGTTGCCGAGATCATAATGAGTTTTACCTACCTGAAAGGCCCGCTTTTTGGGTTGAAGATTAATCAGTTTAGCGATCAATGCCTTAAATAAAAGGCGATTATTTTTTTTAATCTGACTTTCAAGGTCAGCGCGGATGAGGCGGTCAAAAAAGACATCCAGTGCTGCTGAATCCCACCAGCCGTCCATGTACATTTCACCTAATCCAAGCGAACCTTCGCGAACGAGGCGCGCATAAAAATCTTCATTGTGAACTTGGATGTCTGAGGGGCGGGTTCCATTGATTTCGATCCCGATTTTTTGTAAGGAATCTGTCACAAGTGATTTTGCAATACTGTTTGTCATAACGATCCTTGTTTACAAACGATTAGGCAGCTTGCATCTCAATCTATCTTACTATTATTAAGGCGTGCTATTCAATTGTAAATGATAGCTTTGAATGCATCTACATCTGTGGTTTCGGAGATTTCGAAGGTTCTATTATCTGAGGAGCCCTATTTTTTTTGTAATCAAATTGAGGAAGATTACCATTAACTACATTCAAACTATCTTTATTTTCTAAAAACCAATCTAAACATTCCTTTAATAAGACAGTTGTTTTAGAAGGCTCCTTAGAGAGCCGACTTTTCAATCCAAAGTGTGGAATATTTTCTGATATACAAATTAAATTTTCTAGTACATTTTTTAATTTTTCAAATGAAATTAAGTTCATTTTATATTTTAATAGATAATGCATCGATTGTTTTAAGCAAAAATATTTTAAATGATCTGATTCCTCCTGGTTGAGCACCATTTTTTTGTCATTAATGTCTTCTATTTTTTCGATAGATTTTATTCTTTTTGAAAAGGCTGATATTTCTTCGGAATTGTCTTTAGGTTTAAATTCATGATCTACCAACGCCATGAGTTTATTTTCTATGCTCTTCTCCAAAATAATAGAAGATTTTTTAGATTGAAATTTATCGGAAATTTTTATTATTTGAATCTCTATATTCCTTTGCCATTCAGTAGGCGAGTGTTTTTTTACGTAAGCATCACGTAATTGACCGAGTTGTTCGATCGCGTTTTCCAATGAAATTCGCTTTTTAACATCTTTTTCTACCATGCGATTAGCCAGATTTTCGATGCTTTTTCGTTCATCTTTTGTAAAGCCAACGCCACTCATTGCAACTGGATCTACATTGCCAATTTCAGTTCGATACCCTCCGGCATCGATAAATCGGCCCGTGGAAATTCCGAATATATCTTGCATTACACGGCCGAGCGCGTAAACTTCCGTTAATTTGTTATATTTATTATCATCATCACCTTTACCATGCTTAGAGTAAATTTCAGGTGCAATATAGCCAGGTGTCCCATGAAAATCTACATAAGACTCTTTTTCTATTTCTTCAAGGGTGCCATAATCAATCTCTGTCATTTTAATGTTTCTTGATTGAGGGTTATCCACATAAAACATAAAATTTTCGATTTTAATATCACAGTGTAAATATCCTTTATCATGCATATTTTTAATGCATTGAAGTGCTTGCAGCATCATCTCAAAACGATCTTCTGGACGAATAGTATATATTCTATCTTTTTCTTCTTTCCCTTGCTCAGCTAAAATATCAAATAACTCCATGCCAGGAACAAGATCTTGGATGAAGCTATATTTTTCTAGAGGTTTATGTTCTTTTTTTTCTTTTTTTAATTTTTTTTGTTCGTCTTGTTCGGCTTTCGATCTTTTTTTAAGAAGGATGTATCCAGAACCTCTGCCCATTTTTTTATTGTTATCCGCTTCTTTTTTGAAGTTTTCTATATCCGCAGCTTCTAGAGCTCGTCCATAAGGTTTGTTATGCAATACTTTTAAAACATCATACAAGTGACCCGTTTCAAGATCTTGAATGATCTTCGCTTTACCTGATGCTCCTTCACCTATTTTTTTTCCCTTATAAACGGCATAGATCTTAAATTTTCCCGATTCATCTTTTATTCGAAGAATACCGCCGCGATTAATATCAATATTTAATTCTTCTTTTAGATATCTTTTTGAATATCGCGCATTTTCAGTTTCATTTTCTTGCGCTTCTTTTGTTTCAAAAGCACGTTTGATTTTTTCAATCGCTTCTGCAGGAAGCAATCGTTTAATTCCGTTAGGGCCTGGATAAAAATCGTTTGGGTATTTATCTTGATAACTGGGGAAACAATTCTCAAATTTTTCCTCTATTTTATTTTCTGCTTTATCTTCTACTTTTTCATTTTTTTCATCTTTCGGGAGCCCGGTATTCAGTTTATTTTTTATTGTAGAAGTAGATCCTCTGACTGTTGACATAGCGTTGTCCTCATTCATTTAATGAAGAAACATAAATCTTAATAAAAACGGGTTACTTCATTGATTAGTATAGAGGATATTTTCAATTTTTCTTTGACTCTAAGGGGTATTCCGAGTTATAAAACCAAGAAACATGAAAAATCAGCAAGTTATCTACTTCATTTAATCAGCACTTACTTTATGGAAAAAAACCTCATGTCATTAGCCATTGTCTATACTCGGGCAAGTTCGGGTATTGCTGCACCTTTGGTGACAGTAGAAGTTCATATTTCACGCGGTTTGCCTGCGCTACATATGGTGGGTTTAGCGGAAGCTGCGGTGAAAGAAAGTAAAGACCGCGTGCGCAGTGCTTTATTGAATACGCATTTTGAATTTCCGACGCGGCGCATTACCATTAATTTGGCACCCGCTGATTTGCCAAAAGAAGGCGGACGATTTGATTTGCCCATTGCGTTAGGCATTTTGGCGGCATCAGGCCAATTAGCACAGGATCAGTTGATGCACTATGAGTTTACTGGTGAACTGGCATTGTCGGGTGAATTACGTGCAGTGCGCGGTGTTTTGCCGATGGTGTTAAATAGTTTGCAAGCGAAACGCAATTTAATTGTGCCTGATGCTAATGCTAAAGAAGCGGCCCTTGTAAAACAAGCAACTGTTTTTTCAGCCAAACATTTACTGGAAGTCTGCGCACATTTAAAAGGAGATAATATTTTATTGCGCTGCGAGCAAGAGAGCGATGAAAAAGAAACTAAAACTTTACTAGATCTTTCTGATGTACGCGGACAACCGCATGCTAAACGCGCTCTAGAAATTGCAGCAGCGGGTAAACACAGTGTGTTGTTTGTAGGGCCGCCGGGCACTGGTAAAACGATGTTAGCCAGCCGCTTGCCGAGTATTTCACCGTCTTTAACCGATCAAGAAGCATTAGAAGTAGCAGCGATTGCTTCAGTCAGCAGCGCGGGTTTTCATCATGGACAATGGAAATGTTTACCGTTTCGAGCGCCGCATCATAGCAGTTCAAGTGTCGCTTTAGTGGGCGGCGGGCGTCCGCCTAAGCCCGGTGAAATTTCTCTTGCTCATCACGGCATTTTATTTTTGGATGAATTACTTGAATTTAATCGTAATGCGCTTGAATCATTACGTGAACCCTTAGAGTCAGGTCAGGTGACTATTTCGCGTGCGGGGCATCAAATCATTTTTCCTGCGCGGTTTCAATTGATCGCTGCTTTAAATCCTTGTCCCTGCGGTTTTTTAGGGAGCTTCAAGGAAGCATGCCGTTGTTCTCCTAAAAAAATTAAACAATATTTAACAAAATTATCAGGCCCTTTGTTAGATCGTATTGATATGCAAATTGAAATTCCTGCTCTTCCTCCAGAATTATTGTTAACAACAGTAGACAATCAGGAGCAAAGTATAGTAGTAAAAGAAAGAGTGATGCGGGCGCGTGAGTGTCAGCTCAATCGGCAAGGCAAATATAACCAGGAATTGCGGGTCAACGAACTTAAGTTGTGCCAAATGGAGCATGCATCTGAACGTCTGCTCACCCAGGCAATGAATAAGTTTAATTTGTCAGCACGTGTTTATCATCGCATCGTACGGGTATCTCGGACGATTGCAGATATTGCTGAAGAGGGGAATATTGCGCCAAAGCATATCAGCGAAGCATTAAGTTATCGATCTTTGGATAGGTCGATATTTACCATGCAGAATACAAATTGAGTTTATTTTGACCAAATTAGGGACAGTAAAGCGACTATAATGGAAGTAAGAACGAGAAAAGTGGTGGGTATGGATACTCGTCATTATGAGCACTGGCGTTATGGAATGATGAAAACAATAACATAATGAAGAGGTATGACAATGGCCATCGTATTTTATCCTCATGAGGATGAACTGCAATCGAGTGCGCTCGACCAAAAATTAGAAATTGTGTTGGAGGCCGCAGAGCGTTACAAAGGGATTATTTTGGATACGGCAAGCAAATCGATTGAAGCACCCGCAGATAAAAAAAAGCGTATGGCTCCGCGTGATATCACACACACATTTAATTGGGAAGAAATTGCGAGATTACTCCGAGAAATTCGAGAACTTTCTGAAGCAAATCCATCTGCTAAACTTTATAAAGGCGAACGCTTAAAAAAATTAGCCGAAATTTATGAAGTATTGCGCGCAGCAAAAATGGCAAAACTAGAAGCCGTGCGTATTGCTTTAATGAATGAAGCAAATCAATTATTGTCTGGCGGATCACAGGTGGCTTGACTTTATTCTCTATTGAAAAATAGGGGGTAAGTGTTTATAACATTTTCTGTGTGATGCAAGCTTTCGTGTTTTCAGGCCGTAGGCCCTGAGACCCATTTAGCCCAGGGTTAGGCGCGCTTTTTGCGCCGTAACCCTGGGTGTTTAATTCGCAACCTATCAAAGCGCTGTAGGCGCGCGACAATTTAATTTCTTTTTGTTGAAAGGCCAGATTTTTTAAAAATGGATATCTATCCCTTGTTGAAAAAATAATATGAACCCAGAGTTTTGCTAATGGCTGTGGTATGTCATGTTCTCTTAAAAATTAAGATGGTTGGTGTGAGGTTATTAGTTGATGGCGCGCTTACAGCGCTTTGATAGATTGTGAATTAAATACCCAGGGT
>CAZUQP010000018.1:0-99159 GCA_964622455.1 uncultured Coxiellaceae bacterium
ATCCAGGGGCAGAATCCTCTCCCTTCTTTTGCCCTTTATCAGTAGCTTATATCTTTACTATTTCAAAGATACAATCCAGGTTTTATTTTCTGGGTACCGCGCATAAAGCGCGGTACGTAGGGAGGTCTCGGTGCGAGGTACGTAGGGAGGTCTCGGTGCGAGGTACGTAGGGAAGACACAGTCACGATTTTCTTTATTTATTGCATTTACTTCTGGCCTAAAATTTTTCTTTGCACGTTTATAACATCTTGCTGATCGTCATTTTTATTATTTTTATTTTGATTAAAAAATAAAGGGGACACCAAGAATCTCTTTTCGCTCAGCAGCAATCCATTGACCATACATTTAGCAGTCGGATGCTCCATTAAAAGTTTTTGGATACTCACGGGGATCACGGTTCGCGCATCTATAATAATCATCGTCATGTGGTGATTACGCAGTAAGCTTTTACTCACATCCATCAGACGCTCATCTGAGAGATCTGATTTTACCAACTCAAATGACTTAATAGCACTGGTAGAAATACCTAAGCGAAATTCTTGCCATAGAGAATCACTCGGTTGGTTAAAGGTGCATTGATTCAGCTTCAATACAAAAGGGTAATTCAAATAGCTCAATGCTTGGAATATTTTTTGTAATTCTGCAGCGGTCAAGTCTTGAAATGGGGTACGGGAAAAATCAAACACAATATCTTGGCCAGATGTAATTTGTGCTAAGACAGTCGATAAATTATGGCGGGTAATCACCACTTGCATTCTTCACCTCGTTTTCACACATCTTGAAAAATGGGTTTGGTATTGCTATCAGTGATTAACCCTCCCATTATACTATATAAAACTATGCAAAAATTATTGCAATTTATCCATGACATACTAACTTATTATTTATAAAATAGAATTTCATAGAAAATATTTTTAAGCGGCGGGCGCATATGAAAATATCTCTGGCAAATGAAATACTTAGCGAAGAACGCTTTATTCACAGCATTAAAACAGCCCTCGCCTGCCTGATTGGCTTTATCCTTGCCCGCTTCATTCATTTCCCTACTGAGCAATGGATTATCATCACGACCTTAGTGGTGATGTGCGCACAGACCAATGTGGGTGGTTTGATGCAAAAATCGTACATGCGGCTTTTAGGCACACTAGCAGGCTCTTTGATTGCTACCTCAACACTCATGGTTTTTCACCCAAACCCTGCCATTCATATCATCGTCATCATGCTTTCAGCCATCTTATTTAGCTTTATTGCAACAAGTGAAAAAAGTTATAGTGATGCAGGCACGCTCGGGGTCGTCACTGTCGTCGTTATTTTAATTAACCAAAACCCAACGGTTATTTCTGGTTTTGCGCGCTGCACAGAAATTTCTTTAGGTATTTTAATTGCAGCGGGTGTTTCACAGCTTATTTTTCCTATTCATGCACGCAATCACTTACGCGCCAATCAAGCCATTACCCTTTATCATCTTCGTAATTTTTATGTCGCTATTTTTAACGAAGGCGGTCCCCAAAAAAAGGCGGGGGATTTATTTGATCTTGATGAAAAAATTGCAAAATCGCTAATTGCACAACGTAAATTAGCCGGCGAAGCCAAACGTGAAATATTTAGAAAATCATTTAATATAGAAGATTTTAAACGTTCTTTATGGAGTGAAAAAGAATTATTGCGCAGCATTATTTTTATGTTTCACGCTTATGAGGCAAGTGAGGAAAGTAAAAAAGCGATTAATAGCATTCCTAGTTTATTGGACTTTCATCAAAGCATCAGCAGAGCATTAGAGAACATCGCAGAAAACATCGAACAAAAAACATCAGAAACAATCTTACTTCCTGATATTGAGTTGCTGAATGTTGCTGTCCAAGAAAAAATATTAGCGGCAAGTGTTAATAGCAAAATTCAGTTAAGTACATTTTTATTTTGCGCGAATAATTTAGTGACACATTTGAAAAATATTGCTGCTTTGCCCCATACAGTAAATCCAGCTTAAATCAATTTGGATTTTCAAGACTCAACACACCCGCATTGTAATCATACGCAAATAATTCTGCATAACGTCCCCACTCAATCACCGTGCTTAATACGCGTTCAGCTTCTTTTTCAGTTAAATAATCTTCAAGCAGCGACAAGAAATTTTCTTCTAATGCACGATGACGAGGATGGCGATTCAATTGCTCATAAATATAACGTGCGAGCGGCACATATTTTTTTAAGTGTTGTAAAAATATTTGCTTGCGCCCTTGAATATCTGATTCGACAAATGCTTTACCCGCATCGGTGATCGCAATATCTCCTTTTGATACTTTAGCAAAATGCAAAATTTCTAATAATTCCGTCAATGGAAATAATTCATCGATATCAAGCATTAAAGTTTCAGCAACAACAGGCAAATCCATTTTGCCGTTGGTTTCTGGCATATTTAATGTTTCTAATAAACCGGTAATTTCAGCCACACTTGCCTCTGGTAATCGATATCCCAAATCAATGGGTTGATGGCCTTCAATCATGTCGGCTTGTAGTTGTGTCGTCATCAAAGTGTACACACGATCAATTTGATTGCGAAAACGCGGATCCAGTTCACTGCGCGGATGTGTGAGAGTGACTTTCAACTCCCCACGAATTGAACCCGGATTACTGTTAAAAATAATAATGCGGTCGGCAAGTAATGCCGCCTCTTCAATATTATGCGTGACAAATAAAATACCATGCAGGCCCGTTTTTTTGGTTTGCCATAAATCCAATAAGTCACTTTTTAAGTTATCAGCCGTCAATACATCGAGTGCAGAAAATGGTTCATCCATCAGTAAAATATCGGGATTCACCACCAATGCACGCGCAAAACCCACACGCTGACGCATGCCGCCTGATAATTCTTTTGGAAAAGCCGATTCAAATCCATCTAAACCAATAGTATCAATCGCTTTTAAAGCCCGCTCGCGACGTTCTTCGCGAAGCACACCTAATGCTTCTAAACCCAACTCCACATTTTGCAAAACGGTCAACCAAGGCAGTAGAGCAAAATTTTGAAATACCATCGAAATACCGCGCGCGGGGCCATGAACAGGTTTGCCGCGATAACGCACGGTGCCAGAACTTGGCGCGACCAATCCCGCCAAAATGCGTAAGAGTGTTGATTTTCCCGATCCTGATTTACCCAAAATGGCGATGATTTCGCCTTCATACATCCGAAAATCAATGTCCTGCAGCACAAGCAATTCTTGCTTATCGCCCGTCTTAAAATTTTTTTGCACATTCATCACTTCGATGATCGGCGTATCTGACATAAAATCCATCAACCTTAATCCAGTTGAAAACGTGTTTCCGCTAATACATAAAGCGGCCGCCATAAAAGACGATTAAAAAATAATACGAAAATACACATCATGGCAATGCCGACTGCCATATGTAAAAAATCTCCGGTACTTGTACTTTGTGCAATATAAGCGCCTAATCCAACCGCTGCAAGTTTAGTATTGCCCCAGTTAATGACTTCCGCTGCAATGCTGACATTCCAGGCACCTCCCACCGCTGTAATTGCACCTGTCATATAATAAGGGAAAATGCCCGGCAAAATTAATTTGCGCCAGCGTAAAATGCCGACCACACTGAAATTATCCGTCACTTGCAGTAATTCTTTTGGCAGTACAGAAGCTCCTGCAATCACATTAAATAAAATATACCATTGCACGCCCAACATCATGAGCGGCGTCACCCAAATATTGACATTCAAATGATATTTCACAATAACAATCACGACTAAGGGATATAATAAATTGACTGGAAATGCCGCAAGAAATTGCACAATCGGCTGCACTACTTGCGCAACCCGCGGTTTAAGACCGATCCAAACACCGATAGGCACCCAAATACATGAACACACAAGCAATAATATAAATACTCTTAACGTTGTCATTAATCCCAGAAAAAATATATATCCAACAGAACTCAATGGAATATGCCGGCCGATAAAAGCAATAAAATAGGCGGCAACGCCTACTATTATTCCAATTAACAACACATTCCATATTTTATCTAAAATCTCTTCATAACTTTTCTGCCAATAAAGAGAATTTTCCTTAAGCGGTTTTGAACGCAATCCAGAAAAATTCACGATGCTATCAAATGCGTTATTTAATTTTAGTCCTAAATAACGCAGCAAGCGTGTGCGATGGAGTAAATCAACGAGCCAAGAATGTGCTTCGCGTTCTTCCGCAATTTGTTCTGCTTTAAATTTTTCAGCCCACGCCACTAAAGGACGAAAAAATAATTGATCGTAAAGCAAAATCACAATCAACATAGTCAAAATAGCATAACCAATCGCCGCCATATTTGCTGAACGAATGGCAAAAGCAATATAAGAACCAATGCCTGGCAGCATAATTTGTTGGCCAGACACTGATACCGCTTCAGATGCCACCACAAAAAACCAACCGGCCGACATCGACATCATCATGTTCCATAAAAGACCCGGCATCGAATAAGGCACATCAATCCGCCAAAATCGCTGCCAAGGAGATAAATGAAACATATTAGCAGCTTCTCTTAATTCCGCTGGAACTGAGCGCACTGTTTGATAAAAACCTAAAGCCATGTTCCATGCTTGAGAGGTAAATATTGCTAAAATAGCGGCACATTCAGGTCCAAACAATGTGCCAGGAAAAAGTGAGATAAAACCCACAATGGCAATTGATAAAAATCCTAGGATAGGGATGGATTGGCAAATATCAATGAGTGGGATAATCACACGCGCCGCCCGCTTACTTTTAGCCGCCCACGTACCAAAAATAAAAGTAAACAATAGAGAAAAAAATAAAGCGATTAACATACGTGATACGGTGCGTAATGCATACCCCGGCAAATAATGCGGTGAAAGTGAAATAGCGACTGGCTGGCCTAACTCATAAGGCGCTGACATTTGTTTCGCATTCCACGCCAAAAGTGAAATCACTCCCAATGCAAACAACAAGGCAACCACATCCCAAAAGTTAGGATACAATCGGCCTTTGTAGGCAAGCATAAATGGATTTTGCAGAAAACGCATATACACACCTTTTTCATTTAAATCGACAACGAACGTCCACCGTCAACCACGAGCACGCTGCCCGTCATATAATCTGCCTCTCGCACTAAAAATAAGACTGCTTTAGCAATATCAAGTGCTTCGCCATGACGATTTAATGCGATTTTTTGCAGGATTTTTTGTTTTACTGATGGGCTTAATTCATTTTTGCCTTCAGGCAATGCAACTGTCCCAGGTGAGACAGCATTCACACGCACCAAAGGCCCAAGTTCCTTAGCAAGCACTTTAGTCAACATAATCAATCCTGCTTTTGAAATACAATAAACACCATAATCCCGCATGGGCCGATCCGCATGCACATCTGCAATATTAATAATGCATCCTTGCTGTTCTTTCAGATAAGGTGCCGCATGCTGGCATAAAAAAAAGGGCGCTTTTAAATTAATATTGAGTATCTGATCAAAATGATCTTCGGTCACC
This sequence comes from uncultured Coxiellaceae bacterium, assembly GCA_964622455.1. Taxonomy (GTDB): domain Bacteria; phylum Pseudomonadota; class Gammaproteobacteria; order DSM-16500; family DSM-16500; genus CAZUQP01. The sequence goes on from CAZUQP010000018.1 coordinate 5,498, forward strand.
GCTCCAAAAAGGGTTTTATCAAAACAAGATGCGTTATTCACTAAAATATCCAAGCGTCCAAAAAAAGCTGCTGCATCGGTTACAAAATTTTTTAAGCAGGTCATATCCGCTAAATCTGCCGGTAATAAAAAAGCAGAATGCGCACGTTTTTCATTTAAATCCTCACATAATTCCTTGGCTTCTTTTTCAGAATGATGATAATGCAAAACAACATTGATGCCAGCCGTATGCAAAATATTCGCGATGTGGGCCCCAATACGCCTACCGCTTCCGGTAATTAAGGCAACTTGGGTAGTCGTTAGCATGGTATAATTTAGCCCTTTATTGATTTCTTGCATTATATGACAACTTTACCTAAACCGAATACTAAAGAGTACGCTCTTTCTAAACAATTGACCGCCGACATTTTGGAGGAGATGAAAAGCACAGGGTATTTGTCCTTTGCCCGTTTTATGGAGCTTGCTTTGTATGCTCCAACATTAGGTTATTACACAAACGAATTTGCTAAGTTCGGGAGAGAAGGCGATTTTGTCACAGCACCCCATATTTCCCTCTTGTTTTCAAAATGTATTGCCCGTCAATGCAAGCAGATTTTAAAAGCCATTGGCAGTAGCGATATACTAGAACTCGGCGCTGGCAGCGGTCTATTGGCCAAGGATTTATTAATTGAACTCGAAAAACAAGATAGCCTGCCCCGTCATTACTTTATTTTAGAAATTAGCCCTATTTTACGCCGTCAACAACGTGACTTGTTAACAGCAGAATGCCCGCATCTTTTACCCCGCATTCAATGGCTAGACACCCTGCCAAAACACCCTTTTAAAGGCATCATTTTTGCGAATGAAGTGTTGGATGCATTGCCTGTACATTGTTTTGAATATACTAATGATACAATCAAAGAACGTTCTGTGACTTTTGAAAAAAACCAATTTTCGTGGTGTTTAACCCCTTTTTCACCCAATATTCAATCTACCATTGAGAAAAAATTGGCGGGATTTCATTTTAAAAATCACTACCAATCTGAAATCAATTTAATGCTGCCTGATTTTATTGAAGCCCTCGCAAAGACTCTTGATCAAGGCACATTACTCTTGCTGGATTATGGGTATGGAAGGCATGAATATTATCATCCCGACCGTTCAGAGGGGACGTTAATGTGCTGCTATCAACATCATCGACATACCAATCCTTTACTATTGGCCGGATTACAAGATATCACCGCCCATGTTGATTTTACGCTAGTTGCTGAATACGGAACCTCTGCCGGATTGACCTTAAAAGGATTGACGACCCAAACAGGTTTTTTATTAGCGTTGGGATTATTATCATTGGCAGAAGAAGAACCTCTCACAGACATTCAAAAATATCAGCAAAATCAGGCTATTAAAACCCTGACACTGCCATCTAGAATGGGTGAAATTGTCAAAGCTATTGCCTTTAACAAAAACTTAGATATCCCGCTACTCGGGTTTTCTTTGTATGATCGGCGCAAAGATTTATAGTGTGCTAAATTTTTATCAGGTATAATTTCGCCCCGGAAATAGATGAGGCCTAAACCGTGGTACGTTCCGCAATCATTGAATTACATAAAGAAGAGCTGAAATTCTCAGCCGGCCACTTTATGTTACTTTCAGCAAAAGAGCGGGAAACCATGCATGGCCATGATTATCAAATTCATGTGACCTTTCACACGCTCATTCAACAAAACGGCATGGCATTTGACTGCCGTCTTTACAAGCAGCAATTACAACATATTTGTGAAACACTGGATTATCGATTTATTTTACCGAGCCAATCGGATTATCTTAAGATTGAAGAAAAAGGGGATCAATGGCTTGTGCATTTTGGATCAGAGACCATTCCTTTTTTAAAAAAGGACGCCATTTTATTGCCGATTTGTAATGTCACGCTGGAAGAATTATCGCATTGGTTTTTGCAGCAACTCACTCAAAAAGAAACTGAACTCGCAAAAAACGGAATTGAAAAAATTATTTTGAAAGTTTTCAATGGGCGTGGTGAATCTGGCGCAACGAGTTGGGAAAAATAAATTTTACTATTTCCTCCTATGGTCTGTACTGCTCGTTTGTTTATCTTTTTTACTTGTCACACCTAAAGATGTATAAGATGATTTGGTAAACTCCAAATATCTATCTGAGAGACCTTTTTCTTTGCCTCCAAAAAATAGTCCGCTATCTCTAAAATCTGGAAAATCCTTTTTAATATCACTGTACGCTTTTTCCAATCGGTTTTTACATTTTACTTTCTCTTGCTCCTTAGAAGAAATACTAGAAATACTTACACTTGCATGATCTAATTCCTCAGCCAACGCCAACATCGCTATGCTTTTTTGATCTTCTTTTTTATCTCCTTCTTTTTTTAATCTTCTTTTATATTCACTAAATTTAGCCTTAGCATCATCACTGATACCTTTTCTCATTTCTGTAGCCAGATCCAACATTGAGTGGCGTTCATTAGAAGAAAAAACCAGTTTAAAATTGAATAAAGAATTGCATTTTTTTATTAGAGGAAAAAAAGAATCGTTTTGCAGAAAACGTATTTTAAAAAAATTATTGTACACTTTTTCTAACCGTTTTATAATTTCTTTTAGTAAGTTATCTTTTGCTATCAACCTAAAATCCTTTGATACAATTTCTTTCAATGCGGAATTCAAAATTGATAACGCAGTTATTTTTTGATTGAGTGCATCAATTTTACCAATTTCTTTTTTATCCATATTATCTCTATCAGCTTCTGTAGATTTCTCTTGTTCTCTTAACTTTGCAATAAATCCATGAATGCCAATCTCCCGTTCTTTAGAAAAAAATCTATCCTCTAAAGGCAATAATTTTTTAATACCTAATACTATATCATTTTGAGTCGCATAAAACTCTTTGAATGGCTCTTCTGCTTTAGAATATTCATAAGTTCTTTCTTCTTCCGAATCAGTCAAACTCGATGATGCTTTTTCTATAGCAGAATTATATTTATTTCTCTCTGATTCCTGCGTCAACGTCCAGGCTGCTCGCCATAATATTCGAAGGCTATGCTGATCTTTTTCTTCTTTAAATTCTTCTACTTTTTTGGCAATCGCTTCTTGAATTTGATCTAACGATGCCGACGGCTCCACTCCAATAAAAGAATAATAAGTGTCTGGCATAACACCCTCGCTTTATATCTAATTGATATAATTAAATTATAACATATATCAAAAGAAGCGTAATTTAAGGGGTTTTTAATAAAAACTTGATATTACAATAGGTTATAAAATAACTTCCTATTTTCGTTGAAGCGTAATAAAACTAAAATTATATTGGTTTTTTTCATCTGCTGAATGCGAAACTCTCTCGACCTCTTGCCAGTCTGCTGAATTGAGCGCTGGAAAATAAGCATCGCCTGTAAATTCTCGATGCACAATGGTCATATAGATACGCTCGATTAAAGATAACATTTCTTGATAAAGAATAGCGCCGCCGATTACAAAAATTTCATTACTATATTCAACTGCCGTGAGTGCTGTTTCAATTGAATTAGCAATCACACAACCCGATGCTTCAAAAGCGGGATCGTGCGTAATCACGACATTGCAGCGCCCAGGCAATGGACGACCAATCGATTGATATGTTTTGCGGCCCATTAAAATAGGCTTTCCCATGGTGATACGCTTAAAATGCTGTAAATCCGCAGGTAAATGCCATAACAATTGATTATCTTTCCCAATCACCCGGTTTTCTGACATAGCAACAATTGCGGAAATTTTCACGGAGACTCCTATTGGACTATTACAAAATAATATTTCCTAACTTATTAAGCTTATCCATAAAAAAATCTACACTCCATAAACTTAATGTTTTTTTATCCCGATCATTCAGAAATGACGCAACATCTCTTGCTGCTTTACCCCAATCAATATTTTTGATTTTTTTTTGCATCGCATCAATAAACCATACGGGCGTCACATTATTTTTTTGATTTGCCCAAGGCCCTTGTTGATAAAGCGCGTGCGTGCATGCTCTTCATCTTCAATTATCATTGTAGTATAAGTTTTAAGTCTTTCGTCAATGATATTTGCGACCATTATTTTTTCAGTTCCTGTTTAAGACTATCTAAAAAATGCAAGACTCGTTTTGAACGGTATACTTTCTTAATTTCAATAAAATCATTTGATTCAATTTTCATAAGTTGTTCTATGTCAATACGTAAACTACTCGTCAGATAATCAATACTTTGCCAATCAGTTTTTCTTACATAGATATGATCTGCAAGAGCACGTAAGGGTGAAGCCAGTAAAAAAGGTTCTCCTTTAATTTCTTCAACACGAGTTACACCCGTTAAAAATTCATATTCATTCACAGGAAGTTGATAAAAAACAAATTCCCCAAAAGGTGTTGCAAATTTTTTAGTACGGCCGAGAGCAAGTACACTTGTTACGGTTGTTACTCGCTCTGGAATAAAACCATGATAAGACAATGCGCTCTCGAGAGAAATATAACTATGAGGAACAATTCGACTAGCGAGGAAAAACTTACTGAGTTTTTTATGGCGATATTGATCTGCAAGCAAGTAAAGCCCGCGCCTGACCTTAATGATCTCCCCTTTTTTTAACGCTTTGTTCACCATTCCATAACGAGCAGCCGGAGTACCTCCCAACAAACCATGTAGATCAACATCCGTCAGGATATGATCAGCAAAATTGACTTCGATAATCTTATCTTTGAGCGTGGTCATATTTATTATTTTAGCAAGAAACTTCCTAAAAAAGGAAGTTTCTTGCTAAAATAATCCTAATATCTACAGTTAATTGATTTTTATAGTATTTTCAGTTTGTCGAGCGAATCGTAATAAGTTTTTATTCTGACCGCAATGCTAGAATGGGGTCAAGCTGTGATGCTTTATGCGCGGGATAAAAACCAAAAAATATTCCTGTGGCAACAGAAACGGTAAAACCAATGAGAGGCGGTAATAAAAATAAAGTGAATTGCCAATGAGAAAATAAAGCGATGAGATAAGAAATCACAATCCCTAAGACAACACCTAATAAACCACCCGTCCAAGACAACATCAATGCTTCCATTAAAAATAATCCGCGGATGTCTTTGGGCGTTGCACCTAATGCAAGCCGGATACCTATTTCACGGCGTCTTTCAACCACCGATACCAGCATGATATTCATCACGCCAATTCCACCTACTAAGAGCGATACACCGCCAATCAATCCTAAAAAAATCGTCAGAATTTCGCTTTGCTTTGCCATATGTGCAATCAATTCTTTTGCATTACGAAAATAAAATTTTTTATTGGGCAATTCTCGTTGCAAATTATTTTCAATATTTTTTTGAACTAATGCACTATCTGCATTTTTGGTAAGACGCATCACAATGTTATTAATAGCAGCATATTTACTTAAAAGAAACGATGCTTCAATTGGAAGCATCACTGCATTATCCACATTTGCATACACAAAACTATTTTCGCTCCAAGGACTTGCAACACCTATAATCGTAAAAATAGTATTGCCCACTTGTAATTGTTGACCGATCGGATCAGACAGTGTCATCGTTTTCATTTGCTGATAAAGTCCATCCCCAATCACACAATAAAAAGAAATTTTATCTAAATCAGAAATAAAACGGCCCTTGACTATCTCAATATGTACCATGTTGGCAAAATTTTCAGTGACCCCCAATAGGCTGCCTGTTAACTCATGACCATTAAATTGTATGGGATTATAAAGTTGGACATAAGGCGCAACCATGAGAATATTTTTGTCGATAGAGATAAGATCATTCACTTGCTGTACCGATAAATTCACTTCTCTTTCTGCACTGCCTTGTTGATCGGGCATATCACTCATTGCAACTGCTAATAAATCAGTGCCTAATGTTTTAAATTGCTTCAACGCTTCATAGGTCGCGAGCTCTCCGCCTGAGACCATCGCAACAACCGATGCAGTGCCCACTAAAATTCCCAATAACGCTAATAGAGAACGCAATTTTGCGGAAAATAAATTAAGCAACCCTTCATGAATATGCGCCGCCCACTTCATACAATGTGCCCATCTTTAATAACAATCATGCGTTCGCACAAACGGCTGATTTCTTTATCATGCGTTATAATAACCAAAGTTCTTTTTTCTTCTTTATTTAAGTAACGAAATAAATCCATTACTTCTTGCCCTGTGCTTGAATCAAGCGACCCTGTCGGTTCATCTGCTAAAATCAATTCAGGATCGCCCACCAATGCTCTTGCGATTGCTACACGCTGCTGCTGACCGCCTGATAATTGATTAGGTTTATGCAAAGCAAATTGTTTCATCCCCACTTTTTCCAGCATGATAAGTGATTTTTCTTCCGCTATTTTTTTTTCTTCATTGCGGTAAAACAAAGGCAGCATCACATTTTGTAATGCACTAAATCGAGGAAGTAAAAAAAACGACTGAAATACGAAACCAATTTTTTGATTACGGATGCGTGACAATTCAACGCCTGACAAACAAGAAACATCTTGGCCAGAAAAAAAATAACGGCCGCTCGTACAATGATCTAAAAAACCCATAATATTCATTAATGTCGATTTACCGGATCCAGAAGCACCGACAATTGCAACCATTTCACCCTTCGACAGTGCTAAATCAACGCCTTTGAGCGCATGATATTGGTTCGAAACACTCGAATATATTTTAGTGACATTTTCAAGTTTAATGAGGGAGGACAATATTTTCTCCCGCACTTATTTTTGATTCAATCACAACAGAATCCAATGTTGTCTGACCCGTCGTGACAAGAACGTCACGAAAAGCACCTGTTTTTTTATCTTCTACTTTGACATAGCTTTGCCCGTTTTTCTGAAAGACAGCTTGAATAGGCACAATTATTTGATCACCATTTTCAATTAAAATAGCAACTTTGGCACTCATTCCCATATGAATCACATCTTGCTCGGCTGTTGATAAATGCAGCACTGTCACATCGACAGGAAAAATAGGCAATCCACTCTGTGCAGAATGCCCTTGACGATCGATCGCTGTAATTTCACCTTCCAAAGTAAAATTTGGAAATGCAGCGCCCGTCACTTCCACTTTTTGGCCCATTTTTAATTGATTAATATTAAATTCACTGACGTTAATGTGGATCTTCAATCCGCTCGTATCACCAATCACCGCCAACACATCGCCTTGCTTCACTTGATCGCCCTGCATCACATTTTTTAATTCACCATCAGCACTATCATCTTTATTCGGCAACAAAACAACACCCGATACAGGCGAGAGCAAATGTAATCGTCCAGTATTTTCCTCCGTGTGCAATACATGAGAAATTTTGTCAACGTCTTCAATATTTAAATCATACATATTCGTCCCACGTAAATCGATTTGCTTCATCATGCGGTCTAACGCATCGCGTGCTTCAATCATGACTAACTGCGCATTGTAATAATTAATTTTTTTTGCTTTATAATCATCATCTGAAATTAATTGATTTTTATGCAAGAATTCACTTTCTTGCATTTGACTTTTATTATTGACAAAATCTGTTTTTGCTTTGATATATTGCATTAACGCTACTTTATAATCAGTTTGAAATTTCTCTGATGAAATCGAAAATAATAACTGCCCTTCTTTGACAACATCGCCATAATGAAACGCCATATTTTCAATCACACCATCGCTAAAGGCGGTGACAACCACTGTTTTTAAAGGCTGAACAACGCCTGAATAATATAATGTTCTCGAAAATGGATGCGAAGCGACTGTTATCACATGATTATTTTTTTCGATTTTCTTTTTGTAGTGATGATGAAATCCACCATAAAAAACACATAGGACAAATATTGACGCTGTAATTTTCAAAAATTGTTTCATCATAAATATTTCACCTGAATGTTCCACGTTTTTAACGTTGTACCCATTAATAAATCAAGATTAACTAATGTTTTTAAATAATTTATTTTGGCATCTAAAGAAGATTGTTGTGCAGCACTTAATTGCTGCTGCGCGGTTTGTAATTCTAAACTGTCGATTAATCCGTAGGTATACTTCTGCATGCTAATTTGATAAGTTTTTCCTTGTAATTCTGCTGCTTCTGCAGCAAAACGTTCGGCACGTACAGCACTATAAATAGCATTCCATCCATCAATCACTGCTGTTTCTTTGTTCCATTTTTCTTGCCGCAAAGCAATCTCTGCTTCACGCAAAGCAATTTTTGCACTCGCTAGCGAAAGCTTTACTTGGCGATCATCGATTGGAATGGTTAAATTTAATAATGCACTGTTGGTTTCATTGACACCATTCACTAAACTATTAATTCCGGCACTTTGACCGCCTCCTGATCCATTGCCAACAGCAGAATTCACAGTTAAATTTAATTGCCATCGCGTTGCATCTTCTGCTGCTAATACACTTCGTTTGACGGTACCTTGTAAAGTAATTTGATCCGTTTGATATTGAATATCATTTTTTAAAATCATTTGTTTAGATTCATTTAAAGTGGGAATGCGATATTTTTTTATTAATTTTTCAACATCTATATGATTATCAAATCGTACTTTGGTATTGGGATCAATGCCAATCGTAGTCAATAATGCGGAACGTACTTGATCTAAACGATTTTTATCTGTTTCAATGCGCATTTCAGCACTGGCTCGATCTGCTTTCACCGTCACCAATTCAACACCCGCTTTGTGTCCTGCTTTAATAAAAAGTTCTGTTTGTCTGACAGATTCTTCCGCGCGCACAAGAGCATCTGTATCAATCATTAAGGTATGTTCAGCTGACATGAGATCTAAATACGCATTAATAACTGCTGTTACTGTGGAGCGAAGCGTTCCCTCCACACTCAATCGGCTGATGGTTTCACTATCCATTGCATTATAAAGCGCTGCTTCAACAATAGGTTTACCAAAACCGCGCAGCAATGGTTGCATGATTTGTAATGAGAGCCCCGGATTATAATGATTACCTACATTATTCGTGGAAGTTAACGTTAAGTTAGTACCGATCGGCGTCAATAAAGAGACCGACGGTTGAATACCTGTGACATTAGAGGTGACAACACCACCCGGTGTCACTGAATAAGTGCGAGATGTCGTATGTGTTGCTTGAAACATAAAATGCGGTTGAAATTGCCATTGCTGCACTTCCAACGCAAATTTTTGTAACACATGATTTAACTGGGACGTTTCTACATTAGGATTTTCACGTACAGAAAGTAAAATGGCTTCATCAAGAGACAGTGTACGCAGGAAAGAAGTTGCTGCATAAGAAGCAAAACTAACATAAAGCAAAATAAAAAATAACACTAATCGGCACATAAATTACAAAATACTCAATAGTTTTTGGACCTCCTTGTTAATAGGTTCCTATTTTTTAAAAATAAAAATGATATAATTCCGAAACACTCTATGGCGATACATATTCATAACTAAGTTTTGCTTTACGCTGATGCCGATCAATCGCTAACATCACCAAGTGACTCAGCAATTCACTGTATTTCACTCCTGATGCTTCCATTAATTTGGGATACATACTAATTTGCGTGAACCCAGGAAGTGTATTGATCTCATTGAAATAAATGTTTTCTGTATTGCGCTCCAAAAACAAATCAACCCGCGCCATCCCTTCACATTCTAATACATTAAAAATTTTCTTTGCTGTATCACGAACGCGTTCTTGCAATGTAGGTGTAATACTGGCGGGAATTAAAAGTTCGGCACCCTCTGCATCTAAATATTTTGCTGCATACGAATAAAACTCGTGCCGCGGTTTAATTTCACCGACAACACTTACAATCGGATCAGCGCCATAGTGTGCAGCTTCAAGCACTGCAACTTCTAATTCGATGGCATCAATTCCTTGTTCAACAATCACTTTATTATCGTATTGAAATGCCGCATCAATGGCAGCCGGTAAATCTTCTATACGTTTTACTTTTTCAACGCCAACACTTGAACCCGTGTTAGCAGGCTTCACAAAAACCGGTAAATTTAATTGATCAACCACCGCATGACAAAACCGTTTTGGATTTTCAGTCCATTGACCCTTTTTAATAGTTAAATAAGGCGGAACATGAATACCGGCTGCGTTGACCAGTCGTTTAGAAATATCTTTTTCCATACCTACTGCGGAAGAAAGCACACCGCACCCGACATAAGGAACATCTGCTAATTCAAGCAGACCTTGCACAGTTCCATCTTCACATAACACACCGTGGATAACAGGAAAAACCACATCAAACAATCGACCATTTGAATTGACGGGAGGCAATAATTGTGTAGGTTGAATAGCGGTGAGTTGTTTGCCAATAAAATCAGGATTAAATAATTTACGTTGTGCATCTCGTACTAGACGAAGGGCAGGCGCAGTTAATTCTTTTTTAAAAACATCATCACCTAAAAACCAAGCGCCTTCTCTATCGATACCGATCGGCACCACTTCAAAGCGCGATCGATCTAAGTATTGAATGACATTGGCTGCTGATAACAAAGAAACTTCATGTTCACCTGAACGGCCGCCATATAACACGGCAACTCGAATTTTTTGGGGCTCCGTCATGTCACCACCTGTTTAGCAAACAAAGAGCCATCATTCCGTATCTGTTTTGAAGACATATCAAATGATGACTCGTGTCACTTACTTCATTTCACCTTTGTAATCATGGTGGTGATGATGACCTGATGTGTGCACTGGCACGTTAGCAGCAGTATTTTGATCCACTGTTGCACTCTTGCTCGCGCAGCTTGCTAATAAAATAGCAGAAACAATAACACTCGTTAACAATACAATTTTTTTCATTTTTTTATCTCCAAAATAACGGCATTCAATACCTTTTTTACCCTTTTAACCCATTGACAAAAACAATAAGTAATTAAGCTCGGAAATATACATTGTTCTGAGTTTAACTACCATCGTTTTTTAGCGTTGCTAATGATCCCAACCATTTTTGACATCTGTACGCAAAATGATTATCATGCACTACAATGAGTCAATGTTTGCTCAATATTTTTATCAACTCATAAAGAAATATTCATTTTTAAACAGAAAGTTACGTGATTATTATGCGGATGAGAATTCTATTATTTTTTTTGATTTTTTTCAGTCTGGTCGGCTGGGGACCGTTTAATCTATTTCCAGACCCACCTATTCAGGAACCTGCGGGCTCGCACGTGTGGCTTTCAAAAGAAACACGACGCATTAATCAACAAGCGGGCAATATCAATCCCCGTGTGCTGCAGCTCAGCTTAGTTGCTTACTTAAAAGCGCGTCAGCGCGGAATGGACCATAAACAATTATTAACGATTATCGATTATTCGAAGCCCTCTACTGAACGGCGTTTATGGGTAGTTGACTTAAGAAATGCCCGCGTTCTCTTCAATACCTGGGTCACGCATGGAAAAAATAGTGGAAAAACTGACGCAACCTCTTTCTCAAATCAACCAGGCAGTTTAAAATCGAGTCTCGGTGTATTTCTCACTACTAACGAAACCTATGTTGGCAGTAATGGATACTCGTTACGCATACAAGGTCTAGAACATGGCATCAATGATAATGCTTATCGACGCGACATCGTGTTCCATGGCGCGTGGTATGCAGCAGGTGATGTTGCTAGAAGATACGGCCAGCTCGGGCGAAGCTTTGGATGCCCGGCCGTGAGTGAAGATACCGCAAAACCTTTAATTAATACAATTAGGAATAATACATTAGTTGTGGCCTACTATCCTGACCGGCATTGGTTAATGAATTCAACTTTTTTAAAATAGACATAAGGAAATAGTGTTCATGCGTATCTCTTGGCGAGAGTTAACCCGCATCGCAGGTTTGCTCATACTCTCATCTCTTGCTGTCACGAAAGTGTACGCAGCTAATTTTCCATTACCGCCTGATAATGAAGCGCTGATCGGCGAAGTTCAATATACTGCTGCTGAAAATGGTGATACCGCAGCAACGATTGCCGAGCGTTACAATCTCGGTCAAAACGTTCTGATAGAAGCAAACCCAGGCGTCACAGAAAGATATTCTTTACCGAATGGTGCCTCCGTTAAAGTTCCCACTCAATTTCTTTTGCCGCCTCTGCCGCGTAAAGGCATCGTCATTAATCTGCCTGAAATGCGTATGTATTATTATCCGCCGGGTAGCAATCAAGTGATGTCGTTTCCTATTGGCATTGGGCGTATTGGCAAAACAATTCCCATTGCAAGTACTGCTGTCACACGCAAAGTGACTAATCCTGTCTGGATACCGCCGGCTGATATTCGTAAATTTAATCAAGAACAAGGCATTACATTGCCGCGCGTCATGCCGCCGGGGCCTGATAATCCCTTGGGGCCTTATGCCATTTATTTGCGTATTCCAACTTATTTGATTCACAGTACGATTTTTCCAGAAAGCATTGGAAGACGCGCAAGTTTTGGCTGCATCCGTATGAATGAAAGTGATATCAAACAATTTTTTCCAGAGGTGACTGCTGGCACGTCTGTTGTCATTATTGATATGCCAAACAAAGTCGGCTGGAATGATGATCAACTTTATTTAGAAGCACATCAACCATTGAGCGAACGCAGCGATGTGAGTTACGCTTCCTTGAATGGCATTGTAAACACGATTCAAAGTAAATTACCCAAGGATCATGTGACGCTGATCGATTGGCAATTGGTCGCTTATTTGACGGAAGATCCTGATGGAATTCCGCATGAGATAGGTGTGCGATTAAATTAAAGGCAAAGCACGCAATGGAAACAGCGATCATCGCCATTGGAACGGCACTGCCCCCCTACAGACGCAGCCAAAAAGAAACAGCGGAATTAATTTCCGCAAGTTTATATTTAACGCCAGCACAAAAAAGATTGTTAAAATCGGTCTACAAAGCAACAGGGATCGAATATCGACATAGTGTATTAAGCGATTACTGCAAAAATCCGGGCGAATTCGAATTTTTTCCGAATAATCCTGACGCACCTTTTCCAACCACTGCTGCACGCATGGATATTTATAAAAAAAATGCACTCACACTTGCATTAACTGCTATTAAAAATTGCTTATCCAATACCGCTATTTCAAAAAATGAAATCACACATTTAATTACCATCAGCTGCACCGGTATGTATGCACCGGGAATTGATATTGAAATTGTACAAACACTTGAACTTCCATCCACCACCAAACGTACCTCCATCCAATTTATGGGTTGTTATGGTGCTTTTAATGGTATTAAAGTGGCAGATGATATTTGTAAAGCAAATGAAAATGCAAAAGTGTTAATGGTGAGTGTGGAATTATGTACGCTTCATTTTCAAAAAAAATATGATTTGGCGAGTATTGTTTCTAACGCGATTTTTGCCGATGGTGCCGCTGCTATTTTATTGGAAGCTAATTCTTCTCAGAAAAAATATCTCAGTTTAAAAGCATTTCATTGTGATTTAATCCCGCAAAGCAGCCAAGAAATGGCGTGGCATATTGCCGATCATGGATTTGATATTGTGTTAAGTTCGTATGTTCCCGAAATGATTCAATCAGGCATTGCCCATTTTGTCACAGAACTCTCAAAAAAATATCCATCCCCCATTGATTGCTACGCTATTCATCCAGGCGGCATCAAAATTTTAGAAGCGTGTGAAGAAGCATTACAGATTAGCAAAGAACAAAATAAACATGCTTATTCAGTATTAAAAAATTATGGCAACATGTCTTCTGCCACTATTTTATTTGTACTGAAAGCATGGTGGGACGATCTTCAGAAAGATCATCACCACAAAACGGTTTTTAGCTGCGCTTTTGGGCCGGGGTTAACCTTTGAATCGATGCTGCTTAAAATTCATTGCCCTTTTTCGCAATAAGCTGAATGTAAAAAAACCAACAATCGGATTTTTGTTCTTTATTAAAGTGTAGTCTGTATACGTGATTTTTCTGGGAAATAACCGATTGAAAGGATTAAGTTATTGAAAATTAATAAAGACTATTTGCTCGTCTGAGTTCATTATTTTGATCATCCTCCTTCTGCTATACTGAATGTATAAAACAAGCACAGAACAAGAGGGAGGAATGATGCAATCGTCTAACAGAGCTGAGACCGTAAAGGAGCTTATTAAGAGTGCTGAAGAAAAAGATGAGGGAAGATTTCTAAAAACTCTTAATGCTGCTTCACAAGAAGTCATTGATTCATTTGTAACACACCGATGGAATGTTTCTTCACGTAATAATCAGTGGAATGGACTCACACACACAGCAAGATATCAAACAGGGAACGTATGGCGTCAATTATGGGAAAAAGCGAGTCCATCGGCAAGAGAAAACGCATTACAACAAAACCTAGGAATCGCGGATGTGATTCGTACAGGCGGTGATCAGGCACGATATGGGCTCGCTATCATTTTTTATTTTCAGCCCGCTCAATCCATTTTAAAAATCATAAATACCACACACCCTATTGTTCTTTGTAATAAGTGCGGGTTGGATTTGTCAATCTATTACTGCCTAGAGAACAATAAAAATTTAGATGCCGCCCAAAAAAAAACAACTCGGATTAATGTATACCCAACTTAGTCAATTTGTTAATGATCCAAAAAGAATGATTAAAGAAGCACCAAATCAATTTATTCGATTTTTTGAAGAACGCATACCTCCTTTCGTTTTAACAGATACGGAAATAGAAAAAGTTAACAAAGAATTCAAACAACAACAGGAAGTTAATCCAAAAGCCAAACCGATCTATATCTTTCAATACTTACGCGAGAACAGCGAACAACCAGATGAAACAAAAAAAACAGCTGAAGGAAAAAAATTTGGTGAATGGAATGCACGTTACATAGATCTAATTAAATTACTCGATAAAGCCATGGAAAGCTCGAAGGAATCGCTCGTCAAAGATAAATTAATGGCTTTGAGAGCACGACTTTTTTCATCATTCGATACTCAAGCTGCGTTACTGCATTGGGAAAAATTAAACGATCCTGAAGCAGTACTGAATTCTGAAGAAAAATTTCTGTTGATCCACGAATTGTTGTTCAATCCTCACCATTTTAAATCGCTTACCAAAGATCAATGCAGAGCAAGAGCATTAATGTATAGTTATCATGAAGCAATGCGTGATAATCAAGACGGAATCTCATTCTGTAATATAATTATTCAGGGGGAAAAACAAAAGATTCAGGAAGAAAAAAAGCACTTGATCATCCCGCAGGGGAATCAAGATGGCTACGTTATGACACTACTCAATATGCTAAATCCTCTGATCGATAGCCTAAAACAAAAAATAGAAAAAACCATAAAGCATCAGATATTTCTAAATCCATCGAAAAGAAATAATGTTGCCTTATTTAAAAAACTGGATTGCATTCAATCTAACACTCTTGAAGCAAAGAACATCAGCAGCCTTCAGGATATGTTTGATATGTTTGCTAAAATTAAATCCTCTGATCCATTCATTATGAGTCTAACAAACGATATAAAAAAAATGACAGAGGAAATTATTCTTGTTCAATCCAAAATCACTGCCGATCTTAATAAACAACCAATGAATGATGCCAAACACGAAGAAGCGGGTTCGCTCCTAGCAGAAGATAACAAAGAAGAAAGAATTTCTCTGGACTCTATAAAAGATTTTATTAATACTTATGAACCGTCATATTCTGACAAGGATAAATGTGATCTATATACAAAAGCACTTTTTGATAGTATTAAATACCATGCTGGTCTCGATACAGAAATGAAAGGGAAAGACACAATAAATATCATCCGTCTCAAAGATAATATCGATCTTTTAATTGGTATATTAGAGGAAGATAAAAACAATAAAACGAACAAAAATGCTCTTCATACTTTCTTTTCTGACTCCAAAAACCCGACAGCAACACAAAAACAAATTGAAATACTGGAAACGATTAAAACTCAATTAACATTAACGTCTGAATATGAAATAGCCCTCTCAAGCCCAAAACGTCGTCCTCGCCCTTAGACTTAGAGCCTGTTCGAGAGACCTGCTCTTTCAAAACCTGATAACCAGAGGGGCTTTATAAGCCGACGAACTGATAAAACGCTGCCTTTCCAAACTCCAAATCCGCAACACCTAAATGCTTTGCAATCGTCTGGCCAATATCAGCGAATGTCTCCCGTTTGCCGATGGGACCTCCTTTGACGTCTGGGCCAAACATAAGCACGGGGATATGCTCACGCGTATGATCAGAACCCGGAAATGTGGGGTCGCAGCCGTGATCAGCCGTAATCACTGCAAGATCCCCTGGCTGCATTAACTGGATAAATTCCGGCAAACGTCTGTCAAAATCTTCTAACGCCCTTGAATATCCAATAACATCGCGTCTATGCCCATATAACATATCAAAATCAACTAAGTTCACAAAAACTAAGCTGTGATCTTTAGCTAACTTAACTTCGTTTAAAAATGCGTCAAATAAGGCCATATTGCCATCACCCTTTACAGACCGGGTAATACCTTGATGCGCGTAAATATCAGCCACTTTTCCAACAGAAATGACCTCACCCCCCGATGCGACAATCTTATCAAGCAATGTAGGTTTGGGCGGAGGAACTGCGTAATCTCTGCGATTGCCGGTACGGACATAATGCCCAGGTCTACCCTTAAAGGGCCTTGCAATCACCCGGCCAACGTTATATTCATTCACTAACTCACGGGCAATTAAACAAAGATCATACAATTTTTTTAATCCAAAACTCTCTTCATGCGCTGCAATTTGAAAAACGCTATCGGCTGATGTATAGACAATGGGCTTTCCCGTTTTTTCATGTTCTTCGCCCAATTCTTGAATGATCTCCGTGCCTGATGCATGTTTATTGCCTAAAATCCCTGGCAAACCGCCGCGAGCAATAAATGCTCCCAATAATTCATCGGGAAAGCTTGGATATTCAGGCGGAAAATAACCCCAATCAAATAATGCGGGAACTCCCGCAATTTCCCAATGACCGCTCGGTGTGTCTTTGCCGAAACTTTTTTCAGCCGCACAACCGTAGGCGCCTTCAATGGGAGTATCGGTTGCTAAACCCGGAACAGGTTTGCCGCTACTGATGATTGCAGCTGCATTTAATCCTAAACGAACAAGATTGGGTATGTGTAAAGGGCCGCTGCGCACGCCTTTTTGATCTGCTTTTCCAACCGCACACCATTCTGCAATATGACGCAACGTATCAGCGCCTGCATCACCATATTGATCAGCATCCTTCGTTGCACCAATACCGAAAGAATCCATTAAAATAATAAATGCGCGCGGCATAAATACCCTTACGCTTCAGATTTACAAAAACTTTCTTGCATCATCCAGGCCATGAAGATACTCAACACAAATGCAATCGGCATAATCAACATCGCATTCATAAAATCATGGGAAGAATATCCAGCGACTAATCCCTGATGTCCCCAATGCTGCTCCATCACCCAGCCAAAAAAGGGCTGGAAAATAGCGCCGCTCACCATGATCGTGACAGAATCAACACTAATCGCTGTACTGGTTAAAGCCATCGGATTTAATTCTGCAATGGCGGGATAACTTAAGACTTGTGAACTCGTGACAAAACCTACTAAGAAAAATAGCCCAATAATTTCAGGAAGCGAAAGATTAGGTGCATACATTAAAAACAACATGACGCCCAGCGAAAGAAGAGCTCCAATAATCATTGGCAAAACGCGCCGACCCAAGCGGTCAGAAAACCAACCAAAGGCGGGAGAACCAAAAATAACGCCGACAAAAAATAATGTGGTGGCATAAGAAGCTTCTACCGCAGTGATATGATGGACTTCTACTAAATAATGAATTCCCCATAAGGCGCCCAATAAAAAAACGGGTAAATTCATGAGAGACGTATAAATACCGCCTAACCAATTGTTAGGGTTCATCAAAACCAATCGAATACTTTGCCAAAACCCAAGTGTCTGTAACTGATTTTTTTGAGCTGACATCGTATCCTGCCGATGAGGCGGACAATCTTGTACGATCAGCCAAATAATGAGAGCGACCAAAATACCTAATGCAGCATCCAATAACACCGCATTTCGCCAGCCGACCATATGACTTAAAATAGCGAAAGGTGTTTGCGCGACCAAGCCGCCCAACATCGCCATCGTCACGACCAATCCTGTGACCAACGCCATCTTGCTTGGCGGAAACCATCGGGTTGCTAAACGAATACAACTCAAAAAACAAAATGAAGCGCCTATACCAACGACAAAACGGCCTGCCGCCGCCAGAAAATAATGGTTAGCCACCGCAAACGCAAATGTCCCCACCGTACAGAGCGCAACTGCCATTAGCAGTAATTTTTTAGTTGAAAAACGGTCGAGCAAAATCCCGGCTGGAAATAAAAATAATGCATTGGCATAAAAATACATAGACGCCAACTGGCCTAATTGCGGCGCATTCAGATTAAATGCATGCATCAACTGGATATCAATTGCGTTGAATAGATTAAGCTGGATAAATTCGTAAAAGAAAAATAACGCCGCCGTCATCACAACGAGCCACCCTTGAGCCCCGTATGCTTCTTCTATTTTTTTTGCAGCTGCCGGATGAGCCATAAATCACCCCCAAGGTCATAGTATTGTTATCGTTACTCAAGGCAACTTTTACCATAGGTTGATATGAATAACTAGTACGCCATCCCATTAATTCTGTCTTCCGGTATAAACAGGCCTAAAATTTCAGAGCAGAGATAAGTCCGCTCGAACTAATATTATGGGAATTACCCACTTGAATATTTATCCCACTTGTACTATACTGAAAATATGCGAGTTAAGAGGAGAAATATCATGCAAATTACTAAAAAATCTGATTCGAAAGGGCGTTTACTATTAGGCGCGGCTTTTGCAAATATGACGTTTCTTGTAGAGGAGAAACAACCGGGGGAAATAGTTGTTAAAAAAGCTATTGTCATTCCGGAATGTGAAAATTGGCTTTATAAAAACAAAGCAGCTATGAATTCTTTAAAACGTGGCCTTGAACAAGCTAAGAAAAGAAAATTTTCCAAAGACCCATTGACTGAAAAAAAAGATATGTCTTGGCTTGATGAAATCGAGGAATAGATGTGTTTGAATTAAAATGGACTGAAGAAGCAGACGAAGTATATCGAGGTCTTGAGTTGCGCGCAGAAACATCCTTTAAGAATCGTAAAAGCCGAGGACAAAAAAAGTCATCTAAAACAGAAGGGCTTTTCAAACAACTGTATAAAACTGTTAATTTATTAAAGTCAAACCTACGTCACCCAAGTCTTCATACACATGAATATGATTCAATTGAGAATCCTTTCGACCCTAAACAAAAAGTATTTGAAGCTTATGCGCAAAATAACACGCCTGCAGCATATAGAGTATTTTGGTGTTATGGGCCAGCACAAAAAAAAATTACTATAGTTGGCATTACTGCGCATCCTTGAGTATGCGGAATATTACAAATAGCAAGCCGCCACGCCAGCGATTTCACTCACTAGCATGACAGAATGCTTTTATGTTATTTCGTAATATCAACGGTACTGGAAGACATAGAAACACTGCCGGCAGTATTGTTGGCGTTAAGATCCGCTTCTACAAACACTGGATACGTACCTGCTTCTTTAAAGACGACTTGCAGAGCAGGATCCATTGTACTGATTGCATATCCACCTGCATCAATTTGTATGGTATCGTCATAATAAGCACACTGACTCACGTGTTCTCCTGGTACTGTACAAATGCTGAATATATAATCATATTCCTGAGTTGATCCAGTATCGTTTCTAACATACACGTAGTGTTCGCCTGTAAGCTCGCTGAGTTTTCCAGCCGTCCCTTTTGCCGGCATTGCGATACTGGCAACAAAAGAAGAGGAATCGGTATGTGACTTCGAGATCTGATTACTCAAATGGGTATTTTTCACATCCTGAAAAACAGCCTTAATCTCTCCGGTTGTCCATTCTTTATGAGAGACAACACGCGCTTTGTAAAGTTCTAATGCAAAACTATTTGCACTGACCATCGAAATTAATGCAAAACATACCAATGATTTCTTTTTCATTCTAAATTCTCTCCTTAAAAATAAAAATCAAAAAAAATTCTGTTTAAAGCCAAGCCAAATTAATGTAACGATCACAGAAAGTCAATGAATTTATGGCCTGTTGTCAATGACAATTCTCGTCTGCAAAAAAATGAAACCGGAAATTAATTACTGCTGTCATTCCCGCGCCACTGTCATTCCCGCGAAGGCGGGAATCCATTCTGAACTAATATCAATAATCATTTATGAGGAAATATTTATGTTGCAGTATTATGTATATCTGCTCGCAAGCGGAAAATATGGCACGTTGTACACTGGTGTAACAAATGACTTAATTAAGCGCGTCTATGAGCATAAAGAAAATTTAGGAAAATTAATTTAATTGAGAAGGATAATCCGCACTGGCTTGATTTGTATGACGGATTAACTAGCTAAATAGATTCCCGCCTGCGCGGGAATGACAACGTCGCGGGAATGCAAAATTATTATATTTCAGAGTGTTATTAGGCGGCTTATACCATACTGACGTTAGTTACACGGATGTAATGTTTGGAGCAAAAAATAAAATCATGGATCTCCTTCTAAAGTTCAAACGCAGTAATTAATTGGTCCACCAATTGACTAGCGCCAATACGAAAATGCGCAGGCGTTATCCATTGAGAACCCATCATTCGTTCTGCTAATTCGATATATTGCAAAGCTTGTTGAATCGTTCGTATACCGCCTGATACTTTTAAACCCACTGGCTTCGATGATTTTTGAATGCTTTTTAACATCGCTTCAGCTGAAGAAAGAGTCGCGCCGATTGATATTTTACCTGTGGATGTTTTTAAAAAATCAACCCCCAACTCACATAGATGATCGCTGACATCTAAAATAAGATGAGGATCCTGCAAAGCACCCGTTTCTAAAATAACTTTTAAAGTTTTATTTTTACAAAAGGCCCTGCATTCACGGATAAATTCGTATGACTGTTCCTGATTACCTTTTAAATAATCCGTATAAGGAAATACTACATCAATTTCATCCGCACCATCTTCCATCGATTTTTGCATCGATTTTTTAGCATGCTCTAACGAATCAAGGCCCTGCGGAAAATTGGCAACGGTTGCAATTTTTACCGGTGTATTCGCTAACAACTGCGCGGCTTCTTTTACTAAATTCGGATTGACGCAAAGCGCTGCCGCATGACCGACAGGCAAAATCGCTTTCGTGCATAGTGTCTTAATCGTGGAAAAATCATCTGTATCATTTAACGACGTTAAATCGATGAGTGAAAATATCCGCAATAAATCAGCCTGCATTCCCTAATTCCTTGATAAATTCTGGAATGAGTTTTGTTAATTTGCGCGCAGAAATTTCGCCATAATGCAATGTACCTTCATGTGTGACTCTTTCATTGCTTAAACCGACCGCAAGATTAGTAATCGCTGCCAAACCAATCACACGCAATCCTGAGTGCCTTGCCAAAATCACTTCTGGAACAATTGACATCCCAACTGCATCTGCACCTAATGTGCGATACGCTCGAATTTCAGCGGGTGTTTCAAACGAAGGGCCTAATAATGAAATATAAACACCTTCCGGCAATTTAAATCCTAAACGCGCTGCCACTTTTAGCATGATATCACGCAAACCGGCATCATATGCATTTTCTAAACTAACAAAACGCGGGCCCACCGATTCATCATTAGGCCCGACCAAAGGATTACTAGGCTGAAAATTTAAATGATCATTAATCATCATGATTTCGCCGGCACCGACTTCCGTGCGTAACGATCCTGCAGCACCTGTCACCATCAAAGTATCGGCACCCAATGCTTTAACTAACCGCACTAAAGTGCGAATCGAATCATACGATGCACCTTCATACAAATGTAAGCGGCCTTTTAAACAAACAACGGGTACATTATGTAAATGACCCATCACCAATAAAGAAGCGTGTCCTGAAACACCGCCTGAGTGTAATCCTGGAATAGCTTGATAAGGAATAGTGATTGGATTTGCCAATTGTTCTGCAATCGAACCTAACCCTGAACCTAAAATAATGCCAATCTTAGGAAAAAAATTCGGCGCATATTTGCGAATAACGTTCATAGTTTCTTGCATGGTAACAGCCATTGATGACTCCTATGGTATAGACACTAACCAAATATTTCTTTCAACCCATAAAAAAATCCTGTCGCAAGACTTGCAGCAACAGGAATGGTAATAATCCATGACATAAAAATATTCCGAATTACATTTAAATTTAATGCATCAATACCGCGCGCAAGTCCTACACCAAACACAGCACCCACTAATGTTTGAGTGGCTGAGACTGGAATACCTGTACTCGTTGAAACAACAACAGTGCTTGCAGCCGCAAGGGTTGCTGCAAATGCGCGGCTTGGTGTCAACATCGTAATTGAACTGCCCACCGTTTCAATCACCTTACGCCCATACATAAATAATCCAAGCACCACACCAAAACAACCAAACAACATAATACTGCCGAGCATCATCCCATTATGCAAAGTATGTCCTGATTTTACTAAACTGATAATCGCTGCAATCGGGCCGACTGCAATCGCAACATCATTTGAACCATGCGCAAAAACCATCGCGCACGCTGTGAATGCCATCAACACACTAAACATATTTTCAATGTAAATAAATTGCGTATGCCGTCTTAAATGTATTTTAGTAAAAATAGAACGCATACTAAAAAAGCCCATGAAGGTCACCATTAATGCGGTAATTAATACAATACTCACCGTATTAACAATACCTAAATGAAGATGAAAATGATGCAATGCTTTTAGCATTGTCATCATCGCCAAAATAATTCCTACCAAAAAAAGATAAACCGGCACATACCGCTTGGCTGCATCTAATGGATTATCAACCCCTAAAATTAAACGGCGAATAGAAATAAATAATAAATAAGCAATCACACCTGCAATGGTCGGCGATGATACCCAGCTAACTGCAATGTAACCGACCGTTTGCCAATGTATTGCGTGCACTCCTAAAGTGATTGCACCGACACCCACGAGTGCCCCCACGATGGCATTGGTAATAGAAACCGGCATGCCCGCATAACTCGCAAGCGTGATCCACGAGGCGCCGGCCAATAACACAGATAACATGCTATAAATTAAAAGGTGCGGCACATGAAGAAATTGATCGGTATTAATAATACCGCCTCGAATAGTATCGGAGACTTCGCTGCCGCCTAAAAATGCACCGGCTATTTCAAAAATAATAGCAATCACTAATGCTTGCTTGACAGAAATTGCTTTTGAACCCATGGCCGTGCTCATGATATTAGCAAGATCATTAGCGCCAATGCCCCATGTCATCCATAAACCCACTGAGCAAGCAAGTACACTAAATAACACGGCGTGATCCATAAAGAATTATCTCATCTTGCCAACAAAATTTGCAGACGATCACCAATTTCGCGCGCACGATCAGCGAGCTCACCGGTCCATTCAATGATTTTATAAAGAAACATCACATTCACAGGCGGCAAAGTATTTTCTAAATCAAATACCTGATGGCGGACGCGAATTTGTTGATCATCTGTATCACGTTCGATTTTGGAAAGTTCGGCAATCATGCCTTCCACTAATTTTATTTCATTGCCGCTAAAACCCGTTTCAAATAATTCATCTAATTCATGAATAGCCGTATTGGCTTGATCAGAAGCCTGAAGACAACGTTCCAAAAAATCCAAAAAATGCGGCGTGATCGTTTCGGGAAAAACCATTTTGCGCCCTAACACCAAACCCGCAATATCTTTTGCTTTGTTGGCCAACCGATCTTGTAC
The DNA here is from genome assembly GCA_964622455.1 of uncultured Coxiellaceae bacterium. Classification (GTDB taxonomy): domain Bacteria; phylum Pseudomonadota; class Gammaproteobacteria; order DSM-16500; family DSM-16500; genus CAZUQP01. The sequence goes on from CAZUQP010000018.1 coordinate 29,292, forward strand.
ATTCAACAATTCCAACAAATCGCTGCGTGAAACGGGTAAAAATAATCCTTTAGGCAAATGCAAACGTAAATCACGCTTCATATCATCCGCTTCATTTTCAAGCTGCACGAGACGCTTTTGAATTGATCCAGCATCCACCCAATCTTGTTTCAGCACCGCTTGAAAAAAAAACGCAAGCTCCTTGACACAAGCGTGCACTTTTCCCATATGTTCTTCCAGTGGACGAATGGGAGAACGTCCAAACATATGTAAGAAAGGTGTGGTTGGCATAATGTTATGCTTCTCCTTTGACAGCTTGTTGGGTTTTCTCAACCTTGGCATTGACAAATGCAACGGCAGTATCCAACATTCTATTTGAAAAACCCCATTCATTATCATACCAAGAAAGCACTTTTACCAAATTGCCCATTACTTTAGTGTACGATACGTCAAAAATAGAAGAAGCTGGATTGTGATTAAAATCAACTGACACCAAAGGCGCTTCATTGATCTCTAAAATACCTTTCATATCGCCTTCTGCTGCCTTTAACATAACGGCATTAATTTCATCCACACTTGTTTCACGTTTAGCTGTGAATGTAAAATCAATGACAGACACATTGATGGTTGGAACGCGCACAGAAAAACCATCTAACTTACCATTGAGTTCCGGCAACACTTCACCCACTGCAATGGCAGCGCCCGTTTTAGTGGGAATCATGGAATGCGCTGCTGCGCGTGCACGGCGCAAATCCGTGTGATACACATCAATTAACGCTTGATCATTCGTATAAGAATGCACAGTATTCATTAAACCTTTTTCAACACCGACTGCTTCATGCAGCACTTTCACTAAAGGCGCCAAACAATTGGTAGTACAAGATGCATTTGAAATAACCGTATGATGCGCTTTTAAAATATCATGATTCACACCGTACACAATCGTTGCATCAACGCCTGTTGCTGGTGCTGAAATTAAAACTTTTTTAGCGCCTGCTTCAAGATGTGCTGATGCTTTTTCTTTACTCGTAAAAAATCCGGTGCACTCTAACACTAAATCAATTTTCATTTCTTTCCACGGCAATTTTTTAGGATCGCGTTCAGCAACTACGCGAATTTCATCGCCATTAATTATCATGTTATTGCCGCGCACTTCGACTGTTCCTGGGAATTTACCATGCGTCGTATCATACCGTGTTAAATGCGCATTGGTATTCACATCCCCCAAATCATTGATCGCGACAATTTGAATATCCGGATATTTTTTAGTTTCATAATGTGCACGCAAAATATTGCGGCCGATCCGCCCATAGCCATTAATTGCAACTCGAATAGTCATGTTTTTCTGTTCCCCTTATTTCTGTACGTAATACATTCTTTTGTTCAGCCAGCATTTCATAAACGATAGAAACCAATCGTTCTACTGTAAAACCGCACGCTTTAAAAACATCATTTGCCGGTGCTGACGCACCAAAATGATCAAGGCCCATTACCTTACCATGGCAACCCACGAATTTATACCAGCCATCGCTCGCTGCCGCTTCAATCGCAATACGTGCTGAGACAGATGGCGGTAACACAGACTCTTGGTACGCAAGATTTTCTGCTAAAAACACATCCGTTGAAGGCATTGAAACGACCCGTACTTTCACATCGGGAGTTAATTCTTTAGCAGCGAGAACCGCCAAATGAACTTCTGAACCCGTCGCGATCATGATGACTTCAGGTTCACCCGTACAATCCAGCAGCACATAACCACCACGTTTTATATTCGAAAGCGCATCTGCGTTCCGCTCTTGACAGGGAAGTGATTGACGCGAAAATAATAAACAAGTGGGGCCTTCACGTTCAATCGCTTTTTGCCATGCGACCAAAGATTCAACCGCATCCGCCGGCCGCCAAAGAGATAAATGGGGAACCATACGTAAACTGGGTGCCTGCTCTACCGGTTGATGGGTTGGACCATCTTCACCCAAACCAATCGAATCATGCGTATAAACAAAAATGACCCGCGCACGCATGAGCGCGGCGAGCCTAATTGCATTACGCGCGTAATCTGAAAAAGTTAAAAAAGTACCGCCAAAAGGAATGAGACCGCCATGCAATGCGAGGCCATTCATGATGGCAGACATGCCAAATTCACGCACCCCATAAAAAATATATTGCCCTTCTGCATTGTTCGCTGAAAATATTTTTGCGCCTTGCCAAAGCGTTAAATTAGAAACCGTTAAATCAGCCGATCCGCCCATTAATTCCGGCAAAAGTTCTGCTAGATGATTTAAACAAAGTTGCGATGCTTTGCGTGTTGCCATTGCTTCTTTTTTTTCTTGCATGTGATGTAACAAAGTATCAATGTGCGCTTCCCACGCGGGGGGTAATTTTTTTTCCATGCGCCGTTTAAATTCAGCCGCTAATGCAGGATGCACTTTTTCATAATCAAGAAATAATGCTTGCCATGTTTCCTCATGCTGCCGGCCTTTTTCTCGTGCACTCCATCCTTCATAAAACTCAGATGGAATCACAAAAGGTGCATGAGGCCACTGTAAATTTTTTCGTGCGGCGAGAACTTCTGGTTCACCTAATGCTTCGCCATGCGTTTTGGATGTCCCTGCTTTGTTCGGCGCTCCAAAGCCAATGATGGTTTTGCAGCAAATAATAGTAGGTTTATCGGTGACTGATCTTGCTAAAGCAATCGCATGTGAGACCGCTTCACTATCATGCCCATCCACGTCGGGAATGACATGCCAGCCATAGCTTTGAAAACGAAGCGGCGTATGATCAGTAAACCACCCGCGCACATCTCCATCGATCGAAATTTGATTATCATCGTAAAATACGATGAGCTTACCTAACTGAAGTGTGCCCGCCAAGGAACAAACTTCGTGAGAAATACCCTCCATTAAGCAGCCATCCCCTGCAAAAGCGTAAGTGAAATGGTCAACCATCGGAAAACCTTCGCGATTAAATTGTTTGGCTAAATGTTTTTCGGCAATCGCCATGCCAACTGCATTTGCTAAGCCTTGCCCTAATGGGCCGGTTGTGGTTTCAACGCCGGGTGTTTCACCAAACTCCGGGTGCCCCGGGGTTTTTGAATGTAATTGACGAAACGCTTGAATATCTTCGATGGTTAAATCGTAGCCTGATAAATGCAGCAACGCATAAAGCAACATACATCCATGGCCGTTTGATACGAGAAAACGGTCTCGATTAAACCAATAAGGATTCCGGGGATTATGGCGTAAATAATCATTCCATAATACTTCAGCAATGTCCGCCATTCCCATCGGCATGCCCGGATGGCCAGAATTCGCTTTTTGTACTGCATCCATACTGAGGACACGAATGACATTCGCAAGCTCACGACGAGACGGCATGTTCTGCTCCTACATGAAACTTAAAGAGGGAAATGTTACCTGAAACAAAGTGTTTGTCATATTTATTTTATCGCACAAGTATGGCCAATACGATATGCATTGGCCATACTAGTTAAAGTCACTGATTGCGCTTGTATGCTTGGCAGCACACTTGCATCGACTAGATGTATACGATCTAAACCCGGCGGAGACCCGAAGCAATCAGTTTCATTTGCTTTGACCGGTTTTTTTCGCATGGGAAAACTTCCTCCATAATGATTAGAACTTCCGATTTGACTAATCTGACAAGCAGGAACCAGCGGAAAAAATCCCAGCTGTGCTGATTGTTTCGCAAAAAGCATGCTGATTCGTTTAACAAAAGCAGCAGAACCTTTATTTTTATGACCGGTAATGATCAAACGTTCATCTCCCGCTCGGTAACGCATTGATATTCGACCTGAGATTTGTGAAGGTAAAAATCCCTGTATTACAACCAATCGTTCATAAAAAGGAAATAAAACTTTTTTAAATTTTTTAAGAAATTTAAATTTATTTTCAAATTCATTTTCATATAAACTAGTATAAGTATAAAGCTGCATGTGAATGCTTTCTGCAAGTATTTCAGGATGAACAACTTCATAAAGTAATTGACAAAGCGCATGCGATGGACTGTGCCGAACATTTTTGATTCGTCGAAACATGATCCCCGGCAACAAGAAATGCTGTGAATCATCCAGTAGTAATTCTGCATCACTCAACCAAGAGAATGATTTTAACAAAATATAAGAAGACATGATGACACCTGCCGCTAAAAAAAGCTGGCTTGCAGAAAAAGAAACGGGCGTTTTGTGATGAATATCATATGCATCAATCTGGATTGAATTTTTATTTTGCGACAGCCGATCGACCCGCACACCGCTATGATACTGGAACAACGGATTTTTTTTCAAAGAGGACAATGTATGACGCGCTGAGTAGACAGCATCACTGACACAACCATACATGCATTCCCCGCAATAATGGCAACCAGCTGGGTAATCATCCCCTTTTTGATAAATAGCAAGCCGCGCGCCCCCCGCTACAATTCCGCGCGCATTTAATTTTTGCTTTGATTTTAAATAACATTGCCATAAATAATTGGCTTGCGGACTTAATTGGTAATTTTTGGGATTTTCATGCAGCATGGGCCAATCATAAAAGTCTTCTTGAAGACAGGTTAATAACGGCACGAAATTCAGCACTTTTTTACAATAAAACATCATTTCATCGGGATGAATAGGCCAATCCAACATATCTTTTTTTCGATAAGGCATGATAGATGCGCCCCACACATTGCTCAACCCGCCTTTTGCAAAAGAAGCACAGAGATTAACATTCATTAAGTCAAAATATTTTTCGAATTCTCCAATATCATATGGATAAAGAGAACCAAACACATGTTTGTTAAAAGTTTTGGTCTTTTTTTGTTTTTCCCAAGGCAGCAACTGATCAGAGTAAATAACGGGAGAAGTTCTTTCTAAACGATTTTGCAACATCTTAGCATCTAATGTTTTTCCCACATCCAACATAATCACGCGGATGTTACGAGCCAACAGCCCTTGCGCGCAAGCAATTCCAGAGGGGCCTGATCCTATCACATAAACTGCTTCCATCAATTTCCCAGTACCTATCAGCAAAATCCGTGAATATTTGTATCAAACCAGGTATTATTTCTCACATTCAAACTAATCGAATAAGTATAGTGTATGCAAAAAGAATTTCCATTTACATCAGAATCTGTTTCTGAAGGGCATCCTGATAAAATAGCGGATCAAATCTCCGATGCAATCTTGGATGCCATCCTAGCTCAAGACTCTCACGCCAGGGTTGCCTGCGAAACATTTGTCAAAACCGGCATGGTTTTGGTAGGCGGCGAAATAACAACGTCCGCATGGGTAGATATTGAGCAAGTTGTGAGAAATATAGTTCGTGATATTGGCTACAATAGTTCACAAATGGGGTTTGACTGGGAATCTTGTGCCGTCATGTCTGCTATTGGTAAACAATCGCTCGATATTGCCCAGGGGGTCGATCGCCAACAAGTGGAAAATCAAGGTGCAGGAGATCAAGGGTTAATGTTTGGCTACGCTACTTCTGAAACACCTGTGCTGATGCCGGCACCTATTTTTTACGCCCATGAGTTAGTCAAAAAACAAGCTCGTTTACGCAAAGAAAATGTCTTACCTTGGCTGCGTCCTGATGCAAAAAGCCAAGTGACTGTCCGCTATCAAAATGGCGAGCCCGTTGGTATTGATGCTGTCGTCTTATCCACGCAGCACGATCCTGATATTTCGCAAAAAGAATTAATCGCAAGCGTCATTGAAAAAATTATCCGCCCAACACTCCCTCCCGAATGGATTGATAAAAATACCCGATTTTATGTCAACCCCACCGGACGTTTTGTCATCGGCGGCCCATTAGGTGATTGCGGGTTAACGGGGCGAAAAATTATTGTTGATACGTATGGCGGCATGGCACGGCATGGGGGCGGTTGTTTTTCAGGTAAAGACCCTTCCAAAGTAGACCGATCTGCAGCTTATGCATGCCGGTATGTGGCAAAAAATATTGTGGCAAGCGGCATTGCTGAACGCATAGAAATTCAAGTTTCCTACGCGATTGGTGTCGCTGAACCGATTTCGATTAATATCGAAACCTTTGGCACCCACAAAATATCTGAAACAAAAATTATTTCTTTAATTCGAGAACATTTTGATTTACGTCCTTATGGTATTATCAAAATGCTTGATTTGCTTCATCCTATTTACCGGCCGACTGCAACTTACGGACATTTTGGACGTGAAGATTTATCTGTCAGTTGGGAAAAAACGGATAAAGCAGATTTATTACGTAAAGCAGCAAACCTTTAAAATGAGGCCGATATCTATGCAGACCAACAAAGTAAAAACGCTTATTCCCGCCTACAAAGTGGCTGATATCAATCTCGCCGACTGGGGCCGTAAAGAAATTAATATTGCTGAAACTGAAATGCCAGGGCTTATGGCATTACGCGAAATGTATGCGGGCAAAAAACCTTTGAAAGGTGCGCGTATTGCGGGTTGCTTACACATGACGGTTCAAACAGCTGTATTAATCGAAACATTAATTGCCTTAGGTGCTGAAGTACGATGGTCCTCTTGCAATATTTTTTCAACACAAGATCATGCGGCAGCCGCCATGGCAAAAGCAGGCGTTCCTGTATTTGCGTTTAAGGGTGAAACTGAAGAAGAATACTGGTGGTGTGTTGAGCAAACCATTATGGCTCCCGGAGGCTTCTGGCCTAATTTAATTCTAGATGATGGCGGCGACTTGACTGCCGTGCTTCATGAAAAATATCCAGAGCTTTTAAAAAACGTTAAAGGCTTGTCCGAAGAAACAACCACAGGCGTGCATCGTTTATATGAAATGTATAAAGCAGGCAAATTAAAAATGCCTGCCATGAATGTGAATGACTCTGTCACTAAATCAAAATTTGATAATTTGTACGGCTGCCGTGAATCGTTGATTGATGGCATCAAACGTGCAACTGATGTGATGCTCGCAGGTAAAATCGCAGTTGTTTGCGGTTATGGCGATGTAGGTAAAGGATGCGCTCAAGCGTTACGCGCTTTTGGCGCAACAGTGTTAATCACAGAAATTGATCCCATTTGCGCACTGCAAGCTGCAATGGAAGGCTATCAAGTAGTTACGATGGATGAAGCGGCCTCTAAAGGGAATATTTTTATTACCGCAACAGGAAATATTCATGTGATTACACATGAGCATCTCTTAAAAATGCAAGATCAAGCAATTGTGTGCAACATCGGCCATTTTGATTCAGAAATTGATATTGCTTCTTTGAAAAGATATCCCTGGGAAAATATCAAACCTCAGGTCGATCATGTGATATTACCCAACGGCAAACGATTAATTGTGTTGGCCGAAGGCCGCCTCGTTAATTTGGGTTGTGCAACTGGACATCCCAGTTTTGTCATGTCAACTTCTTTTACCAACCAAGTATTAGCGCAGTTAGAATTGTGGCTGCACAGTGAAAAATATCCAGTCGGTGTTTATGTGCTGCCTAAACATCTAGATGAAATGGTAGCGCGCCTGCACTTGAAAAAATTAGGTGTCAAATTAACTGAATTAACAGAAGAACAAGCAAAATATTTGAATATTCCGATGAGTGGGCCATTTAAACCGGAACAGTATCGATATTAAAGGCTCTCTTGGGTCACTCATTCATGCAAGGAGATAGTGAACTATGACGAAAGCATCTGTATTCATTGAATTCGCGTACGATTTATTAGACACCTCTGCTAAAAAAAAATCATCCGTACTCAAAGATCATCCCCATGTTCCTTTTCTTCTGGACATTATCAGCCGATGCGAAAATCATCATGCCGTTTTAACAAATGCTCATGAAGAAAAAATTAATCGCGCATTAATGGAAAGTTTTACACATCAATTGAGCGCCGAACATCTGCCTAAAGTATTACGCCATTTTGATTTCATTTATTTTGACGCGCACGCTTTTGTTTTACCTTCAGCAAATCAAGAACAAGTTGCAGAGTATTTCAATGTTCTAAAAAATAAATTACACCAAGAAAATAAACGCGTCATTTTTGCAATTAATGCATTTCATTTGTTAGAAAAAAACAATGCGCCCGCTATATTATTTTTTTATGAAATGATTAAAACACTTTTAACTAATGATCAATGGCGTTTTATTTTTTTTACTTCTCAAAAAAATCTGTTTCATCCAATAGATAATTCGTTACTGACTTATTTACCGATGATGACACCCACAACTCAAGAATCACTTTCTTTATTAAAAAGTTATAGAGCCTCTCTTGAAGATTTTCATCAGGTAATGATTTCTGATGAAACATTTGCGAGCGCCCATTCTTTAGCAGCCCATTATCTTTCTGGAATTGACACTTTTACTCATGCAGTAAAACTTTTGGACAGCGCAAGTGCGAGAGTAAGCGCCTTGGAACGAGACCATCAAACAGGACACAAACCCATTGTAACGAACCATGCTCTCTTGCACATTATTTCCAGTTGGACGCAAATTCCTTTAACTCATTTACAAAATAATAAATTTCAAGCAAATAAATTAATAGAAGCTCTTCATCGTCGCGTGTTTGGACAAGATACAGCGATTCATTTTATCGCCTCCCTCTTGCAAAATGCGTGCCTTAAATTACAAGAAACCCGCGGGCCTTTTTGTCATTTTTTATTTGTGGGGCCTTCCGATGTCGGTAAAACTGAAACAGCGCATGCATTAGCAGAATATTTATTTGGCCGTGAAGATGCTTTATTGCGAGTGGACTTAACCTACCCATCGCCTTTAAGATTAAAAGATATTAAAGTGATTTCTCGAGCACATACTAATCGCAATATAGATTTATTAAGTGCAATCGCAGAAACTCCGTATGCCATTATACTGCTTGAAGATATCGATCAAATCTCTGAGCAAACGCTCGATTTATTCAAAAATTTGCTGGCTGAAGGATATGCTTTTGATGAGAGTGGCAATCAATATGATTTTCGCCATGCGACAATTATCATGACAACGCGTTTTAGCGCAGCACATATCCAGCAATTATTCAGTGCTCAAAGTGCGCCAGATGCGACAAAAACGGTTGATTTAATGCAGCTTGTTTTAAGTGATCACGTGATAGAACCTTCGCAATCCCATCATTCTTTTTTATCGCCCCAAGAATTATCAGAAGAAATTTTACCTAAATTAACTGAGCATTTCTCCCCGTTATTTTTACAAAAAGTTAATATTGTGCCTTTTATACCGCTTGATTATCACGCGTTCGAAAAAATAATTCGCACCAAAATAAAAACATTAACAAAACGTCTTGAGGCCAATCTGTCCATTGAATTAAATTGCTCTCCGGAAGTCATTCAATTTTTAGCCCATGAGTTACTTTGGAAAAAACAAAATAGCCAATCGTTGAATAAGTTATTAGAACAACATCTTTATACGCCTATTTCTCATGCAATTTTGCTGCACGCTGATGATAAAAATAAATTAAAACGCCTATTGGTGCGGTTAAACGATTCAGGCCAGCTGCTTCAGTGTGAATTTATTACAGCGAATGAGGCTGCCCTTTACAATTTGTAGGCCGGCCAAAACTAGAGAGAAATTGCGGTTAAAACCAATGAAGAGCATGCGCAACAATTCCAAGAGTAGTTGCAAATCCGCCAATCATCCAAAAGAAATTAAACCAAAGACGATTATTAAGGTCACGCAAGCCCGTTGTCATGTCACTGCGCAAAGAGGTCATATCATTACGTAAAGCAGCAGAAGAGTCTTTTATATCTTGATTTACTTTCTCAAATCTTTGATCTATCTTTTCAAATCGTTGATCCATCTTTTCAAATCTTTGATCTATTTTTTCAAATTTACGATCGATGGAATCAAAACGTTTATTTAGTTGTTCCAGTACAGAATCAAAACGTTTATCTAACCGTTCCAGTGTTGCATTAGTATGATTAATCGTTGTTTCCAGCACGGCTATTCGTTCATCATTTGATGACATGTGATCCCCTGACTTTCTTTGCTTCATTTTTTATTATACCCTTTTTTTGATTATAATAGTTTCTACTAGAAAAAATCGATTCAACCATACACACTGATGAATTAAACAATATGGATTTTCTTAGCAAATAAAATGGATTTCCAACGATTCAAAAGGCAGCTTAAGCTGCCTTTTTTCTTGTAAAAGATAATCAAATTATTCTAATACTTGAACTACCATTGTTGCAAAACCTGGCCCTGCGGCAGGGCAAAACGCAATGGTAAATTTAGTATTTTGCACTAACAAGCTACGTAACTGAGCGCAACCGGTGTTCGGTACACTTGGAATGTTAATGTTATAACCGTTTAATGAGATATTACTAATAGTCATCGCGCCGCCCCATCCAGAATTAGGCAATCGGGCTCCAGGCAAATAGGCCAGCATGCCGGTATCAACACCCGTCAGTGATCCATTCATAGATAAATAACTTTCTGCTGCAGCAACAATACCAGTCACATTATTAACGGTTGCCGCTATTTTTTGATTAAGAGATGCTGATTGATAATAACGAATTGACATGACAATAATCATGGCAGCAATAGCGAGTACTAACATGATTTCTAGGAGGGTTACACCTAGCACTGTTTTGAAAGATTTTCTCATAGATCTTCCCCATAAGTCACTGAAAACATTTATGCTAAACTCCTCCTGTCTTTGCGATAGAGGAAACGTACGTATTCGTCGTTAAAGATTACTATGTCTCTTCAACGTAAGCAATAGCAACAAGCAATTATAAGGATTATAATACACATGCCAACTACCACTTCACCCTCTTATGTCGCAATTGATCCGCCCACCACTCCGCCAAAAGCCTGTGTTATTTGGCTGCATGGTCTAGGAGCGGATGGCCATGATTTTATACCCATTGTTCCCGAGTTGACCGCTTTAATTCCTCATTCACTTCGCTTTGTTTTTCCGCATGCGCCCTTAATGCCTGTCACCATTAACAATGGCGCTATCATGAGGGCTTGGTATGATATCGCATCCTTTGAGATTAACCGCCCCGCCGACCATGCCGGGATTAAACAGTCTATCAAAAAGTTACATCAACTTATCGAACAAGAAGAAAAATCTGGGATCCCCATTGAAAAAATAATTCTGGCAGGATTTTCACAAGGTGCTGTTATTGCTTTAACAGCAGGCCTTACATTTCCTAAGCCCATTGCAGGTATTATCGCACTGTCAGGCTACCTGCCCCCATTCATATTAACGAGTGAGAGAGTAAAACATACCTCTATTCCAATTTTTCTGGGCCATGGTCAAGAAGATCCTATTGTTCCCTATGCTCTAGGTGAAATGAGTTATGAAACGCTTAAAAATGAACATTATGAAAAAATAAGTTGGCACCATTATCCAATGCCGCATTCAGTATGCGCAGAAGAAATTCAGGATATTGCTAAGTGGATAACATGCTTATTTCATTAATAAGGCTTAACCAAATATGTAACTCACACCCACTGAATACAATTCAAAATTACCGGTATTATTATTGCCTTTTGCTTTTTGCCACTGAGCATTTACATTGTAATTCGACAAAAATGAATAATCAGCGCCCAAGCCGAAATAATAACCTGTTGTTCTGTTTTTTCCAGTATTAACAGTCACGTTATTAGCGGTCACAAAACTTTGGTTAGTGATACTCACTTTCGAATTTAAACGCGCAACACCTACTTTAGCAAAAAAATTTGCGTTGGTATCTCCTATCGCCAAAATTCCCTTTGCAGCAACGTCATAGGAATAATAATTATTTTTTGCGACTTCTGTTCCATTGACTTTCGATACTGCTTTGCCATATTGCGTATAGCCAACCTCTGCCGCAAAATAGGGCATAAATTTATACCCAGCATTCAAATTCAAACCAAATCCATCGTTTGATAAAGAACCTCCAGTGACATAATTCGCGTTACTTAAGGTTGATTTACCGAGATTACCCTCTAGATACCATCCGAAAGGTACTGGAGGATCTGCGGCCATACACGTCATCGTGCTCCCTAATAAAACGGTATGTAAGACGGTTAGTAATATTTTTTTTCTTTTCTCCATAATAACAATTCTCCTAATCTTTTCTGAGTATTTCTATGATGTTAATTCACACACTGTGACAACGTTGACGAAGGCTGATTGGTTGGATTTAACAAAAATTATAAATAACACCTGCTTTAAATTGATTGTCCCGCGCAGTTAATTTGGTACCAAATAAAGTCACTGTACGATACGCTGTATAATCATATTCGCCGCGAACAGCCCAATTATTATTAAGATCTGTTTGCAAACCTAATCCGAGCTGTCCCCCTGTCACATTTGCCTTATCCCATTTAGATGCATAACCAGCCGGTATCACTCCTTGATGCATTTCAAAACGCGAGCGAATTCCGCTTAACCTCAAAAAAACAAGCGTCGCATTTGCAAATTTATAACCAGGTAACAAACTGGCGCCATAAGTATATCGCATTCTAACTACAGCGCCTGTTGTTCCAGGGTTAGTGTTAATTTGACGGGTAGGCGTACGTGTTGCAGTTTCAGCACCAAATGCCTCAAGCCCTAAATAAAGCGGGCCTGCAGCACTCCAGCCTGCGCCCACAAATAAATCACCAAATACCCCTTTGGCTGTTGTATTGGTGCGGGAAGACGTCACATCTTTTATTACCCAACGGCCATAATCTAAACCAAGATCGGCGCCTACATAAGGAATAAGCATATCAGCAAAAACACCTGTACTACCGAACATGATGACACTTGCCAGCATTATTTTCTTAAACATGCGTCGACCCCCAAACTACTATTCAAATTTATAAACTAATCCAATGTTAAATGCATCTGATCGCGGAGAAGCACCGCCTACCCTTCGATAGGAAGTATAATCGTATTCGCCACGTACATCCCAGTTTTGCGTGACGCTTGTTTGTAATCCAAGCCCTGCTTGGCCGCCTGTGGTTGCATTACTGTTTAAACTGCTAAAGCGCGTTTTAATGACGCCCAAACGTATAAACATCATCGCGTGATCACTTAACATCAATCCTGGAATAAAACTGAGTCCATAACTATAAGTTGTTCTTAAGCTTACTCCACCTGGATTATTATTCAATGTGGCTGTGCCTAAATTAGCAAAAATTTCACCCGCTAAATATACATTTTGATCGACAGTTGCACCATAACCGCCCGAAATTGTGAAAGGAATGCCTCGATAGTTTGACGTGCCTGCCGTATTATTTGTAAGACCCAAACCAATACCCAAATAGGGAGCAGAAGAAGCAAAGCTAAGAGTGGAACTCACGGCCAATATTGAACTTGCGATTGCTATTTTTTTTAACATACCCAATAACTCCTAATATTTTTTATTATTACAATGAAAATCAACGTGGTTAATAACACAGTTGCATTAACATTCTCAACAAAAATAATGCTAATCTTCTTTCTGTGCTGCATAAGGCACAAACACTTCATTGATTTGTTTGGTCACACGAATAAAGGTAGTTCGTTTTGATAATTCTTTTAAACGTTCAGCGCCCACATACGTGCACGTTGAACGAATCCCGCCTAAAATATCCAACACCGTATTTTTAACAGGGCCGCGGTAAGGTACATTAACAGAGCGTCCTTCGCTTGCCCGATAGTGCGCAACACTGCCATGATGTTTTTCCATTGCTTCTGAAGAGCTCATGCCATAAAAACGTTTATATTTTTTACCTTTTTCTTCGATCACATCCCCCAAACATTCATCATGTCCAGATAACATACCCCCCAACATGACAAAATCAGCGCCGGCTGCAAATGCTTTAGCAACATCTCCCGGTGTTACGCAACCGCCATCCGCACACACATGTCCTCTTAATCCGTGTGCTGCATCTGCGCATTCAATAATGGCAGACAATTGCGGATAACCAACTCCTGTTTTATCACGCGTGGTACACACAGAGCCTGGCCCAATGCCAATTTTGACAATATCAGCACCCGATAAAACGAGCTCTTCTACCATCTCCCCCGTCACAACATTCCCCGCCATAATGACTTTGTCCGGATAAGTTTCGCGCAATTTTTCTAAACATTTTACAAAACGTTCCGTATAACCATTGGCAACATCCAAACAAATCATCGAAACATTGACGGCATCCGTAATTTCTCTTAAGGTCAAAAAATCTTGCTCTGAGATACCGATGGAAACAAAACAAGAAGGCATAGCACTTTGATGTTTCTTAGAAAATGCCTGCCATTCTTTCATGGAATGAAATTTATCCATGGCAGTCAATAAACCATGTTCCGCTAACGCAGCACCCATTGCAAAAGTGCCTGTATGGTCCATATTGGCCGCAATAATCGGCACACCCTTCCAGACTATTTTTGCATTTCTAAAACGAATTTCACGCTCTAAGGCCACTTCAGATCTTGATTTTAATACGCTTCGCTTTGGACGAATTAAAACATCTTTAAAATCAAGTTTGACATCGTATTCAATACGCATGATAAATTCCTTATGCTGATCACTAACATTTTCTCAAACATACAAAATAAAAACCATCCATACCATGCATGCCCGGCAAAATTTGCCTGTCTATCTTGAAGGATGAATAGTTAGAAATTTTTGTCATGTACAGAGCCCAAACATTCTTCCCACTTGAAAATCTTTTTGTCTTGCATTCAACACATCAGAAACAGGCAGCGCGCGCGCGCCTGGCAATTGGATTTTTTGCACCCTTAAAACCCCTTCCCGAGTGGCAACATCAATTCCTTCCGCTGAAGCACGAATAATCATACCGGGTTTTGCAACGCATCGCTCATCTAAAACAACCGCTTCCCACACGCGGAGCACACCCGACCATGCAACAGGTTTTGGATTAAAAGCGCAAATTTTGCGATGTAATTCAGCTGCCTGCGTATTCCAATCTAATTCTGCTTCCTCTTTAGAAATTTTTGCTGCATAAGTTGCAAGTGACGTATTTTGTTTTTCGGGTTTAATTTCAGTTAAAGAATCAAGCGTTTTCAATAATGCTTTCGCACCTAACACACAGAGACGATCATGCAAAGTTTCCGCCGTATCATTCAAATGAATGGGACATTCTAATTTGTATAACATATCTCCGGTATCCAAGCCCTCATCCATTTGCATAATGGTCACACCCGTCGATGAATCACCTGCTAAAATAGCACGCTGAATGGGTGCCGCTCCACGCCAACGCGGCAATAAGGATGCGTGCACATTGATGCAGCCAAATGTCGGTGTTTTTAAAATAGGTAACGGCAATATTAATCCATAAGCAACAACGACCAAGATATCTGCGGCAAAACCCGCAAGCACTGCCTGTTCATGCGGATCTCTCAAAGTAATCGGTTGATAAATCGGCAATGAATGCTGCAACGCTAACTCTTTCACAGGGCTTTTTGTTAACTTCTGTCCGCGGCCTGCTGGGCGATCAGGCTGAGTATACACCGCTTTTACCGTATGCCTCGAATTTAATAATGCAGCTAATGTATTCACCGCAAAAGATGGCGTACCTGCAAAAATAATAGAGTAAGAATGACTCTCTTTCACTTTTATGCCTTATAAAAAATGATTTTTGGATCTTTTCGCAAACGTCGTGGAATCGTTTTCCAAAAACGCTGTAAAGTTTCTATATCCGATTTACGCGCAAGTGCACGCAATAATTCTTCATATACGTGTAACTCCAATTGCTCGAGTTGAGACGCTGATAATAATTTTGCTTTACGTAAACTCGGTAACAACATCAACAGCCCTTGCCAATCCGCCAAACGGGTATACACTTTTTGTAATAATTTTAAAACGATTGGATGTATCGGCGCTATCGTACGTAAATGATTTAACGTAGCCAACGTTTGTTCTAACTGACCTTGATCAAATTGCAATTGCGCTTGTGTTAATCCAATGGCTAATTTTGCTTGCGGCGCAATTTCATATGCTTTACGCAAATAGAGATCGCGTTTGTCGTAAACACCTTGTTCATGTGCTGCTTTAGCCGCTGCTAAAAAATTAATGATAGGTGCATCCGCTTGATCAATTCCATCTAATAAATAATTTTCTGCCTGCCGAAAATGACCCGAGAGTAATTCCACTAATCCACGATTCGTTTTGCTATAGGATTTACTCTTACGTCTAAAACGCGCCCATGTTTTAAAACGAGTGAATGAAGCATCGATGCTATCAAAAAAACGAATAACAAAATAAAAAAGCAGGATAAAAACAAAAAAACTTAAGGCCAAAAACCACAAAGGCATTTCAACTGACCAATTGCGATAGGCAAATAAAGCAAGACCTGGATCTTCAGCCACTTTCAAGCCCAGCCAAACAGAAAAAATAAAAATTATGATGAGTATCGCAAATCGCCGCATAATTTTTCTCCGGTTATGACGCGCTATTAAAATAAACTTGAAATGCGTGCAATGTATTTGTCGTCAAAGGAACAGTGGGATGCACATTCACTTCTGCTAATTGCATTAAATTCGCGATCATCTGCCTCGTTACAGGTGAATCTTTTGCATAGCGTTTTATCCAACTAGCTGCTTCATTTAAACTCGTCCGGTAAATATCAGGCTGACGATGTAACAGTCCCCATTCTGCTTGCAGCAGCATGGCATGTAAATTTTGAAGAACGAATGCTTGGCTGTCGGGTGTTAAAAAGGGCGGCGCATTCGGTTCATTTCTTCGTACCACCACAATGTGTTTCAAAGCTTCCCAAGTATTTTGTAAACCCTCGCGCCACCAAGAAACGTTTTGATTGTTTAGCGCAACCGCATTTTCTTTGGGTGATGCCCATGTACTCAATAAAGGTAATTGATCGATTTCTTCATTTAGAGCGACTAATCTTGTATATACCCCAACAACATCCACGGCTGTTGCACTTTGTAAAGCAACAATATCCGCAGCCAACGCCGCACGCACTGACGATATGTTGGGATCGGTTAATTTCGAAAGACGTTCATCCGCGGCTTTTAAAAGACGAATGGCATCTACATTATTTGCTTCAACCAGCAAATGATCATTTGCCGCTTGTACAAGAGATTCCGCTTCTTCTGCTAACAAAATATCTTTGCTAATGTGTTCTGCCTTTTGCAAATTCGCGATTGTATTTGCTTCTGTATCCAATCTTTGTTTTACTTCATCAAAAGCTTGCTTAAAATGAAGCATATTTTCTTGAAGATGAGTGATACGATTTTCTGACGCTAAAACATCATCCGCCAATTTTCGATTGACAGCGAGCAAGCTGTAAACAGTCAGGATCATCGCTCCTATCAAAACGACTAATGCAAATCCTGAAAATAAAATGCCGATATTTCCCCAAAATGCCGCGCGCGCGGCATTGATTTTTTTGGGGGGATGCGTATCGTTCGTTTCAACAGGAGACATCATGATTTCCTTTATATTGATATAACGCTTCAATCACAGCAAGATGGCTCGCATTCGCTGCTAAAAAAACAGTATCAAATTGCAATTCTTTTGCCAACTTTATCAACCGTTCACTGATCACCAAAAGCGGTGTATGCTGTAGCAACGGAAGATAATCAGCCCCCATCAAATGAACTAAATAACGAAGTCCATCACCTGATGTACAGACGATGATATCGATTTTTTGTGTTTGCAACAATTCCCGATAATGTTCAATATCATCAACACGCGGTAATGCTCGTCGATAGACAACAATAGGGGTGACTAACGCGCCGCGCGCTTCGCATTGCTTTGCTAATAAGTCACGTCCGCCTTCACCCCGGAAAATGGCAATCCGCTGGCCCGTTAAATTTTGGAAAAGAGGTAATGCCAAGAATCCCTCGCTAGACCATTCTTCTGGATATATCACTGATATAAAACCAGCGGATTGCAAAGCTTTAGCTGTACCCAAACCTATCGCTGCAACCTGCAGTGTTTTTGGAAAAATAGGCCCTGCCTTTTTGATCAAGGCAACACTTTGAAAAACAGCCTGTGGACTTGTAAAGATGAATAAAGTGTACTGATCTAAATCGTTCATGCATTTTATTAAATTTTTTTCATTGAGAAGCGGGACAATTTCAATGGTTGGTAAATAAGTAGGATGCGCACCTTCCACACGAAGTGCTGCACACAATTTTTCGCCTTCTGGCATTGGACGCGTGACTAATACAAGAAGATTTTGTAGAGAAGATTTCTCATTCATTTAAAATACTTTTCGCTCCTTGCTCTAATAATTTTTTAGCAACGAGAATGCCTAATGCTTCTGCCTCTTTAACATTTGCTTTACCGCTTGCGCGCAAAATAGATTGGCCGTCAACACTACCTACTAAGCCGCGCAAATGCACATCACCCGCCATTATTTCTGCATACGCTGCAATCGGCACGTGACAGCCGCCGCCTAAATAACGGCACATCGAACGTTCTGCTAATACACAGAGTTGACTATCCAAATGATTTAAAGGTGCAATCAACGATTGTGTTTTTGTATCATCTTTGCAGCATTCAATGCCTAATACACCTTGCCCTGCGGCAGGCAGCATTTCATCTGTACTGAAATACGCACGAATACGATCAGCTTTTTTTAAACGCGTAAGTCCTGCAGCCGCTAAAATAATAGCGGCATAATCCTCTCGATCTAATTTATCAAGGCGTGTATTCACATTGCCGCGCAAAAAAGCAATTTTGACATCAGGACGCAATGCCAATAATTGACTTTGCCGGCGCAGGCTCGATGTGCCCACAACGGCACCAAGAGGCACTTCTTGCAAAGAGGTAAAATGATTAGCAACCAACACATCACGCGGTTCTGCGCGTTTGCACATCACGGGGAGGGATAATCCTTCAGGTAATTCCATTGGCACATCTTTCATGGAGTGCACCGCAATATCCGCACGTTTAGACAAAAGCGCTTCTTCCAATTCTTTCACAAACAATCCCTTGCCGCCTACTTTGTATAGAGGGATCGAAAGCAAATGATCCGCTTCCGTCGTGATTCCTAATAACTGAATCACGCAGCGAGGATAAAGCCGCTCTAGTTCTGCCTTGACCCAATTCGCTTGCCATAAAGCCAGAGGGCTCTCGCGCGTTGCTATAATTAAAGTATTTTTCATGGTGGCTATTCTAGCAGAAATAGATTTGAGTAGAGGATGGTTTTAGGTCAAAATAATCAGTATTACTTTCCCAAGGAAGAACCTATGTCTGACCCACTACTAGAACGCGAGGCGACCATTTATCATGAAATGATGTCTCACATCCCTTTGTTTGCTCATCGCAACCCGCAAAAAATTGCGATCATTGATGATCATGACCGCGGTATTGAAGAAGAAGTGTTGAAACATTCCACCGTACAAGAAGTATGGCAAATTATTCTGCATAAACATGCCATCCCCAGCAAAGATGCCCGAGTTAAATATTGTTATGGCAAAACGAATGACTGCTTAACCCAAATTGAACCAGGATCACTCGATATTTTAATTATTAACAACCATCATATACAGCCTGACTTTGCTTATTATTTTAAATTACTGAATAGTGAGGGCATTTTAATTCAGCAAAGTGAATCACCATTTAAGTTACAAGCTTTAAAATCCATGCAGCAAAGTATTTTAAGCGCAGGATTTTTTGATGTCTTACCCTTACATTTTCCAGAACCGGGCTTCACCTCCGGCTGGCGCGCTGCAATGATGGCGATGAAACAAGGCACCATCAAACGTCCGCGGGAAAAAGATATTTTTAATAAAGCATTTACCACCCGCTATTATAATTTAGACGTGCACCGTGCTGCATTTGCGTTACCTGAATTTATGCGTAAAGAATTAGGGGAATAATTCATGGATAAATTAAATTTTTTAAATGATATTACTAAAAAATTATGCGATGCATTGCCGGAAAGTGTGCGCGCCATGAAAAAAGATGCGGAAAAAAATTTTCAAGCAGTTCTTAAAAATGCATTTAATAAACTTGAATTAGTTTCTCGTGAAGAATTTGATGCGCAAACTAAAGTATTAGCAAGAAGCCGAAAACGCATCGAAACACTAGAAGCCCAAATAAAAGAACTTGAAAAAAAGATGGAAAAAAAAGGGAGCCACCGGTAAGGTGCTCCCGAAGACAAGAAATTTATTATTAAATTTTTATGTCTTCTATTTAGAAGATGACAAAGACCTTGGGGATAATTGTTCCTGCTGACTACCCCTGCATTCAATTTCCTCTCGCCTGAAAGTGAAAATGGTGGGAATTCTTGTTTTCTTTTTTGGTACCTGAGGATCGGTTTCTTTTAGTTCTCTAGTATCAGGGCTTTGATTTTGAGGACTAAAGAATTTTTCGTCAGGGAATGGACTGTCGGGACTAAAAAAACCTTGAGATGATGCTAAATATTCCTCCCTTTTAATTTCTACGGGAAGATCTACTGATACTATAGGGCGATCATATTCGGAAATATTTTTACTCTCAGTCGGAATATTGTGCGATTTATTAAATAAACTTTTTCTTATGACCTCCATGCTTAACAAGTCTTCCTTCACCATGCGTATAAATTCATCAGCCCTCACAATATCTTGTATGATACCACTGTGCATTTCTTTAATTTTAAAAGTAATACTCGTAGGCTCTTCTGTGAGAAGAAGTTTATCATAGCAGCCCAATAACTCACTGAGTTCGTCATTCGATAATATCTTCAAAGATCGTTCTAAATTCTGAATATTTTCTATAAACTCTCCGACTTTTTCAAGTTGAAGCGCTTGATGATTTTTGAACGCTTTTGAGATTTGATCAGCCTCCGCACGCTGCATAATAATACGCACTTCTTGATTCAAAACAGAGTTGATCGTTTCTTTCACTGAATCAAATTTTTCTAAAAACAATGTTTCCATAGGCGTAAGGAAAGTTTCACGAGGCTGCATGGAAAACTCCTAGACGAATAAAATTCGGGCAAGTTTGCCTTAAATTGGTTTTTTTTGCAAGATAGACAAGATAGAAAAGTGGGGCGCCTTTATGGCACCCCAGAATACGAGAAATTTAATTTTTAGTTTTGGAAAGTAAAACGATTTGTTGCTACTGTAGGTTGCCCTTGTTGCTGAACCACAGCCTTAGGAGATTGAAACTGAGAAACTGCCGCTCTGGGACTTTTAACATCCGGCACAACAACAGATTCTTTTTCTTCGTTTTGACTTTTCGCTCTCGCTTGTACTGCAAACCCTTCTAACTTTTTGATTATGTCGCCAATTAGCGTAAGACGTTCTGTTTTGATCTGATTTGCTTCTACTGCTGTCACTTGCTTGTTCCCTACAACTTGAACACCTTCAGCATCGTTAAGGGCCTGAATTAAATCTTTAGCCTTTTCTAATTGCCCGACCAAAGAAAGCAAATATATAGAAAAATCACCATATACCTTGTGTGGAGTAGCACTTGTTTTCACTGCAGTTAATAGCTCGAGTCGTTTTTTTAGGACGTCAGGGACTATTGTAAGAACTTTATTCTCCTGAATTATTTGATGACATTTACTAATAAGTTCTAAAGGTAGCATGACTCTATTCTCCTGTTAAAAAAATTTAAAAATATACCTATATGGAATTAAAGTTAGAAACTCGATATAACACAACACGCTGAGTATCTATTTGAAGGTAACCTTTTGAAAACACTATGCTTACAATATGAGCAATTATGCCATATTTTGTTTATTTTTTCAAGTCCAAAAAATGCTCATGCCGCTTAGTAAAGCGGTATAATAATCAATAGGTAAGCATATTTCAGGTTTTCTCGATCCTTAAATTTTTTAAGGAGGGGCAGGTTGAAAATACGCACTCGTGATTCTTCAGGTGGTTTAGGATTAGCTATCAACCAACTCAAAGCCTATCATCATCAAATCAGCAAAGACGCTGCGCGGCTGGTTAAAGCCGATTTTACCCACATCTTAGAAGAAGAAAAATTCGCTGACCAATATAATTCAAATTCCCCTGCCAGCAAAAGACGACAAGCGGAACGCTTTGCGCTTCACATAGAGCTCTATCAAAAATTAAGAGCAGACATGATAGATGCTATTAACGCCCTGATTGCCGAAAAAATAAAAACTCAGGAACAAGATATTGAACAAGAAAAACAATTAAGAGAAGAAAAAGAACGTATGGCTCATCTGGGACTGACTCAAGAATTAAGTACCAAAAAAAATGTGGAATTACAAACCCATTATATGAATAAACTTGATCAACTCAAAAAAGAATATGAACGCTCTATAGAACACGTTAAAAAATATATTGTCCATTTAACAGAATTAATTGCAGCAATCAAAGAAAACCAAAAAGAACATAAACAAACATTTTTAGATCAATTTTACCAAGCTGCTAAAACAATTTTGTTAGAAAACTTCAAGCAAGTCGATGAAAACATCATTATTCCTGTTGGTTCACAAAAAATATTAATTAACCTTGATCGTGCTATCAAATCGATGATGCAAGGTGCTGAAAATGCTTTCGACAAAAAAGAACCTCATATCGACCAACTCAAAACTCATGTAGAAAACCAATTTGCTCATTGCATTTTAGAAGAAAGCCGCAAAACAAATAACCCATTAACAGAAACGGATGTGAATTTAGTTGCATCAAACATAGCAAGTAACCTCGCTGATAAACAACAAGGCATATTCGAAAAAGCAGTCCACATTGATTGCATACAAAGTGAAGTGTTGAATGCAGCAAAAAGTGAGTTAGAGATTGCCAAACAAGAGAAAGAAATATTACAGGCACAACGGGATTCATTAGAAATGGACTTTTTCTCAGAGAATTCGCTCGAAAACATAGAAGAATTTCATAAAAAGATACTTGATCAAGCTGAAAATTTCCTGAAAGAAGCCGATCAAATGTTACATACCGAAAAACGTATCACCACCGCTCTTTTAGCTTTTGGCAATCGCGAACTTCCAAAAGCCGCCAATTCACCTGTTTTTGATGAAGCACCCTCCGAAGGACTCCGATTAAAACACGGTTAAAATTTAATGAGAATTATTCTCAATTGTATTGACACCCCAAAATCAAGCCAGTATAACATTCTCATAATGATCAAAAATAATTAGGAGTAAAGTTGCAATGGAAAGCAGAATTGATCCAGAAAAAATTCCTAACATATTTTTATGTCCTATCACCCAAGAACTTTTTATAAATCCTTTTATCACCCCTTGCGGACATACCTTTGAAGAAAAAGAGATTAAAGAATGGGTAAAAGAAAATTCAAGATGTGGATGCTGCGAGAAAAAATTATTCGTTGATCAACTGACCCCTAATTTCGCTCTCAAAGAAAGCATGGCATTATGGGAAAAACTCTACCATGAAAATGAACATCTAAAAAAACTTTTGCCTCCATTAACACAACTCGAAGATAAAGGCCTTGAAGAAAAAAAATCTTTACCCATTGATAAAGACATGCAGGAAAATTTAAAACGATCACTTGCAATAGAAATCGCTATTGCTACGAAAGAAAAACAAAAAGCGGCTGCATTCTTGCTTCATCATCGATTAAAACATAAAACTTATCTGAAAATAGCAGATGCCGATCAAAAGGATCCACCTGCTAAAGATCCTATGATTCATTTGGATAGAGAAATCAAAGTACCTGATCAACCAGAAACTATTTACCAACACATAACCAACATCAAAAAAGAACGCTGTGAAGCTCAACGGGATTTTATAATAGAAAAAAATCAGCTGATAGAAAACATAGAAAAATTGACTACAACTATTAAAAGAAATAAGCGAGCGTGCCTTGAAGAAACTCGCCAACTCAAAGAATTCACGACAACCCTTGATACACTGACTCAACATCATCTGCAAAAAAAAATCCAATTTACGCGAAAGCTAATAACGTTCACACAAAAAGAATTTAAACCCTTGTTGGGCGATATTTTAAAAACTAATCGATTAAAAGAAGCATTAGACATTCATTCAGCCGATTTAATCAAATTGCGCGATAAACGTCTTTTGCAATCACAAAAAATGGTTACGTATGCACAAAAATCTTCTTCACAAAAATCGCTACCGCCGCCTATTATCGAATCAAAAGAAACACCTTCAGTGCCAACATCCGGTCTATCATGGTATTCTATGTTTAATCCTCTATTAGCAGTTCCAGCCAGTTGGCTGGGACTAGAAACGGTTCTAAGCTTAAAAAATAGTAAATGAGTACACGTTATGAAACCGAATCAATACACAGCAGAATCAATCGAAGTCTTAAGCGGACTTGAACCGGTTCGCCGCCGACCCGGCATGTACACCGACACAACCAATCCTAATCATTTGGCCAGTGAAGCGATCGATAACAGTGTCGATGAAGCGATGGAAGGTCATGCAACTTCTGTGCAAGTGACTTTGTACAAAGATGGTTCTCTTGAAGTGACCGATGATGGCCGCGGCATGCCGGTGGATGTTCACCCGGAAGAAGGATTAACCGGCGTTGAATTAATTCTAACTAAATTACATAGCGGTGCTAAATTTTCCAATAAACAATATCGCTTTTCCGGCGGTTTGCATGGTGTGGGTATTTCGGTTGTGAATGCCTTATCCAAAGAATTAGATGTCAAAATTAAGCGAGATGGAGCAATCTATCACATTCAATTTAAAGACGGCGAAAAAACAAGCGAGTTAAAAAAAATCGGCACAACTGCGAAACGCGAAACGGGAACCAGTATTCATTTTCTGCCAAACGGCAAATATTTTGATACTTCCCGTTTTGCCATTCCCAAATTAAAACATACACTCAGAGCAAAAGCCGTATTGTGTCCTGGATTACATGTTAGCTTTCATGATGAACACACGGGTGAAACAACTGAGTGGCATTATGAAAATGGTTTACCGAATTATTTGCTTGAAGCAGTGGGCCGTGTTGAACATCTTCCTGATGAACCTTTTATTGGTTCATTCAAAGGAAATAATGAAATGGTCGATTGGGCGGCACTTTGGCTGCCGGAAGACGGTGATGTTGTTGCTGAAAGTTATGTGAATCTTATTCCAACACCGCAAGGCGGCACGCATGTGAATGGATTTCGTTTAGGTTTGCTTGAAGCCTTGCGTGATTTTTGTGAATTTCGAAATTTACTGCCGCGCGGTGTTAAATTGGCGCCCGAAGATGTATGGGATCGCTGCGCACACATTATTTCAGTGAAACTGCATGATCCACAATTTTCAGGACAAACGAAAGAACGTTTATCTTCGCGTGAATGCGCAAGTTTTGTTTCAGGCGTTGTGAAAGATGCATTTAGTCTATGGTTAAATCAACATACGGCATTAGGTGAAGCGTTAGCAGCACTTGCCATTGCCAATGCTCAAAAACGGATGAAAGCCGCGCAAACGGTGGTACGCAAAAAAATTACGACAGGCCCAGCCCTTCCCGGTAAATTAGTGGATTGTTCATTGCAAGATGTAGCACGCACAGAATTATTTTTAGTGGAAGGTGATTCCGCGGGCGGTTCTGCAAAACAAGCGCGCAGCCGCGAATTTCAAGCAATCATGCCTTTGCGCGGAAAAATTTTAAATACGTGGGAAGTTGAATCCGCACAAGTCTTGGCATCGCAAGAAGTGCATGATATTTCCATTGCCTTAGGCATTGAACCAGGCCATCCTGATTTATCGAATTTGCGTTATGGAAAAATTTGTATTTTAGCGGATGCAGATTCTGATGGTTCACATATTGCAACTTTACTTTGCGCACTCTTTGTCAAACATTTTCGCCCGCTTGTTCTGAAAGGTCATGTGTATGTCGCCATGCCGCCTTTATATCGGATTGATCATGGCAAAGAAGTTTATTACGCGTTAGATGATTCGGAAAAAAAAGGCATTTTAGATCGCATTGCTGCTGAAAATAAAAAAGGTAAAGTCAATGTCGTCCGTTTTAAAGGATTAGGTGAAATGAATCCTTTGCAATTACGTGAAACCACAATGGATCCGACCACGCGCCGTTTGGTACAGCTCACCATCAAAGAACATGATGACACAGACAAAACACTCGACATGCTGCTTGCAAAAAAACGCGCCCACGATCGAAAAAATTGGTTAGAGAAAAAGGGAAATTTAGCGGATACGAGTTGAATTTATTACGTCTATTAATCCAATTTAATGTGCAAAAATACCCTATAAATCAAATTATGTTATATAATAATAGGGTAACTGTGTTCTCTCACTAAAAAATCGCTAAAGGTCATTATTGAGGACTCAACAGCATGAGTATGTTTCGCCCTCCAAAAAAACTAAAGCGTAAAGTGGTCGAGGCATCGCAAGCTGTATCCTCTTCATCTGAAACAAAAGAAAATCCAACCGCCAAAAAATCTAAGCTGCCTGAAAAACAGAATTTTTCGATCGATATGCAAAAAGAAATCTCACCAAGCATTAATTTTTATTGGTGTGATTCAAATGAAGAGAAAGAGTTATTATCCAACATTCAAGCATTATATATACAAGCTTACAATGAACTTTTTTTGCCGGATGTTGAAGAAGATCAAAGAATAAAAATACTAACTAATATAAACAGTATTCTAAAAAATTCGAAAAATTTAATTATATTTTTTGATATGCTCGAATTAGGAAGTAATAAATCTTTAGATAAAACAAAGAAATATTCAAAAAAAAATGATCTTAGTGTTCTTTTAGAATCTCTTGAAACACAATTAGAAAAACAAACCGAGTTCTCCGAATTTTTGGGTGAATGCGAAGAAGCAAATATAAAAACTGTTCATATGGGCGGGGTTTACGGAAGCGCCTGCGTTTGGGATAATGCCAGAAAAATGGCCCTCAACATTTTCACAAAAAAATTAGGCGATTTTCACCCCAATATACGTTTCATTGATGTAGACAACAACTTTCGATTTGAAAATGCTGTTATTTGTCCAAACATTACCGAAGGACATATGGACAAAAACATCCTTTTCGATCAATTTATTTGTTTTCCTGGTAATAAACCATTTCGTGTAATAACAGGAGGAACAGGTCATTTTGAAAAAGCTTTAGACATATTGAAAGAAAAACATCCTGATTCGTCAGGAATAAGCTATGAAAAATTTTCTGAACTTCATTCACCGAAAAATTATTCTGATTTATATGAAACTATTAAAGCAACATTAAGTAATAAAATTAATCCTTCTGTTTCAACTGAAAAACATTCATCTACTACTTCCACGTTAGCAAATAAATAATATTAAATTGAATCCATTAAAAAACAGAGCGATACTATTAGAAATCGCGTTACAATATCATTTTTAAGGCCGGCAAACCTATGAACACCACAACCGAACATATCCCTCTCAAAGAATTCACTGAAAAAGCGTATCTCGATTATTCGATGTATGTCATTTTAGACCGTGCTTTACCGCACATCAGTGATGGTTTAAAACCCGTGCAACGCCGCATTGTATATGCCATGTCTGAACTCGGTTTAAAAGCCACGGCAAAATTCAAAAAATCCGCACGCACCGTGGGTGATGTACTCGGCAAATTTCATCCGCATGGGGACATGGCCTGTTATGAAGCGATGGTATTAATGGCGCAACCTTTTTCGTATCGCTATCCGTTGATTGAAGGACAAGGTAATTGGGGGTCATCCGATGATCCAAAATCTTTTGCCGCGATGCGTTATACCGAATCACGCTTATCGCCTTATGCAGAAGTATTGCTAGCAGAATTGGGTCAGGGCACCGTTGATTGGGTGCCTAATTTTGATGGCGCTTTAGAAGAACCGGGATTATTGCCTGCACGTTTACCGAATGTATTATTAAATGGCACAACTGGCATTGCTGTCGGCATGGCAACGGATATTCCGCCGCATAATTTAACAGAAGTTGTCAATGCACTCATTCATCTTTTAGATAATCCTGATGCTACGCTAAAAGATATTTGCAAACATATTCCAGCACCTGATTTTCCAACAGATGCAGAAATTATTACGCCGAAACATGATTTAATCGATCTCTATAAAACGGGCAATGGCTCGTTACGCATGCGCGCAGTTTATACGATGGAAGATGAAGAAATTATTATTACAGCACTCCCCCATCAAGTATCCGGTGCTAAAGTGTTAGAACAAATTGCCGATCAAATGCAAAATAAAAAATTAACTTTTGTGTCAGATTTACGTGATGAATCTGACCATGAAAATCCGACACGCTTAGTAATTGTGCCGCGTTCTAATCGCGTTGATGTTGAAATGTTAATGGCACACTTATTTGCGACCACTGATTTAGAACGCAGTTATCGGGTCAATTTAAACATGATCGGCTTAAACGGCCGTCCTGAAGTCAAAAATTTATTGACCATTTTAACGGAATGGTTGGAATATCGATTGATCACCGTGAAACGCCGTTTGCAATATCGTTTAGATCATGTAAAACATCGTCTGCATATTTTAGCGGGTTTACTCATTGCGTATCTTAATTTAGATGAAGTGATTAACATTATTCGTAAAGAAGATGAACCTAAAGCAAAATTAATTAAGCGATTTAAATTAAGTGAAGAACAAGTTGAAGCTATTTTAGAAATTAAATTGCGCCATCTTGCACGCCTTGAGGAAATGGAAATTAAACGTGAACAAAAAGATTTGGCAAAAGAACAAGAAGAAATTGAAAAAATATTGGCATCCAAAGCACGCTTAAAAAAACTCATTCGCGAAGAATTAATTGCCGACAATGAAAAATTTGGTAATGCCCGCCGTTCCCCCTTAGTTAAACGAGAAGAAGCACAAGCAATCAGTGAAACAGAAATGCTGCCGACAGAACCCATGACAGTGATTTTATCCCAAATGGGTTGGGTGCGTGCTGCAAAAGGACATGACATTGATCCTGCCAATTTAAATTATAAAGCAGGCGATGGATTTTTATCAGCATCGCTTGGCAAAAGCAATCAACCTGCCGTATTTTTAGATTCCACAGGGCGCGCCTATGCAATACCCGCACACACATTGGCTTCTGCACGCGGCCAGGGCGAACCTTTGACCGGTCGGTTAAATCCACCGCCCAATGCACAATTTGTTGCAGTGATTTTAGGTGAAAGCGATCAATTTTATTTGTTGGCAACGGACGCAGGTTATGGATTTGTCGTAAAATTAGAAGAACTTTACGGTAAAAATAAAAATGGTAAAGCGATCTTAAGTGTTCCCAAAGGTTCAAAACCGCTTCATCCGCGTTTAATTTCCAATAAAGAAACGGATTTATTAGCCGCTGCGACTAATACTGGGCATTTATTAATTTTTCCATTAAAAGAATTGCCCGAACTCTCTAAAGGAAAAGGCAATAAAATATTAAGCATTCCAGGAAGCCGCGTTTTAAGCCGAGAAGAATTTATCCTGGATATTGTTACACTTTCTGAAAACCAATTATTAATTGTAAACGCAGGTAATAAACAATTAAAACTAAAACCTATTGATTGGGAACATTACAAAGGCGAGCGCGGCAGACGTGGACTAAAATTGCCAAAAGCATTGCAAAAAGTGAGTTTTTTACAAGTTGGTAATATAGAATAAAAAATTTTGCTCCAGTTAAGATTAAAAAAATACAGCCGGAGATACCCCAAATCGCTTAGATAGATTTCGTATATGATCTAAAGTTAACTGACGCTCTCCGTTTAAAATTTTAGACACCAGCGATTGACTACCAATCTCCGGTAAATCACCTTGCCCCAAACCCTGTTCACTCATAAGAAATGTTAGCATTTCAACAGCAGATACTTTTTTGGCAGGGTAGCGCTGATTTTCATAGGCTTCAATGTGACTCGCAATTAAATTAAGTAAACTTGCTGCATGTTCATCTTTATGATGACGTGACCACTCCATGAGTTCATCTACAAACGCCAAGAGTTTTTCATATTCCCTTTTATTACGGGGAATGTGGGCATAAGGAACTACATGTTCCCAATGTTTTATTGTCTGTCGTAATGCTCTCATTATTTATCCCTCTTTAGAATATTTTCATTTTTCTTCATACTATATTCAGCATGAGTCCAGGCGTGCTTTACATTGATAACCTTGGCAATATAATTAACTTCTGTTATTAAGCGATATTTATTTCCACTTATATCAAATATAGTATAGCGATGATTGACATAGTCCACGCTCGGAAATGTCCGCTTCAGCTCGTTAAAGCTTTTGTAATCAGTTTGATTGATCGCCTTCTCCCAAGCTGATAATGGATTTCTGCTATGCGGATGGTTTCTCCCAAACTCTACAATTATTTTTCTTCCTATTAAAATCATATTTAAAATATATGACATTTTGTCATAAATGTCAATAAAAGAAAATAACAAGTGTCAGCATCATGCATCTTAGAATACCAATTTCTGCAAACACAACAAAGAGCACTTGACAGAGTCTTTTTCCACAAATCAGTTGATCTGCTAATTTAAAGCTGTTGTTTTATTTTCTGATTGTTGAAACTCAATATCATCAATTATATACGAATAACGCGAATTCCGGATAAGCCAGCTTCCTGTCTTGAGCTTTCGCTGGTATGACAGGAGCCCGGCTTATCCGGAATTCGCGTGAAAAGATAGTTGCCGAATGGGATAAACTGTATTAATCTGTCTCCTCTCAAAATTACTTGTTTTCGATTATTTATGTTGACATTAACTTTAACTATACAAGAAGAATTTATGCAGGAAATTCGTATCGAAGGGGACGCTAGGCTTGTAGATTTGCTTGTAGACGCATTAAAAGAAAATAAGGCAGAAATCCCAGAATATTGTAAAAATGATGAAGTTAATGATGCAATGAAGAGAAAATGTGCTTCATTTTATTTGCCTTTGTGGAACTTAAAAAAAGAATCGATGATGGAATTTCTTTTTATTTTTATATTCCCACCGGACAAAAAAGCTAACATGTCAGGGCGAGATGAATTTTTATTAAAATACTGGGCCTATGAAATAGAAATGATAAAAAAGAAAAAAAGTTATCGTTCCGAACGTGAACTTTACTGGCTTACCTCACCTGGAACATTAAACAATATATTAGATCATGATGTTAATTCGCTTTTTACTCCAGAATCATTATTTTATTTTCTGGAGAATTCTAAAAGAAGAATGAAATATTTTTCAAGTCTGGGAGAGCCACCTGAGCCGTCTCGATTCGAAATACAAAAATTTATTTCTGCTCTAAAACCCAAAAACAAAAAAAATATTAAATACTCTATCTTCGCTAAGCCACTTGGCGAACCCATTTTAGCACTACCTTCTCTTGAAGAGGGGGATGAGAGAAAAAAGGGGCAGTATAATCTCCTTCCTCATTAGGCTCACAAGGACATGAAGGCCGCCATGACTAAAAACCAACACCTTATTATTATCGCCACTTGCTCTGCTTTATCAGGATTATTATTCGGCTATGACGCCGGCATTATAGCAGGCGCTTTATTATTTATTAATAAAACATTCTCTATGTCAGCGAATGAACAGGGCTGGCTGGTTGCCATGGTGCCGCTGGGCGCTTTGTTATCCTCCATTGTCAGCGGTGAAATCAGCGATTTGTTTGGACGCAAAAAAACTTTATTTTTAACTGCGATCACTTTCATTGCAGGTTCTTTAATTTGTGCATTGACGTACGATGTCACTTTTTTAATTATTGGGCGTTTATTATTAGGCATTGCGATTGGAATAGGCTCATCGACTTCTCCTGTGTACACTTCTGAATTAGCCGATGAAAAACATCGCGGCTGGCTCGTGAATCTATTTGTCGTATTTATTCAATTGGGCGTGTTTCTTTCGTTCGTGATTTCATTTGCCTATTCTCATTCCGGCAATTGGCGCGACATGATTGGGCTTGGCGTAATCCCCGCTATTATTTTAATGATTGCTGTTTTCTTTTTACCAGAAAGCCCGCGCTGGTTAATTGCCAAAAACCGCAGTAAAGAAGCAAAAAATATTTTATTGGATTTATATAGCACCAAAGAAGCCAATCAAAAAATGCAAGATATAGAAGAAATTGTTGTGAAAGACAAAGTTAATATTAAATTATTGTTTGAAAAAAAACGTTATTTAAAAGTGATTTTTATCGGTGCCGCTGTCAGTTTTTTCACGCAAACTGTCGGTATCAATGCATTTAATTATTATGCTCCCACCATTTTCCAAAAAACCGGATTTGCTTCACCTGGAACTGCAACTTTCTATACGATGTTTATGGGGTTGGTGTTAGTGCTATCAACCATCTCATCGTTATTTTTTATTGACCGCATCGGACGAAAAAAACCGTTATTAATCGGTACATTCGGTATTTTACTCACGTTACTCGCTATTACACTGGGATTTGCATTAATCAAAAACCCCATGACACTCGGATGGATTTTTTTAATCAGCGCACTCGTCTTTATGGCATTTCATGGTGTAAGCATTGGCCCCGCGTGTTTTTTGATTCCATCAGAAATATTTCCTCTGCGCGTGCGCGGTTTAGGCATGGGCATTTCAGTGGCATTTAACTGGGGTGCGAATGTGATTGTTGCAGCACTTGTGCCAACCATTATCGCGCATTTTGGCGTAGCGAGTTTATTCGGTGCTTTTTTTGTAATAACCATTATCGCTTGGTTAGTATTTTATTTTTATATTCCTGAAACCAAAGGCACTACCCTTGAACAAATCGAACGTAATGTATTGGCGAATGTTCCCTGCGTTGATTTGGGACGCGCTTCATGAAAAGATATGCCAT
Source organism: uncultured Coxiellaceae bacterium (assembly GCA_964622455.1). Classification (GTDB taxonomy): domain Bacteria; phylum Pseudomonadota; class Gammaproteobacteria; order DSM-16500; family DSM-16500; genus CAZUQP01. Next base: position 61,817 of record CAZUQP010000018.1, read on the forward strand.
GGTCATCCATATAAAACCTGATAAAATCGCAGCATACAAAAAATTACACGCGAGTGTTTGGCCTGATGTATTGAATATTTTATCAAAACACCATGTTCAAAATTATTCTATTTTTTTAAAAGATAATTTACTCTTTGGTTATTTAGAATATCATGGTGACGATTATGTAAAAGATATGCAAAAAATTGCTGAACAGGATGCCACAAAACGTTGGTGGAAATTGACTGATCCCTGTCAAGAACCTTTAGCAACTCATGCAAAAGGTGAGTGGTGGTCATTAATGGAAGAAGTATTTCATTTGGATTAAAAATGATGCGACTAAAAAATAAAATAGCGGTGATCACAGCAGCCGGACAAGGCATTGGAAAAGCAACTGCCATTGCATTTTTAAAAGAAGGTGCAACTGTGTTTGCAACCGATATCAATCAAGAAGCGCTTTTGAAATTACAAAAAGAACTATCCGATATTAAGATTTATCAACTAGATGTCACAAATACTGAAGCAATAAAAACATTCAGTCAAAAAATAACGGCTCCCGATATCTTATTTAATTGTGCAGGCTTTGTAGCAAGCGGTACGATATTAGAATGTACTGAAAAAGACTGGGATTTTTCTTTTAATCTGAACGTCAAATCCATGTATAAAATGATCCAGGCATTTTTGCCGGGCATGATTTCTAAAGGGAATGCCAGCATCATTAATATGGCATCGGTTGCCTCCAGCATAAAAGGCGTGCCCAATCGTTTTGTCTATAGCACAACAAAAGCAGCTGTCATTGGTTTAACGAAATCTATCGCTGCCGATTTTGTGGGAAAAGGCATTCGCTGTAATGCGATCTGCCCTGGCACGGTGCAAACCCCCTCTTTAGATGAACGCATCAATGCAGCGGGTGGTGATGCCAACAAAGTTCGTGAAGCTTTCATTGCACGTCAACCGATTGGCCGGATTGGAAAACCTGAGGAAATTGCAGCTCTTGCCGTCTATTTAGCCTCAGACGAAGCAGGGTTTACGACGGGAACCACACACATTATTGATGGCGGGTGGTCTAATTAGCAATTTTTTATCTTCCTATAGCAATTCTATACGCCATAGATTATCTATATTGTAAAGCATACCGATCCAAAAGTGCCCGTATCAGTTTTTGATATGGAACATGTTCTTTATGTGCAATTTGTTTGAAAAAATCTACGCTGTCCTGGCTTAATGTGATTGTAACTTTGACAGGCTTAGATTTTACGAGAAGTTTCTCTGGGGGAGGTAAAAAATCTTTGACGATTTTTACTCTGCCAATAGGTTCATCTGATAATTTTTTACGTTTGTGCTTGATCATATATCTTTTTCCCCTTTCTCCAGTAGCCAGCACCTATAATCCTGATTATGTTATTTCGCCATGTAAAACGCACTGTCATTACACGATCGAATACTTTACCGAAACAGAAATAGCGTCTTTCACCACGACTATGATCGAGGTCTTCTGCAATAATACGTTTACCATCCATAAAAGCTTGTTGCGCGTCATAAAAATCCACTCCATGTTTTTCGACGTTTACCTGGTTTTTTTTGGAATCCCACTCAAACTTGGCTTTATTCATACGTTAAGTCCATATATATAGCCATATTAATATATGGCTATATTGTCATATTGATAACTATAAATTGTCAAGCTCAAAAAACTTTAATTATCACGCCAGCACGTTGATCGCGTGGGAACTGCTTTTTGCCGAACTTTAATATAGAATAACCTATAAAATGGATGGATAGAAAATGTTACCTTCAGCTGATTCAAAACCAAATATCGGACTTTTTGTCACTTGCCTAGTTGATTTATTTCGACCCTCTATCGGTTTTGCCAGTGTAAAATTATTGGAAAAAGCAAATTGCACGGTTTTCGTGCCCGAAAAACAAACTTGCTGCGGACAACCGGCTTATAATAATGGTGATTTTAGCGATACGCGCGCAATTGCAAAAAAAGTGATTGCTGTTTTTAAAAATTATGATTATATCGTCCTGCCTTCTGGATCTTGCGCCGGCATGATTAAAAAACATTATCCTGCACTTTTTAAAGAAGATGAAATTTTATTAAAAGAAGCCAATGATCTTTCCAACCGCACTTATGAACTTATTTCCTTTTTAACTGACGTCCTTCACATTCAATCAGTCGATGCAGAGTACGAAAACACTGCCACTTATCATGATGCATGCTCTGGATTGCGCGAACTGAATATTAAAGAACAACCCAGAAAATTATTATCTTCCGTTAAAGGTTTACGTTTACATGAATTACCCGAATCAACAGTGTGCTGTGGTTTTGGCGGTACATTTTGCGTTAAATATCCGGATATTTCCAATAAAATGGTGACTGATAAAGCAACCGCTATTCAAGCAACAGGCGCACACACATTATTAGCGGGTGATTTAGGTTGTTTACTCAATATGGCAGGCAAATTAAAACGGCTAAATTCTCCTGTCAAAACATTTCATATCGCGGAAATATTAGCCAATATGACTGAAACACCCGCCATCGGCGAGGGTCATGAATAAATTAACGAGTAGTTCTTTTAAAAAAAATGCATCACTCGCATTAAAAAATGTGAAGTTACAGCGCGCACTTAAGAATTTAAAAAAAGGATTCGTAGAAAAACGTCGTTTAAGCATCGAAAAATTGCCTGAATTTGATCAAATGCGTGAAGAGGCTGTTCTTCGAAAAAATCAAACATTATTATATTTGGATTATTATTTAAAGCAATTTGAAAAAAAAGTAAAAGAACAAAACGGCCAAGTCCATTGGGCATATGATGCTAAAGAAGCATGCGAAATAGCGATTGCCATTTCACGTTCTGTGAATGCAAAGCTCCTCACCAAAGGCAAATCGATGCTGACGGAGGAAATCGGTTTAAATGCTGCGTTAAGTACTGCTGGCTTTACCGTCGTTGAAACCGATTTAGGCGAGTACATTATTCAACTGCGTAATGAAGCACCTTCTCACATTGTGGCCCCTGCTATTCATATTTTAAAAGAAGAAGTCACACATAGTTTTTATGAAGCACATCAAAACCGTGATCCCAATCGTCCCCTGAATGAACCGAAACAATTATTGGAAGAAGCACGCGAAATATTGCGCGAAAAATTTTTGCGTGCTGATGTGGGTATCACAGGTGCCAATTTTTTAATTGCTGAAAATGGCGCAACTGTTATCGTCACAAATGAAGGAAATGGTGATTTAACACAAACGTGTGCCAAGGTTCATATTGTGATGGCAAGCATCGAAAAAATAATTCCAACGATTGATGATGCGATGAATATATTACGTTTACTTTGTCGTTCCGCGACCGGCCAAGAAATTACGTCTTACGTCACTTTTTCGATGGGCACACGCAGAAAAAATGATTTAGATGGCCCTGAACAATTTCATGTGATTTTAGTTGATAACGGACGAAGTGCAATGCTAGGCTCAGAATTTCGAGAAATGCTGCGCTGCATTCGTTGTGGTGCCTGTTTAAATCATTGTCCCGTATACAATGCAATCGGCGGGCAGGCATACGGCTCAACTTATCCAGGGCCTATGGGCGCTGTATTATCACCAAGCTTATTTGGTATCAAGGAAACACATGATCTGCCGAACGCTTCCACTTTTTGCGGACGTTGTGAAGAAGTGTGCCCCATGAAAATTCCGCTGCCTAATCTCATGCGTTATTATCGTGAAAAAGAATGGCTACAGAATATCCCGCCGCGCGCGGCGCGTTTTGGATTAAAAATATGGAGTTTTTTTGCAATATGGCCTTGGATATATCATCGATTAACCTCTATTATCGTAGCTCTATTAAGTTTATTGGGTAAAAAGAAAGGACGGTTTAAATGGCTGCCGCTCGCAAAAGGCTGGACAACTCACCGCGATTTGCCAGCACCTTCTGGCAAAACATTTCATGCGTTATGGCGGCAAAAAAAACATGACTAATTCACGCGAACACATTCTTGCCCGCATCCGAAAATCTTTGCATCGAGGCAAATTAACTGCCGTCGATGAAAATAAATTGGAAAAAGAGATGCAAAAACATCTGCCCAGTACCTTACCGAAGCATTCGATATCTACAAAAGAAGAACTGACTCAATTATTTATTGATAAAGCAACTCAATCATTGGCTAAAATAATCGCCATAGAATCATTTTTATCAGCGCCCAGTGTCATTGATAATATTTTAAAAAAAGAAAAACTTCCCTTGCAGATACGCATGGAAAATGATCCGCTTTTATCAACATTATCTTGGTCTCAAATAGAAATTAAAAAGGGACGTGCAATGGAGAGTGATAAAGCCAGTCTCACCCATAGTTTTTGCGGAGTTGCTGAAACTGGCACATTAGTGCTTTTATCAAGTGAACAAAGTCCAACAACATTAAATTTTTTACCCGAGATCCATATTGTATTATTATCTCTGAATAAAATTGTAGGCTATTATGAAAACGCTTGGGATTTAATTCGTGCTGAAAAAAACATGCCAAGAACAGTGAATTTTATCACGGGCCCCTCACGCACAGCAGATATAGAACAAACCGTACAAATAGGGATACATGGCCCTAAACAACTTTACATTTTACTGTATGAAGAATAATTTTGAGGAATTCGTACCGTGTCGATTAAAATAACTAAACTCGAAGTCAAAGATATTCGCTTTCCCACATCACGTGAATTAGCAGGCTCTGATGCTATGAATTTAGATCCTGATTACTCTGCCGCTTATGTCATTTTAAAAACAAATCAAAAAGGACTAGAAGGCCACGGACTTACCTTTACGATTGGCCGCGGTAATGATATTTGTGTGGCTGCTGCAAAAGCATTTGAACATTTGATTGTAGGCAGTGATCTTTTCGATATCACATCCAACATGGGTGAATGGTGGCATAAAATTGCGATGGGCGACAGTCAATTACGTTGGCTTGGGCCTGAAAAAGGTGTCATTCATTTAGCAACTGCTGCGATCGTCAATGCAGTCTGGGATTTATGGGCAAAAAGCGTCAATAAACCCGTATGGCGTTTACTTTCTGAAATGTCACCTGAAGAAATGGTGCGCTTAATTGATTTTACTTATATCACGGATGCCGTCACTCCGAGTGACGCAACTGAAATTTTAAAAAAAAATGCGGCGACAAAGTCAGAACGCATCCACTATTTAATTGAACACGGCTACCCCGCCTATTCTACCTCTGCAGGATGGTTGGGATATTCTGATGAAAAAATGCGGCGATTGTGTGAAGAAGCACTGAGCGATGGGTGGAAATATTTAAAATTCAAAGTAGGCGCCAACCTTCAAGATGACATTCGACGTTTGCGTATTGCACGCGAAGTGCTTGGCCGTGATTTTAAATTAATGATTGATGCGAATCAAAAGTGGGATGTGCCTGTTGCTATTCAATGGATGAAAGAATTAGCGCCTTTTAATCCATGGTGGATAGAAGAACCCACCAGTCCTGATGATGTATTAGGCCATGCCACTATCCGAAAAAATATTCATCCGATTCGTGTTGCAACGGGCGAACATTGTCAAAACAGAATTTTATTCAAACAATTTTTTCAAGCGAATGCTATTGATGTCTGTCAAATTGATAGTTGCCGACTGGGCGGTATCAATGAAATTTTAGCAGTATTACTAATGGCTGCTAAATTTAATATTCCTGTTTGTCCGCACGCAGGCGGCGTTGGATTATGCGAATACGTGCAGCATCTATCGATGGTCGATTTTATTTGTATTTCTGCTTCTCTTGAAAATCGTGTATTGGAATATGTGGATCATCTTCATGAACATTTTATTTCGCCGGTTTTAATAAAAAATGGTTGTTACATGCCGCCTGAAAAAAGCGGATACAGCATATCAATAAAACCAGAATCACTCGCCCGCTATGATTTTAAAACGGGGGACGCATGGAAATAAAAAAACGCCGATTGGGAAAAACACATTTAAAAATTTCTGAAATCGGATTCGGTACAGCTTCAATCGGAAATTTGTATCAAGAATGCAGCAACAAAACAGCAGAAGAAACAATTTCTACTTGTTACGAATTAGGTATTCGATATTTTGATACCGCACCTGAATATGGACATGGATTGAGTGAAAGGCGATTGGGTGATACATTGCGCGCACGTGAGCGTGATTCTTATGTTCTTTCCACTAAAGTGGGAGATATTTTATATGCAGAGCATAATCGATTGCCGCCTCCGACTAAATTTATTAATAAACTCCCCTTTCATTTGCGTTTTGATTATAGTTATGATGCAATCATGCGTGCATTTGAAGACAGCTTGCAACGTTTAGGATTAAATCGTGTGGATATTTTATTGGTCCATGATTTAGACACAATCGTCCATCCAAAAAATATATTTGATGAACACTATAAAATTTATTTGGAAAGCGGTTACAAAGCGCTCGATAAACTACGCCATGAAAAAGTGATTCAAGCGATCGGCTTAGGTGTTAAAAAATGGGAAGTATGTGATGATGCACTACAACACGGTGATTATGAATGTTTTATGCTGCAAGGAAATTATACGCTGCTTGAACAACCTGCATTAGATACTTTTATGGGTACTTGTCAAAAAAAACAAATATCGATTTTACTGGCGGGTCCTTACGCTTCCGGTATTTTGGCAACGGGTCCTGTCAAAGGCGCTTACTTTCATCATCGAGAAGCAGATGAAACCATTTTAAATCGTGTGCAACTCATTCAAGATATTTGCGATGCACATAAAGTCCCTATCCAAGCTGCCGCCATACAATTTCCGTTACGGCACCCTGTAATTGCATCAGTTGTTGTAGGATCTGCATCCGAAAAATCGATGCGTAAAAATATAGAATATGCAAAAATGGACATTCCAGAAAGCTTGTGGAACGCGTTAAAAGATGCGGGTATTATTCCGCAGCATGCGCCGTAACACGAATTTCGAGTAATCTTAATGCTAGTGAGTAAATACAAATACATAAATTTTGATTGATGCAGTAATGCCATGACCGAAGTCATTGCATTATTGCATCAATTAAAATTATGCATTTGTAACAACCGCTAATAACCTTCGGTAATGACTATTATCATCATTACTTATTTTGTCCCCGCAATCGATCTAACGCAATTTTTTCAGAAACTTCATTTGTTGCTAAATTATCTTGCTCCGATCTTACAAAAATTTCCATGAGCGTTTGATAAATATGACTCACTTCGCTTTCTGCTTCTGATAAATTTGCGTGATCATAAAAAGCGGCGACATAAATAAGTCCACCTGCATTGATCACAAAATCAGGTGCGTAAAGAATTCCGCGTTCATGCAATAATGCGCCATGGTGCTGATGCGCTAATTGATTGTTAGCAGATCCCGCAACAATTGACACTTGCAAGCGCTTCATTGTTTCTAAATTTAATATGGCTCCCAACGCACAAGGTGCAAATACATCTGCTTTAATATCATAAATGTCATCAGGAGAACAAATAGTCACACCAAATTCATCCACACAACGCTGTAACAAGATGGGATTGATATCACACATCGTCAAGCGGCAGCCTAGTTGATGTAATTCTTTTGCCAACAAATACCCGACATGGCCTGCGCCTTGAATGACCACATGAATATCTTTTAAATTTTCTTGATTTAATTTGAATTTGACCGCTGCTTCAATACCGCGCCTCACACCCAATGCAGTATAAGGAGAGGGATCGCCCCCAGCACCTGATGATGTTGTCCCCGCAACAAATGATGTGTGCTTTTCGATAATGTCCATATCTTCAGGGCTCGTGCCGCTATCCACAGCAGTGACATAACGGCCGCCCAAGCTTTCCACAAAATCGGCAAATGACTCCATGTAAGCCTTACGGTCTTTAATCACTTTAGGTTTAATTAAGACAGCCTTTGCGCCGCCATGATTAAGATTACTAATCGCTGCTTTTAAACTCATCATATAAGCTAAGCGCAATGCATCTTCAAGCGCCGCATCTACCGTTGAATAATGAATTAAGCGGCAACCACCGATAGCTGAGCCTAATTTTAAATTATGTATTGCAACAATTGCTTTTAATCCTGTTTTAGGATCAAACTTGACATGGATTTCGCCAAAATTAAGCAAATCTGCATAGCGAAATAATCCATCTAATGCGGTATGACGATGTTTTTTAGGAACGATATTTGACAAGCGCTTCATTGAGACATCCTTCGCTGACCCTTCGAGTAACTCCATGTTACCTTATCTCCTAGGGGAAAATATCTTTTTTACTACCCCTCAGAGTATTAGTCAACTGATAGGGCCATCGAGGGTATTTTTTATTAAAATTCAATGAGTTATTAATTAACATCGCGCCCGGCAATGTAAAAAAAAGGGTCTATACTTAAAAATGTAAATAAAAACATATTTAACGTTTTTTATATACCTTTTTTGGGGGCGTAACCCCGCCCCCTTTTTTATGGCTTATTCTTATTTGGCCCGTTTTTTCAAACGACGAATTGTTTGGATTTGAGCAATTGCTTCCGCTAACTCCGCAGTCGCTTTAGCAAAATCAAATTCAGAAATTTGACTGTCAACCAACCTCTTTTCAGCGCGCTCTTTAGCTTCTACCGCAGCTAGCTCGTCAATATCACTTGCGCGCAATACGGTATCCGCCAGCACTGTCACAATAAAAGGCTGGACTTCTAGCATCCCGCTTTTAACATAAAATATTTCTTCTCGGTTATCGGGCAATAAGGCGCGCACATTTCCCGCTTTTAATGAGGTCAATAAAGGCGAATGACCCGGTGCAATGCCAAGCTCACCCAGCTCGCCTGTCACAAACACCATTTCAACATCGCCTCTGAACATTTCTTCTTCGGCACTTGCAATATCTAAACGTAATGTCACAAAAGTTATCCTCAATACGCCTTATAAGGATTTGGCTTTTTCTACGGCTTCGTCAATACTGCCCACCATATAAAATGCTTGTTCGGGTAAATGATCATATTCACCGTTCACAATACCTTTAAATCCACGAATAGTTTCTTTAATGGGAACATAACGACCCGGAGTGCCTGTAAATATTTCTGCTACGAAAAAAGGCTGAGATAAAAATCGCTGAATTTTTCTAGCGCGCGTCACCGTTTGTTTATCATCTTCTGATAATTCATCCATACCGAGAATCGCAATAATGTCTTTTAATTCTTTATAACGCTGCAAAGTTTTTTGAACTTGCAACGCAACATCATAATGTTCTTGGCCAACAATTAACGGATCAAGCTGACGACTCGTTGAATCCAGCGGATCAATGGCCGGATAAATACCTAATTCAGCAATTTGACGTGACAATACAACCGTTGCATCTAAGTGAGCAAACGTCGTTGCGGGTGATGGATCAGTTAAATCATCTGCCGGTACATATACCGCTTGCACTGATGTAATAGAACCTTTTTTGGTTGAAGTAATGCGTTCTTGCAACGCGCCCATTTCTTCTGCCAATGTAGGTTGATAACCCACCGCCGATGGAATACGACCCAACAATGCAGAAACTTCAACACCTGCCAAAGTATAACGATAAATATTATCAATAAATAATAATACGTCACGCCCTTCATCACGAAAACTTTCAGCAATGGTTAAACCTGTCAGGGCCACACGCAAACGATTGCCAGGTGGTTCATTCATTTGACCATACACTAATGATACTTTATCTAATACTTTTGATTCTTTCATTTCAAGATAAAAATCATTTCCTTCACGCGTCCGTTCGCCAACTCCCGCAAACACAGAATAACCGCTGTGTTCAATTGCAATATTGCGAATGAGCTCCATCATGTTGACTGTTTTACCAACCCCTGCACCGCCAAACAAACCTACTTTACCGCCTTTAGCAAACGGACAAATTAAATCAATGACTTTAATGCCCGTCTCCAATAATTCTTCGGAGGCAGCTTGCTCGGAAAATGAAGGTGCTTCCCGGTGAATGGGAAGATAGTCCTCTGTATCAATAGGGCCTGCTTCATCAATTGGATTACCTAACACATCCATAATGCGGCCCAATGTTTTTTTACCGACCGGCACTGAAATAGGGCCGCCCGTATTTTTTACAGCAAGTCCACGGCGCAATCCATCAGTGATTCCCATCGCAATCGTGCGCACGATGCCGTCACCTAATTGCTGCTGCACTTCCAGCATGACATTTTTGTCTTCTATTTTGAGTGCATCGTATATTTTGGGCACTGCATTACGTGGAAATTCTACGTCAACAACAGCACCGATAATCTCTGCAACATGACCAACACTCATTTTTTTTACCTCAATCTAATATCTAAATTTACCCTATACTACCGATGCGCCAGCGACAATTTCTGTTAATTCGCGGGTGATTGCCGCTTGCCGCGCTTTGTGATAAGCCATTTCTAATTCGTCCATCAATTCTGCTGCGTTTTCTGTCGCATTTTTCATTGCAATCATTCTTGCTGCTTGTTCACACGCAATATTTTCAATCACACCGCGATAAACTTGTGATTCAATGTAACGCGTTAATAATTGATCCAATAATATGCGTGCATTATCCGGTTCATAAATATAATCCCAATAATGCGCAAGTTCTTCTTCTTTTGAAGGTACCACCGGCAAAATTTGTTGAATGTTGGGTTCTTGCTTCATGGTATTCACAAATTCATTTGAACACAAATAAAGTGCATCAATTTCATTTTGTGTATAAGCATCTAACATCACTTTGACAACACCAATTAAACTCGCAATCGTTGGCGCATCACCCAAATGGTCCGCTTCAGCAAGCACTTGACCACCCGTACGTTTAAAAAATGCCTCGCCTTTCGATCCTACCAAACATAAACGAACATCAATCGATTTGTCTTTCCATTTTTTAATGGCATGAATCACTGTTTTTAATAAATTCGTATTTAATCCACCGCATAAACCCCGGTCTGTCGTGATAACAATAAAACCCACCCGTTTTATTTCGCGTTCTTGTAAATAAGGATGTTGATATTCCGGATGTCCTTTGGCCAAATGACCGATCACTTGTAATATTTTTTTGGCATAAGGTTTTGCATGATGCATGCGCTCTTGTGCTTTACGCATTTTACTCGCTGCAACCATTTCCATCGCACGCGTAATTTTTTGCGTATTCTTGATGCTGCGAATTTTAGTGCGTATCTCTTTTGCTATTGCCATGCAAAGCTGCCTTTATTCCAATCGGTTTTTTTTGAGCGCTTCAATGATGGCGCGAAATTGTTTAACAATTTCATCATTGTAATCGCCGGTTTGATTGATTTTTTCCATGAGTTCTCCATGATTATTGCGTAAATCCGCCAGTAATTCGTGTTCGAATTCAGCTAATTTATTTAATGCTACACTATCAAGATATCCTTGGTCCGCTGCAAATAAAATAATAGCCATTTCAGCCACTGACAAAGGTTGATATTGTTTTTGTTTCATCACCTCAGTAATACGTTGACCACGCTCTAATTGCTTACGCGTTGCTTCATCTAAATCAGAGAGAAATTGTGAAAAAGCAGCAAGCTCTCGGTATTGCGCTTGTGCAATACGTATGCCGCCCGCTAATTTTTTAATAATTTTCGTTTGCGCTGCACCCCCCACACGAGACACGGATAAACCTGAGTTAATCGCTGGGCGAATTCCTGAATTAAATAAATCAGTTTCTAAAAAGATTTGTCCGTCAGTAATCGAAATGACATTGGTTGATACAAATGCGGAAACATCGCCCGCTTGTGTTTCAATAATAGGTAATGCAGTCAATGAACCTGTTTTGCCTTTGACTTGTCCGTGCGTCATTTTTTCAACATAATCTGCATTGACACGTGATGCGCGCTCTAACAATCGTGAATGTAAATAAAAAATATCGCCTGGATACGCTTCGCGTCCTGGCGGACGACGCAATAATAATGAAATTTGTCGATAGGCCCATGCTTGTTTAGTTAAATCATCATAAATAATCAGCGCATCTTCGCCTTTGTCCCGAAAATATTCGCCCATGGTGCAGCCTGCATATGGTGCAATAAATTGTAATGCGGCCGCATCTGCTGCGGGTGCTGCAACAATAATGGTGTGATTCATTGCGCCATGATCTTCTAATTTACGCACGACCGTTGCAATGGACGATGCTTTTTGACCAATCGCAACATAAATACATTTAACGCCGGTATTACGTTGATTAATGATGGTATCGATGGCAACAGCTGTTTTACCCGTTTGTCTATCGCCAATAATTAATTCGCGCTGACCACGCCCGATCGGTACCATAGAATCAATGGATTTCAATCCTGTTTGCAATGGCTGTGAAACGGGTTGACGCGCAATGACACCGGGCGCCACTTTTTCAACGGGCGATGTTTTTGTCGTTTCAATAGGACCTTTACCATCGATCGGATGGCCTAACGCATTCACTACACGGCCTAATAATGCGTTCCCCACCGGCACTTCTAAAATACGGCCAGTGCATTTTGCAATTTGGCCTTCCGCCAATTGATCAGCACGGCCGAGCACCACAGCGCCGACATAATCACGTTCAAGATTCATCGCCAATCCATAAACGTTATTCGGGAACTCAATCATTTCCCCTTGCATCACATCAGATAAACCGTGAATTCGCACAATCCCGTCTTTTAAACTCACAATGACGCCTTCGGTGCGAACTTCCGCCGTAATATCGAATTTTTGGATTCGCTGTTTAATGAGCTCGCTAATTTCAGATGGACTTAATGGTGTAGATTGCATAATACTTTTACCTTACAGAAGTGCCAGAAATAAATTCAATCATCCGATTTAATTTGCCGCGTACTGAACCATCAATCACTTGATCTCCTGCTACCGCCATCGCACCGCCTAATAAATCAGCGTCTATATGGCACTCTAAAGAGACTTCTTTTTGTAACCGCTTGATTAATGCATCCGTTAATTTTTGTTTATATTGATCATCTAATTTTGTCGCTGAAATGATTTGTACGGTCAGCTTCTTTTCAGCGGCCAATCGATACTGCTTAAATAATGCAGCGATATCAGGCAGCACACCAAAACGATTATGTTCTGCCAGCAAATGAATAAAATTAATCTGCGCCTTGTCTAATTGCTTCGCTAATATATCACAATAAAACTGTGCTACTTCTCCCGCCGTGATTTTTGGATTGGCAAAGACAGACTGCAAAAGAGGATTTTCTGTGATGATTGCCGCAGCACTTAACATGGCTTCCCATGCAGGCAATACATGATGCGCCGCTGCATATTCAAATGCAGCCACGGCATATGGTCTTGCTATCGTAGTCATCTTTCCAGTCATTAGATTTCCGCTGCAAATTCATCCAATAATGCGGCATTCGTTGTCGCATCTAAATTACGTTTGATAATTTTCTCAGCGCCCGCAATCGCAAGTCCTGCTAATTGCTTGCGTAACATTTCTTTTGTTTGAGTCACTTCACGCGCAATTTCATCTTGCGCTTGCTCAATCATGCGCTTGCCTTCTAAACGTGCGCTTTCTTTTGCTTCTTCAATAATTTGTAAAGAACGTTTATTCGCTTGCTCTACAATATGAGAAGCCGTTAGCTTTGCCTCACGAATGATATTTAATGCTTTATGTTCCGCAACTTCCAACGCACGCTTACTCTCTTCTGCGGCTAGAAGACCTGCAGCAATCTTTTTTTCCCGTTCCTGCATTGCTTTGGTAATAGGCGGCCATACATACCTCATGGTAAACCATACCAATAAAGAAAACGTGAGAAGCTGGCCAATTAAGGTTGCATTAATATCCATCGCCTACCTCGACTTATTAACTCACCTGTTGTTGTGCTGCAGCAAATACGGCGTTGGCTAAAGGATTTTTTGCTGCAAACAACAAAAACAAACCCATCGCGATAGAAATAACCGCAAATGCATCAACCAAGCCTGCCACAATAAACATGCGCACCATCAACATCGGAGAAAGCTCGGGTTGTCTTGCAACCCCTTCAAGAAATTTACCGCCCAATACACCGAAACCAATCGCGGTACCGAGCGATGAGAGCCCAAGCAATAATCCAACAGCAACTGCTGTATACCCTTGAACTTGACCAATGATGCTTGCAATTTCCATTAGACCTCCTAATTTAAAATCAAATTAATGCGTTTCATGCGCCATACTTAAATAAACAATCGTCAACATCATAAAAATAAATGCTTGGATCGTAATAATTAAAATGTGAAAAATGGCCCATATGCCGCCCGGTAGCCATTGTATCCACCAAGGCAATAATGCAATTAAAATAAAAATCAGCTCCCCCGCAAACATATTGCCAAAAAGCCGCAGCGCCAACGTAAAAGGTTTCGCCACTTCTTCAATCACCCGGAAAGGAACATTTAAAAAAAACAAATAAGGGCCGAAAGGTTTCGTTAAAATTTCTTTGCCTAAAGAAAAACCTTTCACCGTCACATTATAAAATACAATTAACAAAAATATGCTGATCGACATCGCAAAAGTTGCATTAGGATCTGCCGTTGGAACATTTTTAAAATGGTGAATCCCAAATAATCCCATCATACGGGGCAATAAATCGACGGGCAATAAATCCATCAAATTCATGCAAAAAATCCATAAAAAAACGACTAACGCGAGTGGTGCAATTAATTGGCTCTTGCCATGATAAGATTCATTCACAGTGCCCTGTACAAATTCAATAATAATTTCCACAAAATTTTGTAATCTTCCCGGCACTCCTACGCGCATGTGCACTGCGATATACCGCAAAAAAGCAGCGAGGAGCAGCCCTAACACAACTGACACAATCATCGTATCGATATTAAATGACCAAAAACCGCCGCCGCCCACATGCGGGGTAAAATCAACCGTCAAATGATCAAGATGATGCTGGATATATTCACCAGGAGTTAAAGAAGCGCCGGTATTATTCATCAACTCGCCTCCCCATGCCGGGCTAAAACAAGTAATGATGCTGCCCAAAAAGCAATGATTGCGCCAACAAAACCAATCAGTACGGATAACATGTTAACTGGCAAATATTTTACGATCAGCACAAATAATACGGCAGAAAGCAAAAGTTTTACCGCTTCGCCCACGGCAAACAACAACATAAATTGCCGTGCAAAACGGGCAAAACCCGCGCGCGCAAACACTTGCCAAACAAATAAAAGCGCCGGCAGCCAACAGGCCAAACCGCCTAATAATGCTGACAAACCACTGCGCATGCCTTGTAATAAGAACAATATCAATGCGAGCCCCATCATCAAAATAAATTGCCAATATACAATTCGATATGCTTCTTTTTTAATAGCAATAGTTAGCACAACACATTAAAACCGGTAACGGAGAATTCGGCCGAGTATAATGGCTTTTAACAGGGTCTGCAATAAAAAAAGAGGCAGGAATTATTGCTGAAAATATTCTAAAATCGCATCTAATTCAGTCAGATTATTATAACGAACGACCACCTTTCCTTTTCCTTTTGAATTACAGCTAATAGAAACCATCATCTTCAAGCGGCCAGACAAATCCTGCTGCAATCGTCTGATATCAGGATCAATGGATTTTGGCACTGATGGCAATTCAGGCATTTGTAAACGACGCACTAAATCTTCGGTATCACGTACTGATAACCTTTTATCAATAATCGTTTGCGCTACCTTCACTTGAGACACAGGGGGCAATGTCAACAAAGCACGCGCATGCCCCATTTCAATGCTGCCTTGCTCTAATAGGTTGCGTACTTCATCGGAAAGCGTCAACAAACGCAATAAATTGGTGACACTCACGCGCGATTTCCCAACGGCATCAGCTACCTGCTGATGCGTCATGGAAAATTCATCAAGCAAACGCTGCAAAGCAGTTGCTTCTTCAACGGGATTTAAATTTTCCCGCTGAATATTTTCGATTAATGCGATAGCAATCGCCGCTTTATCTGGAATATCTTTAATAATGGCGGGAATTTCGGTCAGTCCCGCTAATTGAGATGCACGAAAACGCCTTTCACCAGCAACAATTTCATAACGCCCGCCTAACAAATGCCTGACAACAATCGGCTGAATGACACCTTGCGCGCGAATAGAATTGGCTAAATCTTGTAACGCATCAGGATCCATCTCGCGTCTTGGCTGGTATCTGCCCTGCTCAATCAAATGAATGGGCAATAAGCTTAGCTTATCTTTGTGGGTTGGCTCTTCCATACTTTCTACAATGGAATTTGATCCTAACAATGCATCGAGTGATTTCCCTAAGCCGCGCTTTTTAACCATAATGTCATCCTTAAGACAAATTTGCATACATCTTAATAAATCAGACGGCGAAGCGCTAGCCCATTTATCTGCATAAAAGTACAATAGAGCAATTCCAGAGACAGGAGCAGCCCGCTTCATTATGACGAATCCCAACTACGACACTTTTCATGTGATCAAAGATCCTGTGCATGGCACCATGCAATTTACCACTAAAGAAGACCGCTGGATCAAACCCTTTATTGATAGCCCGCATTTTCAACGGTTGCGGCATATCAAACAATTAGGCATGGGCGATTTTATTTTTCCAGGCGCTGTGCATACGCGTTTTAATCATTCACTCGGATGTTGTTATGTGGGCAGTCAAATTGCAAAAAAAATGGGATTGCAGACAGAAGAACGGCAATTAGTCATGATCGCTTGCTTGCTGCATGATATAGGCCATGGCCCTTTTTCTCATGCCTTTGAAGATGTTTTTTATGATAAACAAATTCGCCACGAAGCGTGGACACCTTTTTTTCTTGCGGATTACAGTACGCCCGATTTTTTTAAAGCGTATCAACTTCGTAACCAAGACCATCCGCTCACCCAAGAAAAATTTGCTTTGATCGAATCTATGATCATGCATAAATCTGACGCGCGTCAAATCTTGGCAGATATTGTTTCATCGCAATTGGATGCTGATCGCTTGGATTATTTATTACGTGATAGTCATTTTTGCGGCGTCACTTATGGTGAATTTGACTTTCGCTGGATGATTAATTCAATGACAATTGTGACATCGCCCAAAGGCGAACGCTTAGGCCTGACTTACAAAGGCATCGGCGTGGTAGAGCATTATTTAATGGCAAGACGGTTGATGACGCGCAATATTTATCATCATCCTAAAAAATTAGCGCTGGAATTTTTTTTAGTGCAGCTTCTTTGTAGTTTAGCCGCTCACTTAAAAAATTATGCGCCTTTCGCTGAAATAAAAACGACTCGGCTCGGTCAATTTTTATTGGCTGCAAACAGTTTCAATGAAGCAGCAGAAACCACTAAAAATTTAGAGCCCTTAAAAGAAAAATTTCTCAGAGAAAATTATGCTGCTTACAAAGAATTATGCGACTACGATGTGTTTGCCATCATTCATAGGCTTGCCCATATGAATGATAAGCATCCTGCAATAGAAATCGCTAAACGCTTGCACTACCGACAAATGCCCAAAATTATTCGCCTGGAACATCATGATACAAAAGCGATTGAAACACTGATTGAAGAATTTAGAAAAACACACGCCTCCTTTGAGCCATGGCAACTAGTCCTCATTAAAACACCGCATCAAGCCTATTCGGGAGAAGACGACCCTATTTTAATTGCCGATGAACAATTAAACGCTGAACCTTTGAATGACATGTCCTTTATTATTCATGCCATCTCAGATAAACCCGAACATACAGCATTTTTGTGTATTGACCGCGAAAAAATGCATGATAAACCTGTTATGCAATTTATTCATAAACTGGCTCAATATAGCAATAAAATTAGTGTATAATTCGCTCTTATAAAATCACTGGGACTATTTTACTTATGACACTTTGCTCCGTCATTTTAGCCGCAGGCCTTGGCAAAAGGATGCATTCAAAATTACCCAAAGTATTGCATACGATTGGAGGGAAATCCCTCTTAGCGCACGTCATTGAAACAGCAGCACAACTTGATTCTTCTTCGCCCCCAATTGTGGTATACGGGCATCAAGGGGAGCTCGTGCGAAAGTATTTGGCACACTTAAATGTCACTTGGGTAGAACAGAAAGAACCATTAGGCACAGGCCATGCAGTAAAAGAAGCACTGCCTTCTCTTCTGAAAGATAGTAGAGTGCTCGTTTTATCGGGCGATGTACCGCTCATTCAACTAGACACCTTAAAAAAATTAATCAAAAATACCGCCGCTCATGCAATCGGCATTTTGACTGCGCATTTACTAAACCCAGAGGGCCTTGGCCGCATCATTCGTAATGATAAAAATGAAATCATTGATATCATTGAAGAAAAAGACCTCGCAAAACATCAAGCAACGCTGCAAGAAATTAATGCGGGAATTTATCTTATCCCTGAAAAATATTTACATCGCTTTTTACCCCAATTACAAAACCATAATGCACAAAAAGAATTTTACTTGACGGACCTCATTAAAATCGCGGTGAAAGAAAATATTCCTATTCAAAGTATGGAGCCTCATCATCCTGAAGAAATTTTAGGAGTCAATAATCGTTTGCAGCTTGCTTGCTTAGAACGTTTTTATCAACGTCAGTGTGCGGAAAAATGGATGCAGGAAGGGGTTACTTTGCTTGATCCTAACCGATTGGATGTGCGCGGAAATGTCCATTTTGGCCGTGATGTCACGATTGATGTGAATGTCATTATTGAAGGCGATGTCACCATTGGCGATGGCTGCATCATCGGCCCGCACACTATTTTACGCAATACACTGCTTGGCAATCATGTAGAAATCAAAGCGCACTCCATCATCGATGGCGCTGAAATTGCCGAGCATTGTGTGGTTGGGCCTTTTGCGCGTATCCGCCCGGGCACCGTGTTATCTAAAGAAGTCCATATTGGTAATTTTGTTGAAATTAAAAATAGCACCATCGATGCCGCTACCAAAATTAATCATTTAAGTTATATTGGCGATAGTGAAATTGGGAAACGCGTTAACGTGGGTGCCGGCACCATCACGTGTAATTATGATGGCGCAAATAAACATAAAACGATTATTCAAGATGGTGCATTCATTGGTTCAAATACTGCTTTAGTTGCACCGATTACCATTGGTCTATCTGCAACTATTGGTGCAGGATCTACCTTAACAGACGATGCACCTGACAACCAGCTGACGCTCGCGCGCGGAAGACAGGTCACTATTTCTGAATGGCAGCGGCCAGAAAAAAAAGGATCTCACGAAAAAATTGACAAGGAATCATAACATGTGCGGAATTGTGGGTGCGGTTGCTAAACGCAATATTGAAAATTTTTTGGTTGAGGGATTAAAAAAATTAGAATACCGCGGCTATGATTCAGCCGGTTTAGCCATCATTAATCCTGCACATCAATTACAAAATTTACGTACTAAAGGAAAAGTGCGGGAACTTGCCGAAGCACTCGCCGCATCCAAAGTCAATGGCACGACCGGCATTGCTCATACACGCTGGGCAACACACGGTGCTCCTTCGGAAGAAAATGCACATCCCCTCACTTCTCATAATCAGTTTTCACTCGTTCACAATGGCATTATTGAGAATCATGCTGTTTTACGTAAAAAATTAATGGGAGAAGGTTATCAGTTTAGTTCTGAAACCGATTCAGAAACCATTGTGCACTTGCTCCACTTTCATTACCAAAAAAAACCTGATTTATTATACTCAATTCGGCAAACGATCAAAGAATTAGAAGGCGCTTATGCATTAGGTATTGTGTCATCACTTCATCCAGAGCATGTTTTTGCTGTGCGCTCAGGAAGCCCTTTAGTCATAGGCCAAAGCTCCAGTGAAAATTTTTTTGCATCTGATCCGCTTGCTCTACTTTCAATGACTAAACAATTTATTTATTTAGAAGACGGTGATATTGCTGATATCACTTCACACTCCATTGATATTTATGCAGCCGATGAAAAACTCGTCAAACGAAAAGCGCACCAATTAGAATTAAATTTAGATGCAACCGATCGAGGTGAATACCGCCATTACATGGGCAAAGAAATTTTCGAGCAGCCGGCTGCGATTTCCGCCCATTTAGAAGGACGCATTATAAAAGATGCAATACTGGATACACTGTTTGGTTTTCCCGCGGAAGAAATATTTAAAAAAGTAGAGCATGTCCAGTTAGTTGCCTGCGGCACCAGTTATCATGCCGGCATGGTTGCACGATATTGGCTGGAATCGATGGCAAACATTCCGTGTGCAGTGGAAGTCGCGAGTGAATACCGTTATCGAAAAACAGTCGTCCCCAAAAACAGTTTGTTTGTGACACTTTCACAATCAGGTGAAACCGCGGACAGCTTGGCCGCTCTACGTTTAGCAAAAAAAATGGGGTTTTTAAGTTCGCTTTGCATTTGCAATGTGCCTGAAAGCTCTCTTGTGCGTGAATCAGACTTTCATTTTATGACGCGCGCGGGTAGCGAAATTGGTGTTGCTTCGACTAAAGCATTTACAACACAGCTCACCGCACTTTTACTACTGACGCTCTCGCTCGGCAGACATACGAAATTACCTCGCGCGAGCGAAAAACATATCGTTAATCAATTACAACAATTGCCGGAACTGATCAAATCCACGTTACTGATTAATGATGCGGTTGCGAAACTTGCGCACAAATTTATTGATAAACACCACGCACTCTTTTTGGGGCGCGGCGCGCTTTATCCAATTGCTCTAGAAGGCGCATTGAAACTGAAAGAAATTTCTTACATTCACGCGGAAGGTTATCCGGCTGGTGAATTAAAACACGGGCCGCTTGCGTTAGTTGATAAAAATATGCCGGTAATTGCACTTGCGCCCAAGAATGATTTGTTCGAAAAAATTAAATCTAATTTACACGAAGTCCATACGCGCGGCGGAGAATTATTTATTTTTACAGATGATCCATCGCTCATGGAAAAAAAGGACACGACAATCCACATCATTGAAATGCCGGCCGTTGATCCATTACTTCTGCCCATCAGTTATACGATTCCCATGCAGTTATTGGCTTATCACGTGGCTGTGTTAAAAGGCACCGATGTTGATCAACCGAGAAATTTAGCAAAATCTGTGACGGTAGAATAGTCACTAAGGCGAAGGACGTTGCCGTTGATTTTGAAAATCATCTAATTCCTCGTTAGCTTCCTCCATATCTTCGCGTCCAAAAAGTATATCGCTCTCTTTTTCTTCTTCAGGCGCAGTAGGCGCCTGAAAAAAATTTTGAGAAGATTGTGTTTCGACCCAACGTTTCGGAGCATCGCCTTTATAGTCAATGACTGCGTGTTGTACGTATTCTTTCGTTGACTCTTTCAAACTCATAAACTCTTCCTGACTTCCTAAAAAACTACAGTATCACACAAGACTGACAAATCCAAAAGAGCTGCAATCAGTGCAGGTCCCTGGTAAACAAGGCCCGTGTAGAGTTGAATGAGAGATGCCCCCGCAGCCAATTTTTCTTTGGCATCCACTATTGAGGAAATGCCCCCGCAGCCAATAATAGGAATTTGATTTTGTAAAAAAACGCTTAATTGTTTAATAATATCCGTTGAACGTTTAGCCAAAGGCCGCCCGCTCAATCCGCCTGTTTCTTTTGCTAAAGAAATGTCCCTCACATTTTCACGGCTAATGGTTGTGTTGGTCGCAATCACACCTTCTATTTTTTGTTCCAAAAAAATATCTGCCATCAATCTTAATTCATTTGGTGTGACATCAGGTGAAATTTTAACGATCAGTGGAACATATTTTTTATTTAATTCAAAATATTTTTGTTGTTCGCTCTTCACTTTTTCAAGCAGTGTTTTTAATAAATCTGCTGTTTGAAGCGCTCTTAAATTCTCTGTATTGGGCGATGAAATATTAAGCGTAACATATTTTGCGAAAGGCGCGACCGCTTGAAAACCTCTCACATAATCTTCATATGCTTTTTCAAGCGGGGTATCCGCATTTTTACCGATATTAACACCCAAGATCCCTTTAAATTTCATTTTTTGTAAACGTCTGACCACATAATCCAATCCTTTGTTATTAAATCCCAAACGATTAATCAACGCTTCTTCATTTAACAAACGAAATAATCGCGGGCGCGGATTACCACTTTGCGGTCTAGGCGTCACCGTTCCTATTTCAATAAATCCAAATCCCAGCGCTGCGAGTGCATCAATATAATCACCATTTTTATCGAGACCCGCTGCTAAGCCCAAACGATTTTCAAATGATAAACCCATTAATTGAATGGGTGTTTTAGTTCGAGAATATTGTTTGATCAAGTGAAAACGATAGGCTAAACGTAATGCATTTAATGCAAGCCCATGTGAGATTTCTGGATCGAGACAAAAAAGAAGTTTTTTGATGAGCGGATAATGCATTGTCATGCCGTCACAAAACTTGCGATCAACCATTTTGTGCCTGTTTTTTCAAACTTCACTTGAACTCTCGCATGCTCTCCGCGTCCTTCGCATTGCAAAACAACACCTCTGCCAAATTGTTTATGCGTTACTTCCTGTCCAGACAAAAGATAACCTGTACTTTCAGAAACACGATGCGCCGCAGGCAGTGATATTTTTGCTTTTAAGCGTACGCTTTCTAAAAATTCTTCCGGAATTTCACTTAAAAAACGCGAAGGACGATGATAAACCTCTTTGCCATGCAGACGGCGTGTTTCTGCATACGTCATGAAAAGTTGCTGCATCGCGCGCGTCATGCCGACATAACATAAGCGCCGTTCTTCTTCTAATCCCTTCGGATCTTCCATTGTCATGTAATGCGGAAATAATCCTTCTTCACAACCGCACAAAAATACGACGGGGAATTCAAGTCCCTTCGCTGAATGCAATGTCATCAATTGCACGCTGTCGGCAAAGTGATCTGCTTGTCCTTCACCCGCCTCTAATGCGGAGGACGCTAGAAATGCAGCCAAGGGAGATGTATTAAGTCCCGTATCCTCCCCATGAAATTCTCGTGCAGCACTGATTAACTCTTCCAAATTTTCTAAACGTGCTAAACCTTTTTCACCTTTTTCTTTACGATAATGTTCGATCAAACCGCTATTTTGAATTACATGTTCGGTTTGTTCATGCAAAGTCAGTTCGCGACTATCAGACGATAGCGTTTCTATCAATTGAATAAAATGTTCTAAAGAAGCGGCTGCCCGCGCCGCAAAATAAGATTCTGCCAATAATCGGGTCGCGGCTTGCCAGAGAGAACATTGATGCGTTTGTGCATGCGCACGCAGCGCTTCAATCGTGCGATCCCCTAATCCGCGCAGAGGTGTATTCACCACACGTTCAAACGCAGTGTCATCATCACGATTTAAGGTCAAACGCAAATAAGCCAGTGCGTCTTTAATTTCTGCGCGTTCAAAAAAACGTAATCCGCCGTAGACTCGATAAGGAATACCAAATTGCATCAGCGCCTCTTCAATGACGCGTGATTGTGCATTAGAGCGATATAAAATAGCGATTTCACGCAAAGGACGCCCTGATTGCTGGCAATCTTTAATGCGATTTATCAGGAAACGTGCTTCATCCAAATCATTAAAACCCGCATACACAACAATCAAAGAACCCTTATCACCCATCGTCCACAAATTTTTTCCCATGCGTCCTTTGTTTTTCGCAATCAACGCATTTGCTGCATTTAAAATCGTCGCAGTTGAACGATAATTTTGTTCTAAACGCATAGTTTTGGCCGTAGGAAAATCTTGACTGAAACGCAAAATATTTTCGATCTTAGCGCCCCGCCAACCATAAATGGATTGATCATCATCGCCCACAATCATGATATGATTTTTTTTGCCGGCAAGTAATCGTATCCAGGCATATTGGATCGTGTTGGTATCTTGAAATTCATCCACTAAAATATAACGAAACCGCTCTTGATAATGCGCCAAAATTTCTGGGTTTTTCAGCCAAAGCGAATGCACTTTTAAGAGTAGATCAGCAAAATCGATTAATCCTGTGCGCTGACATGCTTCTTCATAAGCACGATAAATTTTGATGAGAGTACGGATAGTCACATCACCGTAATCAGGCACTTGATGTGATTCTAGCCCCTCATCTTTTTTGCCGTTAATAAAAGATTGAGCGCGTTTAGCGGGCCAACGGTCTTCATCTAAATTTAATGCTTGAATCACGCGGCGCACTAAACGCAATTGATCATCTCCATCTAAAATTTGAAATCCTTCCGGAAGATTGGCGTCTCGATAATGTAAACGCAGTAAACGGTGCGCTACACTATGAAAAGTACCGATCCACATGGCTCTTGAATCAGGCCCGAGCAAACTTTCAATGCGTGAACGCATTTCATGAGCAGCTTTATTGGTAAATGTCACCGATAAAATACTAAAGGGTGACAACCCTTCTTTACGCACCAACCAAGCAATGCGTTCCACCAGCACACGTGTCTTGCCGCTGCCTGCTCCTGCTACCACCAATTGGTGACAAAGGGGGGCTGTCACAATCTCACGTTGTGCATCATTCAAGTAATCAAGTATCATGGCATCCTTCATAGCCGGTTATTGTAAAACAGAAGACGTTTTTAATCGATGAGCAAATTAGACTATCAACAAGCAAAATTTCTGTTAAGTGTAGCAGATCTTTCTCAACTACCCCCTGATAAAGGCGTTGAAGTGGCCATTGTCGGCCGCTCAAATGCCGGCAAATCAAGCGTTTTAAATCAATTAACTCAAAATAAAAAATTAGCACGCACCAGCAAAACGCCGGGGCGCACGCAATTTATTAATTTATTCTCATTGGACGATAATAGGCGTATCGCTGATTTACCTGGCTATGGCTATGCTAAAGTCTCGCCCGCCATGAAAAAACGATGGCAAACTTTAATCGATGGTTATTTGCGTGATCGAGAATGTTTAAAAGGATTGATTTTAGTCAGCGACATTCGCCACCCCCTAAAAGAATTCGATCAAAATATTCTTGCTTGGAGTGAGCAATGTGGATTGGCCGTTCATATCTTATTAAATAAATCCGACAAACTGACCCAAAGCGCTGCAAGCGCCTCACTGCGTAACGTTAAAAATAAACTGAGCCTCTATTCTTTTTCAAAGTTGAGCATACAAACTTTTTCCGCATTAAAAGGCAAAGGCATGAAAGAGTTGCGCGAACAAATAGATCAGTGGTTTTTTTAAAAGCATATTGACAATCATAAAAAATTATCGGTATTCTCTTTAGTTGGCATTTACAAGATCAGCAAGATGGTATATAAAATGCAGAAGAAATGACCGCTCATTTATCCGCATCTTCATCAGTCTTTTCAATCAAGCCAAAAGTAAAATTTTAAAATAATAATACAGAATTTAACATCCATTGGAGTGATATATTTATGGGGAAAAATCATCTGATTCACAACGACGCGCCCCTCATTAAAGCGAGCGAATCATTACCTGAAATCACGATTCGTGCCATTATCTTAGGGATATTTCTAACCATTATTCTTGCGACTGCAAACGCTTACTTAGGCCTTAAATTAGGCCAAACTGTTTCATCGTCTATTCCTGCCGCCATTATTTCCATGAGCATTTTACGTTTTTTTAAAAATTCCAATGTGCTCGAGAATACCATGGTCCAGACGATGGCCTCCGTTGGAGAAGCATTAATTGCCGGCGTTACTTTTATTATGCCTGCGCTTATTATTTTGCATATTTGGAGTGGATTTTATTATTGGCAGACAGTCGGCATTTCACTGCTAGGCGGTATGTTAGGCGTGCTTTTTACCATTCCCTTGCGCCGCGCATTGTTAATGGATAAAAGTTTACGTTATCCAGAAGGCGTTGCTATCAGCAATGTCTTAAAAGCGAGTGCCGCAAAAGAAGCAACTGATATGAAAGCACTGACCTGGGGCGGCATTGTGGGTGCCGTTATCTCACTCTTTCAAATCGGCTTTGGAATTTTAACGGATACTCTCGAATTCTGGACAAAAACCTCAAAAACTATTTTTGGTTTTCAATTGGGCTTGTCACCCGCACTACTTGCGGCCGGATACATTGTCGGTATCAATATTGCGATTAGCTTTAGCATCGGCGTTTTACTTGGCTGGGTCGCAGGTGTCCCCATTTTAACGTGGTTTTATGGGTTACCCACAGACAGCGCGTCTGATATTGCGATGGCTATCTGGAAAAGTCATATTCGATACATGGGTGTAGGCACCATGTTAGTTGGCGGACTATGGACACTGTGCCGATTGTTCAAACCGATTGCACAAAGCATTGCAACATCGTTTGCCTCTTTGCGTGAAGCAAGACGCGCGGGCACCACGAACATACGCACTGAACGAGATATTTCGATTCACTATGTGATGTGGGGCGTCATTTTATTACTCATCCCCATTTTCTTTTTGATCGCCTATTTTCTGGTGCCTGAACAAGCGAACATTTCACACAACTTTCATCATTTCTTGTGCGGGGTTACAACGTTATATGTTTTGATTGGCGGATTTTTATTTTGTTCAATCTCTGCTTATTTTGCGGGGTTGATTGGATCATCGAACACGCCGGTATCCGGTTTGTTGATTTCATCCTTATTATTATTCTGCCTTGCTGTCCTCGCTTTTTTTAAAATAGAAGGCGGTGTTGCAGGACGAGAATTATTTGGTATTGTGCTTGGCATTAGCAGCAGCGTCATTATTTGCGTTGCACTCGCGATTTCAAATGACACCATGCAAGATTTAAAAGTAGGCCAAGTGGTTGGCGCGACACCGTGGAAGCAGCAGTTCATGCTCATCTTAGGCGTTTTGATTGCATCGTTTGTCGTCCCGCCGATTTTAGACTTATTGTATAATGCTTACGGCATTGGCGGAGTTTTTCCGCGTCCCGGCATGGACAAGGCGCAAATGCTGGCAGCACCGCAAGCAGGATTGATGGCAGCTGTCGCGCAAGGCGTTTACACCAATCAACTAGAATGGTCGATGATTATCTTAGGTGCCATTATCGCTGTCATTTGTATTATCATTGATGAAATTGTCAAAAGTAATTTTAATACGCGTTTACCAGTGCTTGCAGTAGGCCTTGGGATCTATTTACCGATGAATGCGACTGTCCCTGTCATGATTGGCGGATTTCTTTCTTACGCCATTCAACTTCGCATCAATCGTATTTATCCGCGTGTTGAAAAAGAAGCGCTTGCCAATAAACATCGCCATCGTGGTTTATTGTTAGCGTGCGGAATTGTAGCAGGTTCATCCATTATGGGCGTATTACTTGCCATTCCATTCGCGCTGAAACAAAGTTCTGATGCATTAAGAATCATGCCAGATCGCTTTGCTTATCTGACAGGAACTTTAAGTATTATCGTGACAGTATTATTGTGCGCCTGGATTTATCGTGTCGTGATGCGTAAAGATCAAAAAGCCTAATAAAATACGTTCACGAAGCAGGACTGATATTTATTTTTATTTACAATTAATGGCGCATCAATTTCTTTTTTGATGATGCCTTATGGTGCTGTGCGTCCGCTCCTGCGATATTGACTTGCTTTTTTTCTTTTGCCGCTTTTCACTCTTATGTGCATCAGGATCATATCCAGTAATCTTATATAAAAAATATCTTTCTGAAAAATCTATTCCCCCTACTCTACAGCCCTCTTCTGGTGCTGGCCCATAAAGCCGCAAATCACCTCTTTCTTTACCTCCAAACTTAAACCGTGTATGCGCCTGAAAAATTTTATCATTGTCGGGGGCTTTTACTTCCTCTGAAACATCATAACTAAAAAGACCGCGCTTCTTAATCATCTGCAATCCTTGACCTGCATCTGGCCCTACAACACGACTTTGCTCAACCGTTTTTCGTATCTGAGTAAATGTTTTCTCATCCCCAAAAATAGAAAGATGGGGCAACGCAAATTTAATATAACATTTGCTATATTGTGGAGATGGGTCTGCAAAAGGTTTGATTTTGCAGTTTGGATCGTTGCTATCATATTTTTCCCCAAGAGAAAATTGAATCACTAAACCATCAGGTTGTTTAGTTTCAGAAGTTTGTCTGGCATTGCTCTGTGTCTCTTTAACTTCGCTTGATGAAAAAGTGTGACGAGAAGACGATACATAAGAATCAGTATCAGGCTCTACTGTAGTCGAGCATGCATCTTCATCGGTTTTCTGTTCGTTCGATCGTTCTTTAAATTGGAAGAACTCTTCAAGCTCTTTTTTTGGATTAGAACCCAGTCCCGGTCGACCCCATCCAAATGCTGGTTCTTTTCCTATTTTCTTATATTTAAAATGATCGAGGATTTCCGTTTTTGCGGGTGTATTGCCAGAAATATTGATTTCATGACCATTTTCTATCACACGACAATCGGGTAATAATTCTTCCCATTCCTCAAGAGATAAATTATTCGAAAACGCTTTATAGTGCACATTAGGTAAATGTGTTTCTCTATCTATATAGACACGTTGTGTACTTTGGCAAAGATCCCGACCTACCAAATAGTCAATTTGCTCTTGCAATATTGTAATATTATTTAAACATGTCAAATAATCACGAATTTCTTTTTTAATTGCACTCGCCTTATTTTCTGAAAGTGAATTTTTTGTGGATACAATAATAGCCCCGCCTTCGTACCGTGTAATAGCCATACCATGACGTAAAAATATATTTTCTATAATCTGACTGATCATTTGAGATGAAATCATTCCATCCTCTTCATCATCAATCGATTTTTGATCTTCATCAAATTTATTTCCTGGCCAATAGTCTTTTGCGGTAAAAATAAAATGACCGATCTTTGTAGAAACATTAAATTTACTACGTAAATTATTAATATCCGGTTGACGTTGGTATTTTTCCCATACGCCAAAACCTTCCGTCATATCTTCTAAATGCGCCTCAAATTCAAGCAAACATTGATCGAAACGATAATTCGAAAAACGTTGACCGATTTTACCAACACTATCTTTTGCCGCCCCCATCATTGCGCCCCACAAAAAAATGATGGATGGTAAAAATAATTCTTCCCAAATAATTCCAGACCCGCTCCCTGCTGCTAGTGCTGCGCTTAAAAAAGCGAGCCCATAAAAAATGTGATTCAAATGCTCCGCGTATTTTTCTGCATCTTGATTGAGTTTTGAAAGCCGCTGGATGTCCAATTCTGCTTCTTTAACGGTGACATATTCTTTAGTCAGTAGAAGTGTTCTTTTTTCATCCTGAAACCATTTTGTATAAATAATTCGGGTTAAGTTATCAATAGCCACTACTCGCAGTAATTGACTAACACCCAACAGAAAACTTAAAACCATTTTATCTTGTGATAAAAGAGCATAGACTAAAGCAGTCGCCTTGATCGCCTGGGACGCTTGACCGCCAATAACTGCACGATCAAATAAAATTTTATTCCTTGCTTGAATCAAAAACTCGGCAATTTTTGTTAGACTTTGTTTATATAAAAGGTCCGTTGGTTCGCAACGCACCTTCGAAGGAGTCACAACTACACCATTAGGTAGCGTCACACTGGCATGAAAATCTTGAACAACTGTTTCTCTGAGATACTTTGCAAGTTCAGGTAACTTAAATCCTGCCGCAGTCTCAGTTAAAATAGCAATTAAATTATTCCGGGTATGATCCTTCGCTGCTTTAAGACTAATCGGGCCAGGGTAAAGAATTTGATTTTTAGTGGTATCTAAAAAGCGGGTGCCTGCCTGTAACAAAGCATGTAAGTCTGTTTTATCCTGGATCGGTAATTCTCCGCAAGGATGATTAAATCTCAATACATTAGCAAAAGTTTTAATGTACCTTGTAGAGTCAACCATTCTTGCATTAAGCTGTTCAAAGGTTGCAGAAAATTTTTCTGTTAACAATTCTTGATATTTTTGTCCAACAGAGTTCCCAAATTCTGTAAAAAATTTAATTTGATTAAGAGCTAGATATTCCCAAGCAGGCGCGAGCACCGCGCTCAATAAATGATTAACAGGCCGCAATTGTTCCTCAACTAATTCTGCATACCGATCGAGTAATGCCTGGCGGGCTGCAAGTTGTTGAACACTGGCTTCTCGAGAAGAATTATCGTTAGGTCGCCGCCTTGAGTGCATTTAAAACTATCCTCGTTTAAATTTTTACCAATTCTAACGGGAAACACTTAAGAAAACCTTAAGCATGTGAAAATGAAAAACTCATGACCTCTGAAATGGACTTTGCTTTTGTCTTTAATAGGATCAAGCGATCGACCCCTAATGCAACACCCGCGCAATCAGGAAGCCCTGATTGCAATGCCATAAGTAATCGCTGATCGATTGGCACCCTGGGAAGGCCATGCACACTCCGATATTCTAAATCGTCTAAAAATCGTTTCTGTTGTTCGGCTGCATCTTGTAATTCATGGAATCCATTGGCAAGCTCGATCCCTTGAAAATAAACTTCGAAACGGGAAGCAACCGGTGGATTTTCCTGGTAACGGATCTTTGCCAGGGCCGCTTGGTTCGCCGGAAAATCATATAAAAATACCGGGCGTATCCGGCCAATCTTTGGCTCAATCACGTGAGTTAATAATAGATGGAGCCAAATCGTTGGATTTTTAATATCGCCTTGGCTCACATAATCAATATCATGTTCTTTGGCGCATTCAATTAATTCATCGACGCATGCTCTATGTGGATTAATGCCGGCCAATTTTTGAAATGCATCTTGATAACTTAAATATTCACTGGGTTCCGTCTGAAGCACAGTTTGTAATAATTCATCCACTTCCTTCATTAAAGCATGATGATCAAACTGAGGTCGATACCATTCAAGCAATGTAAATTCTGGATTATGTAATGCACCAAGGTCGCCTTGCCGAAACACTTTGCTGATTTGATAGATGGGACCTGAGCCTTTGGAAAGCAATCGCTTCATTGGATATTCAGGTGAAGTATTGAGATAAAGGGTTTGTAAACTCTCTGAACCATGTTCTTTAAAAATCGCTTCAATACTTAACACATGCGGATCAGTGGCTGCCGCATGCGAAAGTATCGGTGTTTCAACTTCAAGAACATGGCGTTCTTTAAAAAATCGACGAACCGTGTCGATGATATCCGCACGCTTTTTCAACATCGGAAGTGAAGCAGTGGGTTCCCAGGAAATCTCTTTATTCTTTTGCTCTGGATACATATTCACCCGTACGGGTATCCACTTTAATGAGTTCGCCTTCTGCAACAAATAAGGGCACGCGCACCACAGCACCGGTTTCTAATTTTGCAGGCTTTCCGCCGCCACCTGAAGTATCGCCGCGTACACCAGGGTCTGTTTCCGTAATTTTAAGCACCACAAAGTTGGGCGGCGTCACTTGAAGCGGGATACCGTTCCAAAGCGTTAGCATGCAATCCGTTTGCTCTTTTAACCATTGCCTTGCATCACCAACAGACGCTGTATTTATCGCAAATTGCTCATAGGACGATTGACACATAAAATGCCACTCATTACCGTCGTTATAAAGATATTGCGCTTCAATTTCAGCAACATCGGCTGCTTCTAACGTATCACCTGATTTATACGTACGCTCCACCACACGTCCCGTTTTTAAATTAC
This sequence comes from uncultured Coxiellaceae bacterium, assembly GCA_964622455.1. GTDB lineage: Bacteria > Pseudomonadota > Gammaproteobacteria > DSM-16500 > DSM-16500 > CAZUQP01. The sequence goes on from CAZUQP010000018.1 coordinate 93,243, forward strand.
GTGTTTTGATGCGGTTAAACGCTTGTCCTTTGCCAGGCTTTACAAATTCATTTTCCACAATCACGCAAGGATCGCCATCAATCACTACTTTCATTCCTCCACGGATTTCACTGGTACTATAAACAGCCATTTCAGCTCTCCTCATCAAGGATTGTATGATAATCGTTTCTTTTGTAAATGCGTAGAGGCACGTTAGAATAAGCCCTATGAATAAAAACTTTAAAACCGATTGGCAATCTGCATTAATCAATGCAGTGACTGACCCAGAAGAGCTTTTAACGCTGCTTCAATTAGACTTAAAACTTTTGCCAGAAGCCCTTGCCTCTGCCCAGCAATTTCCACTCAAAGTCCCGCGCGGTTTTTTAGCCCGTATACAAAAAGGCAATATGCACGATCCATTGTTACAGCAAATTCTTCCTCTGGGTAAAGAGCTCGAAAATACAGCCGGCTACATAAAAGACCCGCTCAAAGAAGCAGAAGTGAATCCGACACCTGGTTTACTGCATAAATATCACGGGCGCGTATTGTTGACCTTAACGGGTGTTTGCGCGATTAATTGCCGTTATTGTTTTCGCCGCGAATTCCCGTATGAAAAAAATAATCCAGGCAAAACGGGTTGGCAAGAAGCTTTTCAGTATATTACAAATGATCCAAGCATTAGCGAAGTCATTTTAAGCGGCGGCGATCCGCTCATCTCAACCGATGATAGGTTAAAAAGAATGACTGATCTGTTGACTACCATCCCGCATGTTAAACGGTTACGGATCCACACCCGTATACCTATTGTGTTGCCCGAGCGCATCACAACTGAATTGATTACTTGGCTGAATGCACTTTCATTGCAAAAAGTGATCGTCCTGCACTGCAATCATCCAGCAGAAATAAGTCTTCCGGTTAAAGAAGCAGTCCAAAAATTGACTGACGCAGGGGCCGTTTTACTGAATCAATCTGTACTCTTAAAAGGGATCAATGATGAGGCAAGCACATTGATTGCGTTAAGTGAAACCCTATTTGATGCGGGAATATTGCCTTATTATTTGCATAAACTGGATAAAATACAAGGAACAGCCCATTTCGATGTGGCGCCTGAAGTAGCCCAAAAATTGCACGAAACTATGCTGGCACATTTACCCGGGTATCTCGTTCCCAAATGGGTCTGTGAACAACCGGGCGCTGCTTCTAAATTATCTTTTAATTCCTTAGAATTGTGCACAGATTAAATCCCGTACAATTTTTTTATTATTTTTTTAAAAGGCAAAGAACCGGTTGCGTAATTTTAGCCTATCTCATTAATTTAATTAATATTTTATTTAAAAAACAGCATTTTAATTCTTTGAATCCCTCTTTCTCTACATGACTGCCCCCAGGTTGTGATAGAGTTAATCACAATGTTATCCACAGAAACTGTGGATAACTATCTCAAGGAAAGCAAAGAAAACTATTGACCGAATAAAATGAGCTTTTTCTTTATGCACGTAATCCTCTTTCCATTGTATCCAGAGCTGACTCATGTTGCTCTATTCCAATAAAATCTTTCTCATCTGAAGAATGAAAAAAAAGTCCCTGAAATTGAGTGAATAATCTTCTTGGGAAAGAATCAGGCGGAACAGGTAGCGTATTTTTTTTTATATTCACGAACACGTACGGATCATCTATCTCAATTACAACTTCCTGGGTCACCTCACTTTGAAAAAATGGCGCCCACCCGCTTTGATCACGAAACAGTTTTATGAAGAATCGGGTAAATAAACCTTCTTTTTCCCCTTTATCGGGATTAAAATCTTTTGATTCTTTCCATTTTTCATGTACCAAACCAAAGAGTAATTGAATAATATAGGAATATAAAATTTGCATCTTAATTTCTTCTGATTCATTTAGGTATTTTGTTATTAACGAATTAAGTTGCAATAATTGAATAATTTCTGATTTTAGCTGATTTTGACTTAATAAATCAGCAGCAGCCTGCTGGATAAGCTCAGCCGTCCATGCTTTCATCCCTTGTTCAATACTTAAAACGTCTACTGTATTGTCACATGGAAGAAGTTTTTCTAAAAAATCATTATATTTTTTAACCCACTCATCTATCTTTTTTTCTTCAACAAATAATTTACTCTTCACACTAAACGGGAATTGATTAAATACACGGCCCAAGTGATCGATGTGTTTTTCTTCTCGAAAAACAGCGTCGATACATCTAAAACAAACAGTCCTCGGATCTTTGACTTGATTTTTACCCTTCGTTAGATCAAAACCCGCAAAGTATTCTTTTAAATAGTCAATAAACATACCTATTCCTCGATCTGATCTCAAATACAAATTAAGCCGGAAACTGTAGCATATTTAATCAAAAATGCAAAACTGTATTTGTTTATGCCGTGACAGACAAAGCTTATTCATGAGAAAATAGAATTAATCCAGCGACATAACCGTCATTTTAAAGGACACTCAAATGGCAAGCGCATGGAAAGAATTACTACAAAAACAATTGATTAAGCAGTTAGGCAAAAAACAAGGCGCGTTGCTTGCAGAAAAATATGCATATGCTTTTCCCACTAGTTATTCTGAACAAACGACTGTTCCGAATGCCATTGAAGATATCCTGCAAATAGAACAGCTCTCCCGCGAGAAACCTTTACAAATTGCTTTTTATCAAACAAAAAATAAAGAATTCCCTTTGCATCTAAAGTTATTTCAACACGAAAAACCTATTCCGCTTTCTGACGTATTGCCCATGATTGAAAACATGGATTTACGCACCTACAGCGAATCAACTTATGAAATTTTTCTAAATGAGAATCAATCCGCCTGGATCATTGATTTCAACATCACTTATCCAAAATCACCGACGCTTGATGCTGCCAAAGCGAAAGATATTTTTGAAGAAGCTTTTATTCATATTCGTTTTTCAGATTGTGAAAACGATGGATTTAATAAATTAGTTTTAGGCGCTGAATTATCCTGGCGGGAAATTGTGATCATCCGTGCTTATGCTAAATATTTACATCAAATTGGATTTCGTTTTAGCCAAAACTATATCGAGCAAACCTTGGTAAAACATACCGCGATTACCAAAAATTTAGCTGATCTTTTTAATTTAAAATTTAATTTACAGAAAAAGAAATCTTCTGAACAAGCTATAGCAAGCTTAGAAAACACCATACAAAATAATTTAGAAGCCGTGACCAACTTAGATGAAGATAGGATTTTAAGAGAATTTTGTCATTTAATTAAAGCTACCTTACGAACCAATTATTTCCAAACGACAGCCAATGGTAAGCCGAAAAAATATTTGTCCCTTAAATTAAAATCAGCTGATATTCCCGGTTTACCCTTGCCACAACCTTTGTTTGAAATTTTTGTCTATTCGCCGCGTTTTGAGGCCATCCATTTACGCAGCGCAAAAGTAGCACGCGGCGGCATTCGCTGGTCAGACAGGCGGGAAGATTTTCGCACTGAAGTTTTAGGCTTAATGAAAGCGCAAAAAGTAAAAAATGCGGTTATCGTACCCTCCGGTGCGAAAGGCGGCTTCGTATTAAAGGCACTATCACTTGATTCACCTCGTGATGCATTACAACAAGAAGTGATTTTTTGCTATCAATCTTTTATTCGCGGCTTACTCGATTTAACTGATAATTTGAAACAAGATAAAATCATTCCTCCGTCCAATACCATTTGTTATGACGAACCAGATCCTTATCTTGTAGTAGCCGCCGATAAAGGCACCGCCTCATTTTCCGATATCGCCAATAACATTTCTAATGAATATCATTTTTGGCTAGGTGATGCATTTGCATCTGGCGGTTCTGAAGGATATGACCATAAAAAAATTGGGATTACCGCAAGGGGCGCATGGGAATCCATTAAACGTCATTTTCGCGAACTTTCAATTGATATTGAAAAACAGACGTTCACAACGATTGGCATTGGTGATATGAGCGGCGATGTATTTGGTAATGGCATGATTTATTCATCCAACATCAAATTAGTTGCTGCATTTGATCACCGGCATATTTTTCTTGATCCAAACCCTGATCCTAAGAAATCATACACAGAACGAACACGTTTATTTAAATTACCAACCTCTTCTTGGGCAGATTATAATTCTAAATTATTATCAAAAGGCGGAGGCATTTATTCGCGCAACCTAAAATCCATTCCTATCAATGCTGATATCAAAAAATTATTGGGTATTACAGAAAATTCTTTACCGCCCAATGAATTAATTCGCGCTATTTTAAAAGCGCCCGTAGATTTATTATTTAATGGCGGCATTGGCACCTATGTTAAAGCAAGCACCGAAAGCCATGCAGATGTGGGTGACAAAACCAATGAATTTTGCCGCATCAATGGCGATGAATTACGCTGCAAAGTCGTCGGCGAAGGCGGCAACCTAGGCTTTACTCAACTAGGCCGCGTTGAATATTCTTTAGCGGGCGGAATTATTAATACCGATTTTATTGATAATTCCGCAGGCGTTGATTGTTCCGACCACGAAGTCAATATCAAAATATTGCTTAACAAAGAAGTATTGAGCGGTCGTTTAACAGAAAAACAACGCAACCAATTGCTCGTCAAAATGACGAATGATGTTGCTAAATTAGTTTTGCACGATAATTATAATCAAGCACTGGTCATGAGTTTTTCGGCCATGCATTCTGCAAATTATAGCGGCCTATATCAAGCTTACATTAAAGAATTGGAAACGGCCGTTCATCTTGATCGAAAAGTAGAGTTTCTCCCTGATGATAAAAAATTATTAGAACGCAAAGCAGCAGAACTTGGTCTGACTCGCCCAGAATTAGCTGTGCTCTTAGCTTATACAAAAATTTACATTAAGAATGAAATTTTAAAATCGGATTTGCCAGAAGATCCCTATTTCGTCAAAACGCTTGAAACTGCTTTCCCTCCACAGCTTACAAAATTATACTTAAAAGGAATGGAAGCACATCAACTGAAGAGAGAAATTATTGCCACACAGATCAGCAATTATATTGTCAACACCATGGGCATTACGTTTGTTTATCGCATGCAAACTGAAACAGGCGCATCCATTGCAAATATCGCGAGAGCGCATACGATTGCGTCTCACGCATTTGATACGCATCGCTTAGAAAAATTGATTGATTCACTAAATTTAAAAGTACCTGTCAAAGTACAATATGAATTATTGCACCATGTCCGTCAATTAGTGAATCTTGCCTCCCGCTGGTTTTTACGTAAAAACCGCATGCAAGATAGCGTACAAAAAATTATTACCCATTATGCCAAAGCAATTTCAGAATTAGAACATATTGTGCCGCGCTTAATGATCGGCGTCACCAAAACTTATATGGAGTCGATTGTTAATCAATTTGTGAATGCTGGATTGCCGAGAGACATCGCGAAAACTGTCACCATTGCGCGCGGACTTTATACTGCGCTCAATGTGATTGAAGTCGCTACACAAAATAAATTAGACTTAATCAAAACAGCTGAAATTTATTTTGATATTGGTGGAAAATTTAATTTAGTTTGGTTCCGAGATCATATTGCCAACGATTCGCGCGAAGGACACTGGAACACCATGGCACGGCTTACCCTGCGTGACGAATTAGACAGCTTACAGCGCCGCTTATCAATTGTCATTTTACAAAGCAATAAAAAAGAAACGAACCCTCATAAACTCATTGCAGCCTGGCTTTCTGATAATCGTCACATTCATGAACATTGGGGAAAATTGCTTGAAATGCTGCACGGAAGTTCTAACTTTGACTACACGATGTTTTTTATTGCACTGCGAGAATTATCGGATTTGATTCAGGTGAATTAATGTTCAAATAAATTATCGATTCTTTAAAACCCATTTCCATATTGTTTAATTAACCCGAGTTCGGAGTTTCCCCTCTGTCATTCCCGCTAAAAGCATGCGGGAATGACA
>CAZUQP010000019.1:0-19195 GCA_964622455.1 uncultured Coxiellaceae bacterium
CATCTCCTCGTTTTCTTTTTCTATTCTTCCAGTATAGCCCAAAAAGAGGGGCGTATGGCTGACAAATCGAATGGTAATTTATTGAAAAGATGACGAAAATCAATTTAAAAATATTAAGATCATTCAAGATGTTATAGAAAACGGAGAAATGTCATTATTATTAAGCAGATTATAAAAGCGCTTTTTCTTTTTGTAATGAGCGCAATTCTTGTTTTTCTTCTTCACTTAATTCAGCTTGATTTGCTTTAGCGAGTAACTTGTCAATGGCCGCTTGTTGTCCCAGTTTACGTAAACACTGAATCAAGCCAAGAAATTCTTGCTGAATACCCTCATCTGGAATGAGATGTTCGGCATGTGCTAATTTTTCAAGGGTTTTTCTTTCATCCCGATCTCGCCAATGTTCAAGCAAAGCGCCCGTCGTTAAATTTTTAGAGTATTTCGCTATGGCAATGACTTCATGCAGTAGCGAAAATCCGGGTAGATTCACTTCAGGCAATGCAGGTTCAATGAGTTCAGCGAGTGTCGGTTCTTGAGTGAGTAATGTCATGGCAAGACGCAACGCAGATGGCGGGCGCGCTTTTTGTTTAAGAGAATGGGGCCGTTGTGAGTGCGCAGGTTTCAATTGTTTTATATCCGTTATTCTTGCGCGTTTTGCAAGTTCCTCAAGCATCATTTGCTGAAAAATTCCTTCCGGCAATTGATCAATATGTTCTTTAGCTAATTTTACAAAACGTGCGCGCCCGTCTTTATTGCTTAAATCAGTTTCAAGCGCAAGCGATTGAAAGAAAAAATGCGATAAGGGATGCGCTTCTTCCATTTTTTTTTCAAAATTTTCTTTTCCTATCTTTCTGATGAGAGAGTCAGGATCCTCATTATCTGGTAAAAACATAAAATGAATCTGCAAACCATCTTGCATGAGCGGCAAGATCACTAATAATGCTCGCCATGCGGCAGTGCGTCCGGCTGTATCGCCATCAAAACAAAAAATCAGATGAGAAGTATAACGTGCCAAACGTTGAATATGGTGTGAAGTGGTTGCAGTGCCTAAAGTGGCGACTGCATAAGTGATGCCATGTTGAAATAATGCAATCACATCCATGTATCCTTCAACAATCAAAACACGAGATAATTCTTGATGTGTTTGTTGTGCTTCATAAAGACCATAGAGCTCTCGTCCTTTTTGAAAAATCGGTGTTTCAGGAGAATTTAAATATTTGGGTTCTCCTTTATCGATAATACGCCCGCCAAAACCCACTATTCTTCCGCGGCGATCGTGAATAGGAAACATAATGCGTTCACGAAAACGATCGTAATGACCGCCTTCTTCCTTTTTAATTAACATCCCTAATTCAGATAATTTTTGTTTATCATCGGGTGTCTTGCCAAAGGTTTGTAAAATATGATCCCAGCCGGGAGGCGCAAAACCAATCGCAAATTGTTTAGCTATTTCACCCGATAATCCGCGTTCTTTAAGATAAGCGATGGCTGGAGGAGAAATTTTTAATTGCTGTTGATAAAATTGGGTGATTTTCTGGAGCAATTCATAAGAATCTGCTGGAATGGGTTTTGTTTCGACGTAAGATGAACGCGGAATTTCAAGTTGAGCTTCTTTGGCGAGTGCTTCAATGGCTTCAGGAAAACTCAAGCGGTCGTATTTCATCAAGAAATCAATGGCGTTACCATGCGCGCCGCAGCCGAAGCAATAATAAAACTGTTTTTTTTGACTAACAGAAAAAGAAGCTGATTTTTCAGTATGAAAAGGGCAGCAGGCAAAATAATTGTTACTCGATTTTTTACGTAAAGGAACACGATGATCAATCAAATCAACAAGCTCGATTCGGCTAAGCAAAAGATCAATAAATTCTCGCGGAATAGTGTTTGTCATTTAGTTCCCTTTGCCTTTAAGCGAATGGGATGATAATTCACATTACGCGGAAAGACGTTCTTTGACTTTGTTGCTCACTGAGGCGATATCAGCACGTCCTTGTACTTTGGGTTTTAATATGCCCATCACTTTGCCCATATCGCGCGCGGAACTTGCGCCTGTCTCTTTAATCGCAGCTTCAATGAGACTTTCAATTTCGGACGCGCTTAATTGGGCGGGCAAATATTCTTGAATAATGCGTATTTCATCACTTTCTTTTTGCACAAGGTCAGGGCGGTTGCCTGCTTCATATTGGGTGATGGATTCGCGGCGTTGTTTTAGCATTTTATCAAGAATGGCAATGACATGTTCATCGGCCAATACGATGCGTTCATCAACTTCCCGTTGTTTTAACGCAGCGAGGATCAGGCGGATGGTTGCCAAGCGGTCTTTTTCTTGACTGCGCATAGCACTCTTCATGTCTTCTTGGATCTTTTCCTTGATCAGAGACGGCGTCGTCATAACGTAATCCTTTATTTGCGGCGGTCTTTTTCGACGGCGACTTGTTCACGCATCAATTTTTTTTGATAACGTTTCACGGCGGATGCTTTTTTACGTTTGCGTTTCCACGTGGGTTTTTCATAGAATTCATGGCGGCGAAGATCAGCTAAAATACTGGCTTTTTCGCATAGTCTTTTGAAGCGGCGCAGGCTCACTTCGAAGTTTTCATTATCTTTTACGCGTATACTGGGCATATTTGGCACTTTACTCCGTCATACTATTTGTGAAGAATGGCAGATTCTAAAGGGTAATTTGAATAAATGCAAAAATTATATAGAGGGCAGGGTGCAAAATAAATGCGTGTCTTAGGTATAGAAACATCCTGCGATGAAACGGGAATCGCTATTTATGATTCTGATCAAGGGTTAATGAGCCATACGCTTTACAGCCAGGTAGCAACGCACAGTGAATATGGGGGTGTGGTGCCAGAACTCGCCTCACGCGATCATGTGCAAAAAACACTGCCTTTAATCGAAAAAGCGATGTATCAAGCTAAAATGACCTCAAAAGACATTGAGGGTGTTGCGTATACTGCAGGCCCTGGCTTGGTGGGCGCATTATTAGTGGGCGCATCTATTGGACAGAGCCTTGGGTTTGCTTGGAATGTGCCGACAATTGGGGTGCATCATATGGAAGGCCATTTATTGGCGCCTATGCTTGAAGCTCTGCCGCCTGAATTTCCTTTTGTCGCATTACTCATCTCTGGGGGGCACACTCAGTTAGTCCGTGTCACCCGTATGGGGTGTTATGAAATTATCGGTGAATCCGTTGATGATGCAGCCGGTGAGGCATTCGATAAAACCGCTAAATTATTAGGATTGGGGTATCCTGGGGGTGCGGTTCTTGCGCAACTTGCAGATGAAGGGGATCCTGACCGATTTTATTTTCCGCGTCCTATGACAGATCGACCAGGGCTTGATTTTAGTTTTAGCGGGTTAAAAACTTATGCAGTTAACACGGTTGCAAAATATGGATTAGATGCAAAGACACGCGCTGATATTGCGCGTGCTTTTCAAGATGCAGTGATTGAAACATTAGTCATTAAATGTCAACGCGCAATGCGTGCAACAGGATGGAAAACATTAGTCGTTGCAGGCGGCGTTGGCGCAAATATTGCTTTGCGTCGATGTTTAAGCGAAACGCTCGCCAAAGAAGATATAAAAGTTTATTTTCCTCGACATGAATTTTGCACCGATAATGGCGCGATGATTGCTTATGTCGGCTGTCAGCGTCTTTTGCGAGGAGAGCGCGCTAATTTAGCCATTGAAGTTTATCCGCGATGGGCGCTGAGTGAACTCAAATCTATTTAGATTTACCTATTTTGCTTTCTTTTCCTTGCCATAAATGACGAATATTATTTTTATGACGATAAATCAGAAATAAACTCATCACGATTGTCATCGTGACGTATGATTGATTCAAGGTAAAATATCCCATGTAAAAAGGGGCGAGCAATGCAGCGATGAGTGATGCAAGGGATGAATAACGAAAAATAAACGCAATCAATAACCAACTGAGAGCAAGTGATAATCCAACCGGCCAGGAAAGTGCAGTTAAAGCACCAAAAGCGGTCGCAACACCTTTTCCTCCTTGAAAACGAAAGAAAATAGGATAAAGATGCCCAAAAAAAGCGGCAAATGCGACTAAACTTAATCCGAATGTATGAATCCCTACTATTTTTGCAGCAAGCACAGGAATCACGCCTTTGATGATATCACCCAGCAAAGTGATGATAGCTGCTTTTTTGCCGCCCATACGCAATACATTGGTCGCGCCTGGATTTCCCGAGCCTTGTTTACGCGGGTCAGGCATTCCCATCAGTTTGCACGTGATGATGGCGCTTGAGATAGAGCCAAATAGATAAGCAATCATTACAGCAAGCATTATTTCAACTAGCATAAAACGTCCTTAATGCAAATTTTTTTGATTCTAATATAAGGAGCTGCCTGTTAAAATGATTTTTAAATCATTTCTGGAAGAGTCACATCATGGCCAACACCAATAATTTAATTTGGATTGATATGGAGATGACGGGCCTCAACCCTGAAAAAGACCGTATTATCGAAATAGCAACGGTTGTGACGGACTCAGAATTAAATGTTGTTGCGGAAGGGCCTGTATTTGCTGTTCATCAGCCCAATGAATTGCTGCAAGGCATGGATAGTTGGAATACAAAACATCATAATGCGTCAGGATTAGTCGCGCGTGTTAAAGCGAGTCACACCACAGAAATAGAAGCTGAAAACGCGACGCTTGATTTTTTAAGACAACACATACCGGCCGGTAAATCACCGATGTGCGGCAATAGTGTTTATCAAGACAGGCGTTTTTTGTATCGCTACATGCCGGAACTTGAAAAATATTTTCATTATCGTTTATTGGATGTGAGTACATTAAAAGAATTAGCGCTGCGCTGGGCGCCGCGTGTTTATTCTGGCGTACAAAAAGAATCAAAGCATCTTGCATTAGATGATATTCGCGAATCGATCGAAGAATTAAAATATTATCGTGCGCATTTGTTTAATCCAGATGTGCTCGGCTGATCATTTACATTCAACGCCCACTCTACATGTTCTTTGACGATTCTTGATGGATGATTTAATTTATTTTTGAGTGCATGAATAATATTTTCATCATAGGGTGCATTCCCAAGGGCAACCGCAATATTACGCAACCAGCGTTCATGTCCAATGCGTCGAATGGCTGAGCCTTCTGTTTTTCGTAAAAACTCTGTTTCATCCCAAGCAAATAGGGTTAATAATTCGGGTGCTTCTAAATGATGCCGCGGATGAAAATCTTTTTCATCTGTCGGTTTTGCGAAACGATTCCAGGGGCAAACTAACTGACAATCATCACATCCATAAATACGGTTGCCTATAGCTGGGCGAAATTCGATGGGAATAGAACCTTGTAATTCAATGGTTAAATAAGAAATGCAGCGGCGCGCATCTAACTGATAAGGCCCTATAATCGCTTGTGTCGGGCAAATAGTGATGCACGCAGTACATGTGCCGCAATGATTTTTTGCCAATGCATCAATAGGTAAAGGTAGATCAGTAAAAATTTCTCCTAGAAAAAACCAAGACCCCGCTTTTTGATTGAGTAAGTTCGTATGTTTACCTATCCAGCCAAGGCCTGCTTTTTCAGCAAGCGGTTTTTCTAATACAGGAGCACTGTCAGTAAAAGCGCGATAGCCGAATACACCTATTTTGGCGGATATTTTTTTGGCAAGTAGCGTGAGACGTTTACGGATCAATTTGTGGTAATCACGGCCTAACGCGTAACGGGAAATATAACCTTGTCTTGGATTGGCAAGCACTTTTGTCATGCCTGTATCAGGAGGCAAATAATCCATCCGCGCAGAAATAACGCGTATTGTCCCAGGAATGAGATCAGCTGGGCGATAGCGTTTTGCTCCATGGCTTTGCATATAGTGCATTTCGCCATGAAAATTCTCTTCGAGCCAGCGAATGAAGCGTTCTTCATAGCGCTTTAAATCAATATCTGTAATGCCAATTTGTTGAAAGCCGAGTTCTTGCCCAAGGCATTTGATATGGGCTGCAAGTGCTGGATAATCGATGTGGGTGGGCGTCATACGTATTTTATGCGAAAATAATAGGATTAAGGGGCTCTATTATAATGCATTCCGTTGGCACATGGTGGTTATGGGCAGGATTTTTTATTTTCGTCCTGACGGTATTATTTATCGATATGTTTTTGTTGGGAGGACGAAAATCGCATAGAGTGTCCACCCGAGAAGCATTATGTTGGACACTGACTTGGATAGGGTGTGCGCTGATTTTTAATTTGATTTTATGGCAATATTTATTGCACGCTTATGGTTCAGCGGTTGCGCACCAAAAATCTCTTGAATTTTTTACGGGTTACCTCATCGAAGAGTCTCTCGCTTTTGATAACATGTTTGTTATTTTAATGCTTTTTAATTATTTCTGTGTACCTGCTGAATATCAACGCCGCGTCTTATTATATGGTGTGTTAGGCGCTGTCGTGATGCGTTTTATCATGATTTTTTCGGGCATTTGGTTAATCGATCAATTTCACTGGTTATTATATATTTTTGGTGCCTTTCTGATTTATACAGGGATCAAAATGGTTTTTATCGCAGAACACGAAAAAGATCTCGCGAATAATAAATTATTAACCTGGCTGCGCCGCCATTTACGAGTCACTGATAAACTTCATGAAGAACAATTTTTTATTTACAAAAATCAATTGTGGTATGCCACGCCATTATTTCTCGTTTTAATTTTAGTGGAATTTAGCGATCTTATTTTTGCGCTCGATAGTATTCCCGCTATTTTTGCCATTACACGTGACCCCTTTATTGTTTTTACTTCCAATATTTTTGCGATTTTGGGTTTACGGGCTATTTATTTTTTACTCGCCAATTTGGCCTATCGTTTCCATTTGCTGAAATACGGCATTGCACTCGTGCTCATTTTTATTGGCGGCAAGCTAGTATTTGAACCTTGGATAAAAGTACCTGTATTGCTTACATTAAGTATTGTTGCAACGATTTTGTTAACAACAATTCTTTTAAGTTTATTTAAAAGGCCAAAATACCCATGAATACATTGGAGTTTGTGCAATTTGCAGATTATTTAAAACCGCGCCCGCGTGATGCGCACAAAGGTGATTTTGGGCATGTGTTGGTGATGGGCGGTCAAAGCGGTTATTCGGGTGCTGTACAATTAGCGGCGTTAGCTGCTTTACGAGTAGGCGCAGGTTTAGTGAGTGTCGCAACACATCCGGCGCATGCAGAATTTTTAAATATGACGCATCCTGAAATCATGAGTCATGGGATTGATTCGCCGGGCGCACTCTCTGATTTACTCGTTAAAGCAACGGTGATTGTATTAGGGCCGGGCCTTGGTTTAAGTGCATGGAGTAAAAAACTATTCTCTGCCGCCTTAGAAGCAGAAAAACCGTTGGTGCTGGATGCAGATGGTTTAAATTTATTGGCGGAAAATCCTTGTAAAAAGACAAGTTGGATATTAACGCCGCATCCAGGGGAAGCCGCCCGATTACTTAAAAAATCAACGACTGATATTCAACAGGATAGGGTAGAGGCGATAAAACAACTTCAACGGCAATTTAATGGTGAAGTTGTACTGAAGGGTTCTGGCAGTTTAGTGTTAGGATCAAAAGATAACGCCCCTTTTATTTGTACTTTGGGTAACCCCGGCATGGCAACTGCTGGCATGGGCGATGTGTTAAGCGGCGTATTGGGCGGGCTTATTGCACAAGGTATTCCCACTCACATCGCAGCAAAATTAGGTGTGTTAGTGCATGCAATGGCGGGTGATTTAGCAGCAGAAATGGGTGAGCGCGGTATGATTGCATCGGATGTCATACCTTATTTACGTAACATAGTGAATGTAAAAAAAGGAGAGTAAGAAAATGAAAAATGTGCGAATGATTTTAGGGATGGTTTGCTGCTTAATGCTATTTGCATGCAGTAATATGGGGCGAAATAGCGATGTGACACCTCCTGCAAAATACAAAGTGAGTTTTAACTTTCCCAAACACCAGCAATGGGACTTAGTGAGTGTTGAGCAAGATGCAAATGGTTATGCAAAATCATATCGTTCGCTGAGCGCAAAAGGGATGGCCAAAGATCAAAGTTTTTATATTAACTATGGACACAATATAGAGACGCCAATGCTTGCATCCATGAATGAAGTGGTTGGTTCAATGAGTAACACCGGCTGTAAACGCACACATTCTAAAATAGTTAGCTTAAATAAAAATACACTAGTTTTTATCGCATCGGCAGATGAATGTATGAGCGGGCGTTCCATTTGGCAGATTTTTAAAGTATTTAACATGCAAGATGGCCAGTATTCAATTGTCTATTCAGGCAATCCCAACGCAGTGCCTGTCTCTACTATGCAGCAAATGAAAACAGTGGTCATGGGCGCCAAAATTGTTCGAATATGAAAAAAAATGTATTAGTTAAGCTCCGCATTCAAACGGAGCAAGCAATGGGCGCATTGGGGCTTAAGTTAGCGAAAAGCTGCCGCAACCAAGGCGCCATTATTTTTTTATACGGCCAGTTAGGTGCTGGCAAAACGACTTGCGCACGCGGAATTTTGCAGGGCCTTGGCTATTTGGGCCCTGTTAAAAGCCCGACTTATACATTGGTTGAGCCTTATCACGTCAATAAACGTGCCATCTATCATTTTGATTTTTACCGAATCAAAGATCCGGAGGAATTGGAATATATTGGGATCCGTGATTATTTTTCATCAGAGGCTATTTGTTTGGTAGAGTGGCCAGAGCAAGGAGGCGCGCTATTACCTAAGGCTGATTTATCTTGTTATTTTGAGTTAAATGCGGATGAGCGAAATGTTAAACTGGTACCCAACTCCAGGCGCGGAGAAGCTATTTTAGAGCGATTTGAAAAGAATGAATAATTCATTAAAAAAAATCATGATAGGTTTTGTGTTTATTTTCTTTCTGGCAGTTGACGCGCAAAGTGCGCAACTAACAGCGATGCGTATGCATGTACAACATGGTGCAACGCGGATTATTTTTAATTTAGATACTGTACGTCTGCCGCGCATATTTTCTTTGAGTCATCCAGAACGGGTAGTGATTGATTTTCAAGATACGCGCTTAACCACCACGCTTAAAAATAATATGCTGAGAGAATCACCCATAAAAAATATCCGCATCGGTTATCCAGCGCCGCATATATTACGCATTGTTTTAGACCTTAGTCCAAACAGTCGGTTCAAAGTGATTTCAGCGCATCCTGCGGAACAGACAGTGATTGATATTTATCCGGAAACATCAGCGCGAAAAAAAATCTCTGTTAATATTTCTCGTCCGTTGGTGATTGTGATTGATCCAGGCCATGGCGGCAGAGACCCGGGTGCTGTCGGAGTTTTGGGGACGAAAGAAAAAAATGTGACACTTAGTATTGCAAAACAATTAGCAGATTTGCTGAATCGTGAACCACATACTCGCGCAGTGCTGACACGTAAAGGCAATTATTTTGTGCCATTGCGCGATCGTTTGAAATTGGCGCGTAAAGGAAATGCGGATGTATTTATTGCGATTCATGCGGATTCTTATTTTAATACGGTTGCAAATGGGGCATCTGTTTATGCGCTTTCACAGCATGGGGCGACGAGTGAGGCAGCACGCTGCCTTGCAAAGCGTGATAATTATTCTGAATTAGGCGGTGTTGATTTAAGTGGTCTTTCTGACCAAAGTTATTTACTGCGCTCAGTATTAATTGATCTTGCACAAACGGCTACGATTAATGATAGCCTGCGTTTAGGCCGCATGATGCTGTCACAATTAAAAAATGTGACGGTATTACATTATTCGCGAGTTGAACAAGCGCCTTTCATGGTATTAAAATCACCGGATATTCCCTCTGTTTTAGTCGAGATGGGTTTTTTATCAAATAGAGAAGAAGAAAAACATTTACGAGATAAAAAGTATCGAACAAAAATGGCAGAAGCTATTTTTGCGAGTGTATATCAGTATTTGCAAAAATATCATATGGGTGAATCCGTATGAGAATTGAAAAATTAACGACACTTTTGTCAAATCAAATTGCAGCGGGTGAGGTGATCGAGCGGCCTGCATCAGTTGTCAAAGAATTAATAGAAAATAGTATTGATGCAAGAGCCACGCAAATTGATTTAGACATTCTGCAAGGAGGCGTTCGTTTAATTCGTGTGCGCGATAATGGCTCTGGCATTCATGCAGATGATTTATCACTTGCATTGCATCCTCATACTACCAGCAAAATAAAAACATTAGATGACTTAGAAGATATTCGAACGTTAGGTTTTCGCGGCGAAGCGTTAGCGAGCATTAGCGCAATTTCTCGTTTGATGCTGACATCAGCGACTCTCGATCAAATGGGTGCGCAAGTTAAAGTAGAAGGCAATGAAGTTTCTCAAGAATTAAGTCCAGCAGCCCATCCAGTCGGTACAACGATTGAGATACGAGATTTATTTTTTAATACGCCGGCGCGCAGAAAATTTTTACGTACTGAAAAAACAGAATTTTCTTATATTGATGAAGTAGTCAAGCGAATTGCTTTGAGTTGTTTTACGATTGATTTTTCGCTAAAACATAATCAAAAATTAATTCGCCAGTATCGCTCCGCACATTCTCTGGCAGAACAAGAACAGCGTGTGGCCAGTTTATGTGGCATCGCTTTTATGGAGAATGCGCTTCATCTTGAAATAGAAACGGCTGGTTTGAAATTATCAGGATGGATTGCAAAACCCGAATTTTCTCGTTCACAAGCGGATTTGCAATATTTTTACGTCAACGGCCGCATGGTGCGCGACAAATTAGTGAATCACGCGATTCGTGAAGCTTATCATGATGTGTTATACGGCAATCGATATCCTGCATTTGTTTTATTTTTAGAAATTTTGCCGAACGAAGTAGATGTGAATGTGCATCCAACCAAACATGAAGTGCGTTTTCGCGAAAGCCGATTGGTGCACAGTTTTATTCATCACAGTGTGCAGGAGGTGCTTTCAAGTTTACGTCCAGGAGATAAAAAGATTTATTCCAGCGAGCCGCAAATGTCGACTGATCATGTGATACATCCCCACAGACAAGAGCAAATGGCGGTTTATCAAAAATTGCATGAAGATGTCAAAGAAAATCATGTCGTTTCATTGCCAAACATAACGGATACAGCTATACCGCCGCTTGGTTTTGCGATCGGTCAATTAAAAAATATTTATATTTTAGCGGAAAATGCAGAAGGACTTTTATTAATCGATATGCATGCGGCGCACGAACGAGTAATTTATGAAAAATTAAAACAGCAGTTAGCAGAAAAAAAATGGAACGTTCAGTCTTTGTTGGTTCCAGTGACTATTCATTTAAGCGAGCGTGAAATAGGAGCATTGGCAGAGCATCAAAATATTTTGCAAGAATTTTCGTTGATAGTTGAAGAAGTGAGCCCGGCTACTGTTGTCGTCCGTGAAGTGCCTGATATGTTAAAGAGCAGCGATCTTAAATCCTTGCTTCAAGATTTAGCGGGTGATTTAGTGCAAACAGAAAAAAGTCATCGTTTGGAACATTTGATTCAACATATGTTAGGGACGATCGCCTGCCATACAGCGGTACGCGCGCAGCGTAAATTGACACTTCCTGAAATGAATGCGTTACTCCGTGCGATGGAAAATACTGAACATAGCGGTTCTTGTAATCATGGCCGTCCTACCTGGAAGCAATTTTCGCTGGCTGAATTAGATGCTTTATTTTTGCGTGGCCGCTAATGTCTCATACAAAAAAACAACCGATTATTTGTTTGATGGGGCCGACTGCCTCTGGTAAAACTGAATTAGCTATTCATTTAGTTTCAGAGTTTCCATTTGAAATAGTGAGTGTGGATTCTGCCATGGTTTATCGCGGCATGGACATTGGAACAGCGAAACCGAATGCAGATATTTTAGGAAAAGCGCCTCATCGTTTAATCAATATTCGCGAGCCTAAAGATACTTATTCTGCTGCACAATTTTGTCAAGATGCGCGAGAAGAAATTAAAATTATTTTTAAAAAAAATAAAATTCCCTTGTTAGTGGGCGGAACGATGCTTTATTTTCGCGCGCTGCAGCAAGGATTATCTTATTTACCTTCAGGAAATCAAGAAATCAGAAAAAAAATTGCAGAACGCGCATTACAATTGGGTTTTCCTGCTTTGCACCAAGAGCTTGTCAAAATAGATCCGCTCGCTGCGTTACGCATTCATCCAAATGATAGTCAGCGTATTTCACGTGCGCTTGAAGTGTATGAGTTGACCGGTAAAAGTTTATCAGAGTTACAAGAAGAGCCTGGAGATGTACTGACTGAATATGTTTTTTATAATATCATCATTGCGCCTGTAGATCGTGGAATTTTGCATGAACGGATTGCCAAGCGGTTTAAAGAAATGCTGGCTAATGGATTGGCTGAAGAAGTGCGCCGCTTATCGGAAAAAGGCGATTTAACAGAAGAAATGCCTGCGATGCGTTCGGTGGGTTATCGTCAAGTGATGGAATATTTAAAGGGCAATATTACTTTTAATGAAATGGAAGAGCGGGGCATTGCTGCCACGCGGCAATTGGCAAAACGGCAGCTTACGTGGCTGCGCAGTTGGCCTAATGCAGCTTGGTTTGAAAGTGACATGCCAGATTTATATCAACAGGTCGCGGGGTATATTGCGCAAAGATTTTAATGAGCATTTATTGATCATGCTTATGTTGTTTGTTAATATAACACTCCTAATTAATCTAATAAAAGGGATGAGGAAATGACAGCCTATAACATATTGGGAATGGCAACAGAAAATAAAAAAGTAGTTATTCTCATACGTAAAAGCGGGAAGAAAAAGAGATTCTCAGATTCAGAAAAGCAACAACTAAAGGATATTTTTAATAAATTTAATGCCACTTTTGAGACGGAATATTCTGAGGAGCCAGATCTAGTTAAGATTTCAATGCCTGCCACTGGGATCAATATGCTTCGTGTAAGTAAGCTGCTTAAATTTTATCGAGATAAGCTGAAGAATATGCCAGATGAAGTGCCAAAAACAAAAAAGAGAAAACCTGGGCCTTCAAGTGAAAATTCAAAGCGTTTCAAAAAGTACAGACAAACGGATAAGGAGATGCATCGGGAAGCAATTCGGATAGAGGGCGAGATTGAAGAAATGTTACAAGCTCAAAATGAATCTCCTCCTAAGAACTATTTTCAGAGATATAAAAATGCAATTGATCTATTTATTGATGATGTTAGAGAAATCAATCATCTTGCTTTGTCTATCGGAGTTCCGCAGATTGAGGCTAAATCTGAAAAAATCGATCCAGAAGAAATGGAGATTTTAACGAAAAAAATTCTAGCCCAAATTGAAGAGATGAAAAAAATTGCGACCAAACCTAACAATCGCGCAGATATCGAGACTTTTTTAGAAAAAATAGATCAGATGAGTTCAAAGACTCAAGCGATTGACAGGGTATATAAAAATAGAAAAGATAAGTTTGAAAACTTTATACGGGGAGAACTGGAACGCTGCCAGGCCCAAATCCCCCCTTGTCCTTTAAAAGCAAGAGAAGGGGGCCACGTTTTTGGAAAAATGGTTGAAATGGGACAAAAGAGGACTTCTCCAAAGGATAGAGCAGAAAAGGCTAGAGAGATGCTGGGGTCTCATTGGGATAATATTAAAGAGTTGGCGGTGAAATGTCAGGTTAACATGGGTGATAGGGATAATCGATTGGTAATCCTAGAAAAAATTAAAACATATCTTAATCAAACAGTGGGAAGATTGCGGGAGTGGTTAACATTAACAAAAAATCAGCCGAGGGCGGCTTCTTCTTCAGGGGTTTTTGCAGCGGCATCTTCGTCTTCTTCATCAAGCTCATCACATGCAAGTGTAGTTCCCATGGGTCTTGACGATGTGGATGGCAGAAACAATGCACAAGTCACGAAGATGACAAAAACTACTTTCTGACTATTTATTGCGCATTCTTGTTTTATTTGTTAGGATGGGGTCATTTTTATGAAGTAACTAATAAAAAATGAGGAATTTCTCAATGCCGCACGATTTTAAAGAAGTAGACGTAGAGGATAAAATAAGTACAGAAGAGGCTGCTTGCATTTTGATGGCGCTAACGCAAGACTGTAAAAAGAAAAAGCAAAACAAGAGAAAATCTAAACCTCACGAGCAGCCTGCTGTTATTAAAAAGCGAAAGAAAAGACATCCTTTAGCAAAAGAGGTGCGTGAGCAACAGATGTTAGAATCTGAGGAAGAACCCCCCGCTCAAGAAGATGCGCTTTTCACTCAATTAATGAAACAGAATGAACCTGTGCCCACGGCGGGTAGGTGGGCCTACTCAAGTTATGAACTTTATACAAGGGCAATCGAATTGTTATTGTGGGATTTTAAAGAAATAAGCTGTGTGGCAGCCTCTATAGGTATTGCAGTTGAAGTTAAATCTGATGATTCATCTCCTACTATCAATTCAAACTCTGTGGGTCTTTTAACAGAAAAAATTGCCGAGCAGATTAAAAAAATTCAAAACATAAAAGGAAGTGCCGAAGCTCAAACTCTATTGAATGATATTGAGCAGCGCTCTTGCAAAGAACGTATTGCTGCTATTGAGGAAGAGTGCAAGCGCAAAGCGGATATTTTTGAAAAATTGAAAATAGAAAAAGCAGAGCAATGTGGAGCGCGGAAGAGGCCAATTTATCCTAAAGCGAGAGATGGCAATACTATTTTTGGAAAAATGACGATAGCAGGGGGTAGAAGTAGTACATCTGCCCGGGCAAAAAAAGCAGTGGAAATGCTTGAATCGGATTGGGAAAATCTCAAAAAAATTGCAGGCGAATGTGGCATTGAAGTTGAAGAAAAAGATTCAAGAAAGGAAATTTTTGAAAATATAGAAAATTATTTAGCACGTTCAATCGATGCAATTAAGCAGTGGCTGCCGCTTTCAAACTTACCCGTGAGCTTATCTTCTTCTCATGGCACAATGTTCAAAATAAGTTTATTTCAGCAATCTACAGGAGCACCGATGGAGCTTGATCAGATAGCGTTAAATGCACGACGTTAATTTTCAGCCCTTGATTTGTATTTAAGGAATTAAATAATAAGGGTTTGGCAATTTAAATGTTTTATCCGCATGTCCGCCGGCTAAATCGCTTTGTTGATCACCAATGTTTAAAACGATGGTATAACCTTGTTTTTCAATGTCGCTACGTGCATTTATTTTATAAATTGAAGCGGATTTTTCTTTGTAATCACTCGGCTTTAAAATTAAGCCATCCCAATTTTTGTAACCCGCTTGCGTCAGATTTTTTTCGGTAGCAGCGCGGTCAGGCTCTCCGCGTCCTGTCACAAAAAAAACAGCAACATTATTTGCTTTGGCGTAACGATAGAGTTCCAGCGTGGGGTTGATCACAGGATCATTGCCTTCGTCTTCTGCGGCAATAATTTGCGGTAAAGTGCCGCCAAATTTCATGCGCACCATATCGGGATAATTCGATAGGGACGTTTCATCAATGTCTAATATAACGGCGAGTTTTTTCTTGTTTTCTGCACGTTTTTCTTTTTCAAGCCGAGTTTTTAAATATTGCATAGCTTTATCAATAATTTTGGCTTGGTCTTTTTGATATTCACCAGAATCATGATATTTAATGAGAGAGGCTTTGACCACATCAAGATTAGTAGGTTCTTTGGCAAATACAACGGAAACATTGATCAAGCTAATTAGAACAAAATAGGCCACTAATTTTATTTTCATGTGAATTCCTTCAATATGTTGCAAAAACAAATACAAAATGTACCAAATTGCTCTATACAGAGCAATTTTTAAAAAAATCGAATCGTTTAAGAAAAGGAAGTATATTCAATCTATAGCAAATAGTCCGCATTTTTAATAGTATGGTTGAATGAGTTATAATAATACGAGGAAAGGTGGTTTTTGTTAACGAATCTACTTTGGGAAAGGGGGATTATATGTCATTTAAACGCGCACGATTAAGCGCAGTTGCACTCGGGGTCGCATTTGGCGTTCTGTGCGGCGGTTGGATGCTGTTTGTCGGCATTTCAGCAGCTCACGGGGGTTTTGGAGCTGAAATGATGACACGTTGGGCAGCAGTTTTTCCAGGCGTTGAAACATCAATGAAAGGTGCCTGGATTGTCGGGGCATGGGGATTTTTAAAAGGATTTTTCTCAGGACTTATTTTAGGATGGATCTATAACCTTTGCTTATGCTGCTGCAACCGTTCTCACTGTTCATGCTGCAAATCTTCTTGTGCAACATGCGGTAATGGAAATACATCGAAATAAATGAGCGGGAAGGATGTGATGTTATTTAAACATAAAAAATGCGCGGAAGGTCGCGCATTTTTTTATGGGCGCAGGGTATGTACACATGCATAAAATTACCGTATCAGAACGTAAAGTTATTTTATTTGCAATGCAACTCATTATATTAATTGTTTGTATTGCTTATCTGTATTTTGTGTATTACACCGATATTTCTCCCAATCACCAAGTCAAAGGGACTTACGAACAAACCACTTGTAAAATTGATGATGCAACGCTTGAAACCAAGGGCACATTCATCAAACGTTATCGTGCAGTGTTTTTGGTAACTTATGTGGCACAAGGCGCGCATTATGAGCGAGTGGCTGCATCGGGCAAAGGTCTGGATCATTCTTTCTCAACAGATAAATCAACCGCACTCGATTTGCTTTCTCAATTTGCTGCAGGTTCAACACATGTGTGTTGGTATAATCCAACAGATCCGCAAATTGTGGTATTGGCTATTAAATCAATAGGATCATCAGCGATGTCTTTAGTAATTCTATTTATCATCGCTATGATGATGATTTATTATGTCATACGCTCCATGACGGAATTTGGATCATTAGTGAAAACCAAATTACAACAGTTTCGAAATGAAAAAAATCCACCGAGGTAATGCATGCACACAATGATTGATACGCCTAAAGCACCTGCTGTGACAGGTCGTTATTCTCAAGCCATTCGCGTTAATAATACGATTTATCTGGCAGGCCAAATTCCTCTTGATCCCAATACCATGGAAATGATTCGGGGAGATATTCAAGAACAAATCAAACAAGTATTTGAAAATTTAAAAGCTGTTGCAGAAGCAGCGGGATCGGCGCTTTCAAATGTAGTTAAATTGAATGTTTATCTTACCGATTTTTCTTTGATCTCAATTGTGAATGAAGTCATCACGGAATATTTTAAGCCGCCTTATCCTGCAAGAACATCTGTGCAAGTGGCAGCGTTACCTAAAGGCTCGCCCATCGAAATAGATGCGATTATTGTGATGTAGAACGTATCCTCGCTATTTTTTTGATACCGAGGAAGCAGGTACTGTGGGCACGCTGACCATGACGGTGTTCGTTTGGCCATTATCACCAATCATCCGCATGGTTTTTAAAATTTCCAACGCTTGATAGAGTTGGAAATCAGTGCGCGCTAAGTCAAGCGGATTTTTTTGGCTTGTGATATCAAGCGCAGTAGGTTGTTGTTGATCATCACTATCTTTGGCTCCAGGTAAATGGCCTTTTAATTCAAACTCTCTAATGGGCGCAAGCATCGGGTTATTTACTTTGTTGCCGGCAACTTGTAAATTTTCCACCACAATATCAGGCGTAATTCCCTTATTTTGGATTAAACGTCCTGAAGGCGTGTGATAAAGTGCGGTCGTTAATTTGATAGCATGACTATTATCTAAGGGCAGCACAGTTTGCACTGATCCTTTGCCAAAACTATTAACGCCTACAACAATAGCGCGGCGGTAATCTTGAAGTGCGCCCGCTACAATTTCGCTCGCAGATGCTGAGCCTTCATTCACAATAACAACGAGAGGTGCACCATTTAAAATATCGCCCGGTGTTGCTTTGGCGCTATAAACGGAGTTAGGTAAGCGGCCTTCCGTATAAACAATTTGATCGTTAAATTTGTTATTGAGTTTTTTACTATCCAAAAAGACATCAGCGACTTGTACGGCTGTTTCTAACAATCCACCCGGATTATTGCGTAAGTCAAGAATGAGGCCTTTTAAATTACCGCCTGCATCTTTCTTTAATTTTTCGATGGCAGCAACCAGTAATTCAGAAGTCGGTTCTTGAAATTCACTAATGCGTACATAACCAAAATTATTGGCGATCATATTGCTTTTGATACTGACAATATGAATTTGATCGCGTGTTAATTTAAAGCTTAAGGGTACTTTTTCTCCCTTACGAATAACGGTTAAAGTGACCGAGGTGCCTTTTTTGCCGCGCATTTTATCAACAGCTTCATTGAGGGTCATTTCATTCACCAATTTACCATCAATGGCAACAATATAGTCACCTGATTTGATGCCGGCCCTTGCTGCAGGTGTATCGTCAATTGGACTAATGACTTTTAGAACACCATATTCTCCCGTGACTTCAATACCCAAACCACCAAATGCACCGCTTGTTGTCATCAATAATGTTTTATAAGAATCTTGGTCAAGATATTCAGAATGCGGATCAAGCCCGCTCAGCATGCCGCGGATAGCATCTTCTAATAATTTTTTATCGCTGATGGGTTGTACATAGAAATCTTTAATTTGACCTATCGCATTAGTAAACCGTGAAACGTCGCTTTCTTGTAAGGCTTCTACTTTTTTGTCTTTAGGCACCGGGGCAAGCGCTGCATTACCGCCATCATCTCGAAAAGCGAGGGCATTCGAAGACAACACAACCGAGAGAAGAGTGCTTGCGATACCGACAAAAGTAAGATGGCGTTTCATAGGTCCTTCCTTCTTTGGGTTCAAAGTGCAAAATACCCTAATGAACATAACCAGATTTCATAGTCCTACTCTGTTTATTATACTCCATTTTGAGGGTGGATGAGTGGCGGATGGGGCTTAATGTACTGAAAGAAATGGTTATTTTTTGATTCAAGAATTGTATATTTTTTAGTGTTATTGAAATTAATTGTAAATCTATTTTTTAACGACTGAGTAAAAATGGTTTATAACCGCGCATTTTTACTTAGATTTTTACAAAGAATCTATGAAGTTGAAGAAGTAGCGATTTCCGCTGAAGAAGGTTTGCAAGCCCTTAAGCAAAAGTTTGCGCGGGGCCTGGTAGCAAGCCTTGACCAACTAAGTTTTCGTGTTTTCAGGGCCGTAGGCCCTGAAAAGACAAAGCGTGTTGCAGTGCAAAAAACTTAATCTCAGGCTACGTGGGGTTCAAGTCATTGGCCTGAAA
>CAZUQP010000020.1:0-36633 GCA_964622455.1 uncultured Coxiellaceae bacterium
TCAAATACCTAGGGTTACGGCGCAAAAAACGCGCCTAACCCTGGGCTAAATTAGTTTCAGGGCCGTAGGCCCTGAAAAGACAAAGCGTGTTGTAATGCAGAAAACCTAACCTCAGGTTATGTGGGTTTCAACTCATTGGCCTGAAAACACGAAAACTTGCTACAATAAATTCGACAGTCAATGTCAGATCAAGTTTAGATTTTTATATATAAATGCCTATTTCATTAAAAATCGCCAAAGCAATATTATCGGCGAACAACGAGCCCCATCTTTTCTTCCTTTTCCTCTACCTGTTCTTGTCCATCTTCTTGTTCTAAGATATTGCCCAGGTCTGTTGTTAATTCCATAGCTACCTCTAGCTCTCGTTCCACCTCTTTTTGCTCGTCTCTTCTTGAAAAACGCACGTGATCTGCTTCTTTAAAAAGTAAAAATTTACGATATGCTGCACGGTCAGTTTCTGAGAGTCGTTCGTCTGACAGCAGTGCTTCAAGCACCGCCCCTTGCTGGTTGATAGCCGCTCTACTCTCTTCTAGTTCTGCTTCCATTTTTTGTAAAGTTATTTTCATTTCATTTATTGTAAGTTGATCAAGAGGGTATGTTCTATATTGATCTCTACCTTTCATAAAGAAAGCAAGTCCCCCAAAACAGGAAGTTACCGCTGGTGGGAGACAAAAACCTCCCCAATAAACAACGCTTGAAGCAGAAATCCCCCCAGATATTCCGCTAGTTATGTAACGCGCGGTTTCTGTCTTAGACCACTCAGACACCCAATTCTTCAAACTATCCCACCGACTTTGGCTCATGTTTAATTCATCTTATTTTTTATTATTAAGATATTTAGTTTACTGTTCAAAAGCTTAAAATAAGATTAAGGCCGGCAATAATTACGTGAAGCATGATAGTTTGTCAAATAATCGCAAAGCTCTGTCATAAGCAGATTTCTTAGCGGGCCGGGTGGAATTCTATGTTCTAATGTACTAGCAACTTCGCTCACATATTCTTCTGGTTTCTGAACACGTGCATAAACAGCTCCTTTTCCCTGTTTATCATGCAGCTGTAATGTGCGCAATGTGTCCCAAAGGAAAGCTGTAGCATTTTCTTTGGGAGAAGCCCCTCGCTCAGGCATGAATTGAAAAAAGATAACCATGATGTCCATATTATCTTGCCTGCCCCGTTCAGAACGCGTGACATACAATTTTGGTTCTGTCATCAATGACAATTGCTGTTTTACATTTTCCTTTACCCCTGGCGGCAACTTCGCAATATCTAACATATTATTTTTAATGTGAGGAGCAATAAATTGTTGATAATCTTCTAATGCAAGAGGAAAATGATGTGTCTCTGCTTTATAATCACCGATCGATTTTTCAATCTCTCTAAAAAGAGGGGAACGATTCACCTTGTCAGATTCCTGAAGCAAACTTTGCATTCTCTTTCTTGTCACATGCAAAGCATTCGTTAACTGTAAACATAATTCGTCATTATTTACTCCCTCATCGCTCACACAAAGATCAACATTTTTGATGGGTGTCAAATCAGAATTTGTTGCTATCGCTGCCGCATGAGATAATTCATTACGTAAAAAACCAGCGTAATCTTGATTTTCTGAATGAATCATATATATTTTATTTTCTCTAATCGAAAATATTCCACCCAGACTGATGCCTCTATACTGCGGAATTTTTGCATGCAATTCTGCTAATGTTAAAAACTCAAATTTAAGTCCCTTGATTAATAAATCTTTAAGTAAAAACTGATCACACGTTGTAGGCTTCATTAAAATATCACGAATAGAATCTCTAAATTTTGTTTTTCCTGGAGATTCAACACGAGCGCTTATGACTAAGCGATTATTGTCTAATAATTTTTGCACGCTATCTTTATTTTGTGATGCCCGTCTTTCTCGAACTTCAGGGAGAGTTCGACTTCTTTTTTGCGTAAGCTTTTGCACTATTTCTTTTCGATAGCTTTGCAGAGGAGCGCTTCCTTTTTGAAAGTTCTCCACTGCTGGTCTGAACAATGTGGGATCATAATGTTCTCGAGTACTGCGACTCACATCAGATTGAACAGGAGCGCTTCCTCTTGCAACAGCCGTTTCCTCTATAGGAGGACATTCGCTGGATGAGGGGTGATTTGAATATTGAGATCCAGGTGATGGCTGGCTCTCAGGCCGCTTCGCTTCTACTTGGCGTATAGCGTCCAGTGGAAGGATTGTCGAGAACAGTAATATTGCTAATACTTGTTTTGTTACTGTATCAAATTTTAAATGACCGCATTGCAGCCAAAAAGAAGCGTTTTGCCCTTCTTTAGCGAGTTTTAGCTGACGCCGATTTTCTCTTTTTGCGGTAATATTATTAAGGCGTTGCACAAATCCTCCGGCCATCCTACTGGGATGATTCATTTATATTAACTAAAGAGGATTAATAGAGCCTTAACGCATAATATATAAATTAAATTTTACTTTATTTTTCATAGAGCTATTATTTTAAGCAACCCTTAATAAATTCGAACACCCTCATGCTATAATAATGCACATAGTTAAAAATCTAATATTTCACTATCGAGTTATTTTATGACCACTTCTAGAAAAGTTTTCATTTATCAGGGTGCAGGCGTTGGCCCTTTATCTACCGCAGATTTAAATAGTTTGTTTACAACGAGCAAAGATATTTTTCCGAGTCGTCCTGATGTTACCTTGCGCAATTTTGATTTCAATATGGATGACTTAACTGATCCTGTTTTTGTTGTTCCCGGCGGCAGCACTTCTTTAATAGGGAATAAATTAAAATCTCAAATGGATAAAGTAAAAATTCATTTTAAAGAAAATTTTAGTTATGTTGGGATTTGTGCAGGCGCTTTTCTCGGCGCCCCAGATGCAGATCTTTTTGTGACGACACATCGTCTTTCAAAAGAAAATTCTAAAAAATTTGAGCCAGCTAAACCTTTTAGCTCCACAAAAAAACTTGGTATTGCTTTGAACATGATAGATGATTATCAAGCATTTGGTGCGTTTTATCCGGACGATAGTCATCTAAATGCCCCGCCTAAAGAATTAATGCCTTATCGGGTTACCTTATCATTCGTTCAGAGTAAACGAGAATTATCTCAATTATATATAGCAGGGCCTGCATTTATTCCCTCTGAAGAAAAACAATCTTCTGAAATAGTTGCAACTTACGTTAACCACAAAAATTATACGTTGTATAGCAATGGGAAATACCAGCCAAATAAACCATTAACAGCGATTGTGCGAAAACAATTTGAAAAAAAACAAGGCGGAATATTTTTAGCGGCGACGCACATAGAAACTTGCGTACCTGATAGCAAACTTCTCACTCTTTTTAACCAAAACAGCATAAAAAATGCAGCATTAGATAAAGAAGATTATGATTTATTAATAAAAGAACAAAAAGATACAAGAACCCAAATTGAATGTTTGTTGCAAGAATCATTAAAACTGCGTTCTTAGTAAAATAATCTATAAAAATCTAGGGAAGTATTGTCTGCTCAATAAAACCAAAACGCTTCACCGTCTTATCTAATTCTTGTAAGCAGACCAATAATTCTTCGAGTTTTCCAAGCGGCCACATATTGGGCCCATCCGAGGGTGCCTGATCGGGATCAGGATGCGTTTCCATAAAAAGACCAGAAATACCTGCAGAAATTGCAGCTCGTGCGAGCACTGGCACAAATTCTCTCTGCCCGCCAGTGGCATGTCCCAAGCCGCCCGGCAATTGCACTGAATGTGTTGCATCAAATACCACAGGACAATTTGTTTCACGCATCACAGAAAGTGAGCGCATGTCAGAGACTAAATTGTTATAACCAAAACACACACCGCGCTCACACACTAAAATAGATTGATTGCCTGTGGCACGCGCTTTATCGACCACATGCTTCATATCCCATGGCGCAAGAAATTGGCCTTTTTTTAAGTTCACGGGTAATCCTTGCCGCGCCACACGTTCAATAAAATTGGTTTGTCTGCATAAAAAAGCGGGCGTTTGTAATACATCGACTACATCAGCGACTTCTTCAATCGGTGTATCTTCATGTACATCGGTTAATACGGGAACGCCGATTTTTTTTTTCACTTCACTTAAAATACGCAAACCTTCATCCATCCCAAGGCCGCGAAAACTTTTGGCCGAAGAACGATTGGCTTTATCAAAAGAAGATTTATAAATAAAGGGAATTTGTAAGCGTTTTGTTAATTCTTTTAATTCGCCCGCTGTATCCAACGCAAATTGCTCGCCTTCAATTGCACAGGGACCTGCGATCAGAAAAAAAGGTTGATCAAGGCCTACTTCAAAACCACACACCTGCATTGCGTTTCTCCTGATACGTTTTAGAAGCATTAATAAATCCACTAAACAAAGGGTGTCCATCGCGCGGGGATGAAGTAAATTCTGGATGAAATTGACACCCGATAAACCAAGGATGGTCTTTGAGTTCTATCATTTCAACCAAATCGCCTTGATGAGAACGCCCTGATACGACTAAACCCGCTTCAATAATTTGAGGAAGTAGATGATTATTCACTTCGTAACGATGGCGATGACGCTCAACAATTGAAGGAGTGCCATATACGCTGCGCGCAAGGGATCCTTCGACCAATTGACAAGATTGACCGCCTAAACGCATCGTACCGCCTTTGTCTGATTTTTCAGAACGCACTTCACGCTGCCCCGCTTCATCCACCCATTCTGTGACTAATGCGATCACAGGATAAGGTGTTTCAGGATCAAATTCAGTGCTGTTCGCATTTTTCATGCCTGCTTTGTGACGCGCAAATTCAATCAACGCAATTTGCATGCCTAAACAAATCCCAAGATAAGGCACTTTATTTTCACGCGCAAAACGGACAGCCGTAATTTTGCCTTCAATTCCCCGTAATCCAAAACCGCCCGGCACAATAATACCATCCATGCCTTTTAAAATATCAGTGCCTTGGCGCTCAATATCTTCAGCGTGAACATAGTGAATATTCACACGCGTATGTGTTTGGATGCCTGCATGCACTAATGCTTCGACCAATGATTTATAGGATTCGGTTAAATCCATATATTTACCGACAATCGCAATGGTCACATCACCCGTTGGGTGGCGATACGCATCCACCACGTCTTGCCATTCTGCTAAATGGGCAGGTTTTGCTTCTATCCCCAACATTTCTACGACGATTTCATCTAATCCTTGTTGATGTAATTCCAGAGGAATTTGGTAGACAAAATCAACATCTTGCAAAGGAATGACTGCACGCTCTTCTACATTTGTAAATAAAGCAATTTTCGAACGCGCATGATTCGATAAAGGCCGATCACAGCGGCATAATAAAATATCGGGTTGAATACCGATCGAACGCAATTCTTTAACGGAATGCTGGGTGGGTTTAGTTTTAATTTCCCCCGCCGTTTTAATGTAGGGAACCAAGGTCAAATGAATAAATAAAGCATGCTGGCGGCCAAGATTCATGCGCATTTGACGAATAGCTTCAAGAAAAGGCAGCGATTCAATATCACCAACAGTACCGCCAATTTCGACTAAAGCAACATCAGCCCCATCAGCGGCCTTTTTAATGCAATGTTTAATTTCATCCGTAATATGCGGAATGACTTGTACCGTGCCGCCTAAATAATCGCCACGCCGCTCTTTACGCAGCACATTGGCATACACGCGCCCACTGGTAAAATTATTGATTTTGCTGGTTTTAATGCGGACGAAACGCTCATAATGCCCTAAATCTAAATCTGTTTCACCGCCATCTTCTGTGACAAACACTTCCCCATGTTGTGAAGGATTCATCGTACCCGGATCTACATTGATATAAGGATCCAGCTTTAAAAGGGTTACCTTAAGACCGCGCGCCTCCAGAATAGCGCCTAAGGATGCAGAGGCGATACCTTTGCCCAAAGAAGACACCACGCCGCCAGTAATAAAAATATATCGAGTCATAGGATGAGAGGTTCAATTGTTTTGGCGACTGTAACAAAATCGGCACTGGGCATCAACTAGCGTTTCTAGTACAATTTCAAACACATTGGATTTCTAACACTAGGAGAAAGCCTTATGATCTTAAGAACGTTTATTACCCTCATCATTTTAATTTCAATTATTGTTGGTTTCATGACAGTTGCGTGGCGCGAACAAATCGTTCATTTGATTATTTTCCGTGATTTCTTTGATGTCTCTTTACCTATTTTAGGTTTTGGTGCGCTTATTAAATATTTGTGTACTTGTTCATCCTGCTCATGCGGATGCTGCAGTAAAAATAAAAAATAGCAAGAGCTTTGGTGGATTACGGCAAAAAACGCCTAATCCACCCTACATTGATTCAAATACACACTTTTTACTATGTGATTGTTTTAGGGTCTGTTGACAATGACCATCCGCATTCATCACCCCGCGCCACAAACTGATCCGCCACGCAAAAACCGACAACAGCAGCCAATTGATCATTGACGTAGGCCAAAGGAATTTGATCGCGCTGCCAAGGAGGCACTCCCCAGGTTTGAAATAATTTTTTTAAATCGTGATGATGCGTGCGTCCTGGTAACTGAATAGTTTCTCCCCCAATACGAAAATGCAAGGTAACTTCTGAAATATCCGCGCGCAATCCTGACCCTTTAATAGATTTTGCTTGTAATAACATCCCATTTTGTAAAGATAACGATTCTGATAAATTCCAAATCATTTTTTGGTGTGAATTTCTTTTTGCTGAAACCGGCAAACAAAATAAATCGTCTCGATAACGCCTGATTTCAACATCGCGCCATGCAAGATAAGGCATTTTATCGCAGCGTGCTTCTAACACATCTTTTACCAATTGCTGCATTTTCTTTGCTGAAGGTAATGAAAAATTACATTGCAAAAGCCACGCACGCAGCAAATGAATTTGTTTATTCAAATCAAATTGCTGTAATTTTTTAATTGATAAAGTATGCGGCTTTTTGCCTTGAATTAAAGCCAAATCAGGTTGAATCACGCTATCAAGAACTTGTTGACTTTGCGCGCAATTATCAGCAACTCGCGCCAGTGTTTTGGCTACTCTCGGCCAGCGCTTTGTTAAAATGGGCAACACTTCGTGCCGCAAAAAATTACGCGTGTAATTGGTGTTGGTATTAGATTCATCTTCTATCCAGCATAATTCATGATGTATCGCATATTGTCTTAAATCAGCGCGCGTCAACGAAAGTAAAGGCCTGCCGTGTAATCCATTTCCTAATGTTTTAAGTGATGGCATTGCCGCCAACCCTTTTGGACCTGCGCCGCGTAATAATTGTAACAATACTGTTTCTGCTTGATCTTCTTGATGATGCGCGGTCAACAATATGTCCTTAGGTGCAAGTAATTGAGTAAATTGTTCATAACGCAATTGACGAAGACTATCTTCAGGACTCGAAGAAATATTTTTGTTTACAATATGATATTTTGTAAAATCAATATTTAAATTTTTGCAAATATCCGCACAATGTAAAGCCCATTGTTCTGCATGAGGAGAAACACCATGGTTGATATAAACAGCGCGTAATTGAATGGGATGAAGTAAACGTGAAGCTGCAAATAAATGTAATAACACATGAGAATCTAAACCACCGCTGTAAGCAATCCAATACGTGGTGCGCGAGCCACAAGCAGCAATAAATTTTTGAACGGTGTTAACCAGTAAGTCCATGTGACATCAATCGCTTATAACGTGCATCTAACAATTCAGGAATAGAATATTTTTTGAGTTCCATTAATCTTTCTGTCAGTGCTTCCGTTAAAATAGCAGCCATTGCATCATAATCACGATGTGCACCGCCCAAAGGTTCAGGCACGACTTGATCAATCAGACCTAATTGCAAATTTTTTTCAGCAGTCACACCCATCGCTTCTGCTGCTTGCGGTGCTTTCTCAGCACTTTTCCATAAAATAGAAGCGCAACCTTCGGGCGATATCACCGAATAAATAGAATATTGCAGCATTAAGACGCGGTCACCGACACCAATGGCCAATGCACCCCCTGATCCGCCTTCACCGATGACGGTACAAATAACAGGCGTTTTTAAACGGGACAAGACTAACAAATTGCGGGCAATGGCTTCACTTTGGTTGCGTTCTTCTGCACCAATTCCAGGATAGGCGCCGGGTGTATCAATAAATGTCAAAATCGGTAGTTTGAATTTTTCCGCCATCCGCATGAAACGTAATGCCTTACGATAATCTTCAGGGTTTGGCATGCCGAAATTACGTTCAATTTTTTCTTGGGTCTTGCGTCCCTTTTCATGGCCAATGACAACCACAGGCTCCCCCAAAAAACGGGCGAGACCACAGACAATCGATGGGCCTTTGGATAAGGTTCGATCGCCGTGCAATTCATCAAAATCCGTAAAAATACGTTCGATATAGTCCAACGTGTGCGGCCGCAAGGGATGCCGGGCAAGCTGTGTCATTTGCCATATGGAAAGACGAGAAAAAACATCTTTAGTCAATTGCTTGCTTTTTGCTTCTAACCGCGCAATTTCATCATTGATATTAATATCACTATCTTTGCCGACCATGCGTAATTCTTGGATTTTTGCTTCAAGTTCAGCGATCGGCTGCTCAAAATCAAGAAAATTCAAATTCATGCCATTCATTCTCCCAGTGGTCAAATTATACAATTTTGGGCTTAAAAAAGCGATTAAGATCTAAAGAGTAAATCTTGCGTCAACTCAAAATAGCCATTACGCTTAGGGGCATACTTTAGTTTGATCCAGAAAGGGAATCCATGGCCCCTACATTTATCCACTTACGCATCCATACAGAATTCTCGTTAAGTGATGGCTTAGTTAAAATTGACAACTTGATTGATAAAGCATCTGCTCATCATATGCCGGCCGTTGCAATTACCGATCAAAGTAATTTATTTGCTGTGATTAAATTTTATAAAGCCGCGATGCTTGCGGGAATCAAACCCATTATCGGTGCCGATATTTGGTTAGAAAATGAAAAAGAACCCGAAAAACCTTTTCGCTTAACTTTATTTTGTCAAAACGATCAAGGCTACAAAAATTTACTCGAATTAATTTCAAAAAGTTTTTTAGAAGGCCAGGCACATGACAAAGCAATAATTAAACACACATGGCTTTATGAATTTTCATTAGGATTAATTGTATTATCGGGTGCTGAAGAAGGTGATGTGGGACAAGCACTGCTCATGGAAAATAATAAACATGCCGCACAACTTATCACAGACTGGGCGACGCATTTTAAAAATCGCTATTATCTTGAATTACGACGCACCGGAAAACCGCACGAAGAAACTTATATTCAAGCAGCACTTGTCTTAGCAGAAAAACATAGCATCCCTGTTGTTGCAACCAACGATGTTCGCTTTCTTAAGCAAGATGATTTTGAAGCGCATGAAGCACGTGTGTGTATTCATAATGGTTTCATACTGACTGATCCACGCCGTCCTAAACAGTACACTGATCAACAATATTTTCGTTCGCAAAATGAAATGACTGCACTATTTGCAGATATTCCAGAAGCGTTACAAAATACTGTGCAAATTGCCAAACGCTGTAATGTCACGCTGCTGTTTGATAAAAATTATTTACCGCGTTATCCCGTGCCCGATGGGTTCACAACAGAAACTTATTTAACCGATGTTGCAAAACAAGGACTGGAAGAACGTTTACGGGTTTCATTTGACACGAACGCGCCGCAATTTGAATTGAAACGCCTTGCTTATGATAAAAGATTACAAACAGAATTAGATGTCATTAATAAAATGGGGTTTGCAGGTTATTTTTTAATTGTTGCCGATTTTACTCGTTGGGCGCGTAATAATGGTGTGCCTGTAGGTCCTGGGCGCGGTTCAGGGCCTGGCTCACTGGTTGCGTATGCTTTAAATATCACTGATCTTGATCCCCTGCTTCATGAATTACTGTTTGAGCGTTTTCTTAATCCAGAACGGGTTTCCATGCCGGATTTTGATATTGATTTTTGCATGGAAGGACGTGATCGTGTGATTGAATATGTGATGCAAACACATGGGCGGGACAGTGTATCGCAAATTATTACTTACGGCACCATGGCAGCGCGCGCAGTCGTTCGTGATGTCGGACGTGTACTTGGCATGCCGTATGGCCAAGTGGATAAACTCGCAAAACTCATTCCCTTTGAAGTTGGCATGACACTTGATAAAGCACTCGAACAAGAAGAATTGCTGCGTCATCGTTATCAACAAGAAGATGAAGTACGTACCCTGATTGATCTTGCTTTAAAATTAGAAGGCATTACACGTAATGTAGGTAAACATGCGGGCGGTGTTGTCATCGCACCTGAAAAATTAACTCGATTCACACCGCTTTATTGCGAAGCCGGTGAAGCAGAGCATCTTGTGACTCAATTTGACAAAGATGATGTTGAAGCAATCGGTCTCGTTAAATTCGATTTTTTGGGTTTACGTACACTGACCATTATTGATCGGGCAATTAAAAATATCCAACAAGCAGAACAAAGTGATGATCCATTGAATATTCATTTAATTCCCATACACGATGAAGAAACATTTAAATTGTTAAGCGCTTGCAAAACGACAGCCGTATTCCAGCTTGAATCACGCGGCATGAAAGATTTAATTAAACGTTTGCAGCCTGATTGCTTTGAAGATATTGTGGCGCTCGTTGCACTCTTTCGTCCAGGGCCTTTGCAATCCGGCATGGTAGATGATTTTATGAATAGGAAGCACGGACGCGCTAAAGTCAGTTACTTACATCCCAAATTAGAACCTATTTTGCGCCCGACTTACGGTGTCATTGTGTATCAAGAACAAGTGATGCAAATTGCTCAAGTATTAGCAGGCTATTCGTTGGGCGCTGCTGATATTTTACGCCGCGCAATGGGTAAGAAAAAACCTGAAGAAATGGCCATTCAACGCGAAATTTTTTGCAAAGGTGCTGTAGAACATGGCGTGAATCTTGACCTTTCCATGTACATTTTCGATTTAATGGAAAAATTTGCGGGATATGGTTTTAACAAATCACATTCTGCCTCTTACGCATTAATTGCCTATCAAACCGCGTGGTTAAAAGCACATTATCCGGCAGCTTACATGGCTGCCGTATTATCTTCTGATATGGACCACACCGATAAAGTAGTCGCATTCATTGAAGAATGTGTTGCGTTAAAATTAACGATTCTTGCTCCAGATATTAATCAAAGTAATTACGCATTTAAAGTCATCGATAAAAAAACGATTGCCTATGGTTTGGGTGCAATTAAGGGTGCTGGATTTGCAGCGATTGAAACTATCATTGAGATCCGTAAACAAAATGGCGAATTTAAAGATTTATTTGATTTTTGCAAACGTGTTGATAATCGAAAAATCAATCGGCGCGTGTTAGACGCGCTCGTTAAAGCAGGCGCTTTTGATAAAATTGGCCCGCATCGGGCAAGTGTGATGGCAAGCTTGGACCAAGCGCTTCACCAAGCAGAACAAACATTACGGGATGAAAGTTTGGGGCAGCATGATTTACTAGGTGTTGCGCCGACAAACACGTCAGAAATTGCCTATAAAAATGTTCCTCATTTCAGCGAACAAGAACGTTTGCAAGGCGAAAAAGAAACCTTGGGACTTTATCTTTCGGGGCACCCCATTCACCGTTATCTGAACGAATTAAGCCATTTTACAACAGGCCGCATTACTGAATTACGTCCGGCAAAAAATAAAAATATTATACTGGCTGGCATTATCGCGCACGTTCGTTTAATTCAAACTAAACGCGGTGATCGTATGGCCGTTGCAACTGTTGATGATGCAACAGCACAAATCGATGTATTATGTTTTGCCGACAATTATCAGAAATACCGAGAATTTCTTACTAAAGATAAATTAATTGTGGTTGAAGGCGAAATCAGTTTAGATGAATTTAGCGGCAACCATCGCGCACTCTGCCGGGAAATTTTATCTATTGAACAAGCACGGGAACGTTATGCAAAATGCGTAAAAATTCAATTATCTCCCGAGAAGATAGACATACTATCAACCCTTGCCGATTTATTTGAAAAATATCGCGGAGGCCGCTGCCGCATTATGATTGACTATATGCGAGAAAGTGCAAAAGCCAACCTACATTTAGGGGAAAATTGGCAGGTACGTCCGAGTGATGCCTTATTACATACCTTAAAAAATTTACTTTCTGAGCAAAATGTCGAAGTTGTTTATTAAAAACATTACCGATAGAATAAGCACCATTTAGGAACATAGAGTAGCATTATGGCACTTTTACCCATCGTTTATCATCCTCATCCGGCCTTACACAAAATAGCATCGCCCGTGACTGAATTTGATAAAGCATTAAAAAAACTGATTGAAGATATGTATGAGACCATGTATCACGCCAATGGTGTCGGTCTTGCAGCGCCGCAAGTCGCTATATCAAAACGCATTGCAGTCATTGATGTTTCAGAGGATCGTACCCAGCCTTTTTGTATCATCAATCCGGAAATTATAAAAAAAGAAGGAGAAGAAATGATGGAGGCCGGTTGTTTATCTGTTCCTAATACCTATGATAAAGTACCGCGCGCCACAAA
The DNA here is from genome assembly GCA_964622455.1 of uncultured Coxiellaceae bacterium. Lineage (GTDB taxonomy): Bacteria > Pseudomonadota > Gammaproteobacteria > DSM-16500 > DSM-16500 > CAZUQP01. The sequence goes on from CAZUQP010000020.1 coordinate 12,565, forward strand.
AGTAATTGTGCGGGCACAAGATGTGACAGGCAAATTTTTTGATTTAGAAGGCAGCGGGTTGCTTGGCCATTGTCTCCAGCATGAAATAGATCATTTGGATGGTAAACTGTATATCGATTATTTATCCTCCTTGAAACGCAATTTATTAATCAAGAAAATGCAGAAGCATCTTCGTCAGAAAAAATAATCAGTTGTTCCGCCACCGGTGCATAAGAGCGGCGATGGATCAGACAAGGGCCCAGCTTTTTTAATGCATGTAAATGTTCTACGGTTCCATATCCTTTATGCTGCGAAAAACCATACTGCGGAAATAATTTATCAAGCTCTACCATTTCACGATCACGCGTCACTTTAGCAATAATGGATGCTGCACTAATCGCAGGTTCGACTTGATCGCCTTGAATGATTGTTTTTGCTTTACAGGGTAAAAGAGGCGCGCGATTCCCATCAATCAAAGCAAGATCAGGCATGACGTTTAACGCAGCCACAGCACGTTGCATAGCAAGCATGGTCGCTTGCAAAATGTTAATACGATCGATTTCTTCAACTTCTGCACGACCGACGCCTACCGCAAAAGCATTCCCCATAATTTCTATAAACAATTTTTCCCGTTGTTTTTGCGTCAATTGTTTTGAGTCTGCCAATCCTTTGATGGGTTTTAGGGGATCTAATATGACGGCTGCAGCAACTACAGGACCTGCCAATGGACCGCGCCCTGCTTCATCAACTCCAGCCATTCGGTAAGTGACTTTTCCTATTGCCATTATTGACTCAATCCTTAAGGTCATTTTTTATAACTAATTGTTTGTACAAAAAAATTGTTTTTTCTCCCTGCGTTATACTAGTAGGGAGAAGCACCTAAATGCAAGAAAAAAAAATCTAGAGGAGATGAAAGTGCTAACATTAATCGAATATCTTTCACCAACAAATAAAAAGAAAAAAAAATTTCTAGCAGGCTTAGAAAAGCGTGTTAACAAAGACCCTACTCCTAGTATAGATAGGATCGTGAGCACACATTTTGAAAAAGAAACACAAAACGCTGTCCCATTCCGCCTTCCTGCTATCGATAATCTAACAAAACAACACACGGATTTATGCAAAGAAATTATCCAGTCCGTGGTAGAAGAATTAAAAAAAGAAAAGATTGTTCTTACCGAAGAGATTCAACATCAAAAAATAACTGCGGCCATAGAAAAATACAAACCCTCCCTTAACCTATTGATTGCAAGAATGTGTATGCATGCGTGCAATGAAATATTAGATGAAAAAGGTAATCTCCATCCTAATCTCGAAAGCGCCTTACAACCCGTGCTTGAGCATGTGAAAATGTACAGAAAAAATAGAGCATTGGAAGAACTAAACAATGATCGTATTAGAAATCAGCTGGTTAGAGGAATGGCTCAACTTATTCTCATGCACACTCTTCCAACGAAAAAAATGAGGGATAAATCACCCCAAGTGGCTCTTATCATGTCCATGAATATTGGGTTTTTCGACGAAGAAATAAAAAAAACTTTAGAAGGCAGAATACAAAAATATACCAAGCTCAATACCATTTTAAAAAAAGAAAATCCTTTTTTTCTTGCCGCCATTAATGATAATACCTTTTATCAAAGCAAATCTGTGTCGGATTATTTTGTAGAAAAAATGATATTCCCTATAGGAGAAGAAATTTTAAAACTCCAAAAATTAAATTCCACTCAAAATAATACAGCCCAGGCAAAATTAACGCTGAGCAAATTACACGATACCTTAGGCGGGTTAGCTGCCGAATGTAAGAAGTTAGGCACTCCTCAATTTGATTGTAATCAAATCTACGATGATCTTGACGCAATGGAGCATCAAATCAATACCCTGCTCCTCAAAAAAAATGAAAAATCGCCTGCTTTTTTTAAAGAAACAGCCTCCGAAAAACATTACGCAGAGATTATTAAAGCGATAGCTAAGATGCGGCAATTTACATCCGAAATCCTGCTGCCTGATAAACCAGCTATCCAATTGCATCGTTAGCTAATAACGCGAATAACAGTATTGACTTTTTTATGAGCAAAATGTACAATATAGGGTTATTTTTGCAATACTATCAAAACAATATACTAAATACTAAAAAATATAAGATTAAACACGCATATAACTATTATTAAATAAACGAAACGAGGATATTTTTGTGCGACTTATTCAATTTCTTTTGGAACAGCAGAAGAAGCGTTCTTCTGGCGAAAACAAAGAAAATCCTTTGTTAGATTACACTAACAAGGAAACCACCGCTCTATTGCTGGACGATCGATATGCTAATACATTCGTAAAAGAAAATATATCCATTGATCCAGGTGCGTTGTCTATTTTAATTCGAAGTTATAATGAATTATTACGCAATATAGTGAATCAATCTCTGGGAGAAGATAGCACCCCCATTGGCTATAAATTGGATGAGGAAAATAACAAAAAAACACAAGCTTTCTTTAACATTGTTCTTATGCATGCGTGTGCTGAAGTGCTCGATGAAAAAGGCAACCTAGATGATCGTATTGTAAAAGCTTACCAATTTAGATCGATCCCAAATTATGAAGAAAACAAAAATAGTATCAAAAACGCCTTAGTAAAAGCTATGGCTTCATACATTATTATGTTGATTGTTGACTCTAAAGAACATAAGAATGAAATGACTCAGCTAGAACTTCTTAAAAAAATTAGGGACTTAGATACTAAAAAATATTTAATTACCCGTTCTTTAAATAACCAGAAAAAAGATGAGAAAAATCTAGAAAAAATTTTAGAAAAATATATTGACTTATGTGGTCATATAAGAAAAAACCATCACTGGTTTTCAAAAACAATATGTGACTACGATTTCTATACTGATAAAGAAACGGCTAAATACTTTTCTGAAAAACTAAATAATATGCTATTTTATATAAAAAATAAGTGTCGTTATGGAATAGACCAAGCAGTTATTAAAGATTTAAAAGATCGTTTTTCACAATTAGACAAAAAACTAAATACTGAAGAGGAACGACAGACAAAAGAAAAATATCAAACCATTAAAAAAACCTATTTAATTTCATCGCATCCAAGGATGTTCTGTACGAAAAACCCTGAAAAAAATATTTCTTTTTCTAAAGACGATCTAATAGTGATGGGATTAATATCTGACATGCAATATTTAACGGTAGAAGAACCTCCCCTTTTAAAGAAGAGAACCCGCTAACTCAATTACTGCTTGCGCTGCTTTGGCATTCGCGTCGCAGCGCAACGTTTCATGAATCTGTAAAAATCTTTTTTCGAGAACTTTTATTTTTTCCGGATGATCGAGATAATCCATTAGCGCTTGATAAAGCGTATCGGGATTCGCTTTATCTTGCAAAAATTCCGGCACTAAAAGTTCATCCGCTAATAAGTTAGGTAAAGCCATAAATTTTAAATTCACAAAATGACGGGCAATTTGATAAGTTAAATTTGAAAATCGATACGCAACTACCATCGGACGCTTAAATAACATCGCTTCCAACGTCGCAGTTCCTGAAGCAAGTAAAATAATATCAGCAGCCGCCATCACATCATGCGATGCCCCCTCAAAAAAAGTGACCGGCAACTCTGGCGCTAATTGCGTGCAATAAGCACGAAATTCTTTTGCACGGTCTTGATTCACAGCTGATGTAATGAATTTAATGTCTTGGCGTTCCTGCCAAAGACATTTGGCTGCCAAAATAAAAATTTCAGCGAGATATTTGATTTCATTCTGACGGCTGCCGGGTAATAATGCAATGTAAGTTGCATCAATATCAAGTTGCAATTTTTTTCTCGCCGCTATTTTATCAACTTGTAATGGAATAACATCTGCAAGCGGATGTCCCACAAATTTTGCCGGCACATTGTGTTTTTGATAAAAATCAGTTTCAAACGGAAAAAGAGTTAATACTAAATCAGTCGCTTTGGCAATTTTATAAATCCGTTTTTGCCGCCATGCCCAAACCGATGGGCTCACATAATGAATAACAGAAATTTTTTGCTGGCGTAATTTTAACTCCAACCCTAAATTAAAATCGGGTGAATCAATACCAATAAAAACGTCCGGGCGATTTTCTGTAAAATAGTGATAAAGATGACGGCGAATGCTAAAGAGTTTCGGTAATCGTTTAAGCGGCTCAATTAATCCTGTGACTGATAAATTTTCCATGTCGTGAAGGCTCTTGCAGCCCGCTGCAATCATGTTTGGGCCGCCAATACCTGTAAATTGAGCAGAAGGTACGTGTTGATGGAGCGCTTTCATCAAACCAGCGCCTAATAAATCGCCTGAATGTTCGCCTGCAAGAATTCCAAACATAATTAACGAATAATTCCCCGTTCAGATGATTTAATAAAATCAATAAACATCTGTACTTCAGGGCATGCTAATAGCATCTCTTCTAAATGTTCAAGCGCTTGCTTAATGGTAAGTCCTTTACGGTAAATGATTTTATAAGCGCGGCGCAAATAAAGAATAGTATCGCCTTCAAAACCGCGGCGCTGCATGCCAATAATATTTAAACCAAACGGCTTCGCATAATAGCCCGATACTTTCACGAAAGGCGGGACATCTTTGTCGATCATAGAACCCATGGATGCAAAACTATGCGACCCAACACGGCAAAATTGAAAGGCGCCAGAAAAACCGCCCATGCCGACATGATCTCCCACCGTCACATGCCCAGCGAGTGAGGCGTTATTCGCAAAAACATTATGGTCCCCCACCGTACAATCATGCGCAATATGCACGTAAGCCATAAATAAATTATCATGACCTATACGTGTCGCCGCTTTATCTTGCGCAGTACCGCGATTGAAAGTACAAAATTCGCGGATAATGTTACGGTCACCTATTTCAAGTGTCGTTTGTTCACCTTTGAATTTTTTATCTTGCGGATCTTCGCCCAATGATGCAAATTGAAAAATTTTATTGTCTTTACCAATGCGGGCAGGGCCTTTAATAACGACATGAGGCCCTATTGAAGTGCCTTCATCAATGTGAACATCAGCACCAATGATGCTCCAAGGACCTATTTCTACGTTAGAGGCAATGCGTGCAGTTGGATCAATGATTGCAGTAGGATGTATCACAAGTCAGCCCCTTCGCGCACTTAATAGTTCAGCAGAACAAGCCACTTCATCACCCACGTATGCAGTGCCTTCCAATTTCCAAATTTCTCTTTTGGCTTTCAATAATTTCACTTCTAAACGAAGTTGGTCACCTGGTTCAACCACACGGCGAAAACGTGCATTATCAATGCCGGCAAATAAATATAAAGCGCCGTCACTTGGAAACGTATTCGTTGATTTATACGCAAGAACACCCGCTGCTTGTGCCAATGCTTCCAGAATTAAAACCCCTGGCATGACCGGTAAATGAGGAAAATGCCCCACAAAAAAAGGTTCATTCATCGTCACATTTTTGATAGCAACAATCGATTCACCTTCTTTAATATCAATAATACGATCAATCAAAAGAAAGGGAGGGCGATGCGGTAAATATTTCAATATCTCATGAATATCCATCACACTTTTCATGTTGTTTTTCTCTCTGTTAATTCTGACAGTGCCCGCTCTAATGTTTTAACACGCTCTACGAGATGATCTAATCGATGTAAACGAGCCGTATTTTTCCGCCGCTCTCTATTTGTCACCAAACCACCCACGCCCGAAGAATAAATTCCCGGATCACGAATCGATTTCGTGACTTCTGTTCCACCTGTAATAACCACATTATCCGTAATAGTAAGATGACCCGCAAAACCCGATTGCCCGCCAATCAAACAATTACTGCCAATGGTTGTACTGCCCGAAACACCCACACATCCCGCAATTGCAGTATGTTTACCAATGCGGACATTGTGGCCTAATTGAATAAGATTATCTAGTTTAGCACCCTGCTCAATCACCGTATCATTGATGGCGCCGCGATCAATAGAACAATTCGCACCAATTTCAACATCATCTTCAATGATCACCCCCCCTAACTGAGGGACTTTATGCCAAACACCTTTGTGTTTAGCGATACCAAAACCATCACTGCCAACCACTGTACCACTGGCAATCAAGACATTCTTGCCGATCAACACTTTGTGATAGAGCGTTACATTAGCTTCAAGGCGCGAATTTTCACCTATCTCTGAATGCTCACTGACGACGCACCCTGGGCCAATCACAACATGAGCCGCAAGGGTAACATCATCACCAATCACAGCATTAGCCCCTATACTCACAGAAGGATCAATATGACAATGATCACCAATAACAGCACTTTCATGAATACCCGGCAATCTTTTGGGTTTATCATCAAAAAAGGCTGCAATTTGAGTATAAATATAATAAGGATCGCGGCAAATCACAGCGTTAGTCTGGCATTCATGTGCATCTTCGCTTGTGATAATCACAGCGGAAGCATTTGTGGCAGACAAATATTTTTTATACAACGGGTTCATTAAAAATGCGATATGTTGAGGAAGCCCTTCTTGGATAGTACACACACCCTCGATCAAACAATGAGGATCACCTTGAATGGTCGCTTCTAATCCTTTCGTTAAATCCACTAATGTATATTGCTTACGTTCTTGCTTCATAAAGTAAATCATCTCTAGACAGCACAAGCTTTTTACAAAAATTAAAAGGCCAAGAACCTGTCCTGGCCTTTTTGAAGATATACCACTGACAATAAATTATTTATCGAATGCGCTAGCCACTTGTTTGGTGATATCAGCGCTATCTGTTGCATAAACAACCGCTTGCGAATCTAAAACCAACGTGTAATTGTTCTTTTTCGCAATAGACGAAATAATATCATTCAATTTGGACAGAACACCTTTCATAATTTTATTTTGTTCTTTACTCAAATCTTGTTGAAATGCAGTTGCATCTTTTGACAAACTCGTCTGATCATCCGTGATTTTTTTCTGCATTGTAGTTTTCGCTTTATCACTCATGGTAGGTGCATCACGTTTAAATTGTTCTACTTCATCTTGCAATGATTTTTGTGCGGCAATTAATTTATCTTGACGACCTTTAAAATCATTTTGCAATTTCTTATTAAGGTCCGCAATCTTGGGCGATTGCTGAAAAATTTGCTGAACATTCACCACAGCAATGACAGGCGCTTTTGCATCTGCAGCATAGGCCCCTACCCCGCCGCCTATTAATAAAAATGCACTCACAATAGCCAACAACTTCTTCATAAGACTCTCCAATTAATTAATAAATATCCTATATAAACAACCCGCCAATCAAGGCTCCTAGTATGTCACGTTTATCCAAAATTAGCACCTAGCGAGAATTGAAAATATTCAGTGCTATCTGTCGATTTTGGATTCAGTGCTTTTGCAATACTAAGATCAACCATCCCGAGAGGGGACAGCCAATCCAATTCAAGGCCCGTTGAATAACGTAACCCGCCGGAGCCAGAACTTTGCCCGCCAAACCGCTTATTATCGGACGTAGTATAAACATTCCCACCATCAATAAACAGGGTCGTACGTACGCTATCCGCAATATAGTTAGGGAAAACTATTCCAAGACCTGCATCTGCTAAAAGGTTACCTCCCAGCGGATCGCCGTTTGAATCTTTAGGCCCTAACGTATTCCCTTCATAGCCCCGCACAGAGTCGATACCGCCTGCGTAAAAATTCTTAAAAAATGGATAATTCTGTGAACCGCTAAACGCCGTCCCATAACCAAAATCCCCTTTTGCCGTCACAAGAAATTGGTTTGTATTCGTCAAAGGATGATACCATCGGCCGTTATATCCTAACGTATAAAATGAAAGAGAATGCGAATTTAAAGGAAGATATAAATTACCCCCCAATGTTTGTATTGCGCCTACAGTAGGGAAAATTGCTTTATCACGGCTATCTCTTGATAAACCCATAATCAAATTTAATTGTTGATAATGCCGTCCATGATTTGAAACAAAACTTTGTATTTGATTGGCAACGCTATTTGATAATTTAATCAAGGTCTCTTCATAGCCATATCCCAATTGCAGCGTATTAAATACACTTTTTTCTTGACCTAACGGTATGCCATAAATAACAGACGCAGCATATTGATCGCTGTTATAACTGCGGGTCAAGTTAGCGGCATGCGGATCCATTTTGGATGCAGAAAAATTAATACTGCGGCTAATACCATCCGGCGTATAGTAAGGATTTAAAAAATTGATCCCGTAAAATTGCTGGTACCGGCTGCGGGAAAAATTTAATCCTAATGTTTTGCCCGTACCTAAAAAGTTTTTCTGATTAATTCCTACCCCTAAAATAAGATGGTCTAGCTGTGAATAACCGATACTAAAAGTTGCTTGTGCAGAATTATCTTCTGTGACTTTATAATTTAAATCGATCAAATCATCCGTATCCGGCACAGGTTCAACTGCCATATCAACTTTTTTAATATACGGCAATAAACTAAGACGATGCTTAGAATCTTCTAAGCGACTGACTGAAACGGGAGCAGCTTCCATTTGCTGAATTTCACGGCGTAATACTTCATCGTTTGTTTTAGTATTATCTGTGAAATAAACATGGCGCACATAAGCACGTTTGCCAGGTTTTACATCAAAGGTCAAAAATACTTGCTTATTAACCTCATCCAGTGTCGGCTGCAATGACACTGTTGCAAATAAATAACCAATATCACCTAATGCATCACTAATGGCTTTTTCCCCATCAATAGCAGCTTGGCGAGAAAACATACTGCCAGGTTTAATATTAATTTTTTTCACTAATGTTTCGCGCGGCAAAATAGTATCTCCTGTCACCGCGATACCTTTCACGGTATAAGGCTCGCCTTCATCGATCACAATCGTCAAAAATATGGATTTACGATCGGGCGTAATGGATGCTTGCGATGAAATAACACGGAATTTGAGATACCCGCGGTCCATGTAGTAGTTACGCAATTTTTCTAAACTAGAATCCAATTTTTCTTGAGAATAACGATCAGACTGGGTAAATAAAGTGACAATACCAAAACCTGAAGTGGTTAAATCAAGCTGTTTATCTAATGTTTTTTCACTGAATACTCGATTGCCAATAATATTGATACGCGAGACTTTAGCGGTCAAGCCCTCAGAAATATTAATTTTAACGAACACACGATTACGCTCCATCGGCGTTACCGTGATATTGACATAAGCATTATAACGGCCCACTGAATAGTACTGATCCAATAAACTTTGTTTTATTCTTTCCAAGACAACGCGATCATATACTCTGCCTTCTGCGACCCCGACACTTCTCATGACACTCGTCAATTTATCTGTTGGGATAGAAGAATTACCGGAAATTTTCAACCGGCCAATCGTAGGGCGTTCAACCACGCGAATGATTAAAGTATTGCCTTGGCGTTCAAGGGAAATATGATCAAAAAATCCGGTCTTATACAGACTGTTAATGATTTCATCAGTATTTTCACTATTTAATTTTTTGCCTGATTTGATGGGTAAGTAACTATAGACAGTGCTGGGTGAAATACGCTGCAATCCTTCGACTGTGATTTTTTTAACAACGAATGAATCTGCCCACGCAGTCGTTACGAACAAATTGAGCGCTATTACAAATAATATAATATATTTTTTCATCATCATTTTTTTCTTATCATGTCTTGCAACCGAGCGCCAATTATCCAGACTTTTAGAAATGAAATCTACTAGAAGTGCTGTAATATTTCCAAGCCCAACAAAAAAATGGGGGCGGCTGCTGTCAAACTGTCAATACGATCGAGAATACCTCCATGACCAGGCAATAGATGGCTTGAATCCTTTAAGCCCGCCTTGCGTTTTAACATGCTTTCAAATAAATCTCCCACAACAGAAAAGAGAACGGTAACTAAAGAAACGCTCATGATCTTGATCCATTGTGATAAGGGAGTGTGTATCAACCATAAGATAAGCGCTGTGATGACAATCGCGCTCACTAATGCACCTCCCAGTCCCTGCCATGTTTTTTTAGGGCTGACGGCAGGGGCCAATTGACGCCTGCCCCATAATCTGCCCGCAAAATAAGCCGCTGAATCCGCCCCCCAAATCAATATTAATAAAAATAATAAAATATAAGGGCCGTTTTCTACATTACGAATAAAATTAACCGCCAACCAGCAGGGAACAAGCACCAAAAATCCCATAATGCCGCGTAAAACAACACCCTTTCCCCATGTCCTGCTCATTTTAGGGTATAAAATCACGAGACCTAAGGCAAACAACCACCAAATAGCCGCTACTTTAATCACAATCGGAATAAAAAACCATAGCGATGCGATCAAAGCAACGAGCATAACAATCGGATATAAAAATACTTGCGGGTAGCGTTTCACTCCCATCAAAAAAGACCATTCCCATGCGCACAAAAGTACAATCACGCCGGTTAAAATACAAAATGATAAAGAAGGTAATTTAAGGACAAGCCCAACAAAAATGGGAATTAAGATCAGGGCAGTTAAAATACGTTGCTTAAGCATGCTCTTTCACTTCAAGTTGCTCACTGATATGTCCAAAACGGCGTTCGCGCATTGCATAAAAAGCCAGTGCTTTATCTAATTCTCCTGTATTAAAATCCGGCCAAAGCACGTCGGTAAAAAAAAGTTCGCTATAAGCAAGCTGCCAAAGAAAAAAATTGCTAATACGCTGCTCACCGCTCGTACGAATAAAAAGATCGGGGGGAGGCAAATCAGCCAAAGACAATTTTGTTTGAATTAATTCTGCTGAGATTGATTGGCTGGTCAATTGTCCTGCTTCAATAGCAATCGCTATTTGACGCATCGCCTGAGTCATATCCCATTGGCCGCCATAATTTGCAGCAATAATGAGTTTTAATCCGGTATTATCTTTAGTGATCACTTCAACATCAGCCATCTGTTTTTGTAATTTTTTGTCGAAGTCTAAACGGTTGCCAATAATTCGTACTTGAATATTTTGTTCATGCAATTTTTTTACTTCACGTTTAAGTAAAACGAGAAATAATTCCATTAAATAATTAACTTCCGACAACGGACGCCGCCAATTTTCACTGCTAAAAGCAAACAAAGAGAGGACTTCTATTTTTTTTTCTGCACACGCTTCCACAATCCGGCGAACAGCATCCGTACCGGCTTTATGGCCAGCAACGCGCCGCAATAATCGTTTTTTTGCCCAACGACCATTGCCATCCATAATAATAGCGATATGACGCGGTAATGTGCTCATCAAATCACCATTAAATCTTTTTCTTTTGCCGCTAAAAGTTGCTCTACTTCAGCAATAAATTTATCCGTTAATTTTTGAACGGCATCTGTCATGCGGCGCTCTTCATCTTCTGCAACTTCTTTCTTTTTTGACGCCTCTTTTATGAAATTATTTGCATCACGCCTTGCGTTACGAATGCTCACACGAGCATTTTCCGCTTCATTGCGCACGACTTTGATTAAATCTTTGCGCCGTTCTTCTGTCAAGGCCGGCAAAGGAACTCGAATCACCTCACTTGAGGTTGATGGATTTAAACCAAGATCAGATGTCATAATGGCTTTTTCAATGACCGATGTCATGCGCTTTTCCCAAGGCGTAATCACTAAAGTACGCGCATCACCAATTGTGATATTGGCTACCTGACTTAAGGGAGTTTGCGTTCCATAATAATCCACACGAACATGCTCCAATAAACTAGGATGAGCACGCCCAGTACGCATTTTTGACATTTCATGTTTAAAAGCATCAATACTTTTGCGCATACGGGATTCTGCATCTTTTAATGTACTTTGCACTTGTGCCTCCTCCTATTCTCCGTTTTTAATCAGTGTACCTACCTCTTCACCCAGCACAATGCGCAACAAAGCGTCCTGCTTATTCATATTAAATATTCGCAAAGGTAATCCATGATCACGACATAATAAAATTGCGTTTAAGTCCATGACTCCCAAACGTTGCTCTAATACCTCATCATAAGTTAAAGACGTGTAGCGTTTTGCTTTCGGGTTTTTAATGGGATCTGCAGCAAACACACCATCCACTTTCGTCGCTTTCAAGACAATATCTGCTGCTATTTCAATGCCGCGCAACGCTGCAGCAGAATCAGTGGTGACCAATGGGTTGCCTGTGCCGCCTACAAAAATAACAACCTTTCCTTTTTGCAATGAATTTTTTGCTTTGTTACGATCATAGCAATCAACCAAACCAGGAACCGGTAGTGCTGACATCATTTTGACGGGAATCGATTTTTTTTCTAATGCATCACGTAATGCTAAACCATTAATCACGGTTGCCATCATACCCATTTGATCTGCAGTCACACGATCAAATCCTGTCATATAAAGATCAGCACCGCGAATTAAATTACCGCCGCCAATGACAAAAGCCACTTGCACGCCGCGTTTGACTACACTAGCAATTTCAGTGCTGACACGCAGAAGTTTACTGGGATCAATGCCAAAAACATGGTCCCCTTGTAATGCTTCACCGCTTAATTTAAGTAAAATACGCTGATAAACAGGTTTTGCATGAGATAATTCTAAAGACGCGTTACCCATATGATTCATCCTGTATTAACACACTCTGAAAAAAATTAGCTGCCGTGCACTTGCGCCATCACTGCTTCAACAAAATTTTCTGTTTCTTTTTCAATTCCTTCACCCACTGCAAAACGAACAAAACGAACCACCTTAACATGATGTTTGTTGAGTAAAGCAGAAACTAAGGTATCAGGATCTTTTACAAAGGGCTGTCCAAGCAAACTGATTTCATCCATAAATTTCTTAATTTTGCCTGCCACCATTTTTTCTAAGATAGCTTCAGGTTTACCACTTGTCTCTGCTTGCGCACGATAAATTTCTTTTTCTTTTGCAATAACATCAACTGGAACATCATCTTGCGCAACAACCAAAGGCTGGCTGGCTGCAATATGCATCGCAATATCTTTTGCTAATGCGGGATGATCACTGTCTAATTCAACCAGTACACCAATCCGTCCGCCATGAGAATAAGTACCGATAGTTGCGATCGTTGACTGCAGATTTGCCACACGCCGGATGTGAATATTTTCACCCACTTTTGCAATCAATGCTTGGCGCGCTTCATCGATAGTCGTGTTGGCATGATCCAGTAACGGTAAACCGCCGAGCGCTGCGACATCTTTTACATTTGCCTGCAATGCGGTTTTAGCAACCGCATCTGCAAATGCTAAAAAGTTTTCATCTCGTGCCACAAAATCTGTTTCACTATTAATTTCTACCATAATGGCATGCCTGCCATCAGAGGTTGTTTTGAGAAGCACCACCCCTTCAGCCGCCACGCGGCTTGCTTTTTTATCCGCTTTTGCGCGACCGCTTTTACGTAATTCTTCAATAGCACGCGCCATATCACCGGCAGTTGCTTCCAGCGCTTTTTTACATTCCATCATGCCGGCGCCGGTACGTTCACGTAATTCTTTTACTTGTGCTGCAGTGACTGCCATCCCAGATTACTCCTCATCAGCTGCTGCATCATTTTTAAAACGGGCAGTTGTTTCATCTTCAATTTCAACCAACTCATCTTCTGCTGCCGCAATCTCTGGATTGCTTGCTCGCGCATCTAAAATGCAATCTGCTACTGCTTTCGTATAAAGCTGGATAGAACGCAAAGAATCATCGTTACCAGGAATAACATAATCAACGCCTGCTGGATTATTGTTAGTATCGACAATACCAATGACTGGGATACTTAAACGATTAGCTTCAGCCACTGCAATTTTTTCGTGACCCACGTCAATCACAAATAAAGCATCAGGTAAACCGCCCATATTTTTGATACCCCCTAAACTGCGTTCAAGCTTGGTTTTATCGCGGGTCAGGTTAAGAATTTCTTTTTTGGTCAAACGCCCAAAGCTGCTTTTTTCAAACATGGCTTCTAATTCTTTTAAGCGGCGAATGGATTGACGGATAGTTTTGTAATTGGTCAACATGCCGCCCAACCATCGATGGTTCACATAAGGCATATGGCAGCGAATAGCTTCTGCTTTTAGAATTTCTTGGGCAGCGGGTTTAGTTCCCACAAATAATATTTTGCCTTTTTTGGACGCAATGCCGCCGATAAAATTCAGCGCATCACTCATCATGGGTACGGTTTTTTCGAGGTTAATAATGTGGATTTTATTGCGGGCCCCGAAAATGTACGCAGCCATTTTTGGGTTCCAGTGGCAGGTTTGGTGTCCAAAATGAACGCCTGCTTTTAACATATCACGCATTGTCACAGATAATGACATTTTTCTCATCTCCTAAAGTGGGTTAAGCCTCCATGTATCCCACTCCCCAACCTAAGTTTTTGCTTTAGGCACCCGGCGAATGGTCGTGATACATGTGCGGTTTTAAAAACATTTCAATTGCTAATCAGAGCCCGCCTTTATACCATAGTTGAATACTTTCAACAATACATACCCCTATAGAATTATGATGATTAAAACCGCTGATGAACTCGAAAAAATGCGTACCGCCGGCCGCCTGGCCGCTGAAGTATTAGATATGGTCGGGCCTTACGTAAAACCCGGTATCACGACCAATGAACTCAATCAAATCTGCCATGATTATATTGTCAATGTGCAAAAAGCCATTCCAGCGCCCTTAAATTACAATGGTTTTCCAAAATCGATTTGCACCTCGGTCAACCATCAAGTTTGCCACGGCATCCCCGGCGAACGTAAATTAAAAGAAGGCGATATCGTCAATGTGGATGTGACTGTCATTAAAGATGAATATCATGGCGATACCAGTAAAATGTTCACCATCGGCAAACCCTCCGTCTTAGCGGAACGCCTGATCAAGATTACCTTAGAGTGCCTTTATTTGGGTATCCAGGAAGTAAAACCCGGCGCTCATTTAGGCGATATTGGTGCAGTCATTCAAGAACATGCTGAAAAAAACCGTTTTTCTGTGGTACGCGAATACTGCGGGCATGGGATTGGCAAAATCTTCCATGAACCGCCGAACGTGTTGCATTATGGCAAAAAAGAGACGGGGGAAGAATTGAAAGCAGGCATGGTTTTTACCATTGAACCCATGATTAATGCCGGCAAACGTTTTGTTAAGCTTTTACCCGATGGCTGGACAGTCGTCACGAAAGATCATAGTCTTTCTGCACAATGGGAGCACACTATTTTAGTCACTGAAACAGGCTATGAAATATTGACTAAACGTCCTGACGAATCTATTTAAAAATAATTTAAGGAGAATAACAATGACATTCACGTTACCAAAACTTCCCTTCGCACTTGATGCATTGCAGCCTCATATTTCGAAAGAAACATTAGAATATCATTATGGCAAACATCACCAGGCCTATGTGAATAATTTAAATAATTTGGTTAAAGACACTGAGTTTGCAAATGCATCACTCGAAGACATCATTATGAAATCAAGCGGCGGCGTATTTAATAATGCAGCCCAAGTCTGGAACCATACTTTTTATTGGCATTGTTTAACGCCTAAAAGCAGCAACGAACCTTCTGGCAAATTAGCGGATGCCATCCAGAAAAAATTTGGTTCATTCGATGAATTTAAAAAACAATTTACCCAAACAGCCATTAGTACATTTGGTTCCGGCTGGGCATGGCTTGCTAAAAACCAACAAGGTGAATTAGAAATTATTAGCACCAGCAATGCAGCAACTCCTATGCAACAAAATAAAAAAGCATTATTCACCTGCGATGTGTGGGAACATGCTTACTATATTGATTATCGTAATGCGCGCCCAACCTATCTCGAAAATTTTTGGAAAATTGCGAATTGGGATTTTGTCGCCGAGAATTTTTCAGGATAAGATATCATTTTGACATGAATTTACTTGAAAACGAAAAAAAATATTATGGCTTATTCTACATTAAACAAATCATTTTATTGTTTTGGGGTGCGTGGTTTTTTATTGCTTTTTTAACGAATGTAACTGATTTTCTGATGAACACCGAAACCATTTCCCCAACACTCTTTCACTCGGGTGATTATAGCGCTTTAGCAAAGGTCATCCATGTTTATTCGACACCGCATTATTTTTTAAACATTCTTTTTTCTTTAGATGTTTTGATCGAAGGCACATCTGCTTTTTTATTTTTGATTGCAGCGCTTTGTTTTTGGAAGCGTGTATACTCCTGGCAAACAATAAATATTGCGTTTTTGATTAGCATATCTTTATGGGCAGTATTTCTCCTCATGGAAGAAATATTTATTGCTTATTCCTATGAAGCAACTCACTTGAGATTACTGACATCTGAAATGATATCGTTACTCATGCTGCATTTATTGCCGCATCAATAAATTAAAATATTCTAAACTCTTTACTACATCAACCGTGTTAGAAGCTGTTCAGAGTCTCAGGCGCTTTAAGATCTGCACGCAAAATAACTCGCCTTAATTTTAAAGAAAAATTGATCTTCCGGCACTTATTCTGTACATTTACCGGCTTCACAGAGAGAAACCTTCTATGCAAGCTACTTTATCTACAACCGCGCTTCTTAAAAAAGTCTGGAGCATTGCTTCCCCCATGGCAGCCAGCAGGCTTGTCAATGTGATAGCAAGCTTTATGGGAATATTGTTTGTTGCCCGCTTAGGACACGCTGAACTTGCCGCAAGTGCGCTGATTACGGCAACATCGCTCCCTTTATTTTTAATCGCCAGTTCCCCTTTATTTGCTATCAGCGTCATCGTTGGACATGCTTATGGAGCAAAGCAACATGAGAGCATAGGCGGGATTTTACAGCAAAGTTGGTTATTAAGTTTAATCATCAGCGCGTTTGTTATTGCTATCCCTTTATTGATAAAACCTATTTTCCTTGCACTCGGTCAAGAAGCAGAATTAACCCATATCGTGCAAAGTTATTTTTTTGTTTATGCATTTGCAATTCCTGGATTGTTATGTTCTGTTGCTACATCGCAAGTGTTGGTTGCTATCGGCAAGCAGCGAACTGTTTTATGGGTCAATATGATAAATGCTGTGATCTTTATTATACTTGCTCCTATTTTAATTTATGGAAAAGGATTGATACCACCTCTTGGCGTACCTGGGCTTGCATTAGATTGGGTATTGTTAAGTTGGATTAATTTAATTATTTATCTTCTTGTTTTTTTGAAAACAAAAAATTGGGAAATATATAAAATATTTACCTGGCAAATTCCACACACTTTTCATTTTATGAAAAAAATAATTTCTATTGGATGGCCGATCACCTTACAAATGGCGAGTGATTTATTATGTCTCTTTGCTATCACTATCATTGTAGGATGGCTAGGTGAAAACGCGTTAGCTGCACAGCAAATTGTGACACAATATTATATTTTGCTGGTGGTGCCTATCCTAGCATTATCACAAGCAGGCGGAGTGTTAATCAGTCAAGCTAGGGGGGCTGAAGATTATCATTTAATCAAGCGATATGCCAACGGTACGCTGTTAATGGGAATATCATTTGCAACATTAGTAACATTTATTTTTATTTTTTTCCCGCATACGTTGGTCAAAGTATATTTACATACGCATCTTGAAACAGCAGAAACACAGGAACTCGCTAGCATAGTGTTAATCTTAACAGGTTTTCGTTTAATCTTTGATACGATCATGGAAATTAAAATAGGCAATTTGCGCGGTTTATTTGATACGCGCTGGCCCATGATGATTATGTTAATCAGCACATGGTTTCTTTATATTCCCATTGCTTATATGCTAGCGTTTATGTTTCATTTTGGATTGATCGGCATCCAGGTTGCAAATATTCTGATGACTTTAATAGGTGCAGTTATTGTATGGTTGCGCTGGCTGAAGCGTTCTAGAAAATTTGTTTCTTATGCAATTAAAACTTAAATTAACAATGAGAGCATAACCGCTCAGTCAGTACCATTGATGAAACAAGACAACTAATTTAATGTTTCAGCTAATTTTATTGCCCAACTTGGGTCACCTTTATCTTCCACATGCCAAGCGGCCATTAAAATAAGACGGACAAACACCCAATCTTTGATTCGTTGCAGATTAAGATGTGCTTTCCGAGCCAGAAGATCAACTCGTGATTCAAATATATTTTTTACATCGCTCATATTCGCCAATTCATTAATGTACATAAAATCAAAAGCAGCGATTTCAAATTCAGATTCACCCACAACACCTTTAGGATCAATCGCCAACCACTGATCATCATTTTTTAAAATATTATCATGATGTAAATCACCATGTAAAAAAATCTCTTTTTTTATGGAAGACAATAATTTATTCTTTAATGTAATCGCTTTTCCTATTAAATAGGATGGGCAAACATCATCGGAAAGATCATCAATTGCGCTTAGCCAATCTCTAATATGGCGATAATTATTTTTGTTAGATAGAGGTTTATTATGTAACTTCTTCATGGTTTTAATATAGCAATCCATCACATATTCAACTTGGGATGGATATAGTGATTTAAGAGTCGTACCAGGAACTGCTTGCTGCAATAACAAAGCGTGATACATTGAATGATATGAAATCAGCCTAATTGAGCCATTACCATCAAAATATTCTAACGCTTCTATTTCATCCAAAATATTTTTTTTGTCACAACTTATTTTTAAAACCACTGGCTGGTTGGTGCAAGTGATTGCTTTAGCAACATAATTGAAAGTCATATTATCGACAGGTGTGACTTGTTTCAGCTCCCAATAATCTGTAAGTTCAGAAATCATAGTTGGCAAATGAGCAATCCAAGCTTTTCCTTTTTCACCAGCCATGTTCATTATATTTTGTTTAAGTAATTTCATTAAGCAAAAAACCTCGTGACAATAATAGCAATAGTTTAAAGCAACTAGGGAGTGTCATCAATTAAGCCAACCAAACAATAGTTGCAGCCAAATAAATTCTACCAAGAAAATTCTGAGCAGTTTTATCGTACCGAAAAAAGTTAGCCGCTTTTCTTCCTCGCTACGGTCAAGATATTCAGGCTTTTTTCTGGCACAAAATCATTTCCATCCATATCATATTGACCTATCACTTCAAATCCATTGTGCTCAAGCATTTTCTGTAATTCTTCAACGGTATAAATTTGCAGGCTAAAACTATTTGTGCGTACTTCTGGTTCGCCTTCTTCTTTGGAAATTGTATAGTGATCATGAGAAATTAGAAGACCATTTTCTCTGTCAATCTCAGAATGTTGAATGTTACGAATGCTGACGCCATTCACAATGCTCTCAATATCCATCGCAAAATCATCAATGACGTTATCTGTAATGGCTTGTAAGTTGAAAATGTCAAAAATATATATGCCGTCATCTTTGAGGTTAGCGTGGATATTCTGTAGTGCTTTTTCAAAATCAGCTTTGGTTAGGTGGCCAATCGCGTTAAAAATAGTAATGACCGCATCGAATTTTCCTGCTTTCACCTTCCGCATATCACCATCAATGAAAATAATATTACGATTCATTTCTTTTGCTTTACTCCGTGCTATATCGAGTAAAGCGGGACTGAAATCACTACCCATCACTTCATAGCCTCGTTCGGCAAGATAAAACACTTGTGAACCGGTGCCGCAGGTCATATCAAAAACCGTTTTAACCCTTTGCTCTTTTAGCAATTTTTCTATCAGCGCATTTTTAACTTCAGTCTGTTCACTCATATTATGCGCATCGAAATATTCGGGCATTTGTTGATATTCTAATGGCAGACCCAGTTTGTGCTCTTTATTATTCATTTTCTTCTATTGTAAATGTCTGGATTAATGCAAGGAAATGGGGTGTTAATGAAAAACTGATCTTCAGAGATGATTGTTCTCCTTTCATTATGAAATACCCGCTCAATTGATTTTGAGCTATGATTTCTTCTACTTGAATAATTTTTCCTGCTTTTTCAAAATATTTCATCGTTTCTTTTCGCAAGACATCAAGAGGATTGTCGAGGAAAAAATTATCGCCTGCGCTTCCTGAATGAATTAACTTACCATCAACCATTACACCAAAAGCATACCCTGGGAAATAATTTTTTTCTGCATATTCCTGATATGCTTTCTCAATCTTAGGCAATAAAGATTTTACTCTCGAGAGTCTATCTTTATCTACAAATAAAGGTTCCATGTAACTACCTTTACTTAAAAGGCAAATAGAATTTTGCATTATTTATTTAACCCCGCCAATACAAACATTCAAATTCATATTTACAAAGCAAAGCTCATTTTTTGAGGTCTTTACCACTCCCTCGAAGCTTACTTGTGTTGCATTTGCTTGATTTATAATATCTACCAAGAAAATTATAATAAAAATTCCAAATCAATCTCATCACGCACTGGGATATCATAATCACCCATCATGCCTATCGTTGGTTTTATTTTTCGTGAAATCTTGACCGAATCAACGTGAACACCACAAATATGAAAGTTTCTCTTTTGATAAAATCTAAGAGCATCTAAATTATCATTAGTCGTCATTAAATAAATGCGAGAGCATTTCTTATTCTTAGCAATATCTTTTAATTCATCCAACAATAGGGTTCCTGTACCTTTAAATTTATCAAATACCTCAAATACAATTATTTCGCAGTCTTTTTCACGTATTTCATAAAATAAAAATCCCGCAATCCCATTTTCATTCTCAGCAATCATTCCATCCAACTGAGAAGGGTAATACTTCTTGCCTCTAATAACTAAAGGCAAACCGCCCCAATCTTTAATCATGAGCTTGTCTAACCATGTATTATCAGCAGGCATTGCTGGCCGTATTTTTAACACATTATTTTGAATCATCATTATTCCAAAGTTCACCTGAACCCAATTGTTCTTTTGGAGCATCTTTAAATTTTGGTAAGTTATCATTAAAGTTCACAGTTCTATTGACATACCAAATATGTCTAACTGGTTTAAAAGATTCAGGCATTGGGCCTGTAAAATAAAAGTTATTTGCATTAATACCGATACCAGCCTGTTTATTTTTATCAAGAGAAATACCGTAAATAAGACTATGACATAATTTACAAAGCAGCAGTTTTGCATTGTTTCTAATAATCTCATCAAGATTATCAATCCCTGACGTTATATTGAAACTTGACGTTAAATATCCTGCTGTCCACCCATACCCTTGCTTATCTGCATCACGCTTTGATTGTGATGCTACTTCACGGCATTTGTTGCAGTGACAATGTTGGGTAAAAAATGGATCGCCATCACAATAAAATTTGACTGCACCGCAATAACATTCACCTAAATATTTAGACATATGAGACAAGCCTTTTAACGGCGAGAGTCGAACTCATGACCCACTAATTACGAAACATAACGGAACAAATTATAGCAATAAATGACAATCATCAACAACAAGAAAAACCTTTATTTATAGGGAAAAAGTGATTGTAATGTGTTGTGGTACTTGTGGTGTGTTATCTGCGAGTGTCCCAAATTTGGCTACGGGCAATTTGCTTGAAAATCAGCCCTGCAAGCCAGTATAGTGTCGCCTCAATGAATAAAAGGGAAATAGAACATGCTGGATAAAGCAGTCGCCAATGACCAAGACGCCTTTGTTGTAGTCTACTCCATGATTACAGAGGCACAATCTAAAGCTTGGCAGCAAGTCAATAAGACGCTGATCGATTTGTACTGGAGTATTGGTCAATACATTAGCGAACGGGCTGCAAACAATGGCTGGGGCAAAAGCATCGTTGAAAAAATGGCAACATATATTGCAACCAAAAACCCATCTGTGACTGGTTTCTCCGCTAGAAATTTATGGCGAATGAAGCAATTTTATGAGACTTATCAAGGGGATAAAAAACTGTCAACAGTGTTGACAGAAATTGGCTGGTCAAATCATTTACATATTTTAGCAAAAACAAAAACGCTAGAAGAAAAAGTTTATTATTTAGACCTTACAGCAAAACATCGCTATCCAGCTAGAGAGCTTGCAAGAATCATCGACAGCGGCACTTATGAACGCACTCTGCTGGCAGACGCAAAACTGTCAACAGCGTTGACAGAATTTCCTACCCCCACTCAAGGCATATTCAAAGACAGCTATGTGTTTGAGTTTCTTGGCTTACCGAATAACCACAAAGAAAATGACTTGCGACAAGCATTGGTTTCGCATTTAAAACAGTTCATTACTGAACTGGGCGCTGATTTCAGCTTAATTGGCCAAGAATATCCATTACAAGTCGGCATGAAAGATTTTCGCATTGATCTACTCATGTTCCACCGAGGATTGAATTGCATGGTTGCTATCGAACTTAAAACAACTGACTTTCACCCCGCCCACATTGGGCAGCTACAATTTTATTTAGAAGCACTTGATTGCGATATTAAAAAACCGCACGAAAATCCCAGCATCGGTATTTTAATTTGCAAAACAAAAGATGATGAAGTAGTGAAATACACTATGAATCGCAGCATATCACCCACTCTTGTCGCTGAATATGAAACCAAACTGATCGATAAAGCATTGCTTCAGAAAAAATTGCGGGAACTTAATTTGCTGGAACCAGAAGAGCAAACTTGAATTTTTCAGCGCACAGTATGTGCAAATTTTGCAGATACTGAACCTGTGTTATTACAACTGTTTCCAAAATGGAAACAGTTCATTTATTTTGAACTGTTGCAAATTTCGCAACTGTTGCATAAAAAACCCATCGGGGTGCGCATTAAAAACTAACAATAATTTAAATAAGTTGCTCTAATTTTCTCAACAGCATTCCTATATACGTTTTTATTGATTTCCAATTCCAGGTTATCAGGAACATGATACGCTTCACATCGCAAATTTATTAATTCTACCGGCTCAGATAATCTAATTGCCTGTCGCATTAGCTCAACTCTAGGCTGAATAAGAGAACTTAAAATATGCAGATCATACTCTGAAGCATCAACAAATAATTCAGACGGTGTATAGAACATCTGTATAGAATTATCAATGCGCTTAAACAAGCTTAAAAATTTTTCCTCTTGAAATACTGTCATTGGTTGCAATAAATATCCAAATATTTTTTCCAGCATGACATATAACTGATAAGTTCTACATCGATGCCTCTTATTTTCAACAAAGTGTTCAGGCTCTTCTTTTTCGGAACAAATGCTATCGACAGTACATATAATGTAGTTAGCATAATCACACAAAATATCATCGGAAATTATCTTTGTTTGAATATCTATCAACTTGTCAGCAAAGGAACATTGGTAATCATTTTTATGAAACAAAGTAAATTTTTCTTGCAAAACAAGAATGGCGATATCAGATTGATTCAACCCTACTTGATGAACAGATGATAGTAAGGTTTCTGAAAACATCTTTGATATTGCATATAAATCACCGTCAAACATGGCATTAACTGGAATGCCGATATAACAATACAATCTTTTTATCGATCTATATAAAAACTTTTTATCTCCAAGCAATTCAAACCCAAATGGAGAAATAACTTGTAATCCCATATTATTTTTATCAATTTTCTTGCAAATATTTTCAAGCAGATAACGCCAAGATTTGTTGCAAAATAACGAATCATTTTCTTTGTAAAGTAATTTAGACAGCATAAATTAATTCTTATTTTAAGTAATATTGATATCCAGACAACCCAAAAGATAACCTAATCTAAATTGGTTATAACAATTCATTTTTCTTTTAATGTGTTGCACATGTGTTTCAACGGTACGCTTAGAAATATTTAAAATAATCGCTATTTCTTCCGCAGTTTTTCCTCGAATTAAATAATTAACACATTCGTACTCCCTGTCAGTCAAATATAAACGGCCAAATTGGTGACCTGTCTTTTTTGACCCATCCGCAGTTGATCCAGAATTTATATGAAATTTTAAATTCTTAGCAGAGCGAAACAGATTCTTTGTTTTATCTTGAAAATATTGAATAAAATTCTCATATTCATCCAAATTATTTACATATCTATTGATTATTGAGGAGTCAGATGATTTAGTTCCAAGGTTATAAAACCCAAAGCCATCCTCTTCAGGCTTAATAATTGTTATCCCATATTCAACGTCTAGCATTTCTTTTGAATCAATCAAGATTGGATCATTCTTATCCAAACCAGTCCACAAAATATATTTGTACTGAGAAAGCTCTATATTTTTTTCAAAAGCACCAATTTTTGGATAGGATTTTTTAATA
>CAZUQP010000021.1:0-23989 GCA_964622455.1 uncultured Coxiellaceae bacterium
AAGCACGAAGCTTGCTGTAGTACAGAAAACATAACTTCAGGTCAGGCTATTTCATCAACGAATGACGTAACCCTTACAGCAATGACAAGAGCTGCGTAACATAATAATAAATAATAAAACGCTGTAAATTAGTTATATTGGAGGGGAGGATTAAAGCCGATTTTTGTATTCTCTTGTGCTACTTTATCCACAGGTTTTAGTAAAGAATTTTTTATTAAATTTGACTGATTAATTTTTTTTAAATAGTCTAAATATTCTTTTATTACGTTTTGTATATCGTCAGCCGGTAGTATTTTATTTACATTTAGTTTTAGGGATTCTTGGCGATCTCTATAAATTTTATGCAATATTTTGACATTTTCTTTGTACGCTCTATCCAATTTTCCAGTTCCTTGAATCATCGGATATTGTTTTTCATTCAATTTTTGATCAAGAAAATGTGACTTTATTAAATTGTCGTTTTCGGGATAAAGATCATATTGATAAATTTTCAATTCGACATTTTTTGGCAGTAATTCCGGATGTTTTGAAAATGCAGCATACAATGCATCGCAGATGGGTTCATTGTCATCATAAAACTCAAATGTAATATTATTTTCTGGAAATTCATTTGCAAAAGAATGGATTTGAGCATATAACAGCGTGATTTTGCTGCTATTAAATAAATCGATGACAGGTAAGTTAATCGCCAAATTATTTAGTGCATCTTTATTTTTTGTAAAATCAGTGAGATCATTTTTTTTATATTCTTCCGTGGCAAATTGATGTTCCGAGCCAAATTTTTTGTTATTCCATATGTCTGCCATGGTTCTTTGGTCTTTTTGAATTTTATCTCCAAGCTTTTCTTCTAAGAACCCTGTAAAATCATCTAAAAATAAAAATGCAGATCCGTTATCGTGTTCTCCGTGCGCAGGAAAATTATTCAATCGATTGAATGCATCATTCCGTAAAGTTTGTCTATTTGAACCGCTAATTAAAATAATTTTATCGATGCTTTTGTGTTCTGCTTGTTCACTTATTTTTTTGCCATAAGCGCTGTCTTTTAAAAAAGTTTCGAAAATGTTTGAATATCGAGTCAAAAAGGAATGATTTTCTTCTTCCGGATTTTTAAGGTAATCGCGATAAGTATTAAGAAAATATCTGTTTTTAAGAACAGCTAACCATGCGAAACATTCGTCATAATCATTGCTTTTAATAACGATATTTCTTCTTGCTTGACTCATAAAGCCTCCATTTTGTTTGTGTACGATTTGTCTTGTTCAGATGATTCATGTGGTAGTTTATTTGATGGGGAATTCGACAATAAAGAATTCGCAATTAAAGCGCTCTCTTGCAGATCTTTGCGATGTTCTTTTTTAAATTTCCTTAAAACAAATCCTATTGTTTCCAACTCTAATATATCTTTACCTATATCTGTACCTGTTAATAATGAAAAATCTTGGTAAATCGCATGTAATTTTTTTACATTTTCCTGATAATTTTTATCGATTTTCCCATCACCTTTAATGATATGATACCCGTCTTCACTGAGAGGGGTTCCATAAGCATTTTTAAGTACACTCCCTTTTATTATTTTTTCGTTTCCATTTATGTTAGGAGCAGGGCTGTAGCGGTAAATTTTAAAATCGACATTTTCAGGGAGTAATTCCGGAAACTTCGAAAATGCATAATACAAGGCAAGACATATATCTTTTCGATCATCATAAAATTCAAAAAGAATATCATTATCTTTGTGTTCTTTAGCAAAAGAATGCATTTGAGCATATAAAAGGGGAATTTTGCTGTGATTAAAAAATGAATCTTTATTTTTTTCTTCGTCTATTTTTTTAAAATCTTCCAAAAAATTATTTAAATTTTTATCATCTTGATTGAATTTTTTTATGTCATAACATTCACAGAATTCTTTAACTTGTTCATATTCGCAGCCAAAGTTTTTGCCTTTCCATATATCGCTCAGAGTTCTTTGATCTTTTTCAATTTTATCTCCAAGACGTTTTTTTAAAAAACTTGCAAAGGTACTTAAAAATAAAAATGCAGATCCATTGTCATGTCCGCCGTGCGATTCACGATTGTGTATTCGATTAAATACATCTGTTTTTATATCTTGTCTATTTGAGCTGCTAATTAAAATGATTTTTTCTATGCCGAGATGTTTTGCTTGAGTAGCGATTTTTTTTCCATAATCGCTCTTCTCTAAAAATTTTTCTAAAAAGAGCGCACTTATTTTGGCGTTAGCTGGATACTGGCCGATTTCATTGACGAGTTCTTTGTGTAATTCATAAGTTTTTATAAAATCGGTATTTAGCAGAATGGCCAGCCAACCAAGACACCCATCATAATCATTGCCTTTAATAACAATCTTTTTTCGTGTTCGCGTCTGAGCCATTTTTCTCTCGTCTATTTTTTAATGGGGTTGAAGTGCTAATTTTGTTACTTCTTCATTTTCTGGTTTTTTGTTTTTATTATTATTCACCGTGAAATCTTTTGTTAAAGAATATTGCTGTAATGAAGTATTTTTTTGGATGACTACTGCTAAGTATTCTTCCAAAATATTTTTTATTTTAGCTTTATCTGCGTGAGGAGACTTTCCCAGGTGTTTCAAAAAGATGGCATGTAATTCTTTGATATGATCGCTATAGGATTCATCAATACTTCCTGTACCTTTAATCAACGCATAGCAATTTTCATCAAGTGGATTTTTCTGTATGCGCGATATTAATTCATCAATATCATCATGAAAAAGATCATAATGATAAATTTTAAACTGTACATTTTTAGGAAGTAATTGCGGAAAATTTGAAAATGCATAATGTAAGGCACCGCATATATTTTCTCGATCATCATAAAACTCGAAAAGAATATCATCATCTTTGTGTTCTTTAGCAAAAGAATGTATTTGAGCATATAGGAGAGTAATTTTCTCGTTATCGAAAACTAAAGGAGGCTCTTTCGACTCGAGCAGTTTACTGTATTGGTCTTTTAACCCCTGAAGATTTTCGGTGAAATTACCTGAATCAAGGCCAAGGCGTTTATATTCGGATGCAATATGTTTATATGCTGACCCCAAATCTTTTTTATTCCATATGTCATCGAATGTTCTCTGGTCTTTTTTTATTTTCTTACTTTTCAACTCTTCTTCTAAAAATTCAGATAAAGTGTCTAAAAATAAAAATGCAGATCCACTATCACCGTCGCCGCCGGGTTCCAGCATATGTGTAATCCTGGCGAAAAGATCGAGCTCTAAATTTTGTCTGCTTGAGCTGCTGGTTAATATAATCTCTTCTATACTAGGATCGTTGAATTGCTCTTTGATTTTTTTTCCGTAACCGCTATTAACCAAGAACGATTTTAAAATTTCGTTGTTGATCTCTTTCGGCAACTTCTGTCCATCGGGACGGACTATCTCATGGCGTGTTTGAAAATAGGGACTGGTGAGAAGAGCCACCCAACCAAGACACCCATCATAATCATTGCCTTTAATAACAATCTTTTTTCGTGTTCGCGCTTGAGCCATTCATTCCTCGTTTTGTATCTAGAATATTTTTATAGGGCTATCATAAAGTGGTTACATTAAGTGAATATTAAAAAATGATCAAAAAAAGAGTTGATTATGGTTTAAATGCTTGTTTTATGCGTTTGATTCCCTTCAGTTTCTAAATCTAAAACGGTATACTTCCAAACCTCTAAGGGAGCAAAACCACATGGGCAAGAAAACCCCTTTATACGAGTGTCATTTAAAAGCCTCTGCCAAAATCGTTGATTTTGCCGGTTGGGACATGCCATTGCATTACGGATCACAAATCGAAGAGCATCATACGGTCCGGCAGCATGCTGGTGTGTTTGATGTTTCGCACATGACCATTGTCGATCTTCAGGGTCCTGAGGCTGCTTCGTTTTTGCGTTATCTATTGGCAAACAATGTTGACCGTTTAAAAGAAAGCAGAGCGCTATATACTTGCATGCTGAATGAAAAAGGCGGCGTGATCGATGATTTGATTGTTTATAAAATCACAGAGGATTCTTATCGTCTGATTGTGAATTCTGCGACGCATGATAAAGATTTGTTATGGCTAAATCATCACGCTAAACAATTTAAAGTCACCATCAAAGAACAAACTGACTATGCCATGTTAGCTATTCAAGGTCCTGCTGTTTTTAGCAAAATCCCACTGATTTTTAGCGAAGCACAGCAAGCCTCCGTCAAAGAGTTAAAACCTTTTTCGGCAGTGGATATCGATGGCTGGTTTATCGCCCGTACCGGTTATACGGGGGAGGAGGGTTTTGAAATTATTCTTCCGGCAAAAGCGGCGCCCACCTGTTGGCAAACATTATTAGCAGCAGATATTAAACCCTGCGGTCTGGGTGCGCGCGACACGCTGCGTTTAGAAGCCGGTTTAAATTTGTATGGCGCTGATATGGATGAAACAGTGACGCCACTCGAATCGAATTTAGCGTGGACAGTTGCCTTTGAACCAAGCACACGAAATTTTATTGGCCGTGATGCACTTCTCGCGCAATTACAAAAAGGCGTTTCAGAAAAATTAGTGGGTTTAGTATTAATGGGTCAAGGTGTATTACGTCATCATCAAAAAGTACAAGTGGAAGGGATAGGGACTGGCGTGATCACCAGCGGAAGTTTTTCACCGACGTTACATAAAGGCATTGCGTTAGCACGCGTGCCGGCTGCCACCCTTGAAGAATGTTTAGTTGAAATTCGCGGCAAATATGTGCCAGCACAGGTGATTAAACCGCCTTTTGTGCGTTTTAGCAAACCAACATTTAAAGCATTAAATAAGAACGGAGCGTTAACATGAATAGTGTGCCAAAAGCATTAAAATATTCTAAAACACACGAGTGGATCCGTAAGGACGATGATGTCATGACTGTAGGCATTACCGATCATGCGCAATGTATGTTAGGAGATTTAGTTTATATCGAATTACCTGAACTTGAATTGAGTTTAGAAACAGGGCAAGAATGCGCGGTGGTCGAATCTGTGAAAGCCGCTGCGGATATTTACTCGCCTATTTCAGGTGAAATTGTCGAAATCAATGAAGCATTACTCGATAATCCGCAATTAATCAATGAAGATCCTTACGGAAAAGGATGGTTGTTTCGCATTCGTCCGTTTGAAAATGAAGCGCGTGATTTATTGACGGCTGATCAATATTCAAAACAAATTACATCAGAAGCGCATTAACTTAATGGATGAGGTATCACTATGCCATTTATTCCGCATACTGAAGATGATGTGAAAGAAATGTTAGCGTCGATCGGCGCTCGCAACATAGATGAATTGTTTGATGAAATTCCTGAGGCCCTACGCATCAAAGAATTGCCGACCCTTCCTCCTCAATTAACCGAAATGGAATTATCGCGTTTAATGCGCGAACGTGCTGCAAAAGATGCAGGCGGATTATGTTTTATTGGTGCGGGTGCTTATGAACACCATATTCCTGCTGCAGTTTGGGACATTGTGGGCCGCGGTGAATTTATGACGGCTTATACACCGTATCAAGCAGAAGCAAGCCAGGGAACATTGCAAGTTTTATATGAATACCAAACGATGATGGCGAGTTTGATGGCATTGGATGTATCGAATGCTTCTCTTTATGAAGGCGGCTCTGCATTAGCTGAAGCAATTTTGATGGCAGTCAGGGTGCATCGAAAAAATCATTCACACCGTATTTTGTTGCCGCAAACAGTTCATCCTTATTATCGTGAAGTCGTTGAAACAATTGTAAGCCAACAAGATATTGATATTGTTGAAGTGCCTTATGATCCTGCCACGGGACGCGTTTCTCTCGAAGAATTAGAAAATTTAACCAAAAATGATTTAACAGCACTTGTCATTCCGCAGCCGAATTTTTTTGGCGTGCTTGAAGATGTTGATATGTTGACGGATTGGGCGCATGCGCATCATGCGATTAGTGTGGCACTTGTCAATCCATTGGCGATGGCATTATTAAAACCACCAGGTCAATGGGGCAAAAATGGAGTTGATATTGCTTGCGGCGAAGGACAATCACTCGGTGTGCCACTTGCATCAGGCGGCCCTTATTACGGATTTATTTGTTGTAAAGAAAATTATGTGCGTCAACTTCCCGGCAGGATTGTTGGCCGCACGGTAGATCAACGCGGGAAACAAGGATTTGTTTTAACTTTGCAAGCGCGCGAACAACATATTCGCCGTGCGAAAGCGACTTCTAACATTTGCACCAATCAGGGGTTGCTTGTGACGGCAAGCACTATTTATATGAGTTTATTGGGCCCTGTTGGATTGCATCATACCGCCATGGCATCGCATCAAAATTTATATAAATTACGCGAAAAATTGTCTGCGATTGAGGGCGTGCGAATCATGTTTCAAGCCCCAATGTTTCATGAAATCGTGGTGCAACTCAATCGTCCGGTGGATACGGTGTTGGCAGAATTAGCAAAACATCATATTCAAGCCGGATTTAATCTTAAAAAAACCTATCCAGAATTGGGCGAGTGTTTATTGATTTGTACGACTGAAACTAAAACCGAACAAGAATTAAATTTATTGGCAGATAAATTGAAAGAAGCATTAATAGTCAATGCTAACACATCTAATAATCGGGATGCTGTGCCTCTAAAATAAGGGAGAATAGAGTCGATGTCAGAATTAATTTTTGAATTATCCAAAAAAGGCCGCGCGGCCCGCGCCCAAATTCCACATCGTAAAAGTGGCGAACTTCATATTCCCAATGAATTCTTACGTAAAGATGCGCTCATGTTACCAGAAGTATCTGAATTGCAAGCGGTACGGCATTTTACCCGATTATCACGCAGAAATTTTTCGATTGATACGCAATTTTATCCACTTGGTTCTTGCACGATGAAATATAATCCGCGCGGCGCACATCGTTTAGCGATGTTAGAGGGATTTTTGAATCGCCATCCTTTATCACTTGATATGGATAGTCAAGGATATTTGGCTTCAGCCTATGAACTACAAGAAATTTTAAAAGCAGTGACGGGCATGAAAGGTGTTTCATTGACACCGATGGCGGGTGCACAAGGTGAATTTGCAGGTGTTGCTATGATCCGCGCTTATCATCACGCGCGCGATGATTTGGCGCGTGTTGAATGTTTAGTGCCTGATGCAGCACATGGAACTAATCCTGCAACCGCTGCGCAATGCGGTTTTAAAGTACGTGAAATTCCAACAGATGCCGATGGAAATGTTAACATTGATGCATTACGCGCAGTGGTTGGGCCGCAAACCGCATGCATCATGTTGACGAACCCATCGACTTTAGGTGTGTTTGAACAAAAAATTCAAGAGATTGCTAAAATCATGCATCAAGCCGGCGGATTGCTTTATTATGATGGTGCGAATTTAAATGCTATTTTAGGTAAAGTTCGTCCGGGTGATATGGGTTTTGATGTGATGCACATCAATTTACATAAAACATTTGCGACACCGCATGGCGGCGGTGGCCCTGGCGGCGGCCCCGTTGCTGTGAGTGAGCGGTTAGTGCCTTTTTTACCAACACCTATTGTTGCAAAGTCAGGCGAAAAATATCATTGGCTGACGGATGCGGATTTTCCGCAAACGATTGGGCGTTTATCGACGTTTATGGGTAATGCAGGCATTATTTTGCGTGCCTATATGTATGCGCGTTTGCTCGGTAAAGCAGGCATGTTACGCGTAGCAGAATATGCAACATTAAATGCAAATTATTTGTTGGCGCGTTTGAAGCAAGCAGGTTTTACGCCGGCGTACCCTACTCGACGTGCCAGTCATGAGTTTATTATTACTTTAAAAAAAGAAGCAAAAGAATTATCGATTACGGCATTAGATGTTGCTAAACGTTTGCTGGATTATGATTTTCATGCGCCTACGATGTATTTTCCATTATTGGTGCCAGAATGTTTATTGATTGAGCCCACAGAAACAGAAAGCAAAGAAGTGTTAGATGCATTTGCGGATGCTTTAATTCAAATTTTACATGAAGCAAAAACCAATCCAGAATTATTAAAAGAGGCACCGCATAATTTACCGGTGCGCCGTTTGGATGAAGTGAAAGCCGCAAGAGAATTGGATGTAGTGTTTCGAGAAAAAAGTTAAATGTATCAATGAGGGTGGATTGGGCGTCTTTTGCCGTAATCCACCCAATCAACTCATACTAAAATTTGGTCTAATCCATACACCAAATGATCAAGCGTCATCACTTTTTTACAGGCAAGCACCAATCCCGGCATGAAGCATGCGCGATCAACTGCATCATGCTGCAATGTGAGGGTTTCGCCAATGCCGCCAAAAATAATTTTTTGATGAGCAACTAATCCTGGCAATCGAATCGCATGAATCGGAACATTTTGATAATAGGCACCACGCGCGCCTGGAACCACTTCTTTGCTATTTTTTCGAGTGAGATAAGTTACATCACGTGTTGTTGCTAACATTTCAGCGGTGCGAAGCGCTGTGCTTGAAGGGCTGTCTAATTTGCCATCGTGATGCATCTCAATGATTTCAACGTGAGGGAAATAAGCCGCAATTTCTTTCGCGTATTTCATCATAAGCACTGCGCCTAGCGAAAAATTGGGTGCGATAATTCCGCCTAATTTTAGTTTTTCCGCCCGCTTTTCTAAATTTATAACATCTTTTTTTGTCAAGCCAGACGTACCAATGACGGGCCTTGCTTTTGCCTCAATAATCGTTTGGGTATTTTTTAATGCGGCATTAGCTTCTGTGAAATCAATCACTACCTCGGCTTTAGTCCGATGAATTTCGGCCAGAAGATCATGCGCTCGGCCAATTTCGCCAACGAGCGTAAAATCAGTGTGATCGTTAATTGTTTTAACAGCCATCTGGCCCATTTTGCCAAAAGCACCGTTAATGAGAACATGGATTGTCATGAGGGATTGCCTTCTTTATATTCTTAGCCTATTGGGTATAATGTAACACACACACAAAATACTCGCATCTAAGGCGCTTCTATGAATAATCGTGGTTTTCATCCTATTTGGCGGGACGTCATTTCTTCTCTTTTGCCGTATCGAGCATTTATCCATTTGTATGTCGATTCTTTAGCAGAAACAGAAGAGAAATCTTTTTTGGCTGAATCGATGTACCCTTTTTGTCAGGTGGAAGATCAGCGTGTTATTCAGTGTTTAAAGAGTTTAGGCCATGAAGGGGTGCAGAAATTACAGATATTATTAGATAAGAAGGTTTCAAAAGACGTGGAAACGGATTTTGTCGGTTCTGTAGAGCAATTTTATGCAACCTATTCAGCCCGCGCGGGAGAATATGCCAATCTTAGCTGTTGTATTCAGGGAGCTCCTTTTCCTTGGTTGATGAAAACTTTGAAAAGTATTTATATTGCAGTTCAAGAGAAATCTGGGTGTGAAGGATGGCCTGAGTTATGGGGACGTCTCAAACAAGAGACCCCTTTTTTTCGAGATCCTTGTTACTCTGAAACAAGAAAAAATATTATAAATAAAATGATCCGAGAAATATTTCTTCCTTTTTTTAGAAATACCTGGAAAAAAATTGTTTTTAAACAAGAAAGTGAATTAAAACAAGAAATTATTTCTTTTTTAGGGGAAAAAGAAAAAGGTGGATTTTATGATTTATTAGTAAGTTTTTGGAAAATAAAATGCGATTTTGATAATATTATTAAGTTCAGAGCTGTAAGAGCTGTAATTTTTGGGGCAGCAAGATGTTTTGTTCATCTTAGCGATTTAAAAAGAAATAACAAAATTCCTTTTCTACATCTCGAACAGCATGATTCTCTTATTCATACTATTAAATCTTTTGAAGAACAAGTATCAGCTTCTATTCCAGAAGAGGTGGATACAGATGGATTTCTTGATACATTAGAAAATGTAAAGGGTAATGATCTCATATATTTTTTAGCGGATTTTCCTGCCACAGGCCGTTTTTTTCAATCAAATACTGAAAATATTCGACTATCTTATGAAACAGTTAAAGATGACAGGGAAAAGGAGCTTGATAATTTTGCAGTTCAGCAAGAAGAAATCTTATGCATAAGCAAACTTCTTAAGAATTTACAGAGAGCAGATGAGAAGGCATTAGGATCCGATCAAAATCGAGAAACATTCAGACTAGATGCTCCAGATGGTTCTGCCGATGAGAGGGTTATGGGTTCGCCGCCTGTCTCGTTAGGGAGCTCACCAGTGTCGTTTTACAGGAGACCTTCAGGATCACCACCTGGACAGCCGAAAACGGAT
Organism: uncultured Coxiellaceae bacterium; assembly: GCA_964622455.1. Taxonomy (GTDB): domain Bacteria; phylum Pseudomonadota; class Gammaproteobacteria; order DSM-16500; family DSM-16500; genus CAZUQP01. The sequence goes on from CAZUQP010000021.1 coordinate 10,225, forward strand.
ATTTCTCCAGCAACGCCAAAACAGCCTTCCAGGAGAATCGAGGCGAAACATTGATATTTTTTAGACATATTAGTGAAATCAGGGTATAATTTGAATGATAAAAACATAATATTTACTAACTCTATGATAACTAAAAGGTTAATTTATGTTACGTAACCCTTTTCTTACTGCTCCACGAGCAAAGCCTTCTAAAGAAGAAAAATCCGCGACATATAACCCGCATCATCCTGTTTGGTTAGAAAGTCTTGAGCTTCTCTTGCCTTATCAAAAGTTTATTTGTTTCTATGCAACTTATCGTCAATATAAAATCGGTTCTCTTTCTGAAGAAGATTTCCAGAAGATAGATGAAAAGAAGATAGACAATTTTGGGAAGCATCTTGAACAAGCGACTCACGATAATCAGCAGCGAGTTATTCAACTTTTAAATAAGTTAAGCATTCAAGATATTTCGGCATTGAAAAATTTACTGCAAAATTTTCACAAAAATAAAAATATCGGCCGCGATTCAATAGATGGATTTTATGTGAGGCACGGAAGTCTAGCTGAGAAATGTGCGCTTCTTCCAGGTTATTTTGAAAAAGCGGGTTTTTGCCAATTTAAAACTAAGGGTTTCGTTGTTCCTCCTGAGCGTGCTGAAAAAAAATCAGATTCTGTTTTCGGCATGAGAAAATTTTTTGGTATTGCCGGTTTTTGCTTGGGTGCTGCAATAGGGGCAGTGATAGCGCTGGCTGTTTGCATCTTTGTTCCAGGCGCTCTAGTGCTTGCTCCCTGGCTTGTTCCTGAGATTGTTGGAGGTTGTGCGATATTAGGCGGAACGGCAGGTTATGCGATAGCAGATTGTAAGTTACATGCTAGATCGCAGCGAACAAATGCTAAAGTTGTCGCAGTAGTACCACAAAGTGTAGTAAAAGCGCCGGCTCCTCCCCGCCGCGCAGAAAGTACAGCCACAGCATGTGCACTGTTATTAGCAGCGCAACATCAAGGGCAAGCGGCCATGAAGGGAAAGCCACTAAATCCTTGGCAGGCTGCATCAATGGTACTCAAACAACGTTTCCATCTATCAGGCGATACCTTTACATCAAAATCAAATAAATCAATATCAATGCAGCAAGAAGAAGATAAGTTCGCTGCCACAGCCCCAGTTATTCGCCTAGGATGATACAGGATGACGCTGCTGCGTAACCTAAGTTAGTCATATTGGTTTCATAAACTTTTGCCATATTTTCTTTTGTGATTAATGTTTTTGTATCTCCTGTTAAAACTTCTCCATTTTTTAATAGTAATACCACTTTATTGCAATATTCTTTTGCAAAATTCACATCGTGCAATGTCATCATCACGCCCGCCAAATTTTTTTTTGCAAGATCCGAAAAATAATTTAATATTTTAATTTGATGCGGCCAGTCTAAGTGATTAGTTGGTTCATCTAATAAATAAATTTGAGGTGTTTGCGTTAATAAAGCAGCAATGGCTAATCGCCGTCGTTCACCGCCTGATAGAGTTTCGACATTTTGTGCTTCTTTTTTTAAAAGATTCATTAAGCAAAGTGCTTCCCGTGCAATATCTTTATCGTGCTTAGAGAGTGCTTGAAAAAAATTTAAATGTGGGTAGCGGCCGTGCAAACAAAAATCAAGCACAGTCTCTGGAAAGAAAATTGGCGTATCTTGTAATAAAATACCGCGTATTCGTGCCATTTCTTTTGAAGAATAATGGGTTAATTTTTTTTCTTGTAAATCAATATGGCCAGATGCAGGTAAAATAAGCCCAGCTAATGTGTGCAGTAAAGTGGTTTTACCGCTGCCATTCAAGCCTAAAATTCCAACGCAATCACCTTTCTTTAATGTAAAATCAAATGCGTGACAAATGATCGTGTGAGCGATTTTAATCGTTAACTCTTTTGCGGTTAGTAGCGGCATGATCGTTGTAGTAATATAAGAAAAATAGGTACGCCGATAAAAACCATGATAATTCCAACCGGCAATTGCTCTGGCGCAAACGCTGTTCTTGCGAGGGTATCGGCAATAGTTAACAAACTTCCGCCGAGTAAGACGGTACCTGGCAAAAGAATACGATGATCTGATCCAAACAGTAGACGAAATAGATGCGGCACAATCAAGCCTACAAAACCAATGCAGCCGGCGAGGGATACGGCGCTTGCGGTGAGTAACGCACTTAAAAAATAAATTTTTATTTTTAATCGTTCAGTTGAGATACCGAGTGCTTTAGCAGAAAGTTCTCCCCGCATTAAAATATTAAATTGTTTTCCCCAGAGAATGCTCATGATGAGCCCTATGCACAAAATTCCTGATTCAATAAAAGGTAAGTGTGTGTAACTTAAATCACCCAGCAGCCAAAATAACATGCTGTGTAATTCTGTTTCTGGACTCATCATTAAAATAAAACTGATAAATGCGGAAAATCCGCTGCCAATCGCAATACCTGTGAGTAATAAGCTATTATGTGGCTGCGCGTTTTTTCTATGCGCAAGAAAAAAAACGATGAATACCGCCAGTAAACTTCCTATCCAGGTGCCAAACGTTAACCAATAACCAGTGAATCCGCATAGCATGCACAATAAACACAAAAAAGCACCGCCGCCTGAGATGCCGAGTATGTAAGGATCTGCTAAGGGGTTTCGTAATAACACTTGCATCATGGCGCCGGCAAGTGAGAGTGAACCGCCAGTGATAAATGCAGCGAGTGTACGCGGCAAGCGTATGTCCAGGATAATTTTTTCTGTGATGCGATCGTTTGAGTGGTATGCGGCATGAAAAAGTTGCCCAAAACTTATTAAAGTACTACCTTTAAAAAGAGAAAATAAAATGCTGGCTGCTGCAAGCAATAAAAAAATAACAAAAAGCAGTATTTTTGCTGGTATCATCATAAAATGTTGCTGGATAATTTAGTTTTTGGAAAAATGCATTATAAGCGATTTCGAGGTGGTTGCTAAGTGATTGATAAAGATGGTTTCAGACATGGCGTGGGCATTATTTTAGTGAATGCCAAACGCCAGTTGTTTTTGGCAAAGCGGATTGGTAAACCCGCCTGGCAATTTCCGCAGGGCGGCATGAAGGAAACTGAAACACCGGAAGAAGCCATGTTTCGCGAATTACGCGAAGAAATTGGTTTGCAGGCAGATGATGTGAAGGTGCTGGCATGCACCAAACGGTGGCTGCGTTATCGATTACCTAAGCGACTGGTGCGCCATCATTCACAGCCGCTTTGTATTGGACAAAAACAAAAATGGTTTTTGTTGCGCATGGTGAGCGATGAGTCTCATGTGAATCTTCAAGCGACGGATGATCCTGAATTTGATTCGTGGGCATGGGTATCCTATTGGCATCCTTTGACGCAAGTCGTGTCATTTAAAAGGCGCGTATATAACATGGCCATGAAAGAATTTGCTAGAATAGTACTTTCTCGGCGATTTTGGGATGTTTAGTGCGAATGATCGAGGGAGTTTTTAATGCTAAAAGTCCTACGACGCATCATCCAAGCTGTTTCTAACGCGCCTGATTTCCGTGATGCGCTTAATATCATGGTTAAGCGTGTAGCCAAAGCATTAAACACAGATGCTTGCTCAATTTTTTTGTTGGATCGAAGACGCGGTGATTATGTTCTGTTAGCAACCAAGGGCTTAAATCTAGAAGCTATAGGAAAAACACGTGTTCCTATTAATCAGGGATTAATCGGTTTGGTGGGCGAACGTGAAGAACCCATCAATTTAGACGATGCTGTTTCTCATCCCCATTTTTTATATGTCCCTGAAGTTGGAGAAGAACAATACAAAGCTTTTTTGGGCGCGCCTATTATTTATCATCGACAAGTACTCGGCGTTTTGATTGTTCAGCAGCAAGAACCGAGGCGCTATGATGAATCAGAAGAAGCTTTTTTAGTGACGCTCGCCACTCAATTAGCTGCGATTATTGCGCATGCTGAAGCAACAGGCGAAGTCGCCAAATTATTTGATACAGAAGAAGAAGTGACTCCGGGCGAAAATACTTATTCAGGAATTCCAAGTGCTCCCGGTATTGGCATGGGTGTGGGTGTAGTGGTTTATCCACTACTTGATTTATCGGCAGTCCCCGACCGTGAACCAGAAGACATTGAAGAAGAAATCCGTTTGCTTGAAATTGCTCTTGCTGCGGGGAGAGAAGATTTTCGTATTTTAGGAGAACGTCTTTATCCCAATTTACCGTTGGAAGAACGCGCATTGTTTGATGTGTATCAACGCATGCTTGATACAGCGGATTTAGGCGCTGAAATTATTCATCGAATTCGCCGCGGTAATTGGGCGCAAGGCGCGCTACGTGAAGTGATTGAAGAACATGTGATCCGTTTAGAAAATATCGAAAATACTTATTTGCGTGAACGTGCAGTCGATGTTAAAGATTTGGGGCATCGAGTGCTTGCGTATTTGCAGCGAAATGAGCGTGTTTTGCCAGACTATGCCGAGCACTCTATTTTAATTGGTGAAGAATTAACAGCAGCAGATTTAGCAGAAGCGCCCGAAGGTTCTTTGGCGGGTGTTGTTTCGATTCAAGGATCCAGCAGTTCTCATGTCGCTATTTTGGCGCGTGCGATGGGTGTGCCAACTATCATGGGGGTGAGTGATATTCCCATTTACGATTTGCAAGACAAAGACATCATTGTTGATGGTTACTATGGACAAGTTTATGTATCGCCAAGCCCTGAGTTGCGCGAAGAGTTTGAACAGCTTGCTTTAGAAGAACGAGAATTGAATGCTTCTCTTGAAGTGTTGCGCGATGAGCCTGCTCAAACTGCAGATGGCGAACGCGTTTCGTTGATGGTGAATACCGGGTTAGGCGCTGATGTTGGTTTAGCATTGGCGGCAGGTGCTGAAGGGGTTGGTCTGTATCGTACTGAAATTCCATTTTTAATGCGAGACCGGTTCCCATCAAGTGAAGAACAGCGGGTGATTTATCGCCAATTGCTAGCTTCATTTGCACCGCGTCCCGTCACTATGCGTATGCTGGATATTGGCGGAGATAAAGCGTTAAGTTATTTTCCTGTGAAAGAAGAAAATCCATTTTTGGGTTGGCGCGGGATCCGTATCACGCTTGATCATCCTGAAATTTTTCTGACTCAAGCGCGCGCCATGATGCGTGCAAGCCATCAATATAATAATTTACGTATCATGCTGCCTATGATTACGGATGTGAGCGAAGTGGATGAGGCGATGCGTTTACTTAAAAAAGCATATGGGGACGTGCGTGAAGAAAATTTTGATGTACAAATGCCTGAGATCGGCGTCATGATTGAAGTGCCTTCAGCGGTTTATCAAGCACGTGCGATTGCTAAACGCGTTGATTTTTTATCGGTCGGCAGTAATGATTTGACTCAATATGTGTTAGCAGTTGATCGTAATAATTCTCGCGTCGCGAATTTATTTGATTCTCTTCATCCCGCTATTTTGTGTGCTCTCTTGCAAGTGGTTGAAGGCGGACATCAAGAAGGAAAGCATGTCAGTATTTGCGGTGAATTAGCCAGCGACCCTGTAGCGGCACTGCTTTTGGTTGCAATGGAATTTGATTCATTAAGCATGAATGCTTCCTCTCTAAGTAAGATTAAGTGGGTCATTCGTCAGTTTACAAAAAAGAAAGCCTGTCAATTGCTGCAAGAAGTGCTCGGAATGGAAAGTACCGTTATGATACGCTGTCATATGGAACTAGCACTTCAGCAAATGGGTTTGGGTGGATTGATTCGCGCGGGGAAAAGATAACAAAAGAAAAGGAATTGATATGTTAAGCATGTATCTTGTTGTTGGCGCCTTCGCAGGTGTTATGTCAGGATTATTTGGCATTGGCGGCGGTGTTATCGTTATCCCCGCGCTTGCGGCCATTTTTTTACATTATGCGGCCATTCCACAGAATGCTGAAATGCAAATGGCTGTCGGCACATCGCTTGCGATTATGATTGTCACCTCACTTTCGGCATTATATGCCCATTACAAACGAGAAGCTGTGCGCTGGGACATTTTTTTTCGCATGTTACCGGGTTTGGCGATTGGTGCTATTATCGGCGCGTTTATTGCTCATTTTCTGTCATCGAATATTTTGAAAATTATTTTTAGTGGGTTTTTATTTATTATCGGCGTTCGAATGGCGCTTAATCGAGAAACTCACGAAGGTAAAAAACCCGTATCGTCACTTGTTACACAAATAGCAGCGCTTTTAATTGGTGTTTTATCAAGTTTGTTAGGGATTGGCGGCGGTGTACTGTTAGTGCCTTTTTTATTATACAGCCAAATGGATATTCGAGCAGCGACAGGCACGTCGATTGCTTGCGGTTTGTCGGTCGGGATTGTTGCAACAATCTGTTTTATGATTGCCGGATTATTTACGTTGATTCCAGTTGAGTGGAGCACCGGCTACATTTATTGGCCGGCATTTTTAGGTATTTCGGTTGCAAGCGCGCTTTTTGCACCGCTTGGCGCCATGCTTGCTCACAAACTACCAAAAGAATTTTTAAAACGCATTTTTGGATGGTTTTTATTAGTGATGGCATGTGATATGTTATTTTCTTTAATAAGAAATTAAATAATCTCCATGCTGACTTATCCAGACATCAATCCTATTGCTTTTCATATTGGCCCTTTACCAGTTCATTGGTACGGTTTGATGTATCTCCTGGGTTTTTTTGCGGGTTGGAGTTTGCTTGCGATGCGTTTGAAACGCTCTCCTCGCGACATTAATCTACAGCAATTATCTGATATTTTATTTTACGCTGCTTTGGGAATTATTATTGGCGGCCGTTTAGGGTACGTATTTTTTTATAATTTTTCTGAAACCATTCATCACCCGCAGAGTATTTTTATGATTTGGCAGGGCGGCATGTCATTTCATGGCGGATTATTGGGTGTGATTATTGCCATGTGGTTATGCGCGCGCCACATGGGAAAGCCCTTGGTGGAGCTGACAGATTTTATTGCACCGGTTGTGCCGATTGGCCTGGGTGCTGGGCGGATTGGCAATTTTATCAATGGAGAACTCTTTGGGCGAGTGACTGATGTTCCCTGGGCCATGGTATTTCCAGCAGGCGGCGCTATGCCGCGTCATCCATCGCAGCTTTATGAATTTTTGCTGGAAGGCGTTGTTATGTTTCTAGTGCTTTGGATTTTTTCCCGAAAAAAACGTCCGCCTTATGCTGTTTCCGGGTTATTTTTAATTCTTTATGGACTTTTTCGTTTTAGCATAGAGTTTTTCCGAGAGCCCGATATTCAAATAGGTTATCTTGCTCAAGGCTTGCTGACAGAAGGACAGCTCTTGTCTATTCCAATGATTATATTAGGCATCCTCTTATTAAGTTTTGCCTATAAGCGGAAACCTTTGCTCTAACCCCTCTTTCTGCACTACAATTTCGTCTATATTCTAACAGGGTTTTTTTTATGCAGTCTTATTTAGATTTTTTACGCTATATTCGCGATCACGGCGTCAAAAAAGAAGATCGCACAGGTGTTGGAACGCTCAGTGTCTTTGCTTATCAAATGCGTTTTGATTTGAATCAAGGATTTCCGTTGCTGACAACTAAGAAATTATCATTGCGCAGTATTATTCATGAATTGTTATGGTTTTTGCGGGGCGATACCAATCTTCGCTATTTGCATGAGCATCAGGTCACTATTTGGGATGAATGGGCAGACCAAGAAGGCAATTTAGGCCCTATTTATGGCAAACAATGGCGCGCCTGGGAAACAGCAAACGGTCAATCCATTGATCAATTGAGTAATATTGTTACTCAAATTAAAACGAACCCTCATTCTCGCCGTTTGTTGGTCAGTGCGTGGAATGTGGGCGAATTAACCAAAATGAAATTGCCGCCTTGTCATGTATTATTTCAATTTTATGTGGCCAATCAAAAATTATCATGTCAATTATATCAACGTTCAGCGGATGTTTTTTTAGGTGTGCCGTTTAATATCGCATCGTATGCTTTGTTGACGCATATGGTTGCAGAGCAATGTGATCTTAAGGTAGGAGAATTTATTTGGAGCGGCGGTGATTGTCATCTTTATTTAAATCATCTTGAACAAGTCAAGATGCAGCTTTTACGTAAACCCTATGCGTTGCCACAACTTATCATCCAGCGTAAACCGGCTTCTTTGTTCGATTATCAATTTGAAGATTTTGTTATTCTTGATTATGAGGCTCATCCGCATATTAAGGCGACTGTTGCAGTATAATTTTTGAGGAACTTTATGCGTTATGTGATCGGGATTATTTTTTTATTGTTGAGCTTTGATGTATTTGCAACTCATTCAAATTCTTTTAGTTGCGGACCCATTTCTTTAAAATCACAAAACAAAAATATTATTTTGAAACGTACTGATGAGAAAATTGCGCGCGTTTATATTTTAAAGAATGTAGCATCTCACAGCATTTGGTTAGATCATCCAACAGAAGGCCGTTCTCTTCATGCAGGATGGTCTTCTTATCTTCGCCCCGGCAATTCTTCTGCTTTACTTGTGAATCATAAAAATTTCAATATTAGTTGTGCAGTGATTAAACCGGGTAAAGTGGATTATCTTGATTGTGAAAAAGAAATTGCTGTTTGCACACCTAAAGAAGTTGTTTTGACAGGGACACGTAAAGGCACCTATTGGTTGGCAGAAGACAAATTGTTTGATGAATTACCTAATCTATTAAAAAAACGTGGAGTAGAAATAAAATAAATGACAGATGATAATCAAACTAATGATCAAAATGAATTGTTGATTCATGCCATTAACACGCTGACAGAAAAAATGAGCAAGGTATTGCTTAAAGAATTTTTAAAGTTGCCGAAAGAAGTGCAAATCAACTTAGCGTTAATAAAATCAGCCCAGTTGCTTTTGGCAAATATTTTATGTCAAGTATCAGAGACCCAAGAAGAGTTGATGCAATTAATAGAAAATCAAAATGAAGAAATAAAAGAATTAACCATGAATTGTGCGTTTACGGCATTTGCCAATAAATTTCAAGTGAAAAAACATTAGATGATGAATATTTTTCATGGATGATCAAATATGCAAGATAACAAAATCCATATCACTGATTTAACGGTTGAAGATGTTCGTTTTCCCGCTTTTGACCGGGCAGTTGCTTATATCACTTTGCATACCAATTATTCTGTACTGCAGGGTCACGGATTAACGATGGCAATGGATCATCATCATGAAGCCTCCGTTGCCGCGATTTATGCTTTAAAAGAGCAGGTGATTGGAAAAAAATTATCAAGCATTACTGAACACATGGGTGAATTTTGGCGGCAATTAACGAGAGACCATGAGCAAGCTGCTCATTACGATAAAAATATCATTCATATGACAACGGCCGTGATGGTCAATGCTATTTGGGATATGTGGGCGCGTTCTCTCCAAAAACCTTTGTGGCGACTCATTGTAGATATGAGCCCCGAAGAATTAGTGCACTGTCTGGATTTAACCTATATGGCTGATGCATTAACAGAGACTGAGGCGTTAAATATTTTGCGTAACAATGCAGTCGATAGAGGGGCGCGTATTAAAGATTTATTACATGGCGGTTATCCTGCTTCTCCTAATCCCCAAACAAAATATTGCCGCACGGGCAGCATCAATGAAATACTCACACTTTTATTAATTGCGGCAAAATTTAAAGTTGCTGTTTATCCTTACACGGGGAATTTTGGGGAATATACGCAGCATTTGGCGATGGTTGACTATATTTATATATCGGGTTCTCTTAAAAATCGTATGCTAGAATATGTCGATCATTTAGAAGCGCATTTTAAAGCACCTGCTATCATTAAAAATGGTTGCTATCAAGTGCCTTTAGCGCCCGGGTATAACATTGAAATGAAAACTCATTCTGTGACAAATTACCGCTATCCGAATGGAGATGCTTGGCGGGAGCAATCAAGACAAGGAGAGTAACCATGCATTTTCCAATTACCGATTCCCACGTGCATCTTTGGGACAAACAAGAATTAAATTATTCGTGGCTTCAAAGTTTGCCAGAATTAAATCAATCTTTTTTATTATCAGAATTAATGGATGCGACGCACTCATTGCATATTGAATCTTTTGTATTTGTGCAGGCAGAGTGTGATGTTAATCAATCATTGGCAGAAGTCGCATGGGTCACGCGTTTAGCTAAACGCGATGCGCGTATTCATGGCATTGTTGCCCAGGCACCACTCGAGCAAGGGGAGCTCATCAAAACACAGTTAGCGGAACTAAAAAAAAATAAATTAGTCAAGGGAATCCGCCGTGTATTACAAAGTGAGGCGGATGATTTTTGTTTGCAACAAAATTTTATTCAAGGTGTAAAACTACTTTCTGAATTCAATTTTAGTTTTGATGTTTGTGTGAAGGCACATCAATTACCGGCAGTCATCCGTTTGGTTGAGCAATGCCCAAAAGTAAATTTTATTTTAGATCATTTAGGTAAACCGAATGTCGCTGAAAAAAAAATGTCTCCTTGGCAAGAAAATATTACCCGGTTAGCCGCATTTTCGAATGTGTGGTGTAAAATATCGGGTTTAATCACAGAGGCGCATCATCAAACGTGGCGTTCTGAAGATTTAAGACCGTATATTTTACATGCGATCAAGGAGTTTACCTTCGATCGTGTCATGTTTGGCAGTGATTGGCCGGTCGTTAATTTGGCGGGCAGTTACGCCCATTGGGTGCATACGTTATATGATTTATTAAGTGATGCATCTGAACAAGAATTACGAAAATTATTTCATCAAAATGCATGGCGTTGTTATGCGTTAGATACTGAGATTGTAGAAATATAATCAGGAAGAAAAGAGAGCCACATGAAATTATTACGTTATGGTGCTCAAGGTCATGAAAAACCTGGGTGCTTAGATGCTGCTGGCAACATCCGAGATTTATCTCAGCATGTGACAGATATCACGGGTGATACGCTCACGCATCAATTAGATAAATTACGCCGGTTAAATATCGAAACTTTACCGGTCATACCCGCAGAAACGCGTTTGGGTGCGCCTATTCAGGGAGTTGGAAAATTTTTATGTATTGGTTTAAATTATTCTGATCATGCGGAAGAAACGGGCGCCAAAATTCCGGTTGAACCGGTTCTATTCGGTAAAGTGACCAGTTCCATTTGCGGCCCGACGGATGATTTAATTTTGCCGAAAGGTTCAACGCATACCGATTGGGAAGTGGAATTAGGTGTCATTATCGGGAAACCGGCAAAAAGGGTCACTGAAAAAACCGCATTAAATTATGTAGCGGGTTATTGCGTGATCAACGATGTGTCTGAGCGGCATTATCAATTGCATGGTACAGGACAATGGATCAAGGGCAAGAGTTGTGACACATTTGGGCAAATTGGGCCGTGGCTTGTTACCCAAGATGAAATACCTGACCCGCAGAAATTGCCTCTTTGGCTTGAAGTCGATGGTAAACGATATCAAGATGGGAATACCGCTAATATGATTTATGGCGTTGCTTATATTGTCAGTTATCTTTCACAGTTTTTTACTTTATATCCAGGAGATATCATATCAACGGGGACGCCAGCCGGTGTTGGCCTTGGACAAAAGCCGGTGCCTATTTATCTGCAATCCGGACAAGTCGTCAAATTAGGGATCCCTTCATTAGGCGAGCAAATCCATCGGGTGGTTGAGGAAAAGTAAGATTCATTGATCATCGTTTAGCATATTTTTAAAAACCGCGCTATAATTGATCGATTTAAATCATTCATAATAAAAAAACGAGGTGTTTCATGCAGCGCCAAGATCCTTTTGCTACTCGTGTTGTCGATAATTTTTCTCAGATTTTTAGAAGTAATCTTGAATTATTAAAAACCAAGAAAATGATTGCTCTAGAGAATGAGAGTTTTTCGAGATTTCTGCGCGCTGTGCTTCCTGATGCCAATATTACAAATAAAATTTTCGTGAACGAGGATACATTAAAGGTATTATGGGAATATGAAACATTAAGAATTCCTCACGATTATTTTTCTGGGCGTTATGAGCTGAGCACGAGTGCTCGCACAAGCGCTTCCCACAAGCTGACGCGTTTATCATTTGCAGAAACGATGTCAATTTTTGCTTTGGCCTTACAAAGTGATTCTCCAGATAAACCTTTAGCAGAAAGAATTCCAAACGTCATGATGAAAAAAAACAATATGATTACGGGTTACCTTAAAGGAATAATTGGTTGTCATGATGACAGTCTAAAATTAAAAGAAATATTGCTGTTTTTAGGGTATGCAATCAAAGCCAATAATGCAACGGTTGTTGATGTATTCGTTGATAATGTGCTATTCAAACAGGCGCTGAGTGTCTTGTCTTTTAAAACAACAAATCAGCCGCCACTACAAGATGTGGTTCGTCAGCTCGTTTTACACGTTGATGGCAGTCATCCTTTGAGTGATCAATCTAAAGAAGAAGTTTTAGGGTTAATTAACTCGATTCTAATTTTAAAAGGCTGGTTGGGTCTGAGTATAGGAAATCCAGAACAGACAAAAAATGTGGAAAGAATTAGAAAAAGAGCAGATGCAGTGCGTCCTCCTTCAGTGCCAAGGATTGATCAAGTTGTATCATTAGCGCAGCAAGATAATGATTCACAGGGACAGGCTGTTGTGCCGATGGAGCAAGACGCAAAGGAAGAAAAAGTAAGAGTGCCTGGTTTATTTGTTGAAATTGACCTAAACAAGGTAAAAGAGTTTGTTGCCAACCACGGTATGGTGGATCCTTATTCCCCCCGCTCAGAATTTTTTGGTTCTCCGAAAGCAATATTCGTCCCAAGGTTTTTTAAAGCAGAACCCAACCTATCTTTGTCGCTGCCACAGGATAGCACACCAACAGAATTAACAGAGGATGAATTATTTTTTGAGACGCGTGGTTTTTCCCCCTCGTGAAGCATTTTTCACATGATCATCCATTTTCATTTTTCTAAGCGCAGCTACATGATTCTTATGTTCTTTAAAATGGCTAAATGGTGATTGTCTGCTGCGTAATAAACGTGGATTATCTTTTTTTAATATTTCTATTGTTACTAATTGGCCATTTTCATTTAGAGCTGCTACTCTGGTAATGATTCCTCGCCGAACGCGGTCTTCTTTATTAGCTGAATGAATTTTGGTTATTATATTTTCGTGAAATTGGTCCACTTGTTTAAAATCATTGGTGTTGATGGCTTTTTTTAATTGTAAAACTAATTCTGAATCAGGTTCTGATTGATATTTTAGGTTCGCTAATGTTTGTAGCAAACTCATCCCGTCTTCTTCCCATATTTTTTTTATTTTTTCGGAAATAGGTAGATTATTTTTTTCAGATTCTTGAATTTTTGTATTTAATTTTTGATTGAGTTTCTGAATAGCAGGTAAGTTTTTTTCTTTGGCTATTTTTATAATTTTATCATGTTGTTTTATAAGTCTTAATGAGGAAAGATTTTCGACTTTAGATACTTCGAAACCTTCATAATGATATATTCCCCGTTGTTCAAATACGGGGATTTCGTGTTTTCTCCCTCTAAGGCCTGCTAATCTTCTAATCAACTCTAAAGCACGATGAAGTTCTTTTTTTAAAGTATCTTCATCCTGTTTTGCATCTGTAGTTTCAGAAGAATGATTGCGTTGCATAAAATTAGACCTTATTAGGAAATGAAAGAAGAAAGAATCCTATCTTTAAAAGATTAAGGTTTTATTAATAACTAATATTATGTTGCGTTTGCCATGTAAACTTGGGGGGGTGAATTTTTTTTTCCACCCCCATTTTTTTTTTTTAACGCGGGGGTGTTTTTTTT
>CAZUQP010000022.1:0-131013 GCA_964622455.1 uncultured Coxiellaceae bacterium
GCCCCCCCGGGCCCCGCCGCCATAGGGGCGGTCGTCTATATTCCGATATTTGTTATCGGTAAAATCTCTGGGGTTCCAGCACTGAACCTGTATTAATCCTTCTTTTAAAGCGCGCCCGGTAATCCCTTTATCCAGCAGAGAAAATAATTCTGGAAAAAGACTAATAATACCGAACCACATTTAAATTAACTCCCAATGGATGCGGACCAGGCGGTGCGTTAAATCAATTTCTGTGATGACATCGGGTAAGCAAGGGACCGCATATTCTTTACCTTGGTGTTCAATCACTAAGACGTCATTAGCGCCTGTTTCCATTAAGTACATCACTTTTCCAAGCAGATCCCCTTGCTGGTTAATGACAGTTAAGCCGATTAAATCAGCCCAATAGTATTCATTTTTTGCCAAAAGAGGCAGCTCAGAGCGCTTTATAGCGATATTTTTGCCTGTTAATAAACGAGCCTGTTCAGGGTTATTATAACCATCGAATTTAACAAGCAAGCATTTACCCTGTTCTCGGGCCGATTCTACATGAATAGGCTCAAAGAGCAGCTCATTTTCTATATACCAGGGATTATATTCCAGAATATCAGCCATTATCCCCGTAAAAGAACGTACCTTTAACCACCCCTGGATGCCGTAGGTCGGGCCTATTTTACCTAGAATGACATATTCAGAATGGTCCATTACAGCAAAGCCTATTGATTATCGGCACTGCTTTTACTGGGTTCTGTTTTTTCTTTTTTAAATTGTTTAAGCAACGTTTGAACGCGTTCTGAAGGTTTGGCACCTTGAGAAATCCAGTATTCAATGCGCTCAGCATCTAAATGCATGCGAATCTCTTTGCCAGTGGCAATTGGGTTAAAATAGCCAAGACGCTCAATGTAGCGGCTATCACGCGCACGCCGTTTGTCCGCGGCAACTACATAATAAAAGCGGCGTTTTTTAGCGCCACCACAAGATAAACGAATAACGACCATTCTTGCTTAATTCCTATGTTCAAGTTAACAACAGTAAGGGCATGAATTATACCGGAGTTTTTGGGAGTTGCAATGACAACTTCACCTAAAAGGCAAGCCTCCCGGCGGAAGCTTTGTGGGTAAGCCGCGCATGAGTTTCATCAATCCGCCTTGTTTCGAGAATTTTTTCATCATTTTCTGCATCATGGTAAATTGCTTTAAGAGCCGATTGACCGCTTGAATATCAGTGCCAGAGCCATTTGCAATCCGTCTTTTGCGCGATCCGTTGATGATACCTGGAAATTTGCGTTCTTTCCTTGTCATGGAATTAATGATGGATTCAATTTCTATGAAAGATTTGTCATTGATTTTATCTTTCGCAGCCTGCGGCAAATTTCCCATTCCCGGCAATTTATTGACAATGCCCATAATGCCACCCATCTTGCCAATTTGTTTTAACTGATCGCGAAAATCTTCTAAATCAAAAGTTTTTCCTTTTTTGATTTTTTTTGCGAGTTTAGCTGCTTTTTCTTTATCAATGTTGCGTTCAGCCTCTTCAACCAGCGTTAAAACATCGCCCATCCCTAGAATGCGGGATGCGATACGATCAGGATAAAAAGGTTCGAGCGCATCTATTTTTTCACCGATACCCATAAATTTAATCGGTCTACCCGTGATATGCCGAATGGATAATGCAGCGCCACCGCGCGCATCACCATCTGTTTTAGTGAGAATAACGCCGGTCAAAGGGAGCGCTTGATGAAAGGCATTTGCTGTGTTGGCAGCATCTTGGCCTGTCATGCTGTCTACAACAAATAGTGTTTCAATGGGTTGAATGGCGGCATGTAGACGTTTGATTTCTGCCATCATTTCATTATCAATATGTAATCGTCCGGCAGTATCGATGATGACAACATCGACTAATTTTGTTTTTGCTGCTTGAATGGCATTTTGTGCAATGCTAATCGGATCTTGATCAGGCGTACTTTTAAAAAAATCGACATTAATTTGTGTAGCCAATGTTTCAAGCTGCAAAATGGCGGCAGGCCGATAAATATCAACACTTGTGACAAGCACAGATTTTTTGTGTATGTGAGAAAGAAAGCGTGCTAATTTTGCAACGGTTGTTGTTTTACCGGAACCTTGTAACCCAGCCATTAAAATGACAGCAGGCGGTTGGGTTTGTAAATTCAAGGTGTCAGAATATTCACCCATTAATTTGATTAATTCATCATGCACTAATTTTATCAGCGCCTGGCCGGGGGTGATGCTATTGATGATTTCAACACCGACCGCTTTTTCTTGAATGTGATCAATAAAATATTTGACGACCGGTAAAGCAACATCGGCTTCAAGCAATGCCATCCGAATATCACGCAAGGTATCTTTGATATTTTCTTCTGTTAAACGCCCAGTGCCGCTTAATTTTTTTAAAACTTTGGTTAATCGTTCTGACAAATTAGCAAACATGTCCGTACTCTTTGATTGATATAAAATTTCGGAGAAGTATACAGTAATTTATGGTTTATGGGGAAGTGTAGGTACGTTTGTCTTGATATCTATTCCCGTAACAGCCGATGGAGTCGCTTTGAGGAAATGGTTTGCTTGTAAAGCGCTCTTTGTAGAAGTATAGACACCCATTTCAATTGCGGTTGTATTTATAGAAGATGTGTTTTTTTTGTTTTCAGGGAATATATCTGATAGATCATCAAATTCCTCTTCATCGTCGTCGCTTAGCGAAGGTGAAGCGCTGATCGTAGTATTGGGACTGATGGTCGCGCCGGAAGATTCATGCTGTTCAGGGTTGATTGTGATTAATTGCCAATCGTCCTCTACCTGAGTTATGAAAATTTCAATGGTTTCTTTAAGTTGTTTTTTTTCGTCCGTGGTGAGCCAGGAAAATGTGTCGATGATTCCTTGAAATGCCATCCAAAAATATCGCGTATAAAGCACAGAAGAGCTAACTGCACTTCCCCATGCATTAATGAGAGATAAGGTTTCCGGTAATTGTTTGGGTAATGGAGGCGGTAAAGGCGCATCTGGGCTTTTTAATTCAGAGTCAATCAAACTATACTGCGTGTGACCCACCAAGAGACCTAAGAATAGAGAGGGTAAGAATTGAGCAATTTGAGCTGCGCTATAGTTACCTTCTGCGATGCTTTTTTTAAATTGATCAACTGCTTCACGGGTATTTTTGCCGGTAAATAATAAATCATTTAAACCATTGGCAGCGCTCAATATAAACAAGGGTGTGCGTAGATAAGGGGTTGTGATGTTAAATAACAATGCAGCCATGGCAGCAACACCCGTATAACTTTCTGTCATATCTTGTAACGTGCTAAATGTATTTAAAAGTACTTTAATCAGCGTGTCAATTGCACTAAACAAAGGATTTGTTTTTGTATCTGCAGAAGTTTTTTCTTCTTTTTCTTCGAGGTTTGCTGGTCTTTTTAATAAATCAGTCAATTGAGCTGCGAAAGTTGGATCTATTTTTAATTGAGTAAAAAGCGTTGTCATAGCATCTTGGCCGTTTTGAAGAGAAGCTATGAATTCATCAGGCAGTTTCTTTTTATCTTTTAAATAAGCTTCGTTCAGAGGATTTACTAAAGCAATTTTAAGGTGCATAGAAAATTCAGCCCAAAGTGCTTCAAATTCACATTTTTCTACCATTTTTTGATAAAAAGACGTTTCTTTAATTTGATTTAACAGGGATTCTGCAATTTTTTTTGATGTGGAGAAGTAAGATTGAATCAGTAGATGGGATTCTTTTACTTCAGTCGGTATCGTCGATAAAGCGACAAAGATCCCAAGGATAAAATTAGCGATTCGATTAGAGGAGAATTTTTGTTTTTCTAAGTAATAAGCAGTTTCTGCCGCATCTGAAAAAATAGCGTAAATATTTAAAGATCCGGAAATACTATTTGCTTTTCTTGCTTCATCTTTAGATAGGGGTTCTGAACCAGGTAAAGGTTTTCCTTGGAAGAATTCAATTAATTGATCAATGCCTTCTACTGTAAATTTGCGATTCACCGCGACAGCTTGTGCAAGATACACTCCGCCAAGTATCCACGATAAACTGGATGAGACAGGGATAAACCCCAGTAATTTGCTGTTGATATCTTTTAGCCCCGTGAGAAATTGTAATGCTTCCATGGCAGAGCCAAAAACGAGAGTCAAAAAGTTCAACGTTCCGCGTGCGATACGGACGGTTATTTTCTTTTGTTCGTCATTTTCAGCGAGAGTCTCTATCGGAATTTCGATATAATCTTCATCATCCAGTAAGCTCTCTTTAGCATTTTGAAGCCAATCGGGGGCGGTTGTTTTACTACTCAACATGTTTTGGTATCCACTCTCTCGGAAAAGGTTAATTGTTATCATTTTTTTAACATGGGATTTCGCAGGTTAGCTTGATAGATTCATCGTCTTCTCAACAAATGATAGGGTAGAGTTATTATATTGGGGTATAGTATAGGATAAGATATTAACAGAACATTAAGGGCAAGGTTTAAACCATTTCTTAGCTCTAAACGCGGACCATGCATGATGACCTAAGAATATTTTTACAATAAGGCAAATGATTCAACTGCCAGATTCTATAGGTCTATTTTAGATTTGTCAAAGAGGATTTTGTGTGACGCATTCGCAATTAGTGATTTTTAGCATATCACTGGCCTTGCTAATTTTCTTGGCGGCTTTTTTTTCGAGCGCTGAGACCGGATTAATGTCGATTAACCGTTATCGCTTACGGCATAAAGCGCGCCTGAAAAAACGCTCTGCTATGCTGACGTTGCGTCTATTACAAAGACCCGATCGTTTATTAGGCGTGATTTTAATGGGCAGTTGTTTCACGAATATTTTGGCATCTGCGGTGGCCACTTTGTTGGCGATCCATTTTTGGGGAGAACATGGCGCTATTCTCGCTGCTTTTTTGTTGACAGTTGTTATTTTGATTTTTGCAGAAGTGGCACCTAAGACACTCGCAGTTTTATACCCTGACCGCATCGCCAAATGGGTATCGTGGCCTTTATTTTTATTATTGAAATTGCTTTATCCGTTCGTATGGCTAATTAATTTTATTTCAAATACGTTGCTACGGTTATTTGGCGTTAAAGTCACCCTTTCTTCCATCGAACCTTTAAGTTTACAAGAATTACGCAGTGTGGTGTATGAAACCAGCGGGCGCTTGTCGCACCATTATCAGAATATGCTGCTGAGTATTTTAGACTTAAACAAAATCACGGTGAATCACGTCATGGTGCCGCAGCATGAAATTGTTGGCATTGATTTCGATCAAGATTGGGAAAGTATTCTGCGGTTATTGACGCAAAGCAAATATGATTGGTTACCGCTTTATCGGGGCAGCATTAATCATATTTTGGGTGTTTTACACGTGCGTGAACTGATGCATCTTTTGTTGACAGCACGTTATACTTTAAATAAAGAGATATTATTAAAAGTCATGCAAGAGCCGTATTTTGTTCCTGATAGTACGCCGCTCAATATTCAATTATTGCATTTTCAACAGCAGCGAAAGCGCACTGCATTGGTGGTTGATGAATATGGAGAAATCCAAGGGCTATTAACATTAGCAGATATTTTAGAAGAAATTGTCGGTAAATTTACACGAGATGTCACGGCGGCTACTAAAATTATTCAAATTCAGCAGGATGGCAGTTATTTGGTGGATGGTGCTATTACCTTGCGTGAATTTAATCGCATCACGCAATGGAAATTTAGAGCACGCGGACAACGCACGTTGAGCGGATTAATTATCGAATATTTAGAATCGATTCCGCGTCCAGGGACCTGTGTGCGTATTAATGATCACCCGATTGAAATTGTACAGGTAGAAGATAACCGCATTAAAGTAGCACGCGTATTTCCGCGATTAAAATCAGATTAGTGAATGATTAATGCAGCAGCAACATTGCGGTTTTCTGCCGTTAGCGCATTATAAGTTCGGCAGGCGGCGGCCGTGTCCATGATTTCAATGCCGATGCCTTCATTGATTAAACGACCATAAAGAGTGATGTCAGGAAATTGAAGCGTCTTGCCTGTACCAATTAATAGGATAGCAGGGCGCAATTCACCAATCATATCAAAATGTTCTCGGGCCAGTTCTTTGAAGTACTGGGGCGGCCAGCACTCAATGAGCTTTGCCGGGGTGACAATCATACTTTTTTTATATGTAATATCATTTAGTTGAATGCTGCCCGGCTGGTAAGCATGAATTTGATAGTGTGCTTTGTTTTCATCGCGTGTAAGGCCCATAGGTCAATTTAAAATTTTAATGTTTATTTGATGTCTTATACTTTATCATAATAGGGTTAATTTTCAGAGAGAATAATAAATCTTTGGAGGCCTTTTTGCATGAATGAAACACCTTCTTTGCCTTTTAAAAGTGTCGCGATTGCTTTGTTATTTTGTGCTGCCTTAGGGCCGGTCGGATTACTTTATTCGTCGTTTCTAGGCGGTGTTATCATGATTTTGGCAGGTTTTTTTATTTTTCGTGCAAAACTAATAGGATTACTTTTGTTAGTTTGGTTGATATCGTGTATCTTGGGTGTTGCAGCCGTCAATCGCTATAACGCAAAAATTTTAAAATCGCATCATCTATAAAATTTTTATTTAGAATAAGAAAAAATCTCAGGATGAGCTATGACAAAAAAAATAATAAAACGCAGGGCAAAGCCTGATGATTCTATTTCGTATGGTCTTCATCCATTACTTCAGCGTATTTATGCGGCTCGCGGGATTCAATCGGAAAAAGAATTGGAACGCGGCTTAGAATTTTTATTACCTTATCATTCATTGCTAAACATTCAGGCGGCAGTCGAATTGTTAGCGTATGCCGTGATCGAACAGAAAAATATTTTAATTGTGGGTGATTTTGATGCAGATGGAGCGACGAGCAGCGCGCTTTCTGTACGTGCATTAAAAAGTTTTGGCGCAAATGCCCCGCATTATTTGGTACCTAATCGATTTGAATTTGGTTATGGATTAACACCAGAGCTTGTCGATGTGGCTAAACAATTTAATCCCTATCTCATTGTGACAGTTGATAACGGCATTGCTAATCATGCAGGGGTCGTTGCTGCAAAAGAAGCAGGCATCAAAGTTCTGATTACAGATCACCATCTTCCTGCAGAGACTTTACCGCCTGCTGATGCAATTGTTAATCCTAATCAGGCGGGCGATGTTTTTCAAAGTAAACATATGGCAGGTGTCGGCGTTATTTTTTATGTGATGTTGGCGTTGCGGCGTTATTTGAGTGAGCAGCAATGGTTTTTAAAAAAAAATATTCCAGAACCCAATATGGCGCGCTTGTTAGATTTGGTTGCATTAGGAACAATAGCAGATGTGGTATCACTGGATCACAATAATCGTATTTTAGTGCACCAAGGATTACAGCGCATTCGTTTGGGGCAATGTGTGGCGGGCATTATCGCATTATGTGAAATCAGTAAGAAAAATCCAGCAAAAATAACCGCAGCTGATTTGGGTTTTTCAATTGCGCCCCGCTTAAATGCAGCAGGACGTTTAGATGATATGTCATTGGGTATCGAATGTTTATTGTCTGATGATTTAGTAGCAGCGCGTCAAATGGCAAATACGTTAAATCAATTAAATGATGAAAGACGGGTCATTGAGCAAGATATGCAAGAGCAAGCGTTACACGCGTTAAAAAAAATTAAAACAGATAAAGAAGATCATGGGTACGGTATTTGTTTATTTGATGAAACATGGCATCAAGGTGTCATTGGTATTATTGCAAGCCGCATTAAAGACCGCTTGCATCGTCCTGTGATTGCTTTTGCAGTATCAAATGAAACAGAATTAAAAGGATCAGCACGCTCTATTGCAGGACTTCACATTCGCGATGTGCTGGCAGAAATCAATGTCCAATATCCGAATCTCATCCATAAATTTGGCGGGCATGCAATGGCTGCAGGTTTAACTTTGCTGCGCGCATCATTGCATGATTTTATGCGTGTATTTAATGATATTGTGGCAGAAAAATTAAAGTCTATTGATTTGCAGCAAGTATTGTTAAGCGATGGAGAATTGCATCCTGAAGAATTATCGTTAGAAGTGGCTGATATATTGCAAGCCGCAGGCCCTTTTGGCCAGGCATTTCCTGAGCCGCTGTTTGATGGTATTTTTCAACTGCTGGAGCAGCGTTTGGTAGGCGGCCGGCATTTAAAAATGACTTTAGGCAAAGATAAACATCTTATTCCCGCGATTGCGTTTAATATTGATTTGAATCAATGGCCTAATTATCGATGTGATGCAATTAATATTGCTTACCGGATTGATATCAATGAATTCCGCGGTAAACGTAGTGTACAATTGATCGTAGAACATATGGAAACGGCATAAAACTCGATGCGTAAATTCATCAGCGGCTTTGTCATATTGTTAATGGCTGTTTTGGTAACAGCACCTTTTATATTAGGTATTTTTATACAAAAAAAATATCCGACATTATTGTCGTTTTATAATTTGCGAGATGATGTGGAAGTTAATGTTGTTGATTACCAACGAAACTGGTTCAGTTCAGATGTCACATTAAAAGTCATCGTTAAAAATGATGATGATTTACAGGAGACATTGAAGTCATTGCATGCTGCAACAACTCGTTTTCCTCCGCGTTATCAATTTATGGTCCAGCAGCACATTCAGCATGGCCCTCTTATTTATTGGGATAGCCAACATTTCCCTTCTATTTTTGGGTTGGCGGCTATTCGAAATAATGTAATTTTATCAGAAGATGCGCGTAATTTATTAACTGCGTTAGGTATTGATGAGATAAAAGAATTATCTCAGTATGATTTTATCACCTATCGAGGCAATTATTTTAATCAGATTGATTTAATCATCGGAAAAATTCAATGGGTTGATCGCGCCATAGGTCCATTGTATCTGCAATTTGGGCTGCATCAATTCAGTGTTCAGTCGATTGAGAACCTATTAAATACCTACAAAAAAATGATGAAGCAGGGCCAAGTATATCAAGGACAGTTGAGAAAAAAATTATTTTCTCTTTTGCCAGGAATGATTCATGCAGGTTCTGCGATTGAATTAAATCAATTTGATTTAACTATGCCGAATGGAAAGATCCACATGAGTGCGATAATTGGCTGGCCTTATTATCACTTTGTTGCGCCGGCCAATTTATTTGAAGCATTACAGTTTGCTAATGCAAATGCTGTCATTCACGTTTCTAAAAGTTTGCTGAATGATATTATTATTCTTTTAGAGAATCAAAAAATCACAATGGATGCAGCGAAACTACAATTAAACGCTTTTTTAAAACAAGGATACATTATTGATGATGGTCAAGATTATACATCCTCGTTTCGCTGGACAAATGGAAAATTAATTGTGAATGGACGAGTGGTGCAGTAGGGTACTGAAAGTCAACCTATCTTCATCTCATTTAAATTTTTACTAATTTTTTCAACGGCTGTGACGTCGGCATCTTTATTTTGAGCAAATAAATTTTTTTGAGAGTAACCGTTTGGAATGTCAACAAGGTTAAATGTTTTAATCGTGTGTCCATTATTAGGATCAATAATATCAGTACGCCCCGATTTTTTTATTACAGCAAGCGTTCCATCAGGTAGGGCACTTGTACTGCTAATTATTTCTTCCGAAAAAAATTTGTTGGTACATTTTCCATTCTTAGGGTTAAAAATAAAAATCATATTATTATTTGCTGTGATGGCTAGGTTCTTGTCTTCATCGGGTAGTAGAGTGATATGATTAATCCGATAGTTATTTTCCTTATAATCTCCTTGATTATCGATATAATGTGTATTCAGAAAAATTCTTTGGATAGTTTCTGTTTTACGGTCCATTATTTGTATATACCCTTTGGCGCATGATGCTGCTATTAAATAGTCTTCATCATCTATTCGAAGATCAATAGGGTGATAATGCATTTTTTTATCATCGTAACAAATATAATCAATTTCACGAGCGGATTCTTCCCGGGGAGAGGGGGTGTTATCTTCTTCATCTTGCGCAAATGGATCAAATTGATCAAATGTTCTCTTTCTTGGATTAGACATGTTTTACCTTACGTCATCATTTTGACGTAGATTATACAAATTTTTTGGACATAGCCAATCATTTTTAAGTTTTCAGAGATTGTAAAATTTCAATTAAGGTTTCAAATATGCGCTGTTCTTCAACTAAGGGTAAGATATCAATATTTTTTAATTTATTTGCAATCCGGACATTGGCTTCACAAAGATAAATTTTAACATGACGCTTGTGATATTGGTTGATAATTTCATGAAAGGTTTCAAGTCCTGTCATATCCATAAAAGGCACATTTTTTAAACGAAAAATGATAACTTTTGGGTCCTCATGTGTAACGGAGAGTGCATGCTCGATTTTTTCTGCTACGCCAAAAAAGAAGGGGCCTTGAATGGAATAGACGATGGTATCTTTTGGTAATGAGGATAGATTATAGTTCGTTAATTCGTTTGAGAGTTGATCTTCTTTTTGCATCTCCACATCAACGAGTTGGTGCATGCGCCGTATGAAAAATAACATAGCTAGAATGACACCGACATTGACGGCAACCACTAAATTGACAAAAACAGTTAATAAAAATGTTGCTAACAATACCATCACATCGTAGGATGGCGCGTGTTTTATGGTGCCTATAAAATGAGGAATATCACTCATGTTATAAGCCACGACAAATAAAATTGCAGCGAGTGTGCATAAGGGAATATTCGCAGCTAAAGGCGCTAGTAATAGCATGATGAGTAGTAAAAAAATGGAATGCACAATGGCTGCAATTGGACTATTACCGCCGCTGCGGATGTTGGTAGCAGTGCGTGCGATGGCTCCAGTTGCTGCAAATCCCCCAAATAAAGGAGCGAGAATATTCGCAAGTCCTTGGCCAATTAATTCTTGATTAGAATGATGCCTTGTTCCTGCCATGCCATCAGCCGCAGTTGCAGACAATAATGATTCAATGGCGCCTAGTAATGCGATAGTAAATGCAGGTGCAATGAGATCAAGCACCTGGTTTACGGAAAGGGATGGAAAATGAAAAGGCGGAAATTTATTTGGGATCCCGCCAAAAGTGGTGCCGAGTGTTGCAACATCATTGAATTTAAAAAAAGTTTGTATGCATGTTGCAGCAATTAATGCGACCAGCGGTCCTGGCACATGTTTCACCAATTTGGGTGTTAGAATAAGCAATATTAAACTAAAAAGACCCAGTCCTGTGGTTGTCCAGTTTAATTCGGGTAATGATTTTAAAAGAATAAAACATTTTTGATAAAAGTGCATATCTAAGGGAAGATGAAGACTTAATCCAAAAAAATCTTTCCATTCTCCCACAAAAATAATCACACCGATCCCAGTAGTAAAACCAACAATCACGGGATCTGGAATAAATTTAATAACACTTCCTAGTCTAATGATTCCCATGAATATTAAAATAAAGCCCGCGAGCAGTGTTGCAACTTGTAAACCATCTACTCCGTAATGGGCGGTAATATTTGCCAATATTACGATAAATGCGCCGGTTGGCCCCGCAATTTGTACTCGGCTACCGCCAAAAACTCCGACGATGACTGCTGCGATAATGGCAGTATATAAACCTTGCTCTGGCTTAACACCTGTCGCGATTGCAAATGCCATGGCAAGCGGTAACGCAACAACTCCAACAATCACTCCCGCAATGATGTTGCGCCACCAGTGAGTGTAATGAAATAAATTCGCTCGGTAGGCTTCTTTTGCTGCTAACATATTATCTATTTTGTGCTAAAGTTATTTCTTTTCCATTCAATTGGACGTGCAAAGGTTCTATGGCAGTCTGTGTCTTTACTTTCTTATTAAAGAAGTGACTCGAAGCTAAAGAGGTGCCAATGCTTGTAGGGTCCGGCATGACCGCTTGAGTGGGGTGTGATGATTTTCGTTTATTGGGTTTTTTCAATGCGGTGTTTTGATTATTCAGAACTGTGTATGATGGTACGCTTTCTTTCTTACTTTCAGAAAAAAAACAAATTTGATTTAGCATTGCGACTGGAATGACTTCGGAGGCAGCACGAAAATAAGTGGAGTTTAGGACATTTATTTCTCGAGGAAAACGTTCGGCGAGTTTCTTTACCAGCTGTTCTTTTAATGCTTTTTTTATTTTCTCATCTTGTTTATCAATATCTTTCAGCTCAGTCTCTGTTAAAAAACCATCTTTTCCTGCAAAAACAGGGGAGAGGGGGGAGGGGCGCTTTGCCTTTACATAATTGAGAGAAGATGTACGCAACCGATGCAGCAGCATTGAAATTTTTTCCTCAGCAATTTCCATTAATTTGCAGAGGTCAGAAAAACCTATGACCGTGAACGGCGCCTTTATTTTCATGGAAAGCGAGAAATCTTCCTGGTGTTTAAATATCATAAAAAGAGCCTGTCCTTCTTTCCCTTTTATTATTGTCTTTGCCATGAGGAGCACCGCGTGGTCGCGTGAACCTCGGTGTGTAGATCGCTTAATGGTATCGCGAGGTAAATAGGCTACGAATGTAACAGATTCGGGAGGTACAGATTCAGGAGGTACTGCAGGGTTTTTATTTGAAACATCATTATGTAACATATTGCCCCTTATGAGCGCATCGTGTGATAGTTAGTTTGCTAAATTTGAAGAGAAATCAAAAGTTTCTCAATGTTGCCTTATTTTTTGGATAATTTCAACCAGATGAATCGAGTTGTTCTTTGACTACAAAATGATTAGCGAATGGTTTTGATATTAAGTCAATCACTAACACTAATATTCTCGCAATAAAAAAGCTAACTAACGATAACCAAAGGCCATTATTACCCAATGATTTTGTTATAAACCATATCGGAACAAAGAAAATAAAAGTGGCTATGACTAATGAATTCCTCATCGCTTTGACTCGTAACATCCCTAAAAAAATGGCATCTAAAAGATAACACCAAACACAAATTAAAGGTAGGATACTAATCCAAATTAAATACTGGCTGGATAATAAACGAACGCTCGGGATATTTGTTATCAAATTAATAATAAAATGGCCGCCTAAAACATATATCAATGTGATTCCTAGTGCTCCGAGAAATGCACATCGCAGAGATGCAAAAATCGATTGATAAAATAGATAGCTTTTATTTTTTCCTACCGCATTACCAACTAATACTTCAGTTGCGTTTGAAAATCCTTCTAATCCTAATGAAATAAAGCTATAAAATGCTAGCAATATTGAATTTGCAGCCAAAATGAATGCCCCAAATTTTGCGCTAGTCGTTAAAAAAATACCATATACGATAATAAAACATCCAGATCTAATAAACAGATTGTTATTGATCCGAATAAATTTTGAAATTCCTTCAAAATAATTTGATAAGTTAAAAAGTATCTCGAAAAGTCTCGTATTTAATACTTGTAAAATTAAAATGATTCCAAAAATAAATCCCATATATTGACCTATCACTATCGCGTAAGCGAGGCCATTAATTCCCATTCCAAGATAACAAGTAAAAATAACATCTAAAATAATCGCGCTAATATTTATGAATAATAAAAGATACATAGAAAGTTTTGCGCGTTTTATCCCAAGTAAAAAAGCGGAAATCACTAAATTGCCCAGAACGGCTGGCGCGCTTAATAACCGAATATTGAGATAATCGAATGTTAATTGCTGAATAACAGTTTCAGTGCTAATTAAGCCTAATAACTTTTTGAGTAATTGATCTGGAATTAAAGTTAATAGACATCCTAAGCTTAAGGAAAATAGGAGCCCTTGTGTCAGGATGATAAAGAATTCTTCTTTTAATTGTTTACCGTTTGCTTGAGCAGTTAAGCCAGTGACAGTGAGTCGTAAAAAACTAAAAAGCATGTAGATAAAAGTAAAGATGGTATCGCCTATTTCGACGGCTGATAAATAATTCGCATTATCCAAATGTCCGGCAATTGTTGTGTCTACTAAACCTAAAAAGGGAATACTAATGGTTGCCAAGATCATGGGAATAGCGATCGCAAGTACATGCCGTGCAGTGATTTTTTCTGACGTTGTGGTGTTTATGTTACTCATATAAAGAATCCATAATAGTTATTTTACATTGTGTTGTATCAGCATCTAATTTAATCATGCCGCCAATCGGTAAAGAAAAAAGAGGATCTACATGCGAAAAGCTTCCGTTTATCATGATCGGAAATTGATAGGGCTTAACGCTCTGGTCAATAATTTCTTTTATGATATGAAGTTGTGAAAGCATGGAAGTTTGAGGAAATTGGCCGATAATGAGTCCGGTTATTTTCTCAAATATACCAGCATGCCGTAAGTGCATCATCTGACGATCGAATTTGCCCGGATGTTCACCAATAGAGGTTTCAATTAATAAAATGCGGTTATTTAATGACGGCAGGTAAGACGTACCGATTAAGGATACTAAAGAATCGAGATTGCCACCTATCAACACTCCCTCAGTGGATCCTTGAACAATTGGGTGCCACGAGGGATGTGGATAAGTTTCACGTGGTCCTAGTTCTTTTTTTAAATACCAAAAATCACAAGCAGCAAATTTTGGTGTGATATATTCAATGTTCTTTTTTCCATTGATTAAATCTACAAAACTTTGGCTAACTTCATCATTGAGATTTGGATCGCAAAATGACGCAAAAGACGGTCCATGAATCGATTTTAAGGAAGATTTTGTTAAAATAGCATTCAGTAAAATGGTTAAATCACTGTATCCTGAAAAGATTTTTTTCGATTTTTTAATCTGTTCGTAATCTATATTCCCTATTAATTGATTAGTATTATATCCTCCATAAGCTGCCATCATGATAGAAACAGAATTATCATTTAGACCTAAATAAATATCTTCTAATCGCTCTTTTATTGTTCCCGAGGTATAGAGATGTTGATGATAAACATTTTTTCCGAATTGCACTCTGAAACCTAGGCTATCTAAGTTTTTGATACCTATTTCAATCGCCAACTCTGGAATATCACGCATTGTATTTGCTGGGGCAAAGATATAGACCGTTTTTTTATTCTTGATTAATTTTTTTGTCATTTTCTATGATACCGCATTATTTGTTTTAAGGTGATTAACCAAGGAATTTTTTGCTGTATTGATTCTTTCAATCAGTAGAAATTTTGACTGTTCTAAAAAATCTAAAATTTTAAAAATAGATATTCCTGAAATTTCTCCCGTTAGTATCCAACGAAATAGAGGTATCAAAGACTTATTTTCAATGATAAGTATTCGTATTTTTTTAATGATACTAAAATTCGCATCATTTTTTTCTAACTCATTTAATAAATTAAGTGTTTCTTTATAGTTATTAAAGCGATTAACCAAATAAGAAGGGTTAATCAGTGAATTGAGAATAACTCTACTTTTGATATAATCAAGGCGTAAACCTAACAAAAATTTTTTGATAAAGTCCTTTGATAAAAGATTATTCCATTCTGTATCTTCTTTTATTGCTGCGCATTTACTTAATTCTTTTAAGTAATCATTATCTAAAAAATTATCCTGTAATTTTTTATTAATAGCATAAAGCTTATTAAGGTTAAATCGGGAAGATGTTTTTTTTAATTTATAAAAATCCAAGTTAAATAAAAAATCTTTTACATTAAGGTAAGTATTATTTTCTTGGTTAAATAAGCTAGAGACAAGATAAATAACAATCGCACGGCTTGAAATGCCTTCTTTCATCAATTCATTTACCGTAGATAAAAAATTTAAAGAATTAAGATTTTTATCTGGCAACATTAAGGGTAAATGAAGATAAGCCTTGAAAGGTAAATTCAAGGCGGATCTGATCATTTCTTGGTAGGGGATGTTTCCAATTTTATCTTGTGCTCTAATAACAAGATTAACGCCGCAATTAAAATCATCTACAACAGAACATAAGTGCCACAAGCTATTTCCATTAGCTCTAGTCAGTGGAAAGTCATGTATTCGTTGTTCATATAGCAAATCATAAGTAAAATTGCCTAAAAGTAGGTCATTAACTTGGATAATATTGCCATAATGTTCAATATATTTTTTTATTGAAAAAATAAAAGGATCATTGCTCTTTTTTTTATATAAAATTCGGCAATCTTCCAATTGTGCAATATATTTTTCATATAGCTCATTGCGTTTAGATTGTATTAATGGGTACTTAAGCGTTTGTTCTGAATTATAGGGGTGAAGATCGGGTTTTGCTTCAAGAATATCATTGAACATCGATACGATGAGAGGCATTAACGTAGTATCTGTTTGACTTGTATCAGTGTCATCGCAGCGTAGTATGAAAATGCCTTTCTTCCCTTTAATAGCGGCATATCTAGCAATAAGATAATTAAATAAATGGGTTCTGAGTTCTGCGAGGGCAATAGAACCTTTTGCGGATATAAAAGGGCAAACACCTGCTCGCGTTACTATTTTAGATTGTGATGTTAACCATGTGGAAATATCTTGCATATTGTTATACCTTGCTTGACGTAAATAACTCAGGATCAAAACTATTTTCTTCTTTTCGTAATATTAAGATGGTATATCCCATTTTTGCTAAATTATCTCTAAACAATAACATGAGTTCTTGATAACGCTGACAGAGCATCTCTTTTGTGTGAGTGTTTAATAATTTAAGATGCGGTCTCGATAAAATTTGATTGGTAAATTTTTTGATATATTTATCAGAGATAAAATCAAATTGATAATCTTCTTGATAAAAAATATGCAGTGGTTTCTGATTAAAAAAATCTATCCAATAATCTTTGTAGATAGGTTTAAGATCAACTTGAATAGCTTTAGATACATTGGAAAGAAGTTGATCTGATGGTGTTTCAAGATAGTAGATGGGGATTGCTGCTAAATATCCATTGTTTTTTAATACCCTGCTATATTCTTTTAATGCTTTTTTTCGATTAGGAATAAGAGAAGTTACGTTGCCGCAAAAAACGAGATCAAATAATTCATTATTAAAATTAATCTCTGTCGCATCCATTTCAATAAATTTTATTTTATCTTCTATATTATTTTCTTTTGCACGAAATTTTGCTTCCGCTAAACTTTCTGGATTGATATCAATTGCTGAGATATTGCAATGAGTGAGTCGTGCAAGTTCAATTGCAGTAAATCCTGTACTGGTGCCGATTTCTAAAACATGTTTATTTGGACCTAGAAAAATTTTCTGGGCGATGCAAGCTAAGCTATTGATTCCTCCAGGCGGACGATTGGTTTCTTTCACAATGCCGATAATATGATTGTAATCCATTTCTAAGATGTCTTCAGGGGTATAATGATTTAATGTTTTTAAAGCGTTCATGATCAGTTTCCTTATAAAAATTAAAAATTAATGCTACGGTACAATATCTTTACCATTGATTCTGGGGAAAAGTTGGCAGTCTCTAATATCGTTATGGTTTAATACCCATAAAATAAAGCGTTCTACACCCATGCCAAACCCGGCTGTTTTAAGGGGATATTTTTCTTTTAACTCGATATACCACTGATATTCTTTTGGCGGCACTGCATGGCGTTTTAAAGCGTTGAGTAGTTCAGGGGTATTGGTATGTCTTTCTCCTGCGCCGATGACTTCTCCGATACCAAATAATAAGTCAGCATTCATTGCTTTATTTGGTGGAGAGGTAGAGATGGCTTGGTAAAAAGGAACGGAAAGTTGGTCATAATGAGTCACCCAGATCATTCCTTGATAAATTTCGATCAGTGTTTTTTCACCTAAATGAGTGAGTGCGCGTGTGTCTGGATGTATCACTTTGTAAAAATGATCAGGCGATAAGTTGTGATGAGAAGAATATTTTTCTAATACTTTAATGGCTTCATTAAAAGTAATTTTTTGAATATAGTTATTCTGAGCCGCTTTTTCTAAATGCGTAATGCTGCCGGCAAATTTTTTAATAGCAAATGAACAGGTTTCTAATAAACCAGCTGATAAAAACTGGATATAAGAATTGACTAACTTGATGACATTATCTAGGTTGCCGGGTATTTCTGCTTCACTATGGTAAAATTGACATAAATGTCTTTCATCCGCATTTTCCCCGCGAAAAGAAGGCATGAGATAATAACATCCTTCTTTAAAAATTCGGCATCCATATTCCAGCATAAATTGCATTGAATCAGCCAAATATGTTTTTACACCAAAGAGCTCAATTTCTACTGGTTTAGAATCACTTCCTAATCCCATAGGGCTGGAAATTGAGCCGGTGGTGATGGGTAAGTGTAACGTCTTAATTTTATTTTTTTCAAAAAATTTGTGACTAAGAATTGAAATTTGATCTTGAATCATGGCAACCGTTTGATACCATGGATCTTCAATTGTTTTTAAAAAATAGGGCAATCTATCAGCCCAATCGTACTGATTTTTATGTAACACGTTAAAAACTCCTTATATTTTTTGGTCAGGGAAAATAGGCGTATGACTTAACTGCTGATTGTTGATGTTGTGGAGGCGAGGATATCTCTAGAATCAATGGATAATGAGGCAAGTTGAGGAAGAATATAAAAAATGGGGGAAAATAAAAATGGCGGGTATTTTAAAATAAAATTCTTCTTGAGGAACATGACAGAAAATTAAAATGAAGTTAGAAGGATGAGTGAATATTTTTTTGATTATCCTAAAGAAAAAATTAAATTGCAACTATTATTTAATAGAATTGGGCTCTTATTGGCGCGCCCGGAGAGATTCGAACTCCCGACCATCTGGTTCGAAGCCAGATACTCTATCCAACTGAGCTACGGGCGCATCGTTAGCGGATGATTGTTTTAATTGGCGCGCTCGGAGAGATTCGAACTCCCGACCACCTGGTTCGTAGCCAGGTACTCTATCCAACTGAGCTACGAGCGCACGTTAGAACTCAAAATAAAAACTTAAAGTAAAAAGTAAATCAGAAAACAAGAGCGGCATAGCTTATAAAAAAAAATAGAGTTAAGCAATTCTTTTCAAGTAGTTGGTCAAGGATTATTGGCGATGGGATTGGTAAAGAAAAACATGACACTTAAGAATAACAAAAGTACAGCCTTAACCGCTTCACATGAAGCACATGGGTCTACATGAATCCATCTCGTTTGGCGGAGAGAGAGGGATTCGAACCCTCGATGGAGGTTTAAGCCCCCATACTCCCTTAGCAGGGGAGCGCCTTCAGCCTCTCGGCCATCTCTCCGTATTGTTATTTTAGATTTTATCCTTCTTTGTCTTTTTCTTCTTTGTCATCACTGCTTGGTGCAGTTGAATTTTTCTCTTGTTGAATCCGTTGGTAGATTTCTTCACGATGAACGGAGACATTTTTGGGCGCATTAATACCAATCCGCACCTGGTTCCCTTTAATACCAAGCACAGTGACGATAACATCGTCACCTATAATGAGTGTTTCTCCCACGCGTCGCGTCAATATGAGCATTTATCCATCTCCTTTAAACTGCCTTGTTGTATAGTACTTATATCCCTAAATATCACACGTTGTTGCAATATCTCGGTTTTAATATTTATCAAAGTCAGCAATGTTAAACAATATGCTATCTTTGTGCAAATAAGATTTACATCTTTTTGCAATAATTTATTGATGAAAAGCCGTTTATGTTTCCATATGAGCAGGGGTTGCAAGCTTATCCAGCGCAAAGGCTTCATGCACCACTTTGACCCCTTCCTCCAGCATTTTTTCATCGATCACAACAGAAATTTTGATTTCGGAGGTGGTAATCATCTGAATATTAATGCCTTTACTGCCCAGCGCATTAAACATGGTGCTGGCAACACCCGCATGAGAGCGCATGCCAATTCCTACCAAAGAAAGTTTAGCAACCGCTGGATTGCTTTTTACAGCAGTGGCATTCAACTCTTTCGCAAGCGATTCGATGATGTGTAAGGTCTTTTGATGGTCTTTACGGCGCACTGTAAAGGTAAAGTCAGTGGTTGCCTTGTCACTCGCATTTTGGGCAATCATATCGATTTCAATGTTGGCTTGGCTGATTTTACTTAAAATTTTTCCTTCAACACCTGCTTGATTAGGGACACCAGCAAGCGATAAAAGGGCTTCTTCACGGCTGAAAGCAATGCCTGATACTAAACGTTTTTGCATAATCTTATCCTCCAGTGTGACTAAAGTGCCTGGCCCATCAGTAAACGTTGAAAGTACACGAATCGGAATTTGATGTTTACTGGCCAATTCAACGGAGCGCATTTGTAATACTTTGGCGCCCAAACTCGCCATTTCAAGCATTTCTTCAAAGCTGATATGCGAAAGCAAGGAAGCTTCAGGCAATAGATGCGGATCAGTAGTATAGACACCAGCCACATCCGTATAAATTTGGCATTCATCCGCTTTTAAAGCAGCAGCTAATGCAACTGCAGTCGTATCAGAGCCGCCGCGGCCTAAGGTTGTGATATCTCCTCGCATATTAACGCCTTGAAAGCCTGCAATTACCACAATATGGCCTTTTGCCAAATCCTCTCGGATGGCCTCTGTCTTGACATCTAAAATACGTGCTTTTGCATGCGCATCGTCGGTTTTTATCCCGACTTGTAAACTCGTATAAGAGCGGGCAGGACATTGCTTGGCATTTAACGCCATGGCAAGAAGAGCGGTTGAGACTTGTTCGCCTGTTGCGACTAGCGCATCGTATTCCCGTAGATTAGGCTCAGGCGTCAAACTTTCTGCTAATTGGATGAGACGGTCTGTTTCACCCTGCATAGCAGAAACCACCACCACTACATAATGGCCAAGTTGTTTGGTGCTGATAATCTTAGAAGCGACGTGGTGAATACGATCAAGGGTGCCGACAGAACTACCGCCATATTTTTGTACGATGAGCGCCATTACTATTTTTTTCCTAAAAAACGCTTATTTTATATGATCCTGTTCTGCCAAGCTATAGATTCTCGCTTAAAATTAAGTATTTTTAAGGATTTTTTCTTTTACCCATGCTTCAACTAACTGAAGTGCTTTTTCAATGTTTTCAGGTTTATTTCCCCCAGCTTCTGCTAAATCAGGCCGTCCGCCGCCTTTGCCGCCAATCTGGGTTGCAATCATGCTAACAAGCTCACCCGCTTTCATATGGTTCGTATGATCTTTTGTGATTCCAGCGACTACACTGACTTTACCTTTGTCAATAGCGGCAAGCACAATGACTGCACTGCCTAATTTATTTTTTAATTGATCGACAGTACTGCGCAGTGATTTTGTGTCAACGTGATTAAGTACAGCGGTTAACACCTGTATGCCATCTATATTTTTAGCGTGCGATGCTAAATCTTGACCCATGTTGTTTGCCAATTTATCTTTAAGCTGCGCCAATTGCTTTTCTAACTGACGTGTCTTTTCATCTGCTTGCTGCCATTTTTTTTGATAATCTAGCGTGCGGTTTTCAAGCCATTCTAAAGCACCTTCGCCTGTCACTGCTTCAATGCGGCGAATACCGGCGGAAACGCCTGATTCAGAGACGATTTTAAAAATACCTATTTCGCCGGTATGATGTGCGTGTGTGCCGCCGCAGAGTTCAACGGATTCGCCAAATTTAACGACCCGCACTTTATCACCGTATTTTTCTTCAAAGAGACCCAATGCGCCGCTTTGAATCGCTTCTTTCGGGTTTGTGATGCGTACAACGCTCGCATGATCTGCGCGAATTTCTGCATTGACTTCTTTTTCGATTTTTTTGATTTCATCAGAAGTTAAGGGAGATGAATGCGAAAAATCAAAACGTAAACGTTCTGGTTCAACCAGAGAACCTTTTTGAATAACATGTGTGCCTAATATTTTACGCAGCACCATATGTAATAAATGAGTTGCAGTATGATTTAAGACCGTCGCAGCACGCCGTTTAGCATCAACGATAGGTAAAATTTGATCGCCTATTGCAAGCTCGCCTTTTTTTAAAATACCAAGATGCAGATAAGTTTGTCCTTGTTTTTGCGTATCGTTGACTTCAAATACACTATCAGAGGTTTGCAATAGACCCTGATCACCTACTTGGCCGCCCGATTCTGCATAAAAAGATGTTTGATCTAAAATGACAGAACCTTTTTCACCCGCTTTTAATATCTCCACTGTTTTTCCATCACGATATAAGGCGATTACTTGACTTTTTTCGAGTATTTTTTCAGCTAACAAATTTTTATAGCCAATAAATTCTGTTGCAGGGTGATCAGCTGAAACTGTTTGATAATCGGCATCAAATTTACTGGCATCACGCGAGCGTTCCCGCTGTTTTGTCATTTCTGTTTCAAAACCTTCAAGATCAATGTGTAAATTGCGTTCACGCGCCATGTCTCTCGTTAAATCAAGAGGAAAACCATAAGTATCATATAACTTAAATACCGTACTACCCGGAATGAGGGTGCCCGCTAATTCAGAGACAACTTCTTCAAATAACTTTAATCCTTGTGAGAGTGTCACGCTAAATTGCTCTTCTTCTTGCTTTAATATTTTTTCAACGTGTAATTGTGCTTTTTGTAATTCAGGATAAGCATCGCCCATTTCAGCAACTAACGGTTTTACCAATTTAAAAAAGAATGGTTTGCTCAGTCCTAATTTGTGGCCATGACGTAATGCACGGCGGATAATACGGCGTAAGACATAACCACGCCCTTCATTGGAGGGTGCAACACCGTCAGTCATTAAAAAAGCGCAAGAACGAATATGATCAGCAATCACGCGCAAAGAAGTATGAGTCAAATCTTTCGTGTGAGTTAATTTCGCAATACATTTAATTAATCCTTGGAATAAATCAGTATCATAATTATTATGAACGCCTTGCATCACAGCGGTAATGCGTTCAAGTCCCATGCCGGTATCAACAGAGGGTTTTGGAAGTTTAGTGAGGGAACCATCCGATGTGCGGTCATATTGCATGAAAACTAAATTCCAAATTTCAACATAGCGATCGCCGTCTTCATCGTGGCTCCCGGGCGGTCCGCCAACGATATCAGGGCCATGATCATAAAAAATTTCGGTGCATGAGCCGCAAGGGCCTGTAGGGCCCATTGACCAGAAATTACTGTGTTCACCACAACGTGTAAAGCGTGCGGGATCGATTTTTATTTCGTTTAACCAAATATCCGCTGCCTCATCATCTTCTTCATACACAGTGACCCACAGTTTTTTGGGAGATAATTTTAAAACGCGGGTCAAAAATTCCCACGCAAAACGGATAGCGTCTTGTTTGAAATAATCACCAAAACTAAAATTGCCGAGCATTTCAAAAAAAGTGTGATGGCGTGCAGTATAACCCACATTTTCAAGATCGTTATGTTTACCGCCTGCGCGTACACACCGTTGTGAGGATGCCGCACGTTGATAAGGGCGTTTTTCATTTCCTAAAAAAACATCTTTAAATTGCACCATGCCCGCGTTGGTAAACAATAATGTAGGATCATTACTTGGAACCAGTGAACTACTTTTGACTATTTCATGATGTTGTTCACGAAAATATTCTAAAAATAAATGCCTGATTTGGTTAGCGCTTAATTTTTTAGTTGTCATGGTGATCTTCGCTATTTAAAATGCTTTTAATTTGTTCGCTTGTAAAACCTCTTTGCTGCAAAAAGCGCATGTGCTTTGCAGAAGATTTTGGATCGTTCGGCATACTATTTTTAAAGCGTTTTTGCCATATAGCAAGTATTTGAGTAAACCATGCATTATCGGCGATCTTAAGATGATGATCAATGAGTTCTTCAGAAAGGCCGCGCTGTATCAATTCTACTTTAATCCTGAGGGGCCCAAATCCTTTGGTGCGACGGGAATAAATATAGTGTTCAATGAAGCGGTCATGGTTGATTAATTTTTCTTGCACCAATTTTTCGATCATCAAGTGAATATCAGGTTCACTAAATCCTTTCAGCAACAATTTACGCCATAACTCTTTTTCAGAATGTTCACGGCGTGCGAGCAAATCCAATGCAGCACGCCGAATATTTTTTACGTTACTCAGGCGGTTGCTTCCTCAACTTCATTTTCATTCGTTTCAGCAGTTGATTTGACACTGTGCAAGAGCTTTTCCCGAATTTGTTTTTCAATCTCTTCGGCAATTTCTTTATGTTCTTTTAAGAAAATACGGGCGTTATCTTTACCTTGGCCAATGCGTTGGTTTTTATAACTAAACCAAGCACCTGCTTTGTCGACTAAGTTATGGAGCACGCCAAGTTCAATAATTTCTCCTTCACGCGAAATACCTTCGTTATAAAGAATATCAAATTCAGCTTGTCTGAAGGGCGGGGCCACTTTGTTTTTCACGACTTTGACACGGGTTTCGCTGCCTACCACTTCATCGCCGTTTTTAACGCTGCCTGTGCGGCGGATATCTAAGCGTACGGATGCATAAAATTTCAGTGCATTACCGCCCGTCGTTGTTTCGGGGTTACCAAACATGACGCCGATTTTCATGCGGATTTGATTAATGAAAATGACTAATGTATTCGAACGTTTAATGTTAGCTGTCAATTTTCGTAAAGCTTGTGACATCAAGCGTGCTTGCAAGCCCATGTGTGAATCACCCATTTCGCCTTCAATTTCAGCTTTGGGGGTGAGTGCTGCGACAGAATCAACAACGACGATATCAACAGCGCTTGAGCGCACCAGCATATCAGTAATTTCCAGTGCTTGTTCGCCGGTATCAGGCTGCGATATCAAAAGTTCATCGACATTAACGCCTAAGCGTTTGGCATAGGCGGGATCGAGTGCATGTTCTGCATCGACAAATGCAGCTGTGCCGCCTTGTCGTTGGCAGGCTGCGATGACTTGAAGGGTCAAAGTAGTTTTACCGGATGATTCTGGACCATAAATTTCAACGACGCGGCCGCGCGGTAAACCACCGACGCCCAGTGCAATATCAAGAGCGAGTGAGCCGGTTGAAATGACCTCGATATCACGTGTGCTGCTTGCGTCTCCGAGGCGCATGACAGAACCTTTGCCAAATTGGCGTTCAATTTGACTTAAGGCTGCACCTAATGCTTTTTTCTTATTCTCTTCCATTGTGGCGTCCTTTTGCTAAGTTAATAGGGGTGTGCTTTATGCAATAAATTGTAACAACTTTTCGAGGGCAATTTGAATCGATTGTTCGCGAATCTTTTCACGATTACCGGATAAAACATGCACACTGGTTTTGGTTTTCGCATGATTTCCTGCTAAGCCAAACCAAACAGTGCCGACAGGTTTCTCTACTGTTCCACCGGAAGGCCCCGCGATGCCCGTGATGGCAATACTAACATCTCCTTTGCTGTGACGTAACGCACCTTCTGCCATTTCACGCGCGGTTTCTTCGCTCACCGCCCCATATTGACGTAAAGTCGCTGCTTTTACGCCCAATAATTCTTCTTTCGCTAAATTGCTATAGGTGACAAACCCGCGTTCAAACCAATCAGAACTGCCGGCAACATGAGTGACAAAATAGGCAAGCCCGCCACCTGTACAAGATTCAGCGGTGACTAATTTCCATTGGCGTTTTTTTAATTGAGCGCCGAGTGCAGATGAGAGTTTCTGAATGGTGTGCGACATGTGATGTCTGTCAGGTGATTGGAACAATGCATCATACTATGATTTCATTGTACTCTTCAACGGGAGAAAACATTTTCTATCGCCGACGAGGAGATAGCGGCGGCGCGCATATTTTACTAGCGTTTTCTTATTTAACGATAATGTTCCATTTTAATGTGCTTTGAGTTATGTTTCAGGGTGTAAAACCATAACACGCGAAGAGAGAAATTGCTATGCTTGCAGAACTGAGCGCTGCCCAGCATCATACTCCGATGATGCAGCAATATTTACGTATTAAAACAGAGTATCCGCACACTTTGTTGTTTTACCGTATGGGTGATTTTTATGAATTATTTTATGACGATGCTAAGGAAGCCGCGCGATTATTAGATATCACTTTAACTGCACGCGGGCAGTCAGCGGGCAAAGCAATTCCGATGGCGGGCGTGCCTTATCATGCAGCGGAATCTTATATTGCCAAATTATTGCGGCATGGGTTATCAATCGCTATTTGCGAACAAGTGGGCGATCCTAAGACGAGTGTTGGGCCAGTTGAGAGGCAAGTGGTACGGATTTTAACACCGGGCACTGTCAGTGATGCAGCATTTTTGGATGACCATCGAGATAATTTATTAGCGGCAATGTATGAACAAAATAATCATTTTGGTATTGCAACATTAGATATGAGCAGTGGCCGTTTTCATTTGTTAGAAGTAGAAGGTGTAGAAGCGCTTCAAAGTGAATTAGAACGTTTAAAACCCACTGAATTATTGGTCAGTGAAGATTTTAAGCCGCCGTTTGTTTTACAGGGAATGCGTAAGCGTTCTCCTTGGGAATTTGAATTAGAAAAAGCGAAGCGTTTATTGATCGAGCAAATGCAAACGAAAGATCTTGCAGGTTTCGGCTGTACTGATATGCATATCGCATTAATGGCAGCGGGTTCATTGCTGCATTATGTGAGAGAAACACAACGCGCATATTTACCGCATATTCGTGCTATTTATGTAGAACATCGTTCAGATAGTTTGATTTTAGATGCAGCAACACGCAGAAATCTTGAATTAACAACCAATTTGATGAATGCTCCTGACAATACGTTGGCCTCTGTATTGGACTATACGGCAAGTGCGATGGGCAGCCGTTTACTAAAACGCTGGATTCATCGGCCATTACGGCAACAATCCGTGTTAGTAGAACGACAAGAGAGCATTAAAAATTTATTGCAAGGAAGACATTATTTTAAGTTGCATGCGATTTTAAAACAAACAGATGATGTAGAAAGAATTCTTGCGCGTGTTGCCTTAAAATCTGCACGTCCGCGTGATTTAGTGGGTTTGCGGCATACGTTATTATTATTGCCGGCATTGCAGCAGGAATTACGTATTTTTTCAGCGCTGCGTTTAAAAACGTTAATGCATGATATCAGTGAATTTCCAGTGCTTTCCGCTCTATTACAAAAAGCTGTCGTAGAAAATCCGCCAATCACTCTTCGTGATGGCGGTGTCATTGCCATGGGTTATGATGCAGAATTAGATGAGCTTCTCACACTCAGTGAAAATGCCGGGAAATTTTTAATGGAGCTTGAAGAGCGTGAAAAAAAGCGCACTGGGTTTTCAACATTAAAAGTGGGTTACAATCGCGTTCATGGTTTTTATATTGAAATAAGCCGTGTGCAAGCAGAGAATGCACCTCTTGATTATATTCGCCGGCAAACATTGAAAAATACCGAGCGATTTATCACGCCTGAACTAAAAGCATTTGAAGATAAAGCATTAAGCAGTCGTGAAAAAGCATTAGCGCGAGAAAAAATTCTTTACGAAGCATTATTAGAAAAAATAATGACTGAACTTTCTTTATTGCAACAATCAGCAGCAGCATTAGCAGAGTTGGATGTATTCGTTAATTTTGCTGAGCGTGCAGATACGTTGCATTGGACGTGCCCTGTATTAACAGAACAATCAGAAATTCATATTCTAGGAGGCCGGCATCCAGTCATAGAATCGGTTTTAACAGAACCGTTTATTCCAAACGACGTACATTTAACGGAAAAAGAACGTATGTTGATGATTACTGGCCCCAATATGGGCGGCAAATCAACGTATATGCGGCAAATTGCTTTAATTGTGCTGCTGAGTTATACGGGCTCATTTGTTCCAGCGAGAGAGGCGCGCATTGGTCATGTTGATCGCATTTTTACGCGTATTGGAGCGTCCGATGATTTAGCGGGCGGCCGTTCAACTTTTATGGTAGAGATGACAGAGACCGCTGCTATTTTACATCATGCAACGCAGGATAGTTTAGTATTGCTGGATGAAATTGGCCGTGGTACCAGTACATTTGATGGTTTGTCGTTAGCGTTTGCAACGGCTGCGCATCTTGCAAAAAAAATTAATG
Organism: uncultured Coxiellaceae bacterium; assembly: GCA_964622455.1. Taxonomy (GTDB): domain Bacteria; phylum Pseudomonadota; class Gammaproteobacteria; order DSM-16500; family DSM-16500; genus CAZUQP01. Next base: position 27,824 of record CAZUQP010000022.1, read on the forward strand.
CATTTAGTTTATTTGCAACGCATTATTTTGAATTAACTTCACTGGCCGATGAAATCAGTACAGTCAAAAATATACATTTTGATGCTAAGATGCATCACGATAAAATTATTTTTTTACACACAGTTCAGGAAGGCCCTGCCAATCAAAGTTATGGTATCCAAGTGGCGCAATTAGCAGGAGTACCGCATAGTGTGATTCAGTTAGCAAAGAAAAAATTACAAGAACTTGAGGCTGATGCAAAGAACCATTCTTATCAAATAGACTTATTTTCGCGAGTGGAAGAAAATAAAGATCACCCGGTGATTGCCGAATTAAAAAATTTAGATCCTAATGCTTTATCTCCCCGGGATGCATTAGTGGTGCTGTTTAAATGGAAAGAATTTTTTAACTAGATAATAATACCATGCTGCATGTGCTAATATGCCGGCAAAATTCTTGCGTTGATTTTTTAAAAAAATGATCTACTGATGGCAGATCTTCTTTATGTTCGCTCGCTTCATCTGCAATTTTTTTAATTTTAAAAAAAGCATTTTTCCAATAATTTTCTCGTCCGCTATCTTTGCAGACGGTAATACCCATGGGTTTATAAAAAGAATCGTTTTGATTTGCTGCAGATATTTCATTCAACATTTCATTGAAAATCGCTATTTTTTTTCTATCAAACTCTGTTTTAATCTTTTTCTTAATAGTATTTAATAAATATTTGATGAGCATGCTCTTCGTTAAATTTAAATTTCTTTTCTGGGAAATAATTTCTTTTATTGCATTGCTGTCATCGGTACTCAAGGCATGATAAATCCGTTTTTCAATTTCATGATGAAGAATTTTGTTAAAATTAAAATTAACTTGTTTGCAGGTGACTACAAAGTGAGAGAAACTATCCAGAGTTCTTTTATTTAATTGAATTGGACGTCCGTCCATTAGTGCTTGAAGCCGTGTATTTAAATTGATTTTTGCTGTCTCTAGTAAGTATATATCACTTAATAAATTAAGGGGATTTTTAAATATCTGTGATCCGCAGTAAAATAAATTAGAGCGTTTAGATTCTGTCGTATTATTTTCTATGTATAGGGTAGAGCAAAGCGTATCTAAATTGTCATAAATATATTCTAATTCAATATCGGTCAGTAAATGATCTGAAGTTAATAAAATAAAATTATCAATAATCATTTTTACATAGGAAAGATTAAGCCAATCATTTTTTCGATCGCTTAAATCAAAATGGTAATGGTTAAATTCTCTATATGAAATTTTTTGAAGATCTATTATTTGAAGCGAACCTGCCGATAAAAACCAGCAAATATAAGGATTTGAAAATAATTTTTTTATGCCTGGATTCATTAAGTATTTGGCTGATTCTGAATCTAAATTTTGCATGATATTGAAATTTAATTTTCCGTCTTTTATTAATTGAAAATAAAATTCATCGCTGATCACGGCTCTTGAATCAACAGACGTATTTTTTGCTTGATCGACGGTTATTTTATTTAAATTGATAAAGTTTAATAAGCTAGGGAAGCTGAGGTTAAAAATTTCTTTTTGAGTTAATTTTATTGCATCATTTAATGAAATTCTCTCGTGAGAAATATAATTCCTTACAATTGGGGATTCAAGTATTTTAATTTCTGTGTTTGTTAATTGAAAAATACGGGAAAAACTTTCTTTATTTTTGGTGAAAATAGTGTGATATATTTTATAGGTAAGCAATAGAGATGCTTCTCTCGTTATCTTATTTTTTTCATCTTGAGTGAGTATATTTTTTTGTAATAAATTAGTAAAAATATTTTGTAATGCGGTATCAATCGCTTTTTCTTTGGCGAGATTTTTTTTAAGGCTATTGATAAGGTCATTTAGCATTTCTTCATTTTCAGGGAAATCAGCTAAATAGATGGTGTTATTTATTTCTGGTCGAATTTTAGTGATGATCATTAAATTTATTCGCCGCGCTTGTTCATTTAAAACCAAACCAGCGCTTAGCATGCGTTCAGAATCATGTATGACTGAATAAACTTCTGAATAATTATTTTCTCTCGGCCGTGGTTTTGAAATAAAGAGTTTTTTGTATTCCGAGCGATTTTGAATATGGTTTTGGAGAGCTTCTTTTTCCCATCCTAATGCCAAGGCTGTTTGATGGATTTCTTTTGCAGCCTCTTCGATGGCAACAGAAATTTCTTCAAGAATGTACTCTTGAACCTCGCCTACTGTTGTATTTTCTCCGAATTTTTCAAGTTTCTGGAAAAAAAATTCTGATGCATGAATACATTGTTGTAACAGAAATAATCCATGATTATGATGGAGCATTTTCATAAATGCTTGGTTAAAAGCGTCTATAGCGGAAGAAAGATTTTTTTCTTCTTTAGGCAAATCACTGAAAAAAGATTCTGTAGCAGCTTTAATGGTATAGCGTTGGGTTTCATTCAATGGCATTGATATCACTCCTCCTTGAGTAACAAGTCCAGGTTATTTTTTACTTTATTGGCACAGCAAATTTTTTGATATGATTCCTTTCAATAAAGAGTTTTTTTCATCTAACGTTAATTCTTGCCATTTACCGTGCGGCAGTCTTCTTGGCAGCATCAGTGCACCAAATCGAATGCGAATTAAACGACTGACGGTAACCCCTTGTGATTCCCACACACGGCGGACTAAACGATTGCGCCCTTCTTTGACTAGGACGTGATACCAATGATTGGTCCCTTCACCGCCTGCATCAATAATTTGTTCAAAATGCGCAGGCCCGTCTTCTAAGGTAATGCCTTTTTTCAAAGTTTTTAGCAGTGCATCGGTCACGCGCCCATGGATGCGGACCGCATATTCACGTTCAATTTGGGAGGAAGGGTGCATGAGTTTATGCGCTAATTCGCCATCATTGGTGAAAAGTAAAATGCCGGAGGTGTTGAAATCTAAACGTCCGATTGAAATCCAACGGCCATTACGTAATAAAGGTAACCGATCAAACACAGTGGGCCGACCTTCTGGATCTTTACTGGAACAGATTTCGCCTTCGGGTTTGTGATAAAGCAGCACGCGGCATTTTTGGGTCGTGCTTTTAACTAATTTGATTTCGTGGCCATCCACGCGAACTTTGGCATCTAGCGTAATTCGATCGCCCAGTTTTGCTGTTTTGCCATTGACAGAAATTCTTTCCTCGCGCAACCAATTTTCTATTTGACGGCGGGAACCTAAACCTGCATTGGCTAATACTTTTTGAATTTTTTCACTCATCGGCAGAGAGGGTATTTTTTTCTGCATCCCCTGATAACTCCAATTGAACGTGTAATTTTTCTTCGAGCTGTTCTAAGTTTTGAAGCTCGGTAAGGGTGGGTAATTCTTTTAAGCTTTTCAAATTAAAATGATCAAGAAATTCTTTGGTCGTGCCATATAAGGCAGGTTTTCCTGGTACATCGCGATAACCAACTATTCGGATCCATTCGCGTTCTACTAAGGTTTTAGTAATGTGAGAGCTAACAGTCACACCACGAATTTCTTCGATTTCGGCACGAGTGATCGGTTGTCGATAAGCAATTAAAGCAAGTGTTTCAAGTAATGCGCGTGAATAACGGGGAGGGCGCTCTTCCCAAAGTTTGGCAAGCCAATAGCTAAATTCTTGTTTTGCTTGAAATTGATAACCGCTCGCAAGTTCCTTTAATTCAATACCGCGGGCGGCATAATGTTCTTTAAGCGCTTTCAATGCTTCTTTAATATCAGTTGCCTCAGGTTGTTGCCCTTCTTCAAATAATTTTTGTAACTCGGTGATTGATAAAGGACGGCCTGCTGCCATTAAGGCAGCTTCAAGAATAAAGGGTAATTGTTCATGATTCATGGGTATTTTCCGCCACTTTTAAGTGGATGGGTGCAAAAGGGGCTGCCTGCACAAATTCAATTAAATGATCTTTCAACAATTCTAGCATGGCTAAAAAGGTCACAACAACGCCTAAACGTCCTTCTTTGGGGGTAAAGAAACTCGAAAAGGTAAGGAATTTTTGTTCCTGAAGGGCCGATAAAATAAGTGTCATGCGTTCGTGTACGGATAAGATTTCTCGATGAATGCTGTGACTTGCGTTTAATTCAGCGCGTTTTAAGACATCTGCCAAAGCGAGCAATAATTCTTGCAGATTGACGCTCGGTTTTGGTTTTTCAAAAGAAATTTCAGGTATTTCAGCATTTGCAGTAAAAGTATCACGGCCATGACGCGGGAGCGTATCTAAATCCTCAGCCGCTTTTTTAATGCGTTCATATTCTTGCAATCGTCTGATAAGTTCTGCGCGAGGATCTTCTTCTGTTCCTTCGCTATTTTCAGGGCGCGGCAATAGCATGCGTGATTTGATTTCTGCTAAAATGGCTGCCATGACGAGATATTCAGCAGCGAGTTCCAGGGACACTTCTTTCATTAACTCAACATATTCCATATATTGACGAGTGACTTCGGCAATCGGGATATCAAGAATATCTAAGTTTTGTTTTTTAATGAGGTAGAGCAGAAGATCTAGGGGCCCCGCAAAGGCTTCCAAGAAAACTTCCATCGCATCGGGCGGAATATAAAGATCTTTAGGCAGCGTCGTGAATGCCTGGCCGCGAACTAAAGCGATAGGGGCGATTTCTTCTGTTTCCGCTGTATTTTCAAGGTTATTCATGCAGGTATCTTACCTAAGATAGCACTTTTGATAAAGTAGAAAGAATGATAAACAATATAAAACAAGCAGTTAGTATTTTAAAAGCAGGCGGTTTAGTCGCTTTTCCAACAGAAACCGTTTATGGGTTAGGCGGGGATGCGAGCAATGAGTCCGCTTTAAAGAAGATTTTTCTTGCCAAAAAAAGGCCCATGGACCACCCCTTGATTGTTCATATTGCAGATATAATGCAATTGCCATTATGGGCACGGGATATCTCGCCTCATGCACTGCTGCTCGCAAATGTTTTTTGGCCAGGGCCCTTAACGCTTATTTTGAAAAAAGCGCCTCATGTTTCTGATCTTATTACAGGGAGCCAAGATACGATTGGAATCCGTATTCCAAAACATCCGATTGCAGAAGAATTATTACATGCATTTGGCGGCGGACTTGCAGCACCTTCAGCTAATCAATTTGGCCGTATTAGTCCTACAACAGCCGATGCTGTGCATGAAGAATTAGGTGATGCGGTCAATTTGATTTTAGACGGGGGCCCTTGTGAAATCGGTCTTGAATCAACTATTGTTGACATGAGCGGCGCGAAACCTATTGTTTTACGTCCTGGGATGGTGACACAAGAACAAATTGAAGTGGCACTACAAGAACCTTTATCGATCAAAAAGAAAAATATTCCGCGTGTTTCAGGATCGCACATTTCGCATTATGCGCCTCTAACTAAAACATGTTTGTTAAGTACGGAAGAGTTAACTGAATTTTTAAAAAATAATCAACAGGATCGATTGTTTGCGATCGTCGGTTTTAAAAAATGGAATGAAGAAAGTGTGGTCATGCCGCTTAATCCAAAACAATATGCACATGATATTTATTCTGTGCTGCGCGCCCTCGATAAAAAAAATTTTCAGCAAATTATGATTGAAGATGTGCCGCATGAAGATGAATGGCATGCAATTTCTGATCGCTTGCAGCGGGCAGCGGGTTAGTATATTCTTCCGAGGAAAATTTTTTATTTAAAAGGAAGAAAAGATGAGTCAACCAAGACAAGAATTAAATCCCTATGAAAGTTACGATCACGGTAGAAATTCAGATGTCATTGCAAAACAAGCGGCGCTTGCAGAAGAATTACTTAAACAAGGAAAAAATCTTACTAGTAAAGAGCTCGCCTTTATCGGTATTACTTTCAATGAGCAAGGCAATTTTGATCCTGCTTCTGAATGTTTAAAAAACGCATTAAAAAAATTAGAGGAAGAGAAGCTAGATCCGCAAGAAAAGCTCTATATCAGAACGGCAGTGCAGTGCGCGCAGGCCAATATCAAGCGTGAACATAAGGAAATTGATCAATCCATTGTGGAATTTACTGCAGCAAAAAATGAGTGCGATAAGATCACTGATCTTTCTTCAAGATCGAGAGTTGCATATGATATTCAACGAAATTTAGGTATTGCTTATTTAATCAAACAAAATTACCCATTGGCGATAGAAGCTTTTGAGAGGGGGAGAACAGCAGCAAGGGATTATGAAAAACTGACAGATGTGCGAGGCCGTTTGCCGATTATGTATGATTATTGCGGTTTGGCTAAAGTGCGGGCATCAGAAATGATGGGGCCACTTGAATTTACTTTGCATCAAGGAGGCATGCAGGGATTAGAAATGGCAAAAGAAAAATTATATCAAGAAGGTATATGTGATTTAGAAATGGCAGGGGATTTATTTGCTAGAGATCCTCTTCGAAAGAGGTCGCAAGATCATTCATCTTGGTTATTTCATATGGGTTTAGCCTATAAGATAGGGAAGAATTATCCTGCAGCAATTGCTTCAATTGAAGCAGGACTTGCGCTTAGAAAAGAATTAATTAGTTTTGATAAAGAACCTATGCTTTATTGCAGCCGAGTCGGTGATGCGCATAAACAATTACAAGAGCTTTATCTAAAAGTAGATAATCAAGCAAAAGAAAGTGAACATGCAGGTGAATATGATCGCCTTAGACAAAGACTTGAAGTCCTGCAAAAGGCACCTGCTCAACGAAACACAGAGGAAAAAATAGAAGTGCCGCCGCCTCCACCGGTAGTACCTGGTACTAGAGCGCGACAGGTTATGTTTATTGTTCCTCCCAGAACATCTATTCAGGGAGTACCACCTCAGACACCCCTAAATAGCCCTACTAGAAGGTTAGGCGGTAACGGCTCGACATAAAAATTTTGCAAAATAAAAATTACACTATATCAATGTAGGGTGGATTAGGCGCATTTTGCCGTAATCCACCACATTTACTGCATCATCGGAAATAAACCAATTAATCCATCTGCTAACATACCTACTGCAATTGCCATAATGATCATACCCATGATGCGGGTGACAACTTTAATCACCGATGTTCCCACCGTTTTTGCAATGGGAACTGCAAAATACAGCATAATGCCCATGCCTATTGCAAGCAGTACACAAATCACTGACATGATCATTTTATTCATGAGTTGTGGGTAATCGCCGGCGATAATAATTAACGTACTAATAGCACCAGGCCCTACGATCACGGGTAATGCTAAGGGGACAATCGAAATCGATACGCGTTCTTTGGCAGCTTCGTCATCTTCTGATGTGTGACTGACAGCACTTTCGCGGGATTGCAGCATGGAAAGTCCCATTAATAATAAAATAATTCCGCCTGCAAAACGAAATGCAGGGATGGTAATTCCTAAAAGCGCGAGCAATGCGCGGCCACTCCATAAAGTGACTAACATGATGATTAAAATAGCGAGTGTTGCTTCTAATGCTGTTTTACGTTGTTCATGAACAAGACTTTTCCGGGTCAAATCTAGAAATATCGATAAAGAACCCAACGGATTCATCATAATAATCATTGCAACGATGAATTGAATCATTTCTGGAACAGTCATATTATACTCCTCGAAAACCACTTAATAATAACGAAAATTGTGCAATATTGCTATTGATGTAAGGAGAGTGAGAATGCGGAAAATATTTAATTTTAGCGCGGGGCCCGCGATGTTGCCTGAAGAGGTATTGTTGCAAGCCCAAGCTGAAATGTTGGATTGGCATGGCACTGGCATGTCTATTATGGAATTGGGTCATCGAGGCGCTGAATTTAAAGTGGTTGCTGAGGAAGCAGAGGCTAATTTACGTGAATTGATGAATATTCCTAATCATTATCATGTATTATTTTTAGCGGGTGGTGCATCAGTACAGTTTGCCATGGTGCCGTTAAATTTGCTGGGTGATTCAAAAAACGCGGATTATGTGGATACCGGTATTTGGTCTAAAAAAGCAATTGATGAAGCAAAACGTTATGGAAATATTAATATTGCTTCTGAAATCGAAATCAGTCACTCACTTGTTCAAATTCCACAACAAGAAAAATGGTCGTTAAACCCTGATGCTTCTTATTTACATTACACTCCAAATGAAACTATTGAAGGCGTTGAATTTCATTGGGTGCCAAAAACAGGAAACGTACCATTAGTCGCTGATATGACTTCGTTGCTTTTGTCAAAGCCTATTGATGTGGCTCAGTATGGCGTTATTTATGCGGGCGCTCAAAAAAATATTGGACAAGCAGGTATTCATGTTGTCATTATTCGTGATGATTTAATTAAAGAAGCTTTACCCAATACACCGGCATTATATTCCTACAAAGTGCAGGCAGAAAATAAATCTTTTTATAATACGCCGCCGACTTATGCCTGGTATATCGCAGGATTGGTATTAGCATGGATGAAACAAAAAGGCGGTGTTAAGGCATTCGCAGAAATGAATCAGCGAAAAGCTAAAAAATTGTATGGATATATTGATCATCATCATGAATTTTACAGTAATAGCGTGCATCCCGATTGCCGTTCGACCATGAATATTCCATTTAATTTAACGAAAGCAGATTTAACGCCGCGTTTTTTAGAATTAGCTCGTGATGCGGGCTTGACTAATTTGAAAGGCCATCGTTTAGCGGGTGGTGTGCGTGCAAGTATGTATAACGCGATGCCAGAAGAGGGCGTTGATGCCTTAATTCATTTTATGAAGGATTTCGCGAATCGTTATGGTTAAAGAGGATTGAAAAATGCAAACTCCGTTGATATTAATATCGAGAGAACAAATAGTAGCGCTTGATTCGGGGAAGCTGCCAGAGGATGTGGGTCCCTTCTTACGTAGCTTAACTCAACTATATCGTCACGTCGCAGAAGATAGACAGGTAAAAACCGCCGAGGGAGAGTTTTTTTGCATTTATACGGCTACTCGCGCTTCATTTCAAAAGGGGATTGCAGCTAATTTTATTGAATTAATAAAAGACAAGGCTGATAAAAACAATATACCGTATAAAGAATGCAAGAATTGTGACGTTGAGATGCGGCCTTATTTGCCTATGCCTGCTCTGGAGGAAGAAAAAGACTCAGAATTAGCGGCTGATTTGGTTAATGCAAACGTGCTGCCGTCCACTTCTGAAGTGACTCCAGCCAGGGTCATAAGATTTCGTTAAGGTTTAAGAGAAACTTTCCTATATACAAAATAAATAATTTTGTATAAAATTAGACCAATTATAAGGTCTCATCCGAGGAAATTTTTCTTATGCCGATTCATGCGGAATTAATTACAAGAGGGGAAAATGCTATAGATTTTGTTTATTGTCCTGGCGAGGACTACGATATGGGGATAATAGCACGGTTTCTATTCAATACAGCTAGACAAGGAAGTAATGATTATAAGCTGCGATGTGTTGTTGACACTATTACTGATAGTGAGGGAAATGTTAAAAAACAAGTGACTTATGCTATTTCAAATGAAAATACAACAATGTTCGCTCATTTTCTCACCTTATTGAGATTACGATTAACTCAATGGAAGAAAAAATCTGATAATCAATTCACCTATGAGGAAAAGACCAAAGCTGCTCCTCCTGAAAATAAAAATACCAATATGAGTGTACTGGCTAATACTGTACCTGTTCTAAATGTTCCCGATGTCAAAGAGAGTAAAAATCCAAATAAAAATGAAAAAACAACTGATGTCTTTCGTAAGGTGGGCGATGAAATTGAATTTATCAAAACGAGGTTCGATTTATTTGTCAATGCCTTGAATGGTATTTGCACGCACAAAGGAACAGGTACTAATGTAGCAGAATTATTAGGGTGCTACGATCATAATAAGATAGAGCAGTTGGGGACTCTTATAGGTAATATCAAAGAGATCAAAGGCAATTTTAGTGGTGGCAAAAAGATTGTTCTTGATCAAATTGATGCGAGCCTTGTTTTTTTAAAAGAAAAGATGCTTTCTTTTCAAGAATCATTGCCAAATACAATAAGGTTGTTTCAAAAAAAAGGTGCTTTATCAGAAAATGATATTCAATCTTTGCTCTCTTTTGTTAAAAGTCATCAGACTGTTATTAAAATATGTTGTTCGCAAATTTTATTGCAAGTATCTTTACTGATGGGAGAGGGGCCCGAAAAAAGGTGTGCCGTCGGATCGTCTCGCTTTTTTAAATCTTCTGCAACAAATCCGAGTCAGCAAAATACAGGAAAAAAATCTACTCCTAAACCTTCTTGTTAGGTTTGATTTTCAATCGCGCTTCTTTTCGAAGTAACGCTTCTTGATGCCGGCGTTTTTCGGTTTCTGTGTGATGCGTGAGAGGTTTAACCAGCGTGGGTTTTCCTTTTGCATCTAAGGCGACCATCGTAAAATAACAAGTGTTGGTATGCCGCTGTTTTTGAGTTATTAAATTTTCGGCAACTACCCGAATGCCTACTTCAAGTGATGTTTTGCCCACGTAATTGACGTAGGCATAGAATGTCACTAATTCACCTACATGAATCGGTTCTTTGAAAATCACTTGATCAACGGACAAGGTCACGATATATTTTCCTGAATATCGCGAAGCACAGGCATACGCGACTCGGTCTAATAGTTTAAGAATATGACCGCCGTGCACATTACCGTGAAAATTAGCCATCTCGGGCGTCATAATTTCTGACATAATCAACGATCGATTATTTTCAGGGTCATTATTTTTTGTCATAAACGGCATCTTCATGTGAGTGGTATAAGCGATTTATTTTATTGGCACACATAAAATCATTTTCAGACAAACCATGAATGGCATGCGTGGTATAGCGCACACGGCAATGATTGTAACCGACTTCTAAATCTGGATGATGATTTTCAAAGTGTGTTAACCAGGCAATGGCATTGACAAAAGCAATGGTTTGGTAATAATTTTTAAAACAAAAATCTTTTGTAATAGCGTTTTTTTCTGCAGTTAATGTCCAACCATCACCCAATCGAGTGAGAAATTTTTCGATTGAGGCAAGATCAAGAGGTTTATTAATTCCTTCACATGGCGCTAAGAAAGGTTTTTCGGCAGCCATCATTTTTTCTCCTTACCTTAAAAATAGTATAGCAGGATTATATGAAATTGATCAAAAATGACGGTTTTACATTGCTTGAAGTATTGATCAGCTTATTGCTTATATCGTTTGTTTTGCTTGGTTTAGATGCCATTGAGGTTTATTCTTTTAGACAATTAAAAATAGCCTATTTTTTTAGTCTGGCATTTAACCAAATGAACAATATGACAGAACGGCTGAGTGCATTGCACACATACAATGGATTAGATGAGCAAATTGAAATGTGGAACAGAGAAAATCAATCGTTGCTGCCGAATGGTTTGGGAAATGTTCAAGGCCATTTTCCGCATTATATCGCACGTATTTATTGGGGAAATTTTCCCCATTTATGTATAAAAAATCAAATGGGAGAAACAGGATGTTTGGTAGAAGAAATCAGGTTGGCATGACTCTAATTGAATGTATGTTAGCATTAACTTTAAGTACATTTATGGTCAGTTGTTTATTTGAGATGTATTTGGCAGTAGAAAATCATCGTTCATTCCAAGATAATTTAATTAGCATGAAAGAAAACGCAGAATTGATTAGTCAATTAATGGCGCATCATTTAAGAAATGCGGGTTATGCAGGGTGTGCAAAATTAACGAATGATTTTCCGATCAATAATCATTTAACGATAGACATCAGCGAAAAATCTAAAATTCAATCTGATAATGAAAAGGATATCAAACCTGAAACGGATGGATTGCTCATTTGGCATGCTAATAAGTTGAATGGTTTATTAACTCAAAAAATTCTGAACAATAGTGTGCTTTATGTGGGATCTAAAGATACTTTTTCTCCAAATGATCGATTATTAATTTCTGATTGCAAGCAAGCGGATGTGATCACCATTAAAAAGAGCGTTCTATTGAGTGATGGTACGCAAAAAATAAATTCTATGCAAAAAATAAGTCATGTGTATGGAAAAAATTCTGAAATCCATCGTATTGAGCAGGAACATTTTTTTATCGGTGATACTGGGAGATTGAATGATGAGCGTCAACCTATTTATGCATTATATGAAAAAGATAATGATGAACATAAATCAGAATTAGTAGAAGGTGTTGAAGCTTTACATATCGAGCTTATCAACATAGAAAATAATCAAGTGCTTGGGCAGAGTATCAAAAGTGTAACTAATGCGGAACATGCGGCGGGCGTATCTTTTGAATTTATCTTTCCATTACATCATAAATGGTATACCTATGTTGCATTGCGTTCGCTTGTATAAGAATTCTGGTTTTATATTGTTTTTTGTGCTTATTTTTATGCAAATACTTATTTTATTAAGTTGGTACATGATAAACAATATTTTATTAGAAACAAAAATAAACCAAGATGTTTTAGAACAACATGCTTTTTTTATGGAAGCAGCCAAGACGCTGAATGAAGTTGAAAATTTTTTGTTAAATCAGGTGCCGTCTTGTATTATTCCTATTACCGAAACGCATCTATTAGTTAGCCAACCACTTTCATGGTGGGAGTCTCCTGTGACTTGTACGGGTTCTTTGTCTCAATTTAAATATTATTACGTGGCTGAATTTTTGACGGAAGATCCTTGCGCAACGATCGAACAAATGAAAGCAATAGCAGATTATTATCGAATCACTCTTTTTTTTCTTTCTAGTGAAAGTAATCGAAAAATATTTTTACAAAGTACGGTTGCGGTGGCTTCAACTCTTTCAAAGCAGTGTAAAGGTTCGTCCCATTCTGTTATGCTAGGCCGACAATCATGGCGTGAAATATAAAATGAAAGGATATAATATGCAGACCACTTCATTAAAAGATAAAATTGTTTTTATCACAGGCGCTAGCCGCGGTATTGGGCGTGAAATTGCGCTTCGTCTAGCAAAAGAGGGGGCAAAAATAGTCATCGCAGCTAAAACCGAGCAGCCTCATCCAACACTTGAAGGTACAATCCACTCAGTTGCTAAAGAAGTTGAAGCAGCAGGCGGTACGGCTTTTCCTATCATGCTTGATGTGCGAGATGAAGCGAAAGTACATGAATCACTGGCCCAAGTGGTCGCAAAATTCGGCGGCCTTGATATCTTAGTGAATAATGCAAGCGCTATTTTTCTTGCGCCAACCTTAGAAACACCCATGAAACGATTTGATTTAATTTTTTCTGTTAATGTGCGCGCTACATTTTTATGTTCAGCAGCATGTATTCCACATTTAAAGCAGGCTAAAAATCCGCATATTTTAAATTTATCGCCTCCTTTGAATATGGAGCCTAAATGGTTTAAAGATCATTTGGCATATACGATGTCAAAATATGGCATGAGTATGTGTACATTAGGCATGGCAGAAGAATTTAAATCAGCGGGCATAGCGGTCAATTCACTCTGGCCTAGAACCACGATTGCAACGGCTGCCATTGCAGTTAATTTTCCTAAAGAAATTTTACGCGCTAGCCGTAAACCGAGCATTATGGCGGATGCAGCTTATGAAGTGTTAACCAGTGATAGCCGAAAAACGACAGGAAATTTTTTCATTGATGAAGATTTGTTAAAAGCACGCGGCGTGACTGACTTTAGTCATTATGCATTAGATTCAAAAGTGCCGTTATTTACTGACTTGTTTTTGGATTAGTTTCTGAAGTCTTCAAAAATTGATAGATTTCTCCCCCTTTGAAAAAGGGGGATTGAGAGGGGGTTGTAAAAATTATTTGTAACTCCCCAGGTCTCCGTCATCAACCATTTTTTTCTTACCCGCATTGATCAATTTATTATAAAAATCTCCCAACTTTGACTTTGACCTGCAAGCTGTTAAAGCAGCCATGAATAAGATCTTTTTAACGTTATCTCTTGTATGTGCTGAATTAACGGGCACTAACCCTCTCGAAATTGAAAATTCCAGACGGGTAATTGATGATATACTTACTGACTACAGGCAACAGTAAATTTAAAGGCAATCAAATGAACTATCAAATAATTTATGAAAAAAATCCAAAATCAAAAGATATACAAGCATTAAATGATGGCATCATGGAACAAGCCAAACAAAAAAAGGGAATGAAACAACCCGATTTCTTTGTTTTTTTTATCCGTGATGAAATTGGAAAAGTTATTGGCGGATGCGTAGGATAAATAACAATGAAACAAACCCTTTCAGATCAGCGTATTATTGATTGCCTAAACGCTAATTATGGCATTAAAGTTGCTAGGCTTACCTTTCTTCCTTTGGGCGCAGATTTGAACGCATCAGTATATAAAGCAGAGACGCACGACCAGTCATCTTATTTCATAAAGCTAAAGCGCGGTCATCATCATGATATTAGTGCTACTATAATAGCGCTGTTACATGACGCTGGAATTCAACAAATCATTCCTCCTATCAAAACCAAGCACGGGCAACCCATTCAGCATATTGATGACTTTACCCTCATCGTGTCTCCATTTGTCGAAGGAAAAGATGGATTTAGCCGTGATTTAACGGACGAGCAATGGATGACTCTCGGCGCCGTGATGAAACAAATTCACAAAATTGATGTACCGCCGTCAATTCAACGCATGATCCGACGTGAAGATTATGCATCTAAATGGCGAGAAGCTGTTCGGTCGCTCTATGTTCACATTAAATCGGAATTAAGCGGTGACGAAATTGCTTTAAAGTTAATAGCTTTTATGAAAAAAAATTCAGTGACAATTCATCGCCTGGTAGACAGAGCTGAACAATTAGGAAAACAAATTCAAGAGCAATTACCAGAATTCGTGTTGTGCCATTCCGATATTCATGGCGGCAATGTGCTAATGGATGGAAATGACATTATTTATATGGTGGATTGGGATGATCCTATCATGGCACCTAAAGAACGTGACCTCATGTTTATTGGTGGAGGTGTTGCTAATATTTGGAATAGGCCGCATGAGGAAAAATATTTTTATAAGGGCTATGGAAAAACTGAAATCAATAGGACAATCTTGGCATATTACCGGCATGAACGAATCGTAGAAGATATAGCGCTCTATGGCCAGCAGTTACTTCTAACTTCAGTAGGCAATCGGATTGAATCATATAAACATTTCATTGCCCAATTTGAACCTCAAGGCGTAGTAGATATAGCATTTGAAACGGATGAAAGCTTAATATGAAAAATTCGATCAACATCTTTCCAGAAATTAATACTGACGAAGATGGCAAGCCCCTAGTATTGTAGACATCATCGGGAACAGTTGCAATATTTAAACTTCAAATGTCCACTCTTGCCACGCAGGAATGAGCGGAAAATAAAGTCCCATTCGGATAGGTCTTTTATCTTTGCTTCGCATTGCTTCAAAATAGTAAAACATTTGTTGTTGATATTTCTTTTGTTCTTCGAGTAAAAATTCAGATAAATTTTCTCTATTAAAAATTGAAGTCTTGTAATCAATGATCCAACGAATATTATCATTCACAAATGTTCTATCCATGATGAGTTGCCGCGATTTTCCTTGGATGGTTGCGGTCAAACGGTATTCGGCTTCTGCCTCTTGATGAGGAAATAAAATCCATTTTCCTCGTTCATCATTTAAAATATTTTTAATCGCTTGATGAATGAATTCGATTTCTGTATTTAGATCAGTATGCGGCATGCCTAGTTGTAGTAAGTGTTTTTTTAAATAACTAGAGGTAACAGAAAAATCTTTTTCTTGCCACCAAGAAATTCCGAAATAACTCATTTGTTGTAAAATTTGATGTATCAATATTCCTCTATATTTCGGGAGAGGGTCTTTTAATTGGAATCCCGGATTTTTTTGATGATAAGCCATATCTTCTGTGAGATTACGTTCTTGAATAGGGTTTTTCCATGGAAGAGGAAAACGTTTGATATGACGAACATAGGTTTTATCATGTGTTTCGTGAGGAAAAGATTCTTGATAGGAAATTTTATTTTTAACAAGAGGCCACAATTCTTCAAGTAAACTATGTGTATTGACTGTTTCTTTGTCTTTTATATTAAAAAATAAATCCAAACGTTTTTTAGCGCGTGTTGCGGCTACATATAATAAACGATTTTTTTCGTAATTATTTTTAATCGCATGCTGTCTCTTAATATAGTCATAAATAGGATCACTATTTTTTCCGACACCTTGGATCGGCGCTATAATAAGAGCACTTTTTCCATCTTGGCGTGGTTGATCCATCCAGAGCAGCAATTGTTTTTCATCATGCGATGCTTTGCGCTGAAGAGAAGGTAAAATAACGGTATCAAACTCAAGTCCTTTTGCATTATGAATGGTCATGATATGCAATGTATCATCAGTATGCGTCTCTGCTTTTGCGTATAAAAGTCCTGCATGTTCATAAAGAGTATCAAGATTCAGTAACTCACTATTTTTTTCGTATTTTTCTAATAAATTAAAATAAGCATCTGCATCTTCTAAATCTGATTTTTCTTCTAAACAAGCAGGACCACCTAGTAAAAGCCAAGTGCTTTCAATCCAATAACGTGTATTTTTACGATAACGTTCTGCCATTTTGGCTTTTAAAATAGGAAGAATACGTTGTAATCTTTCTTGTCCATCACTGCTTAATTCATCAAAAATAGAATCTGTTTGTAATTGCTCCCAAAGACTTTTTTTTGTGTGACTATTCGATAAAATAAATAAATCACTTAATGATAATCCGCACCAAGGCGCACGCAAAATAGCAAGCCAGGCAACGCGGTCGGCAACGTGAAATAATGCCCTCGTTAAAGCAATCAAATCTTGAATAAAGGGACGTTCAATTAAGGGATCAATATTAATCGCTCGGTAAGGAATATGCGCTTTCTTTAAAGCAAGCACAATGTGACGTAAATGCGTACGAGAGCGGACTAAAATCGCTATTTTTTCTGCTGGATATTGATTTTTATACTGTTTGATTAATTTGGTAATGGCTTTTGCTTCAGTCTCTTCTTCCGCGTTTTTAAAAGCGTGTAATGTGACATGTGAGTGTTCTGTTAGCTCAGTATCATGTGCTTTACTTCTACTATAAGAAACGGCACCTGTCGCAATATCGTCAAAAGAAGGGAAGATATGATGAAAATGCTCATTGATCCAATCAAGAATAGCGGGCGTTGAACGAAAATTAGTGGTCAATGTAAGAGATTGAAGCGGTATATTTCCTATGCCGTGTTGGCGTGTACGGATAAATATCCCAACTTCTGCTTCACGAAAGCGGTAGATGGATTGCATAGGGTCACCGACTAAAAAAAAGGTGCGGCCATCGCCTACTTCCCAGCCTGCAGAAAGTTTTTTGAGTAATTGATATTGATTATTTGAAGTATCTTGAAACTCGTCCACCAGAATATGTTTTATTTGATAATCTAATAATAAATTTAAATCAGTGGGCGACTCATCTGTTCCTAATGCAGTGTCGGCTGCCAAGGCATTTTCAATGTAATCTATTTTTCCTTGTTGCTGAAATACGACATGTAATTCAGCAGTCACTACTTTTAATGCGGTATGCAATGCATCTAATATTTTCCATTGAGATTCCTGATAAGTGAAAGCAGGCGCTAATCGTAATTCTTCAAAGGCAGATAATAGGTTTTTTTCATTTTTAAGGTTTTCTATTAAAGAAAAGATTCTCTGTTTAGCATCTTGAGCTAATTTTTTTTCATTCGAATTTTTATAAAAATCTGCGGGTAAAAACCCAATGTCTTTATCAAATCTTTTTCGCCACTGATTTGATTTTGTCAGTAGTAATTCAGCAATTGCAAGCCAATATTTGCTATGATTTAGCGTTGGTTCTGGTATATTTCTTAAATATAGACAAGATGCAATAGGCGATTCTTTATTATTTTCTCTCAAATTTTTTGAAGAAAATTTTAATAGATAAAGCAATTCATCGCGATATTTTTTTGGTAAATGCAAGTCTAGATTTTGTAGAGCATCTGTTACGATGGACTCTAAGCTTTTCTCAAGTGTTTTTCTCAATACTGGATCATGAGAGTTTAAAATAATATATCTTAGCCATTGGTCTCGTTTGGCAAGTAAGTTTACTAATAACATTTCAACTTTTGTCAAATCATTATCCATGTGAAAAATAATGGTTGCAATGGCATCTGACCATGGATGATTTTCTTCTAAATGAGAAAGGAATTCTTGTGCAGCCTGCCGATAAAGAGGAGTAGCATCGTCGGTAATGTCTGGATTTGCGCCAAAACGGGATAGTATTGGCAATTGTCGAGTAAGATATGCGTTGAATGAGTCAATAGTTTGCAAACGTAAACGATGCGGGCTTTCTAGCAAATTCCATTGCAAGCTTTCATTTTGTTGCAATACTTTTTCGGCCAATTCTAAGGTTTTTTGCGCATGCAGTGATTCTGGTTTTTTCTTTTGTAATGCTTGGTGTAATGCATGCATAATCCGTGCGCGCATTTCTGCGGCTGATTTTTTAGTAAAAGTGATGCCAATGATTTCTTCTGGTTGGGTAACAGTGCCTAATAAAACTAAAAAACGCTGTATCAGTAATTCAGTTTTGCCAGAACCCGCAGGTGCTTGCACAATGAATGAGGTTTTGGGGTCTAACGCACGTAAACGTGCTTCTTTATCATCAATCATCATTGTTCGTAAATCCGGCAAAAGGTATGTAATGTACAATGATTACAGGTTTGATCACGGTCTTTAGGATCAACGGTTGCAATTCCCTGTTGAAAATCATGACTTAAGCTTTCAAGCGTTTTTTTCCATTCCTGTAATTGTTGTTCCCACTGGGAACTTTTAGCATAAGATATTTCCGGTAATGTTTTAATAGAAGAAATATCAATGTTTTTTTTGCTGATCCCCATTAAGTCCATGTTATCTGCATGTAATTGACCAAAGGCAATGCCAATGGTTTTTTCGGCATTTGCAATGCAGTACAAGGGAAGCTGCGGTTCATCTAAGCGATCGCTAAACCAATTTTTGATATGATTATTTTTTCCTGTTTTATAATCAATAATAAGATACTGACCATCGTTTAACTCATCTACGCGATCAATGCGTAAGGTCAGAGGGATTTTCCCTATCGAACAATGGGTTTCGTGTTCTTGAAAAATAACATTAAATGCAGGACGATTTTTTTCAAGCATTAACCATTCAAGTAATGATTTTTCCAATCGTTTTTGCTCAAGCAATAAATATTTTTTTTGTAAATTATCTGGAACAACGTTTCGTATCGCATGATTTACATTTTCTTGAATCAGTTTTTTTAATTCTAGTTCAGTTAGCAGCTTAAGATTGTCTGAATTTTTAATTATTTTCCAAATAAGCTCTAGGGCCTTATGCATAATATTTCCGCGTTCTATATTGCGCAAACCCAATGTAGGTGTTTCTAAAGAACGTGCATGCAAACGTAATTCTGTAAAGGCTTTAAAAGGGCATGCTGCTTGTTGCTTGAAAATAGCGGTACCGCCGTGAATGATTTCGGTATCGTTGATGGGCGGGGCAATATCATTTAGAAAAATTTCACTTGATTTTTTGGAGTGAATTTTTTCGGGAATACTTTCATAATCACTCAGTTTGATATCATCTAACGTGATAGTATCAATATGATTTAATAAAGGACTTGGGCGTAAATCCATTTCTTCTTCTTTTTCGGCATGACTAAATATAATGTTTTTTGGATGTTCTTTAAGTTGAGTGACTAATTTTTTGCAATAAATCAATTCGCGTTCGCTGGTTGCGTGCGGCATGTGCAATTTTTTTTGCAGCTGCTTTGGAATTAAAGGGTGTGGCTTTGGAGCTGCTGGCCAATGAGTATCATCAAAACCCATTACCCATAAATGTTGAAAAGGCAAACCAACCGCTTCAAGCGTTCCTACAATGTGAATGGACGCATCAGGTGTTTCTGGTTGGAAAGTGGTGCGGGCTATTAATTGTGTTAAAGCATGTAGGGCTTCTGAAAAAGATGAGGTCGTAAGCAGCAGATCAAATGTGCTGTATTCTCTCAGTAATTCTAAAAAACGTGTCGTGACTTGATATTCTTCACTATTTAAACTGCGTTCACCCGGCCAGCCCAATAAAGTTAATAATTCAATGAATTGTTTTGCCCATTCGCTAAATGCCCGTTTTTTTGGAAAGCTTTCAATATATTTTACATAATGATGGATACGTTTATTTAATTTAGGGGATATGGCAGCGAGAGAATAATTTTTATGGGGTGATAAAAATGTTTTAAGAGAGAATGAAGCAGCGTTTGCACTTCGTAAGCAAGTATCAAAATAAGCTCTTGAAAATTGCTCTTCTTCTGCTTCGCCTAAAAAAGGCGAGCGTAAAAAATAACTCATGGTTTCAATTGAAATTACTCCGAGATTTAATTTCAAAAATTGTAAAGCGGCTTTAATAACAGGAAATTCGTTTAAATTTTTCCCTGCAGAAATATTAAATGGCAAGAGGGTCGTATCGCGTGTGAATGTATTGTTTTCTGAAAAAACGTCTGAAAAGATACGTAAAATTGTATCGCGTAATGTTTCTAATGACGGTACGACACAGCCAATTAAATGAGGAGGTTTTATTTCGTTGGTGTCATAAATGGATTTAGCAAAACGTGCCATGCTATAAATTTCAGTTGTTTGATCGGGTAAGGCTATTTTTTGAATAGAACGTTTAAAAGAAGATTTTTCAGGAATATCTTCGCCTATTTCACTGCCGCGTTCTTGACAGGCAGATAATAATTTTTGATAGGCTGGCGCAATTTCGGTAAATCCAAGCAGAAGAATTTTTTTGGGCGGATTGATGGTATTTTCGATCAGGTTTTTATGAAGAAAAGCAGGAAGACTCGCGATACTAAGCCAATTATTTTTTTTACATATTTTTTTAAACTCTAATGCCCATCGTTTAAATGCCTGGCTGTCTTCACCAAAATCTAAAGCGGCATGGTTAATATCAATATTCCATAATTTTAAGAGTTCAAATGCAGACTTGGCAAGTTCTGCTGTTGCTCCCAATTGTAATAAATCATTATTTTCGGGAGATTTTTTAAGAATGTCTTCCCATAAAACTGCTTCTTGAGAAGCGCTGAGCAGGAGAAAAGTATTCGTTATTTCTTTAGCGGCGTATTCATGCCATAAACGTTCTAGCCAGCTTTGGATAGGTAAGATATCAAGCGTTGGCCAAGTTAATTTTTTTTGTTGGATTTCCCTGTCATTAAACTGTTTCAGCCAAGTTGCAGCGAGCCTTCGATTAGGTGTTAAAATAGTTGTGTCTGAATTGCATAAATTGAATAATTTCACTCTTTAGCATCTCTTTATCAATAACATACCGGAAATTCCACATCAAACTGCAATCCAATTCCAGATGAAGGCGTGCTCAATTTAATTTTAGCATGGTGTAAGCTGGCGATTTGATTCACGATGGCTAAACCAAGGCCGCTGCCTTGTTCTTGAGTGCCTAAAATCCGATAAAAACGTTCGAATACCCGCTCGCGCAACTCAATAGGAATTCCAGGCCCTGAATCGATCACTCGAAAAATGATTTGATCATTATCACGCAGAATACAAATTTTAATTTCACCTTTTTCAGGGGTGTAACGAATGGCATTGTCGACAATGTTACGAATTAATATTCCTAGCGCAATGTCATTGCCAAGCACAATCGTATTTTCTGGTGCCGGCAATAATTCTATTTCAATATTTTTTTCAAGAGCAATTGGTACAAGATAAGCAATAATTTCCGCAGACAATTTATGTAGATCGATAGGTTTGATATCATTTAATTCTTCTTCTTGACTGAGGCGGCTTAAAATTAAAAGTTGTGCAACAATGTGGGAACTTCTATCGACACTTTGCACCACTTTTTGTAACGCATGCACCCGGTCTGCTTCGTTACTTGCTTTTAATGCAACTTGTGCTTGCGTTTTAAGGGCCGCAAGCGGTGTTCGTAATTCATGCGCTGCATCGCCCGCGAAGCGCTTATTACGGTCAAAGGCTAGTTTTAATCGTAAAAATAATTGATTTAATTCAGCGACCAATGGTTTAATTTCGACGGGGATATTTTCTATATGTACGGGCTCTAAATAGGTTGAAGCACGATTTGAAATTTCATTGGTGACACGAGTAATTGAACGCAATGCAATGCCGACAATAATCCAAATCAGAATACCAAAAATAGGATAAGTGAATAATAAAATATAACCGTTGTTACGCGTGATATCATCGGCAAGTTTGTTACGAATATCATACAGTTCTGCAACAATAATCTTATTTTGCGTGCGGGGGTCAATAGCAGCATACATACGCCAATTATTATTTTTAATTTGTATGTCGCTAAATCCTAACTGGGCATCCAACATAGATTCTTTCGGACTATTTTTTGAATAAAGTAATAATTTTTTTTCTTTTGTCCATATTTGAAAAAGTAAATTTTTAGCGCCTATGTTTTCTGCAGTATTTAAATAAGAATGCACTTTAGATTGAATATGCGGATCTTCTTCGGCAGCATGTGAAATAATTTCAATAAAGGAAAATAATTTTATGAGCTGGTCATCGAGGTAGGGCTGGATGACTTTAGTGTCTAATAAATAATTGCCGATGGCAGTGATGGAAGAGGCGATGGTCATGCTGATTAAAAGACTGATTAAAAGGAAGTGTCGTATTGAACGAATCATGAGTCTTCTTTATCTTTGTCAATCATATAACCGATGCCGCGTATGGTATGGATGAAATTCTGGCCGAATTTTTTTCGCAAATTATGGATGTGGACTTCAAGTGCATTACTATCAACATCTTCACCCCAGCCATAGAGTGATTGAGTAAGATGTTCTCTTGATAAAACACGCCCTGCATTTTCCAATAATTTTTGTAATAAAGAAAATTCACGCCGCGAGACATTAATTAACTCATTATTCAATGCTACCGTATGAGCTGCAGGGTTCAAGGTAATATTTTTGTGTATCAGTAGAGGTTCGGCGCGCGATGAAAACCGTCTTTGCAAAGCACGCAGCCTCGCGCACAATTCATCTAAATCGAAAGGCTTTGTTAAATAATCATCGGCTCCGCTGTCTAAGCCTTTTACTCGGTCTTCGATCGATTCACGGGCGGTCAAGATCAAAACCGGCATGGTCTGGCCGCGAGTCCTTAGGTTTTGTAATACGGTAATGCCAGGCATTTTAGGTAAACCCAGATCAAGAACAACGATATCAAAGTTTTCTGTTCTAAGCGCTTGGTCTGCGGACAATCCGTCTTTTAGCCAATCTACCGCATAGCCATATTGAACTAAGCCGGTCCTTAAACCATCGCCTAAAAGCTCATCATCTTCTACCAACAGTATCCGCATGCCTACTTCCTCTGGTAAGAATATAACTTTATCTTTTTTATCAAATTATAGCAAATTTTCGTTATTTTCGGAGTAAATGCAGGGGCTTAAAAAAATCGATGACGGCTGCATTATGAATAAAAGAAATGTTATAGGGATGTTCTGCATAAAGTGCTTTTATTTTATGGGGAACGATTAATTTGTCGATTGCATTTGCAACATTTCCTAATAATATTAATTGAACATTGGGACGATTTTTCAGGATAAAGTTTAAGACATGATGCATAAATGGCTGCCAGGCGATGGCATCTTTACGTACTTTTGTGGGGCGTAATACCAAAGTGGCATTCAGTAACAAAAAACCATGTTCTAAGAGAGCGGTAAATAATTCGTGATTAGTTTTAATTAAGTGATCTTTATTGATTTTGGTAATATCTGCTTGGGTGATATGAGCGGGATTTAATAGGCCCTCTGCAATTAGCAGCATTTTTATGATATTGCGTAACGAGGTCGCGCGATTAACGGTTTTGCTTAAGCCTGTTTCTGACCATAGCCCTCTGACAAGGGCATCCCAAAAAGCATAACCATTAGCAGATTGCGCGCGCGGATAAGGAGATTCACCAAAAAAAATATAATTCGTCTTATCCAGAGGCAAAGAAAAAGCGTTCAAGATATTTTTAGGGCCTGGTAACCAATGATGCGTTTGATAGAGTTTATCTAAATAATCAGGATCCATTTTTTTTAAGGCATCTTGAATGCATGTGTGCCAAGAAGGATCAACAGCATCTAAGTGAAATAATTGGCGTACTGTCATAAACTCTTACTATAATAGATTTTTATAAAAATGAGAGTGAATTACTCATGGATAAAAATTTACTTGAAATCATAGCATGTCCTGTTTGCAAAGGGGAATTGCTTTTTGATCAGGCAAATCAAGAGTTAATTTGTAAATTTGATCGGATTGCATATCCCGTGATGGATGATATTCCTGTCTTGTTAGAAGAGCGTGCAAGAAGATTGGGGAGTGATGAATAATATTAGAAAAGATTTATTATTCCCTAACTTTGCTTTTCCCCTTTTTCTTTATAAATATCTTCACCGGCCAATGCTTGCGGATGCGGTTCACTTGTGCCGCCCGTATGCGGTTTTTTATGGTGATGATGTTTAGAATATCGTTTGTGATGACGACGGTGTTTGGCGGGATGCCGTGATTTGCGATCAGCCGTTTCATTCGAAGGCGTTGTTGCTGCAGGGGATTGTTCTTCTTTCTTGAGAACAGGTGTCTCAAGCGGCATCGGCAGCGTTGGAGTTGTTACAGTAGGGAATGTCCGGATTTCTGCTGTTTGTTTAACAGGATGCTCCGTCGGTTCAGTATGAATAACAGAGCTTATATTTTTTTGCTGTTCATGAGAATCGTGTTTTTGTGAATCTGCGTGCTCCTCAGCAGGTCTTTGTTGCCTTTGATGATCTTCTTGACCATGACGATAATGTTTTTTATGTCCGCTGCGGCCTTTATGATGATGACGGGGTCTGCCTCTGTGCGCTGCTCCACTGCGATGTCTAGCAGGATATTCACTTTTTATCGAAGGTTTTTGCTGATCAGCGTTACCATCAGTTTCTTTTTTGATTAAATAATTAAATAATCGTTTTAATAATCCGCCTTCGTTTGCTGGTTTATTTTGAGGCGGCGGAGTGGGTGTCGGCTGTTCAATCAGCATGCTTTTTATGGCAGGTTCTTGATGGGTTCGAACAGGTGTTTGGCTGGTAGTGGTAGATTCCACTTCTGGTTTAATCGCAAGTTTATAGCTAATTACTTTTTCATCTTTTTCTGACAGATCAGACAAACGAATACGCTCGACTTCATAGTGCGGTGTCATGAAGTGCGGATTGGGAACGATGATGACGGCTACTTTTTGACGTTCTTCAATGCCCATAATGGCTTGCCGTTTTTCATTCAATAAAAAGGTGGCTATTTCAATTGGTAAAACGGCTCGAACCTGCGCTGTATTTTCTTTTAAAGCGTGCTCTTCAATAATTCGAATAATCGATAACCCTAAGGATTCAATGCCACGAATAGTCCCTTGGCCTAAGCAGCGCGGACAACTGATTTGACTAGATTCGCCTAAAGAAGGCCGTAAACGTTGACGCGACATTTCAAGCAAACCAAAACGGGAAATACGGCCTATTTGTACGCGCGCTCTATCCAGAGATAAAGCATTTCTAAGACGTTCTTCAACTTCTCGTTGATTACGTGCCGATGTCATATCAATAAAATCGATCACGATTAATCCGCCTAAATCACGTAAACGCAATTGACGAGCAATTTCATCTGCTGCCTCTGTATTGTTTGTCAGAGCCGTTTCTTCAATATCGCCGCCTTTAGTCGCGCGCGCTGAATTGATATCAATGGAAACCAGTGCTTCTGTATGATCAATGACAATAGAACCGCCAGAAGGTAAGCGTACTTCACGTTGAAAGGCCGATTCTATTTGGCTTTCAATTTGAAATCGGGTGAATAAAGGTGTTGGATCTTTGTAAAGTTTGACACGATGAATAAAGTCAGGCCGCACTAATTTAATGTGGTTGACGATTTCTTCATAGACATCAGGATGGTCAATTAAAACTTCATCAATGTCTTTACGCAAATAATCACGAACAGCGCGAATAACAGTGTTACTTTCTTGGTAAATTAAAAAGGAAGCAGGGCGGTTTTCAGTGACTTGTTTGATGGCTTGCCAGTGTCTCAATAAAATATCTAAATCCCATTGCAATTCTTCAAAACTTTTACCGCTGCCCGCGGTACGTACAATGACACCCATGCCCTCCGGCAGATTGAGCGCAGCTAAATTTTCACGTAAATCGGAGCGTTCATCACCGTCAATCCGTCTTGAAATGCCGCCCGCACGAGGATTATTGGGCATGAGAACGAGGTAAGATCCGGGTAAAGAGATAAAGGTTGTTAAAGCAGCGCCTTTATTGCCGCGCTCTTCTTTATCAATTTGAACAATGAGTTCTTGGCCTTCTTCCAACACTTCATTAATGGTTGGACGTTTGCC
Source organism: uncultured Coxiellaceae bacterium (assembly GCA_964622455.1). Classification (GTDB taxonomy): domain Bacteria; phylum Pseudomonadota; class Gammaproteobacteria; order DSM-16500; family DSM-16500; genus CAZUQP01. The sequence goes on from CAZUQP010000022.1 coordinate 54,100, forward strand.
GGCATCTGCGTAGCCCGTTTTAAAGCAAGAACGCGCCACTTCTTTCAAAGGCAAGAAGCCATGGCGTTCTTCACCGTAATCCACAAAAGCGGCTTCGAGGCTCGGTTCAATCCGAGTGACTCGTCCTTTATAAATATTCGATTGTTTTTGTTCTCGAGCGGATAATTCAATAATGAGATCGTAAAGATGTTGACCACTCGCTAAAGCAATTCGCAACTCTTCATTTTTATGAGTTGCGTTAATAAGCATTCTTTTCATAACTACCTTTTTGATTGAGGCGTTCCGGCACTGAAGATGTGATGTATGCAGATTTTACTAGATTAGCGAAAGGATAGTTCGAGTGATTCACTATGGCGAATGCAATATATTACGTTCAAGTCTGTTTTAGACAAACTAAGCATGTGCTTTTATTTTATGATGCTTTAGTGAGTCCAAACTTCCATCTTACATCTTCTAATTGGGCTAATTCGCCTTACTGGGTTGTTTACACAACCACAATCAAATTTTTGCTCTACTCTTAATCCTATACAGCTACATCTCATCCCTACGGTTTACGCGCAAGTTAACAAACTGTTAAATATTTCGTTAGTATTGGCCGCAATATACCAGTATTTTAGCGCCATATCAATTATGATTATATCTTGTTTCACATTCGATTAAGCTTCTCAATAGTATTATAACAACAGGATTTTTATGGAGAAATCGTCTTTTAAAACCGCTCATTACCTGACCATTGAACCTGATTTTGCCGGGCAGCGGATTGATAATTTTTTACTGACGTATTTAAAAAGCATGCCAAAAACCCGAATTTACCGGCTTTTGCGTAAAGGAGAAGTGAGGGTCAATAAAAAACGGATACAGCCCAGTTATCGACTGCAGGCGGGCGACCATATCCGCATTCCTCCTATGCAATTAAGTGAACAAAAGAGCCCGGCCAAACCTAGTCTCTCATTGAAAGCGCTTCTATCGAACAGGATTTTATATGAGGACAAACATCTTCTGATTATCAATAAGCCTTCAGGGGTTCCCGTGCATGGGGGCACTCAAGTGAATATAGGCATCATAGAAGCATTGCGTTCAATGTACCCTGAATTACCGCATCTTGAGTTAGCCCATAGGCTGGATTCCGATACTTCCGGCTGTTTGGTGCTGGCTAAAAAACGCAGCATATTGAGAGAATTACATGGGTTATTGCGTGAAGGGAAGGTTCATAAAGTCTATCTTGCTTTAACAAAAGGGCATTGGAAAACATCGGAATTGACGGTTGATGTATCCTTACAAAAACATTATTTACAAGGCGGTGAACGGATGGTCAAAGTAGATCGTGAAGGAAAATCTTCTTTAACCGTATTTCATCCTGTTGAAACATTTCAAGAGGCGATGTTAGTTGAAGCAACGTTACATACCGGTCGGACTCATCAAATTCGCGTGCATGCAGCCTATAAAAAGCATCCGATTGCCGGTGATCCAAAATATGGGGACAAAGAATTTAATAAAAAAATGCGAGAGCTTGGTTTGTCCCGCTTATTTTTACATGCAAAAACGATTGAGTTTGAGTTGCCATCGACTGAGCAAACCATCAAAGTAACCGCACCCTTAGATGAGGAGTTAATGGATACCCTCTCTAGGATGCGTTCTTTATCGTGTTAGCCTTGTTTTTTGGGAGAAGCGGCAGATGATGGTGATTTGGGTGATCTAGCCTCGTCTTTTTTCTCTCCAGAAGAAGAAAATAAAGGATAAGAAGCGTTAGGCGGACTATTGGGATTTAACAAAGGTGTTTGTTCATCATCCCTATCCCTGCTGCTTGTAGGGGATCCAGAACCTAAACTTTGTTGTATACGGAGATTGCTAAGCTCAATTCCTTCCTCTGATTCTGGTTCTAGTTTTTTTTCATCAGCGGGTATAGCTTGATAATCAAATTCCACATCATGTTCATTGCCTTTTTCGTCTTCAATGCGAATTGAAGGACAAAGAACTAAAGGGATATAGTCTCTGTACTGTTGTGGGTCGATATTCTCGATATTCCTTGGAGTGGCGCGGCGGTAACCGATGAACCCGCCGATAAGGGTTCCTCCCACTAAACTGCCAGAAATAAGCGCATTAGTCGCTGCTACTGCTTCTACCCCTGCTACACTTAATAACAACAAACCCCCGTATCCTACTATTACAAATCCAAGCGCAGATCCCACGAAAGATCCTGACAACACTGACAACACCGTACTAGAAAGTAGTGTTTCTAGTATTCTCTTCCCTCTTCCTGGATGCTCGAGTAGATTCAAGGTGTTTAAAGCGGCCTTCAATATATTTAACTCTCTTTTCTTATATTCAGCTCCTGTCGCAGGGTCAGTATTTTTCCCTTCTTTTACTATCCATCCGAGAAGGGTAGATGGATCATATTGAGCGCCATGGGTAGAGCAAATAACTTGTTCGGGAAGAGGTGTTTTAAAGATAGGGTCTTCGTAGCATATGCCGCTGTCTTCAATACCTTCAATATCTTTTACATTTTCTGTTTTAGCATTTGTAGGAAAATGTTTGGTTAATTTAATCAAAGCGATATATACTTTTCCGTAAAATGCGTGTGCATTATCATCATTCTTAAAAAGATTTTGCAGCTCAGTACGAATTTTTCCAGTATGTTCTGTAACATCATCCCCTTTTGCTTCTCTTAACAAGTTAAGTTGATTTTGTAGAGACGAAAGGTCGTTGCGCTGTCGACCGGCATCTATCACATTATCTAATGCCTCTATGACTTCGCTTAAACCTTGCTTATTGTTGATGGAAATTTTTACTTCTGGCTGAGGGTCTCGGGGGCTGCTCATATCAGGTTCCTCGCAAGAGTGCATTCTTACTGTTTAATTTTAGCACGTATTGCCCATTGCTGCTGTGGGTTATTTAACTCTGTTTATTCAATAAATTACGAGGAACAAAGCAGGCGAGTTTTGATGCGCGGGACGAATTTTATGATATCAATTGACACCCCCACGAGCATCCGCATACAATCCCTGCCGCTATGTCTAAAGACCATCTACCACTGAAAGTTGACCCTTACCGTTTTGCGGACAATGGTATCCGCTTAGACGGTGTTCTGTGGGTCAAAGAAATGCAGCGTTTTAGTGCGAGCTTAAGCGATGACTCAGGGGAAGTCAGCGTGCAGATGGCGTTTGAAATAGATGAGCAAGGCATCCGGTATCTTAAAGGGCATTTGGCGGCTCTAGTGATGTTGCAATGCCAGCGTTGCTTAGACCCTTTTAAACATGAGATAATAAGCAACTTTCTGTTAGGCATTGTGCATACAACAGAAGAAGCAGAAGAATTGCCAAACCGCTATGATCCGCTGATTGTGGTAGACGATACGCTTATTTTAAGAGATATGATTGAAGAAGAGCTGATTATCAGCTTGCCGATTGTGGCAATGCATCATACTAAAGATTGTAATGCAGAAAAGCTGCGTGATTTAGATGCTCATCGCAATTCTGTAATAGAAAGAGAAAACCCATTTAAAGTGATTGAATTATTGCGTAAAAAGCGCATTAAATAGTGAGGAGTTAAACTCATGGCAGTACAAAAAAGTCGTAAAACCCGTTCAAAGCGCGGCATGCGTCGTGCCCATTCTGCATTAAGTGCATCTGCACTGTCTATTGATGCTGCAACCGGTGAAACACATCGCAGACATCATGTTAGTCCTGATGGTTATTACAAAGGTCGTCAAGTGATTGTTACTTCTTTCGTTGAAGAAGAAAACGACGAAGAGTAACCACCTTTGAAAAATATCACCATTGCAGTGGATGCTATGGGAGGGGATCATGGCCCTCCTGTGGTGGTGCCTGCGTGTTTGCAGGTCTTAAAAAAGTATCCTGCGTTACATCTTATTTTAGTCGGTGATCATGAAGTGCTGCAGCAGACACTGCAAACACATCATGCGCTGCCCTCAGAAAGATTGATCATTCAACACGCTTCTCAACAGATTGAAATGGATGAATCACCAGCGCACGCATTGCGCTCGAAAAAAGATTCTTCCATGCGTGTTTCAATTAACCTAGTGAAAGAAGGTAAAGCCGATGCTTGTGTCAGTGCGGGTAATACGGGCGCCCTCATGGCAACTGCACGTTTTGTATTAAAAACATTGCCTGGCATTGATCGTCCCGCGATTATTTCTACTTTTCCAACGATGTCTCCAGAAAAAAATATGCGTATGCTGGATTTGGGTGCGAATGTAGATTCAAGTCCTGAACATTTATTTCAATTTGCAGTGATGGGTTCCGTACTTGCTAAAGCGGTTGATAATATTGAAAACCCCAAGGTGTGTTTACTGAATATTGGTCATGAAGATATTAAAGGAAATGAGTTAGTCAAAGAAGCAGCGCAATTATTATCAGCATCTCGCGCTGTTAATTATGCAGGTTATATTGAAGGCGATAAAATTTATAAAGGCGATGTTGATGTTGTTGTTTGTGATGGCTTTGTCGGTAATGTTGCTTTAAAAGCCAGTGAAGGTGTCGCCATTCTGATTCGCTATTTATTAAAAGAAGGATTTGGCCGTAATTGGCTGACAAAGTTAGCGGCATTTATTTCAATGTCAGTTTTAAAATCATTTGTAAAGCGCATTGATCCTGATCGATATAACGGTGCTTGTTTTATTGGGTTGCCTGCAATTGTGATTAAAAGTCATGGCGGAGCAAAGCGTGATGCTTTTGCGTATGCCATTGAAGAAGCAGTTATTCAAGCTGAAAAAAATATTCCAGAATTAATTAGCGCGGAAGTTGCGCGTTTGTTAACGCAAAATCCAGAAGGGTGATTTCAGATGACATATTCACGCATTATGGGTACAGGCAGTTATTTACCCGAAAAAATTCTAACGAATTTTGATTTAGAAAAAATTGTAGATACGACAGATCAATGGATTGTAGAGCGCACCGGTATTCATAGCCGCCATATTGCAGCCGAACATGAAACAGCGCTGACGATGGCAGAAAAAGCAGCGCGAGAAGCAATGGCCGCTGCAAATATTACGCCGGCGGATATCGGGATGATTATTATAGCAACCACAACACCTGAAAAAATGTTTCCAAGTACCGCGTGTTTGTTACAACAAAAATTAGGTATTGCAGGATGCGCTGCATTTGATTTGAATTCAACGGCGTGTGCTGGCTTTGTGTATGGTTTAAGTATTGCGGATCAATTTATTCGTAATGGTGCTGTGAAATATGCATTAGTGATTGGCAGTGAAGTCATGTCAAGAATTTTAGATTGGAGTGACCGCACCACTTGCGTATTGTTTGGTGATGGCGCGGGAGCCGTGGTGTTGGGCGCTACTGAAACACCCGGCGTATTATCCACCCATTTACATGCAGATGGCACGCATAAAGACGTATTATCGTTGGATGTGAGTATCGGGAAGCCAATGGATGTAGAAAAGGCACTGTACGTGCAGATGACGGGCAATCAATTATTTAAATTAGCGGTCAATATTTTAGGTGATTTATTTGATGAAACGTTAGCAGCTAATGGATTAGATAAATCTGCTGTTGATTGGCTGGTGCCGCATCAAGCCAATATTCGGATTATTCAGTTAATGGCAAAAAAATTGGCTTTACCTGTTGATCGTGTTGTCGTGACATTGGATAAGCAAGGCAATACATCCAGCGCTTCAATTCCTCTTGCTTTAGATAACGCAGTGCGCGATGGCAGAATTAAACGTGGAGATCTGTTGTTATTTGAAGGATTTGGTGGCGGCCTTGCGTGGGGTTCTGCGCTAATTAAATTTTAGAGGTAGTGGGCGGTGAAATCACTCGGATTGGTTTTTCCAGGGCAGGGATCACAATCGGTCGGCATGCTGAGAGATATCGCAAAAGAATTTTCTGAGGTGAATGAAACTTTTGCTGAAGCGTCTTTCGTGCTGGATTATGATTTGTGGCAATTAATTCAGGGAGGCCCCGAAGAAGAATTAAATAAAACAATTCATGCACAACCCGCTTTATTAACCGCATCTTATGCTATTTGGCGAATTTTAGAAAAAAAGAAAATCATACCGATATTATTAGCAGGCCATAGTTTAGGAGAATATTCAGCGTTGGTGTGTGCCAATGCATTCACATTTACTGATGCTGTGCGATTGGTTGCTCTACGCGGGCAATATATGCAGGCGGCCGTGCCCATGGGCCAGGGCGCACTTGCTGCCATTATTGGTTTAGAGGATGAAGTTGTTCAATCACTTTGTGAAAAAGCGGCTGTTAATGAAGTGGTTGCTCCCGCCAATTTTAACAGTCCCAAGCAAGTGGTGATTGCAGGACATTTGCCGGCTGTTTTGCGTGTGATGACACTCGCAAAAGAAGCAGGTGCGACATTAGTTAAGCAATTATCGGTGAGTGTGCCTTCGCACTGCAGCTTGATGAAACCGGCTGCAAAAGAATTGGCAGCGCTTTTAGCAGAAATCTCTATCAAAAAACCAACGATACCGGTGATGAATAATGTGGATGTTAAAATTTATACCGATGAAAATAGTATTCGGGATGGATTAGTGCGCCAATTATTTATGCCGGTACGTTGGGTTGAAATTATTCGTGCCTTTGAAAAAAGAGGGATTCATTCTATTATTGAATGCGGGCCCGGCAAAGTTTTAAGCGGTTTGAATAAACGTATTGTTTCTGATGTATCACTTGCTAATACAGCTGATATGACTAATTTAAAAATGCTTTTGAGTGAGGGTTCTTTATGACGTCAAAACAAAACGGTCGAGTTGCATTAGTGACAGGTGCAAGCCGCGGTATCGGTCTTGCAATCGCGCTTCATTTAGGGCGAGAAGGGGCGATTGTGATAGGCACTGCCACAACGGACCAAGGAGCAGATGCTATTACCAAACATTTTCAAGAGGCAAAGATAGAAGGCATGGGACTTGCTTTAAATGTTGCTTCACAAGAATCAATTAATGCGGCGTTTGATGCAATTAAATCACGTTATGGTACGCCTGCTATCTTAGTAAGTAATGCGGCGGTGACTCATGATAATTTGCTTTTACGAATGAAAGAAGATGAATGGCAGAGTGTGATTGATACTAATCTCAGTTCAATTTACCGTTTAAGTAAAGCGTGTTTGCGCGACATGCTAAAGGCACGTTTTGGACGAATCATTTGTATTGGTTCAGTCGTAGGCGCAACGGGTAATGCAGGACAAGTAAATTATGCAGCAGCTAAAGCGGGACTCATTGGTTTTACTAAAGCATTAGCACAAGAAGTCGGTTCACGCGATATTACAGTCAATGCGATCGCGCCCGGGTTCATTGATACCGACATGACGCGTCGTTTGCCAGACGAGCAACGTGAAATTTTAATACAAAAAATCCCGATGCAGCGCATCGGAAAACCAGAAGACATTGCAGAAGCCGTTGTCTTTTTGGCATCGGCGGAAGCAGGGTACATTACCGGCCAAACATTGCATGTCAACGGCGGTATGTACATGGCATAAAGTATAAGTCAACCAGTTAGGGAATAAAATTCGGCTTGAAAATTATAGTTTTTTCACTAAACTAACGTCAATATCGGCGATGCAATCTTTAAATTTTTGAAGAGGAAGGCGTACTATGGGTACTGTTGAAGCACGAGTTAAGAAAATTGTAGTTGAACAATTAGGCGTAAAAGAGGAAGAAGTCACGAATGATTCTTCTTTTGTAGATGATTTAGGCGCTGATTCTTTAGATACCGTTGAATTAGTCATGGCGCTTGAAGAAGAATTTGAAACAGAAATTCCAGATGAAGATGCAGAAAAAATCACGACTATTCAACAAGCGGTCGATTATATTAATTCTCACCTTGAAGAACACAGTAAAGGTTAATTAAGTTTTATTAGCAGAGGAATGGGTTTTGAGTAAAAAGCGCGTTGTTGTGACAGGCATGGGTATGGTCACTCCATTGGGTTTGAATGTGACTGACACTTGGAAAGGTATTTTAGCGGGCAAAAGCAGCGTTCGTTTGATTGATCATTTTGATGTATCAGATATGGCATGCCGCATTTGCAGCAGCGTTAAAAATTTTGACCCTTTACCTTTCATGTCGGAAAAAGAAGCGCGTAAAAAAGATATTTTTGTTCAATTCGGTATTGCTGCTGGGGTTGAAGCGATTCGAGATGCCAATCTCATTGTCACTGAAGAAAATGCTCATCGGGTAGGTTTAGCAGTGGGTTCAGGGATTGGCGGTTTACCGATGATCGAAAAGTGCCATGCTGTTTTATTAGAATCAGGCCCAAGACGTATTTCACCTTTTTTTATTCCAAGCGCTCTGATTAACATGATCGGAGGCAATCTAGCGATTATGTATGGCATGCGCGGCCCTAATATTGCAGTTGTTTCTGCCTGCACAACCGGCACACATAACATAGGTCTTGCAGCAAGGGCCATTACTTATGGCGATGCTGATGTGATGGTGGCTGGCGGCTCTGAAATGGCGACAACTAAATTAGGCATCGGCGGTTTTGCTGCGATGCGTGCGTTATCTACGCGTAATGATGCGCCTGAAAAAGCGAGCAGACCCTGGGATAGAGATCGTGATGGTTTTGTATTGGGCGACGGCGCAGGCATTATTGTACTTGAAAGTGAGGAACACGCTAAAAAACGCGGCGCAAAAATATATGCAGAATTAGCAGGATTTGGTATGAGCGATGATGCGTCTCACATTACAACGCCTCATCCAGAAGGTTTAGGCGCTGCATTATCGATGAATAATGCATTAGCAGATGCGGGCATTAATCCAACGGACGTGGATTATATTAATGCGCATGGCACATCAACTCCTTTGGGTGATGAACTAGAAGCGCTCGCTATCAAACGAAGTTTTGGCGATCATGCATATAAACTTGCAGTGAGTTCAACTAAATCGATGATTGGTCATTTGTTAGGTGCCGCGGGATCTGTTGAAGCGATTTTTAGTATTTTAGCGATACGTGATAAGGTTGCTCCTCCTACTATTAATTTGGATAATCCGGGTGAAGGCTGCGATCTCAATTTTGTACCCCATAAAGCGCAAGAAAGACCTATTCGCGTGTCGCTTTCAAATTCATTTGGATTTGGCGGGACAAATGGAACATTATTGTTTCGTGAATACTAGTTCCCCCCTTTGAAAAGGGGGGATTAAGGGGGATTTATATAAAAATCTTTCATACAAATCCCTCCTAACCTCCCTTTTTCAAAGGGAGGAAACTTCTCAGGTTGATGCCTTTTCACTGGAGCTGCTGATGAATGTTTGCAGATAAAGAGGTCTCATGATCACTCTTACCCATACACAGCGCGTTTTGCTTGGTACAATTGCAGTTATCCTCTTTGCCTGTCTTTGGTTTTTATTTACTTGGGCGAGTTTTTTGCGTGCGCCTATCGTATTTAACGATCAAGGAATGGAGTATACGGTGCCTGAAGGCGCATCCATCAGATCAGTTGTTCACGATTTGTATTTGCTAAATGTCATTAAACGCCCCACTTTTTTTTATTTACTCGTTTATTTAAAAGGCAATAAACATGAATTAAAAGCGGGCGAATATCTTTTTCCTAAAGGTACGACCCCCGTTAGTTTGTTGACTCAAATTACGACCGGCAGCGGTATGATATATCACACCTTTACCATTATTGCGGGCTGGAATTTTAAGCACTTACGTTCTGAGTTAGATAAAGACCCCAATTTACAGCACGCTTCCGCATTGATGAGCGATGTGGCCATTATGCAATATTTAGGCCATCCTGAGTTAAAACCAGAAGGATGGTTTTTTCCTGACACGTATTTTTTTGTGAAAGGTTCTTCTGATTTAATTTTATTAAAACGTGCATTTCAAATGATGCAGCGCAAATTTTACGATGCTTATAAAAAACGAGATGCTAATTTACCTTATCAAACGCCGCAAGATGCGTTGACCGCTGCATCACTTATTGAAAAAGAAACGGGATTAGATGTTGAGCGGCCGATCATTGCGGGGGTGATTGTTAACCGTCTTAGAAAAAATATGTTATTGCAAATTGATCCGACGGTGATTTATGCCATGGGATCACGATTTAAAGGTGTTATTCATCGAGAGGATTTATTATCCAAAAATCCTTACAATACTTATGTGCATCCCGGATTGCCGCCTACACCGATTGCTATGCCGAGCATGGAATCAATTGAAGCGGCGCTTCATCCAAGAAAACATAATTATTATTATTTTGTTGCAAGAAATTATAATCCTGACGGCGGACATCAATTTTCGACGACTTTAGAAGAGCATTATTTGGCAGTGGCAAGTGCCAAAAGAAAAAAATCAGATAATGAATTTTTTAATTATAATTTAATTCGCGTTTATTTTTTAAAATTAGTATTACCGAGAATTTATAATTAACTTTCGTATTGTCCAAGCGTAAAGTTGATATATTACGCTTGGACAATACGAAAGTTATCCTGAAAAATGCGATAGCATTTGTTCAGGATCCATTCGTTAATTCAAAATGGAGTTTTCTCGTTGAAGACAGGAAAATTTATTACAATTGAAGGTATTGAAGGCGTTGGTAAAACAACTGCTTTAAAATATATTCAACATTATTTAAATGAACAACAGAAAGCGTGTGTGATGACGCGCGAACCTGGCGGCACTCCGATTGCTGAAAAACTTCGTGATATTTTATTAACTCCGTATGAAACTGAGATAATGACGTCTGAAACGGAATTATTATTAATGTTTGCAGCGCGTGCAGAACATTTGGCGCACGTTATTCTGCCGGCATTGCGCGAAGGTAAATGGGTAGTGAGCGACCGTTTTGTGGATGCGACTTATGCTTATCAAGGCGGCGGCAGAAAAATAGAGATGAATAAAATTGCCGTGCTAGATCAGTGGATTGTAGGTGATCATCAGCCGGATTTAACGATTTTGCTGGATGCGCCGCCTGACGTTGGGCTTTTACGTGCCAAGCACCGTTCTACGGAAGATAGAATTGAACAGGAAAAAATAGATTTTTTTGAGCGGGTACGCGCAGTTTATTTGGCGCGTGCTAAACAATTTTCTTCTCGATTTCGTGTGATTGATGCAACAAAACCTTTAGCCAGCGTGCAAGATGAATTAAAAAAGAATTTAACTAAATTATTTTAATATGCAAACTATTTTACCGTGGCATCAAGAAAATTGGGAATCACTCTTAAAGCGTCAGCAGGCAGAGCGGCTGCCGCACGCACTATTATTTTCAGGCATGGCGGGCTTAGGCAAAAAACAATTTGCACATCTTTTTGCAAAATCACTTTTATGCCAAGCAGTCAATGCAGAAGGTATGCCTTGCAACAAATGCCGTGCATGCTATTTATCGAATGCAGGCTCGCATCCCAATTTTTTATTGATTGAACCCGATATTGCTGGAGCTATGATTAAAATTGAGCGTATTCGACAGGTCATTGATTTCGTCAATGAAACTGCATTGATGGGGGGTTATCGTATTATTATCATTCATCCGGCCAGCATGATGAATATGGCTGCTGCGAATGCCTTATTAAAAACACTTGAAGAACCCACGCCTAAAGTACTTTTTCTTTTGCTCTGTGATCAAGATTTGCGGCTGCCGCAAACGATTATCAGTCGCTGCCAACGTCTTGTTTTTTCTAAACCAACAGAGGATGCTGCATTTTTATGGCTAACGAAAGATACAGAATGCCAAAATAAAAACCCAACTATCGATGAGCTGCGTTTATTGCTAACGCTTTCTTATGGCGCGCCACTTAAAGCGAAAGAGTTTTTGATGAATGATGTGCTTTTTTTGCGAAAAACTTTTTATCAACATTTGATAGAATTAAATGAAAAAAAAGCGGATCCTCTTTCGCTCGCCGCATTTTGGCAAGAGCGAGAATTAACTTATCTTTTACCGCTCTTATTAAATTGGTTAAGAGATTTATTGTCTCTGGAATTAACAGGAGGCCGGGCAATTTTGCTGAATGAGGATTATAAAACTGTTATTCATAACATCATTCAGCAATGTTCACGAAAAAAATTATTGCAATATCTGACCGACATTCAAAATATCTATGCGCGTATGCAGCAATTTTTTAACGCCAATAAAATTTTATTGCTGGAAGAAATATTGATTCGATGGACAAAATTATGTTCTTAGTTGATTCGCACTGTCATTTAGATCAATTAGATTTAACCTCTTATCAAGGCGATTTGGAGAAAGCACTTTTTTTTGCGCGTGAACAAGGCGTGCAGCATTTTTTGTGTGTTTCTATTACCTTAAAAGATTTTCCTGCCATGCTGCAAATGATACAACCTTTTGCAAATGTCGATGCATCGGTTGGGTTACACCCTAATGAAAAAGATATTGAACGAGAACCGAGTGTCGATGATTTACTTTCTTTAATGACGGATAAAAAAATCATTGCCGTCGGTGAAACGGGTTTAGATTATTACCGAAGTACGGGCGAGACAGAGTGGCAGCGTGAACGGTTTCGCCGTCACATTCAAGCTGCAAAAGAAAGCGATAAACCATTAATTGTGCATGCAAGGCAAGCCAAAAGCGATACTCTTCGCATTTTACGCGAAGAAAACGCTTCTTCCGTGGGTGGTATTTTGCATTGTTTTACAGAAGATATGGAAATGGCAAAAGAAGCCATGGAGTTAAATTTTTATATTTCTTTTTCAGGCATTGTGACTTTTCAAAATGCAAAAGATATTCAATATGTGGCACAGCATATGCCGTTAGAGCGAATGTTGATTGAAACAGATTCCCCTTATCTTGCACCGGTGCCGTATCGTGGAAAATCAAACCAACCTGCCTATGTTCGGTATGTGGCTGAGTATATTGCGAAGCTGCGCGGTGTTGATGTGAATATCATAGCAGAAAAAACTACCCAGAATTTTTTTGAATTATTTAGGCTTTCACAGGCAAAAGTAAAGGGGTAGAATAACAGCGAGGTATTCTCCTCATGCGATTAGGTAATGTATGTTTCGACCAGCAGCCCTTTTTATTGGATTGCGTTACACACGCGCTAAGCGCCGTAATCATTTTATTTCTTTTATTTCACTTATGTCGATGTTAGGTATTGCGCTCGGCGTATTAGTGCTCATTACGGTGTTATCGGTCATGAATGGATTTGACCGGGAAATTAAACATCGAGTATTTAGTATGGTGCCGCCTTTGACGGTGAGTAGTGTGGTTGACTATGTTACTAATTGGCAAGATGTGCAAGCTGTCATGAAAAAAAATCCAAATATTGTAGCGGTCGCACCTTTTGTGAGTGCGCAAGCGATGTTGACACATGATGAAGTGGTGCAGCCTGCTTTATTAGATGCGATTGAACCAACAGCCGAAAAACATATTACAGAATTGAGCGATAAAATGATCGAGGGAAAGCTTGATCAATTAGCACCAGGTCAGTTTGGGATTATCTTAGGCGAAGAATTAGCGGACCGATTAGATGTAGTCCTTGGCGACAAGGTGACGGTGGTTACACCACAGATGTCTTTAACACCGGCAGGTATCATTCCGCGTTTTAAACGATTTACGGTTGTTGGTATTTTCCGCGCGGGCAGTGGATTTGGTTTTGATGGTAATTTAGCGTTTATTCACTTGAGCGACGGCCAAAAATTAATGCAGTTAGGGAGCGCTGTGACGGGCGTTCATGCCAGCATAAAAGATGTCTATGCGGCAGAAGCTGTTTCAAATCAATTGGCCAAAGAACTGGGCCCGAGTGCACGTATTACGAATTGGACTAATCAATTTGGCGCTTTGTTTCGCGCAGTCAGTTTAGAAAAAACAATGATGTTTTATATTTTAATTTTAATTATTGCAGTTGCTGTATTTAATTTGGTGTGCACATTGGTGATGGTAGTCAATGATAAAGAATCTGATATTGCTATTTTACGCACCTTTGGCGCAACGCCTAAAATGATTATGGGTATTTTCTTAGTGCAAGGAACTATTGTGGGTGTAATTGGTACTTTACTGGGTGTGGTAGGAGGCATTGCGCTTGCGCTGAATGTGACAGAATTGGTTGATTGGATCCAACGCATTTTCAATGTGCAATTTCTTTCATCGAGTGTGTACTTTGTGAATTATCTTCCTTCAGAGTTACAGTCATCTGATATTATTCGAATTAGCGTAGCGTCTCTCTTACTTAGTTTGCTCGCGACTCTTTATCCAGCTTGGCGTGCATCTCGCACTGAACCTGTGGAGGCGCTGCGTTATGAGTGATGCTGTGATAGCGTGCCATGACTTGAGTAAGCATTATAAAGATGGTGCGGCGGAAGTGCATGTATTGCAAAAAATTAATTTAACAGTGCAGCCGGGAGAATTAGTTGCGATCGTAGGTAGTTCTGGTTCGGGTAAAAGCACTTTATTGCATCTTTTGGGCGGATTGGACAAACCCACTTCAGGTACGATTATGGTTGCCGGTAAAAAATTAGCATTCTTATCTGAAAAAGAAAAATGCCGCTTACGAAATCATTATTTAGGTTTTGTTTATCAATTTCATCATTTATTACCAGAATTTACAGCACTTGAAAATGTCGGCATGCCATTGCTGATTCGTGGTGCGCTGCCGAGTGAAATAAAAATCAAAGCAGAAGAATTATTGCAATCGGTTGGTTTAAGTCATCGTTTACAGCATAAAATCAGCGAATTATCAGGCGGTGAACGTCAACGTGTTGCAATTGCACGTGCGCTTGTGACAGCACCCTTATGCGTGCTTGCTGATGAACCAACAGGCAATTTAGATCCGCGCAATGCAGAAAAAGTGTTACAGTTATTTGTAGGATTGCAAAAAGCGCAACAAACAAGCGTCATCATGGTCACGCACGATATTAATATTGCGAAACACGCAGACCGCGTACTGATGCTTGATGATGGGAAATTAATCTCCGCTTCAAATTAGTCAGTAATAATTTCTAAATTAATTTTTCAATAAGGAAAAAATCCAATGCGTTTTTGGACGCTTGCTTTTTTAGCAGGCATTTTATTTTTGCAGCCATTTCATGATTTACCTGCTTTGCATTGGATTGTGATTTTTATTATTTTTTCAATAGCGGTAGAAATTTTTTTAGTAAAATGGAAAAATTATTTTCGATTACTTGCAGCAGCAGGATTAGGTTTTGCATGGGCATTGTGGGCGGCACATTCTTTATCATCCTGGAATTTATCGAGCACACAGGAAGGAAAACTACTGTTGATAACGGGCTATGTTGCATCTATTCCCAATCAAACCAATCACTATGTGACATTCTTGTTTTCTTTAAAAACGATAGAATCACGTAAAACGCGGACACTTTTAAAATTATCATGGCAAAATAATAAAATTCCATTGCATGCCGGTGATTACTTTCAATTAAAAGTTCGTTTAAAACGAATTCATGGTGTATCAAATCCCGGAGGTTTTGATTATGAAAAATGGGCGTTTCAAGAAGGGATTCGCGCTGAAGGGTATGTGGTGAATGATAAAGATAATCAATTATTATCACATCACACTTATTATTTTATCTTAAATCAATTTCGTGAACATCTGAAAGAAAAAATGGAAGCGGTGTTACCGCATACGGAAACTTCCCCTTGGATTGAAGCATTAGCATTGGGTGTTCGTCAAAATATTTCAAGTGCCAATTGGGAAGTGCTCCGAAAAACAGGCACCAATCATTTAATGGCTATTGCAGGCTTACATATTGGTTTTATGGCAGGATTTGTTTTTTTTCTAGTGAGTAACGGATGGCGGCGTTTTTCCTATTTAGCATTATATGTTCCGGCTGAATGCGCAGGTGCCGTTGCCGCATTAATGATGGCATTGATTTATAGCGCATTAGCAGGTTTTTCAATTCCAACTGAACGTGCATGCATAATGCTTTCAGTCGTATTGATTACCTTAGTGATGCGCAGAAAATTATTATCATGGCATGCTTTTTGCGTAGCGTTACTGATTGTTTTATTGATCCAGCCGCTCAGTGTGTTAAGCGAAAGTTTTTGGTTATCGTTTGCATCGGTTGTACTGATTATTTATGGTATTAACGGGCGATTGTCACCCAAAGGATTATGGTGGAAATTAGGCAGAATACAATGGGTGATTGCATTAGGACTCATACCATTAAGTATTGGACTTTTCCAGGAATGTTCTTTTATTTCTTTTCTTGCAAATAGCATTGCAATTCCTTGGGTGGGATTTTTAGTGGTGCCTTTGACATTGCTTGGATGTCTTACATTATTTATTTCAACAAAATTAAGTGCATTGATTTTAGGGTTAGCAGATAATACATTAAGTATTTTATGGAAAATATTAACGTATTTTTCTCATTTATCATGGGCATCTTGGTATGAAGTCATACCAGAAAAATGGATTTTAATTGCGGCAACTTTGGGTGTTGTTATTTTATTATTGCCAGTTGGATTTAAAGGCCGATATGTTGGGATCATTTGGTTTTTACCGCTTATTTTTTATCATTATCCAGAGCCAAAAAAAGGGGATCTCTGGTTTACTTTGTTGGATGTTGGGCAAGGGTTGTCTGCTGTTCTTCAAACTAAAAATCATATTCTTGTTTTTGATGCAGGCGCGCGCTTTAGTGATTCTTATGATATGGGAAGAAATGTAGTTGTACCTTTTTTGCGTTCCATCGGCGCTAAGAAAATCGATTTATTGGTGATAAGCCATGGCGATAATGATCATATGGGTGGTGCTGATGCGCTGCTGCATCAATTTAAAGTCAATACATTAAAAACAAGTGTAATAGAAAAATTTTCTGTGCCTGCTCTTTATTGTTTACGAGGCGATTCTTGGGAATGGGATGATGTGCAATTTTCTTTTTTGTACCCTTCAAAAGATACGTTAGATCGTGGAAATGATAGTTCATGCGTTTTACGCGTGACCACCAAAAACAAGCAGCGTATTTTATTAACGGGAGATATCGAAAAATTTTCTGAAAATGATTTGTTACAGAATCTTTCCGATTTAGGCGCAAACATTTTGGTCGCGCCGCACCATGGCAGTAAAACATCTGCGGTTGATGCATTTTTGCAAGCAGTCCATCCGCAATATGTTTTGTTTCCAGTCGGTTATTGCAATCGTTATCATTTTCCACACAAAAGTGTGATAGAAAAATATCAGCGCCAGAGCGCAAAGTTATTTGCAACGGATAAGATGGGTGCTATACAATTTTTTTTAAATGGTAATGATAAAGAAAAGCTCGTACTTTTTAGAGAAAAAGAAAAACATTATTGGATGCAACCGGCCACAGATTAACCGCTTTCTGCATTTGCATCTTGTTTATTTCCATGCGCCAATAAATCAATTGCCATAAGAAGTGCCGAATTATCAATCGGTTTTTCAAAAGAAACGGTTGCGCCTAATGATTCAGATAAATCGAGATAGCCTGTGGGATCTAATCGTCCGCCGCCTGAAATGGCAATAATTTCCATGTGCGGGTGTTTGTCTTTTACTTCCGAAATCAACGTAATACCGCTTTTTTTAGGCATAATAATATCAGTGACCATGATGTCAGGTTCAGTCGTTTTTAAAATTTCAGCAGCTTCTTCGCCATTGGTAGCGCTTTGCACCTCATGTGATGCCCGCGTTAAAATTTGAGCTAACATATCGCGCACCAATTCATCATCTTCAACTAATAATATCTTTGCCATGAGAATTCTCCTTATACTCTGGGAACAGCAGGATAAATGTCGTGCCATGCCCAAGGCGGCTCTCGACCACAATTTCGCCTTGATGTTCCTGCACGATCGAGTGTACGGTTGCAAGACCAAGGCCGGTCCCTTTGCCCACTTCTTTCGTGGTATAGAAGGGTTCAAAGATACGGGCCATAGTAGATTGATCCATGCCGTGGCCGGTATCTGTCATATCAATTCTACAATAGGATTCTGCTTTTGTAATGTGAGGAAATTGTTTAATGATTTTATCGTGAACGAGTACGCGATTTAATTTAAGAGTGACACTGCCTTCACCTTCCATCGCATCGACTGCATTATTGATGATATTAACAATCACTTGATGGAGTTGTGTTTGGTCTCCTAAAATCACACAATCTTCAGTGATGGGCTGTAATTTGATGTCAACACTGGCAGGGATGGTAGGTTTTAGAAGACCTAGTACGCCTTCAATCGTTTCTTTGACATGCACTGATTTAAAATCATGATGCTGACGTCTGCTAAACCCTAAAATCCGAGCGACCAGGTCCTGCCCGCGTTTACAAGCATCCAGCACTTTTCCTAAATTTTTATGGACGATATCGTCCGTCGGGACGTCTTCCCGGGCCATTTCTACATAACCAATAATGGCATAAAGAATATTATTAAAATCGTGCGCGATACCGCCCGCCAATGTTCCAATGGCTTGTAATTTTTGGCCTTGTAAGAGCGCTTTTTCGAGTTTTTGCTTAGTTTCTTCAGCATGAATACGATCAGCGATTTCTTTTTGAAAGTTAGCATTCATGATATCGAGTGATTTTTTGCGTTGATCAGTGAGTTGGATCAAGCGGATGAGCAACCCGGCAAGAATTGCAAAGAAAATGCCGAAGATTAATATGATCCAAGGATAGTCATGTTGGATAGAATGCGGCATAAAATCATCAACTAAGGCAATCCATACCCCGATGGATAGTATAATGCCCCCCAATGCGACAGCATAAGGCAGCCAAGAAAAGGGAAAAAGGGGGGTGTTTTTTTGATGATTTTCAATCATAAATAATAGCTTAATCCATTTAAGCGATTGAGGCTATAAGCCAATTTATATATACTTCTTTTATCGAGAAAACAGTGTAATGAGATTATGCAGCTAAAGAAAATTAAACTTTCCGGTTTTAAGTCATTTGTGGATCCTATTACGGTGCCGGTGCCTGGCAACTTGGTTGCGATTGTCGGGCCTAATGGGTGTGGCAAATCGAATATCATTGACGCGGTTTGCTGGGTGATGGGTGAAAGCTCAGCTAAATACTTACGCGGCGAATCACTGACCGACGTTATTTTTAACGGATCAAGTGCCAGAAAACCGGTCGGCCAAGCATCCGTTGAATTGATATTTGATAATCAGGATGGCAGTTTAGGCGGTGAATATGCAAGTTATGCTGAAATTTCAATTCGCCGACTGATCAATCGGGAAAGTGAATCCAGTTATTTCTTAAACGGTGCGCGCTGCAGACGGCGTGATATTGTCGGTATTTTTCTGGGCACCGGTCTTGGGCCGCGTAGTTACTCCATCATCGGCCAAAATATGATTTCCCGTATTATTGAGGCAAAACCGGATGATATGCGGGTTTATTTAGAAGAAGCTGCAGGTGTTTCTAAATATAAAGAGCGTAGGCGCGAAACTGAAAATCGTATTAATCATACGAAAGAAAATATGGCGCGCTTGGATGATGTGCGGGCTGAATTAGAGAAACAGTTGGCTAATTTAAAACGCCAAGCCAATGCGGCGGAAAAATTTAAAACATTAAAACAAGAAGAACGGATGACTCGCGCAAAATGGCTCGCGTCTCAGTGGCGTCAATATGATAGCAAGCTCGTGCAATATTCTTTGCAGATTCAGCAGCAAGAAACTGCATTAGAAGCGCGTAATGCTGAATTAAGTGAAAACCAGCTTAACACAAATAAATTGCGCGATGATCATGGTTTGGCAAATGAAGCATTTCAAGAAGTTCAGCACCGTTATTATAAAGCGGGCAACGAAATTACTCGAATCGAGCAAGAGATTCATCATACTAAAGAGCGTGCAGAGCAGCGGCAGGCGGATGTTTTGCAGACGCAGCATGATTGGACAGAAGTTAAAAATAGTTTGGCCGATGCAGAAAACGAATTAAATGAATTAATGGATGAGGTTGAAAAATTAGAACCTGCTTTCGAGAAAGCTACAGAAACAGTGAATAAAAAAACCGCTGTCTATCATCAAGCAGAAGAGGCGATGCAGGCGTGGCAAGAGCAATGGGATGCGTTTAATACACATTCATCCAAAACGACTCGCATCGCAGAAGTAGAGCAAACGCGTATTATTCACTTAGAGCAGCGTTTAGCTTCTTTAAAACAGCGTAAAAAACAATTTACAGAAGAAAAAAATCAAATTCATTTTGTGGATCTTGAAAAAGAAATTGCCCATGGTTTAGAACGTTTTCAGAAAAGTGATGCAGTGTTAACTGAGCAAAATCAAAAATTAACCGATCTAAATGAAGTCATTGTCAATCTTGAAAAAGATCAGCAAAAATTGATGCAGAAATTAGATGAAGTACATTCTGAAGCGCAAGATGTGCGCGGGAAGCACACTTCTTTGCAAGCATTGCAGCAAGTAGCGCTTGGACAACAGGATGAGCGAAGCAATGAATGGCTTAATCAACATCAATTAGATCAATTACCCCGTTTAGCGCAGCATATTCATGTGCAAACAGGTTGGGAAGAGGCAGTTGAAAAAGTATTAGGTGTCTATTTACAAGCAGTTTGTGTAGATAGCTTATCACTTTTAACTGAGGTAGCTGACAAATTTACAGCGGGCAATTTAAGTGCATTTGCATCTTCAAAAGGTTCATCTTCTTTAACGGCCCAAAAAAAATTATTGCTTCACAAAATTGAATCTCCTTGGCCGCTGGACGGCTTATTAGCAGGCGTTTATGCGGCAGAAACCTATCAAGAAGCTTGCCAACTATATAAGACGTTAGCGCCATATGAATCTGTGATTACGGCCCAAGGTGTTTGGTTAGGTGCTTCATGGCTTCGTATTTCGCGCGATGAAAATCAGCAAGAAAGTGTATTGAAGCGTGAAAAAGAATTAAAACAATTAGCTAAACAATTAATGCAGTTAGAAAAAAATCAAGAAAAGTTGTCACATGATTTGGTAAGAAACCGTGCGGAACTTAAAAACTTATTACATGAACGAGATGAATTGCAAAAGAAAGTCAATCAATCGTATGCGGAAGCGGCACAACTGAAAGCCGAGCAAAATGTAAAACAAGAACGCTTAGTTGAATTAAATGTTCGTGCTAATCGTTTACAAAAAGAATTAATTGAAGTTCTCGAGCAGGATAAAAATGCTGAGCAGGAGCTCGCTAACGCGAGGAGCACTTGGCAAAAAGCAATGGATGAGCTTCAAACATTAGCTGATCAACGTGATGCATTGATGCAGAAACGAGAAACATTTCGTCTTAATGTGCAAATGAGCCGTGAACATCTCGATGATAGCAAAGAAGAGTATCATCAGCTTGAAATTCGCTTGCAAACCACGAAGTCTCAACAAACATCCTTAAAGCATTCCATTCAACGAATGGAAGCGCAATTAAAAACGTTAGCAGAAAGACGAGAAGTGCTTGAAACACATATCACGGATGAAGCATCTCTCGCCGAGTTAGAAAATGCCTTAGCGACTGCTTTAAGCTATCGGTTACAAATTGAAGACGAATTAAATCACGCGCGCGTTGTCATTGAAGAAATCAACCATCAATTACGTGCGATGGAAGATGCGCGTCATGGTGTTGAGCGTGAAATAGCCGCAGTGCGGGATATGTTAGAAACATTACGTTTAGAAAATCAAAGTATTAAAGTCAAAATAGAAACGATTGTTGAGCAATTACATGAAGCGCATTTTGAAATAGAAGAAATATTAACAGATTTATCGGATGAGGCCTTGCCTGAAAATTATCAACAAGAGTTAGAGCAAATCACCTTAAGGATTACGCGCTTAGGCGCTATTAATTTAGTGGCAATTGAAGAACATGAAGCGTGCAATGAACGTAAGGAATATCTAGATAAGCAATATGCGGATTTACTAGAAGGGTTGACGACGCTGCAAAATGCCATCGATAAAATTGATAAAGAAACACGGGCACGTTTTAAAGAAACATTTAATAAAGTGAATGAACGTTTCCAAGAATTATTCCCTAAAGTTTTTGGCGGCGGACATGCATCTCTTGAATTGATGGGTGAAAATTTATTAGATGCGGGCATTACCGTGATGGCATGCCCTCCAGGAAAACGCAATAGTACGATTCACTTACTGTCGGGTGGTGAAAAAGCGATGACTGCGATTGCATTGGTATTTTCTATTTTCCACTTAAATCCCGCACCTTTTTGTTTGCTGGATGAGGTGGATGCGCCTTTAGATGATGCTAATATTGGACGTTTTTGTCAGTTAGTGAAAGTGATGTCAGAGAAAACGCAGTTTATTTTTATTAGCCATAATAAATTGGCGATTGAAATGAGTGATCATTTGATGGGTGTGACGATGCATGAGCCCGGGGTGTCTCGTTTAGTGAGTGTCAACATGGAAGAAGCTGTGAGTTTAGCAGGTGCTTAGGAGTAATAAAATATGGATGTGTATTTAAAAATAGGTTTGTTATCGATAGGTGTTGGAATTTTACTATGGATTTTTTGGGATAGTTGGCATAAGAAACGTTCTTCTCATTTTTCGAAATCAACTGAGATATCGTTAGGCCCTCAATTGGCAGGAGATCATGCGCAAGAATTAGGTGAAGATCACGTGGGGCCCGCGCGTATTGTGGCAGTGGACCATTCTGCGAGAAATATAAAATCGCGTTATGCTGTTCATGAAAAAAAACGTGCTGTTCATCATGTACCTGAAAATTTATTTATCCTAAGTGTAATGGCAAAACCGGATGCACATTTTGCCTCATATGATTTGCTGCAAGCTATTTCGCATGCGGGCCTGCAATTTGGCGAAATGAACATTTTTCATTACTATCAAACAACCGTTAATGGTAAAACAAAATTGTTTAGCTTAGCATCTGCCAATAAACCCGGGGATTTTGACATGAATAATATTGGCAATTTTTCTTGTACGGGGCTTATGTTATTCATGAATAAGACGGATGTACCTGATCCTCAGCAGACATTCAAATTAATGTTAGATACGGCAGAAAAATTAACCGAAGATTTAGATGGTATGCTGCACGCAGATCCTATGACGCCTTGGAGTGAAAAAATGGCGTGGCAATATCAAAAAAGATTGTTTAATCAAACATCGCGTTAGTCTATGACGGAAAAATTAAATAATACAATTGAAAGAAAAATCAATAAACTGCGCGATAAGATTAATGAGCATAATTATCGTTATTATGCATTAGATGATCCTACTGTTTCTGATGCTGAGTATGATAGCTTGTTTCAAGAATTATCCGAGCTTGAAAAACAGTATCCTGAATGGATTACGCTTGATTCACCGACACAACGCGTGGGTGTGACACCTTTAAAAAAATTTGTTGAAGTGTCACATGAAATCCCCATGCTTTCACTCGAAAATGCTTTTACTGAGGATGAGTTAGCGGCGTTTGATGAACGCGTGCGCGATCGTTTAGGCGTTTCACATCTGATTGAATATTCGTGTGAACCCAAATTAGATGGTTTAGCAGTGAGTATTCGTTATGAAAAAGGTATTTTAGTGCGTGCCGCAACGCGTGGTGATGGAGAAACAGGTGAAGATATCACAGAAAATGTTCGTACGATTCAAACAGTGCCTTTGCGATTGCATGGTGCAGATTATCCAAAAGTTTTAGAAGTGCGCGGTGAAGTCTATATGCCGAAAAAAGGATTTGATGAAATGAATCGGCGCGCTTTAGAGAAAGGCGAAAAAATTTTTGTAAATCCACGTAATGCAGCTGCTGGAAGTTTGCGTCAACTCGATTCACGTATGACGGCTGCTCGCCCGTTAGAAATTTTTTGTTATGGTATTGGTGCTGTTGAGGGAAATATTCCTTCATCTCATAGTGAGATTTTGGCTGCTTTAAAAAAATGGGGATTGCGCATTAATTCTGAAAGAAAAGTAGTGAGAGGTGTCGATGAATGTTTAGCTTATTATCAAATGATAAGTGAAAAACGTTCAAAATTGCCTTACGAGATTGATGGTGTAGTTTATAAAGTCAATAGCATTGCAGAACAAAATAAATTAGGTTTTGTTTCCCGCGCGCCGCGATGGGCAATTGCTCATAAATTTCCAGCAGAAGAAGTAATGACGGTTGTGGAAGCTGTTGAATTTCAAGTAGGTCGAACGGGCGCTTTAACACCCGTTGCGCGTTTGCATCCTGTTTTTGTGGGCGGTGTTACGATCAGTAACGCAACGTTACATAATATGGATGAAGTCATTCGCAAAGATGTTCATATTGGCGACACAGTAGTGATTCGCCGCGCAGGTGATGTGATTCCTGAAATTGTAAAAGCAGTGAAAGAACATCGGCCACCGCACGCAAAAAAAATTGAATTGCCACTCGACTGCCCCGTGTGTCACTCCAAAATAGAACATATTGAAGGAGAAGCCGTTGCCCGTTGCAGCGGCGGTTTATTTTGTCAAGCACAACGAAAAGAGGCTATCAAACATTTTGCATCCCGCCATGCGATGGATATTGAAGGGTTGGGAGATAAATTAGTTGAACAATTAGTCGATAAAAATCTTGTATCAACCGTTGCTGATTTATATTCGTTAAATTTAGAAGAGCTTTCCAATCTCGATAGAATGGCAGAAAAATCCGCTCAAAATTTATTAGATGCTCTAGAAAAAAGTAAAAAGACAACTTTGCCGCGTTTTTTGTATGCGTTAGGTATTCGTGAAGTGGGGGAGGCAACTGCTAAACAACTTGCTAATCATTTTGGTGATTTATCAGCGCTTATTTCGGCAGATGCAGGAGAATTACAAACAGTATCGGATGTTGGGCCCGTGGTCGCTCAACATATCGTTTCTTTTTTTGAAGAAAAACATAATCGTACGGTGATTGATCACTTATTAAAAGCAGGGATTTACTGGCAAAAAATCACAAAAAAAGAATCGTTACCTTTTGCAGGAAAAACATTTGTTTTAACAGGCACACTTCACAGCATGTCGCGGGATGTTGCCAAAGAAAAATTAGAAACATTGGGCGCAAAGGTTTCTGGCAGTGTCTCAAGTAAAACCACTTATGTGGTGGCAGGAGATGATGCCGGTTCTAAGTTAAAAAAAGCTAAAGAATTGGGGATTAAAATTTTAACTGAAAAAGAATTGATTGAACTGTTAATGCGTTAAAACCAATGAAAGAGACGTGCAATGATGGTTAAAACGCCGATAAAGCCACCGACAACCCAAATAAAGTTAAACCATAAACGGTTATTAATATCGCGGAAATTAGCATCAATTTTTTGATCAAGTGCATCTGCTTTGGCGTCAATTTTTTGATCGAGCGCATCTGTTTTGCTATCGATTTTTTTATCGAGCGCATCTATTTTATTATCAACCGTATCAAATCGTTTTTCCAATCGAATTAAGGTCTCACCAATATGACCAATCGATTGTTCTAGTAACGCGATACGGGTGTCATGACTCATGGTGTCCTCATGTTTTCTCATTTTCATGTATCTTTGCCTATTATTATCATTATCCTTAACTATCATTATCATAGCGTGTCAGCTGAAAACCAGCAATAAAAATGATACAAGATTACTGTTTCTCTGTTAGCTTTCCGTTTTTAAAAATAAGCGTCACAGGCGGGGTGCTGCTGTAAGTGAATGTTATCACTTCTATTGTTGGCGGTTTTTGATTGGTTTGACTGCTTTTATTAATAAAAACAGGTTCGCCGCAAGCAGCTTTGAGTTCTTTTGCGCTATCGCCGACCGAAATAATTTTTCCGTTATAAACAGCATCTACATTTCCGCCGCACATCCCAGAACTTGCGAGACTCATGCCGTTTACCGTGATGTTTACTATTTTATTATTGTTTAATGCAATGGCCATTTTCACAGTTGCAGATTGTCCGCCAGTTATCGGTTGAGTGTAACCAGGCGTGCTCGGTGTTACATAATAATTCCACTCTTGCGGGCCGCTGTCGTCTTCTTCAGTCGATTTTTTTTCGGTATTGGGTTTGCCGCATTGTTGTTTGACAGATTCAATCGTGTCGCCGATATTGATTTGATTAAAATTATTGGGGCAAAACATAGCGTAAGTATGAGAAGAAAAAAATAATAGTAATATCGCTAACGACAGTTTCATATTTTTATTTTACCTTTAAATTTTTTTTGCTAATTGACTTGCATAACCCACATAAGTGCTGGGTGTTAATTGTAATAATTCTTTTTTGACATCATCGGGCAATGTTAATTCTTTAATAAATTGATGCAGTAGATCTTTAGTCATGATCTTTCCACGCGTAAAACTTTTTAATTTTTCATACGGTTGATCAATACCCGATTTACGCATGATCGTTTGAATCGGTTCTGCTAAAATTTCCCAATGCTGATCTAAATCTTCACTTAATGTTTCAGGATCAGGAATCACTTTACTTAAGCCTTTGCAGGTCGATTGATAAGCAAGCAGTGTATGGGCAAGTGCCACACCTATGTTACGCAGTACAGTCGAATCAGACAAATCCCGCTGAAAACGAGAAATCGGCAGTTTCATCATCATATGTTCTAATAATGCATTGGCAATACCTAAATTACCTTCCGCATTTTCAAAATCAATCGGATTGATTTTGTGCGGCATGGTGGATGAACCCACTTCATTTTTTAGTGGTTTTTGTTTGAAGTAATTCAGTGAAATATATCCCCACATATCACGGTTAAAACTAATTAAAATGGTGTTGATACGCAAAATAACAGCGAAAAATTCAGCCATATAATCGTGTGGTTCAATTTGAGTAGTGTAAGGATTAAAATCCAATTCTAATTGTGAAATAAATTCCTGGCTGATCAAAGGCCAATCAAGGGCAGGATAAGCAATTTTGTGCGCATTATAATTTCCAGAAGCGCCATTTAATTTACCAAGTAATGCTACAGCATTTAATTGACCCATTTGACGTTGTAAGCGGCTAGCAAAATTTGCAATTTCTTTACCGACGGTTGTGGGTGTTGCAGGCTGCCCATGGGTGCGCGCAAGCATTGCTTGATCCGCATATTCATGTGCCATCTGCTTTAAACTGGATAATAATGCATTTAAAGTGGGAATGATAAATTCTTTGCGCGCAGTTTTTAACATGAAAGCGTAAGCTAAATTATTAATGTCTTCAGAGGTTAAACCAAAATGAATAAATTCAATACGTTTAGCTAGTTCATTATTTTTTTCAAGCTTCTCTTTAATAAAATATTCCACTGCTTTGACATCATGATTAATATCATGTTCAATTTGTTTAATGCGTAATGCATCTTGTTCGGAAAAATTATCGATGATTGTGTTTAAAGTATTATTCGCTTGTTTGCTTAAAGGCGGCAATTCTAATAAATTTACGGTGACTAATTGTTGCAGCCAACGGATTTCGATCATTACCCGCAATTTGATTAAACCATATTCGCTAAAAATAGGACGCACATCATTTACTTTTGTGTGATATCGACCATCCAGCGGTGAAATTGCCATGAGTGCTGCTATGTCCATTATCATTTCCTTTTGTGTTATGCCATCTCCGCCAACATTTTTTCAGCAGCGGCTTTAATTTTGCCTCTAAAAAATAATAATTGCAGACGCGAGCCACCCATTTGCCGCCATAATACCGATGATCGAATGCCGGCTAATAATAACGCCCGAATTTTTTCCATGCTTTCAGGCGCGGTCAAAATTCGTTGACTTCCCCATATAATAATTCGAAATTGAAACGTACTGATAGTGTTAAGATAAATGTCAGCAAGATTTGCAATGACGGTTGGATGAGTCAGCGAAAAATAATCTACCTGTTTTTTCGCCTGGTTAAGCCTCTGTGAAAGTGTATCCAGCATTTTAGGGGAGCGCGAAATTTTTTTTTGTAAGCGCATTAAAGACAACATATAGCGAATAGGGATGGGTGCTGTGGATTTTTGTAATAATTGCGTTAAATGTTCTAAGCCATATTTAATACCGGGGAATCCTTGGTAAACGGCCAGCAGATCTTTAGGGTCTGTTTGAAAAATACTGTAAATACTTGCCTCATAGGCAGTTTCATTTATTTTGCCCGATTTTGCGAGTTCATTGACTAAACTGACTGCTTGGATAATGCCAGCGAGTGCAAGTGTCGTGTTGTAGAGCTTATCTTGCAACGTTTAAGCCTCCTGTTTAATGATAATCCCGCCGCCAAGGCACGCATCACCCTCATAAAATACCACTGATTGTCCTGGTGTAATGGCGCGCTGGGGTTCCTTGAAGTCTATTTTATACTGTTTTTCATCCAATGGATAAATAATACAAGCTTGATCTTTCTGACGATAGCGGGTTTTTGCAGAAATCGTTAATGGAAAAGCAGGCAGATTTCCAGAGATCCAATGGATTTGATTTGCAATTAATGAATGCGCATATAATAAAGGGTTTTCGGCGCCTTGTGCGACAATCAAAACGTTTCGTATCAAATCTTTCTTAACCACATACCAAGGTGCTTCACTACTATTTTTTAATCCGCCAATTTTTAATCCTTGCCGTTGACCGTGGGTATAAAACATAAGACCGTCATGTTGGCCAACGATCGTGCCATCGGTTGTTTCGATAACCCCGGGTTTTGATGGTAAATAATCATTTAAAAATGTTTTAAATTTTCGTTCGCCAATAAAACAAATACCCGTACTGTCTTTTTTGGCATGATTTTTAAAACCGGCTTTTGCGGCAAGTTTGCGTACGCTCTCTTTTGTTAAATCGCCCAGTGGAAATAAACTGTGAGCGAGTTGCTCCTGGTCTAGTGCATATAAAAAATAACTTTGATCTTTGTTAAGATCGCGGCCTTTTAGTAGCTCAGAGGTATTTTGTTTACGTGCATAATGTCCGGTTGCAATATAATCGGCGCCGCGTTTTCTTGCATAGTGTAAAAACGCTTTAAATTTGATTTCTTTGTTACATAAAATATCAGGATTGGGTGTTCGTCCCGCTTGGTATTCAGCAAGAAAATGGGTAAAAACATGCGTCCAATATTCATTGGAAAAATTAACGCGATGCAATTCAATCTGTAATTGATCACAGACTGCTTGCGCATCTTCCATATCGCGGCTCGCGGGGCAATCAGTGTCGGTATCGTCTTCTTCCCAGTTTTTCATGAAGACGCCTTCAACAATGTGACCCGCTTCTTTCAGTAAAAGTGCGCTGACGGATGAATCAACGCCGCCAGACATGCCGACGATAATGTGTTTACGTATAGTAGTTTCCATCAATAAAAAAATACCCAGGTTGTTTACACAGCCTGGGTATTTTACGCGATTCGGTTAAGAGAATTAACCGAAATTATAACCAAGATTTAAGCTCAGCATGTTAGCACTGGGAATAGCGCTGTTGCTGGTCTTCAAATTGCCGCTGCCTTGAATGTGAGATGCTTCAAGACTGGTGGTGACGTGTTCAGCAACATCGTAGCTGACGCCAATACCATACATCGGACGTAATTTACGAGTTGTCTTAGAGTCGGAAGGTACACCAGGAACATTATTTGTTGTCAAAGCAACTTTACTGTTTACTGCTGCAATCCCGCCTAATACGTAAGCGTTAAAACCGCTTTCATCAAAAGGCAAATAACCTTTTGCAACAACGTTTAATGCGCCTAGTGTATATTTCAATTTTTCACTTGCAACGGAATTAGATGCTTTGTAGGTAGAAGGAGCATAAGTTGCATAACCCGCTTCAAGACCAAAATATTTATTGAAATTGTAACCACCAAATAATCTGGCACCCAAACCGCCGCGTGTTGTAGAAGTCGATGTGGCGCCTGTCACATTACCCATGTTAGGTGTACTTAATCTGCTGGTACCTAATCCTGCGCCGACATATGCGCCGGGTGTTGCTGCATGAGTTAAGCCAACAAGTGTAATCGATGAAAGGATTACCGCGCTGATTTTTGTCATTTTGTTCATTGAAAAATTTCCTCATTGTTATTGATTGATAAATATCAAAAGCAATGCGGAGTGTACCATTTATGATCCTTTATGTAAAATTTGTTCATAACATAAATTATGATATATTTTTTTAACAATTAAACTGTAAATAAAATGGTCAATTCTAAAGAGGATTGTGGCGCTTAAGCGAGCTTGTTACTATACACCCGGATTTCCCCCTTTGAAAAAGGGGGGATTAAGGGGGATTTTTAATACAAATCCCTCCTAACCTCCCTTTTTCAAAGGGAGGAACTTTAAGTTTAAGAGGATTTTTTAAATGACTTATCAACACATCACCGTCCCAAAAGAAGGACAAAAAATAACCACAACGAATGATTTATCATTACAGGTACCTGATCAACCCATCATTCCCTTTATCGAGGGAGATGGCATTGGGGTGGATATTACGCCGGTCATGCGGGAAGTCGTGGATGCAGCTGTGCAAAAAGCGTATCACGGTAAACGAAAAATTCATTGGATGGAAATTTATGCGGGTGAGAAAGCAACTAAAGTTTATGATAAAGATACTTGGCTGCCGAGCGAGACACTCACTGCCTTAAAAGAATTTGTGGTCTCGATCAAGGGCCCTTTGACAACCCCTGTTGGCGGTGGCATGCGTTCATTAAACGTGGCGTTACGGCAAGAGCTTGATCTTTACACTTGCTTGCGGCCAGTCCGTTATTTTCAAGGGGTGCCAAGCCCTCTGAAAGAACCTTGGCTAACAGACATGGTTATTTTTCGGGAAAATTCAGAAGATATTTATGCGGGTGTCGAATGGGCGGCTGATAGTCTAGATGCTAAAAAAGTCATGCAGTTTTTGCAAAAAGAAATGCAAGTCAAAAAGATCCGATTTACTGAACACTGTGGTATTGGCATTAAACCAGTATCAAAAGAAGGTACGAGACGTTTGGTAGAAGCGGCAATTCAATATGCGATCGACCATGAACGAGATTCTGTGACCTTGGTGCATAAAGGCAACATTATGAAATTCACAGAAGGCGCTTTTAGGGATTGGGGCTATGAACTGGCACGCGAAAAGTTCGGTGCAAAATTACTCGATCAAGGGCCGTGGCATGTATTGAAAAACCCTAATACCGGTACTGATATCATCATCAAAGATGTCATTGCGGATGCGTTTTTACAGCAGATTTTGATCCGTCCGGCAGAATATAGCGTGATTGCTACGTTAAATCTTAATGGGGATTATATTTCGGACGCGCTTGCTGCCCAGGTAGGCGGTATCGGCATTGCGCCAGGCGCTAATTTAAGCGATTCTGTGGCAATGTTTGAAGCAACTCACGGGACTGCGCCTAAGTATGCGGGGCAGGACAAGGTCAATCCTGGTTCGTTAATTCTATCTGCAGAAATGATGTTACGGCATATGGGTTGGGATGAGGCTGCTGAATTAATTATCAAGGGGGTAGAAGGGGCGATTAATGCAAAAACAGTGACTTACGATTTTGCCCGCCAAATGACAGGCGCTCAATTAGTGAGCTGTTCAGAATTTGGTAGCTCAATAATTGAGCATATGCGATAATACGACCTCATATTTACTGCCTCATTTGACTGAATGAGGCACGTTTTTATTTAAGAAACTACTCAAGTATTGTCAGGAATAACAGTATAAGTATAGTTCTTTTTCAGTTAGTTGCATAACCTATAGATTTTTTTATGAAATAAGGAAAAAATGGTAGATATAGGCTAAATTAAAGGTAAGGGTAGATGATAAGCGAACATACCATGAGCACGACCGAATTACAGGTACAAGAAGCGAAGCCTCTATTAAAGGAGCCTTCGTTGTACCAGGTGGTGATGCATAACGATGATTTTACCCCGATGGAATTTGTGGTGGTGGTACTCGAAGTCTTTTTTAACATGGATAGAACAATCGCAACACGATTGATGTATGAAGTACATACGACAGGCAAGGCGATTTGTGGGATGTTTAGTAGAGATGTCGCAGAAACAAAAGTAGACCAAGTAATGGATTATGCAAGGATGCACGACCATCCTCTATTGTGCAACATAGAGGTGATGTGAACCTGGAAGTGGGAGGTGTCCCATGCTAAACAAAGAACTTGAGTACACTTTAAACCTCGCTTTCAAAGAAGCGCGTACTAAACGCCATGAATTTGTGACGGTTGAACATCTACTGATTGCATTAATTGAAAATTCCTCAGCTGCCGAAGTTTTAAAAGCTTGCGGTGCTAATTTAAATCGTTTACGCAATAATCTACTCGAATTCGTTGATCGCACGACCCCTTCTATTCCAACGCATGTGCATGATCGTGACACGCAACCTACTTTAGGTTTTCAACGCGTATTACAACGTGCAGTATTTCACGTGCAATCATCGGGTAAAACAGAAGTGACGGGTGCTAATGTGCTCGCTGCTATTTTTAGTGAACAAGAAAGCCAAAGTGTTTATTTGATCCGCCAAGAAAATGTCAGCCGATTGGATGTCATCAATTACATCGCCCATGGCTCCACAAAACCAAAATCATCCGGCCTTCGTGAAGGTGATCAACTGGGCGGTCATTACATGGAAGACAGTGAAGGATTGCAAGAAGATGCTGCAGTCAGTCCCTTAGAACAATTTACAACAAACTTAAACGCGCGTGCTAAATTAAATTTAATTGATCCTTTGGTCGGCCGTGAAGATGAAGTTGAACGTACGATTCAAGTATTGTGCCGCAGACGCAAAAATAATCCTTTGTTAGTAGGCGAAGCAGGCGTTGGTAAAACTGCCATTGCAGAAGGGTTGGCACGCTTTATTGTAGAGAAAAAAGTGCCGAGCGTTTTAGAAAACAGTGTGATTTATTCCTTGGACTTAGGAAGCTTGCTCGCAGGGACCAAATATCGCGGTGATTTTGAAAAAAGATTAAAAAGCGTACTGCATCAATTAAAAGAACAAAAAGGCGCTATTCTTTTCATCGATGAAATTCATACCATTATTGGTGCGGGGGCCGCATCCGGCGGTTTAATGGATGTTTCTAATTTAATTAAACCGTTATTGGCTTCAAGTGAACTCACGTGTATTGGTTCAACCACCTACAAAGAATATCGCGGCGTCTTTGAAAAAGACCACGCATTAGCCAGACGTTTCCAAAAAATTGATGTGAAAGAACCAACCATCGAACAAACAATTGAGATTTTAAAGGGATTACGTACGCGCTTTGAAACACATCACAATGTCACCTACACTGACGAAGCATTAGAAGCAGCAGCGAAATTATCAGCACGTTATATTTCTGATCGTCGATTACCCGATAAAGCGCTGGATTTAGTCGATGAAGTAGGTGCTTACCAATATCTTTTACCCGAAGCGAACCGTAAAAAAATTATTGATCACACCGATATTGAAAAAGTGGTCGCCAAAATTGCGCGTATTCCTGAAAGAAATGTTTCAACCTCAGACCGCGAGATTTTAAAGAATTTAACGCGCGATCTTAAAATGATGATTTTTGGCCAAGATGAAGCAGTCGAAACACTGGGCGCTGCAGTACGATTATCACGTTCTGGATTGCGCGATCCTGTGAAACCGATTGGTTCATTCCTCTTTATCGGGCCGACTGGGGTTGGTAAAACAGAAGTTTCTAAACAATTAGCAAAACAATTAGGCATTGAATTAATACGATTTGATATGTCTGAATATATGGAACGTCATACCGTATCACGCTTGATTGGCGCACCTCCCGGTTATGTGGGATATGATGAAGGCGGTTTACTGACTGAAGCTGTCAATAAACATCCGCATTCTGTGGTGCTTCTTGATGAAATTGAAAAAGCGCATCCTGATGTTTATAACTTGCTGTTGCAAATTATGGACCATGGCACATTAACGGATACCAATGGCAGAAAAACAGATTTTCGTCACACCATTTTGGTTCTAACTTCTAATGCGGGAGCAGATTTATTAGATAAGACTGCGATTGGTTTTACTCAACAAGAGAGTGAAACAGATGTTCTCCGTGCAGTCAATAAAGTATTCTCGCCTGAGTTTCGTAATCGTTTAGATGCTATCATTCAATTTAAAGCATTAGATACCAAGACTATTTTACATATCGTCAATAAATTCTTATTGGAATTAGAAGTTCAATTAGAAGTGAAGCATGTGGTCTTAGATATTGATGATGAAGCACGCGCTTGGCTTGCTAGAAAAGGGTATGACAAAAAAATGGGTGCACGGCCGATGGCACGCTTGATTCAGGAACAAATTAAACGCCCATTAGCGGAAGAATTATTGTTTGGTAAATTAAGTAATGGCGGCCGAGTGACTGTCGGTGTTGATGAAGATAAGCTCAAATTTGCCATTGAAGAATACGAAGGGAATGGGGTGCATTAATCTCACGCTACGTTTTATTCTGTTTTCTCAGGGTTATTTTCAGTTGTTTTGCCGTCGCGACTTCTAAACGTAATCCGTCCTTTAGTCAAATCATAGGGGGTCAATTGCACAGTGACTTTATCGCCTTTTAAAATGCGGATATAGTTCTTACGCATTTTTCCAGAAATATGCGCAATGACGACATGGTCATTTTCAAGTTGTACACGAAACATGGTGTTTGGCAGTACATCAATGACTGTACCATCCATTTCAATTTGATCTTCTTTTGCCATATAGTACCAAATACCCTTTAAAGCCATTTTAATGTTGCAAATCATGCCTTAAATAAATAAAAGAAGCAATGTATTAGCTGGGTCTTTTATCATATCTACTATCTAATTGTTCTGGCGCCGCATCTAGGGGTGTGTAGCCTTTTTTTGACCAAAGACAGGAAAGACAATCCAGTAACCTAGACTTTTTTTCGCCTAAAAAAATATTAATATCTTGTTCCATTCTGATTATTTTTTTTCCAGCCTCTTCTTTACATTCACCGTATTCTTTTTCAAATGCTGTTGTTGCTTCTGAAGGCGTATTATCCCAATTCATTTTTCCTAAGAAAGAATCATAATTGTTTCGGTTTTGGTCATTTGGGAGTGTCCACGCGGCTTCCCATAATGTTTGCCAAAATTCTTCATTTCGAAGAGAACTGCTTATCCTCGGGTTTTTTAATTTAGATATTTGATCTTTAATTGCTACTATTATTTCATCAGTTGTTGCGGTATTTTCTACTTGAAGAAACTCATAATAATTTGACATCCGTTTATTTCCTTATTTTTATTTCATACTATCCAAATATTTTTCAGCATCTAACGCTGCCATGCAGCCGGAACCTGCAGATGTGACGGCTTGCCGATAAATAGGGTCTGCTACATCACCTGCGGCAAATACACCGGGAACACTGGTCATTGTTGCATTTCCCGTGGAACCGCTTTTTGTTTTAATATAACCATTTTCCATTTCTAATTGATCCGCAAAAATGCCGGTATTGGGCGTATGGCCAATGGCAATAAAAACACCGGATACATCAATCACTTTATTTTTACCGCTATTTTTATCTTGAATACGAATGCCAGTGACTCCCGTTCCATTACCCACAATTTCTTCTGTGATTGAATTCCATTCGATTGTCACTTTTTTTTCATTCACTTTTTTCATTAATTTGTCAGCAAGAATTTTTTCAGAACGAAATTTATCACGACGATGAATGACAGTCACGTGCGATGCAATATTGGATAAATACAGCGCTTCTTCAACGGCTGTATTGCCGCCGCCTACGACGGCTACTTTTTGATTGCGATAAAAAAAGCCATCGCAGGTTGCACATGCTGAAACTCCTTTTCCCATAAACGCTTTTTCTGATGGCATTCCTAAATATTTTGCGCTGGCGCCCGTTGCAATAATTAATGCATCGCAGGAATAGGTCGATTCACCTTTTAACAAAAAAGGAGATTTTTTAAGTTCGACTGATTGGATATGATCATATAAAACAGTGGTATTGAAACGTTCCGCATGATGTTTCATTCGTTCCATTAAAGCGGGGCCTTGTAAGCCTTCGACATCCCCCGGCCAGTTATCCACATCGGTTGTGGTAGTTAGTTGACCGCCCGGTTCTAATCCGGTAATGACGATAGGGTTTAAATTAGCACGTGCAGCATAAACAGCAGCAGTCCAGCCGGCTGGGCCCGAACCTAAAATAATTAAACGATGATGTTTAGGTGTTGTCATAATGATTTTCTCGTCATAATGTAGAGTGGTATAGTACGAAAAGTTATACTTGAGTTAAAGGGAAAATATGGATTACTGTCACTTTTGACACTTGGAGTTAACATTGAAACAAGCATTACCCAAACAACCTTCCCGTAAACCATTGGCAATTCAGATGAAGCATCGTCTGCGCGAAGGATTATTTATTTTATCTATCGCTATTGCTCTTTTTTTATTGATTTCATTTAGCACTTATCACGCCGCAGACCCAGGTTGGTCTAATACCGGCGGCAATCATAAAATTTTAAATTGGGGCGGTAAAGCAGGGGCTTTTTTTGCAGATATTTTTTTATCTTTATTCGGTTATATGGCGTATATACTTCCTTTTTTAGGCGTGGCGGCTGTATGGTTTAATATCCAAAATGATTTAGAAAAAAATTCTCTTTCATCGAAAGAAATGGTGCTTAAAGGGTTAGGTTTTGTTTTTATGTTATTAAGCGCATGCGGATTAATGGCGCTTTATTTACATCCTTCACCCATTTTATTACCCGCTGCATCCGGCGGTATTATCGGCGATATGACAGCGCTTAGCTTGACTCACGTATTTAATACAGCAGGCAGCGCATTATTTTTAATGACTGCTCTTTTGTGCGGCATTACGTTGTGTTCAGGTTTTTCATGGTTGGGCTTGGTCGATGTAGTCGGTTTTTATACCATGCAAGGCATGAATGCGTTATTTGCGATGGCAAAGAGAGGAAATAAAAAAATAGAAACAAAGGAACCTGTTTTTGAAAAAAATATCCTTCCTATTAAATCTCGGGTTGAACCCAATGTGACAAATACCAATTTTCAAACTAAAGTCGTTGAGCGAGTACTACCAGCTAAACCAAAACCCATCGATAAAAAAATAGAATCGAGTGTTTTCTTAAAACCCGGTCATTTGCCGCCTCTCACATTACTAAATCCCGCTTTACCATCGGAAGGAAAAGCATTTTCTAATATGAATTTTGAAGAATTATCGCAATTGGTTGAGCAAAGACTCATGGATTTTGGTGTAGAAGTCAAAGTAGTGGCTGTGCACCCAGGCCCTATTATTACGCGGTTTGAATTAGAATTAGCGCCGGGTATTAAAGTCAGCAAAATTAGCGGGCTTGCCAAAGATATTGCGCGTTCTTTATCAGCGATCAGCGTGCGAGTGGTAGAAGTGATTCCGGGTAAATCCGTCATTGGTCTTGAATTACCGAATGAACACCGCGAATTTGTTATGCTGCGGGATATTTTAGAATCAGAACGTTATACGCAATCAAGATCGCCAGTCAGTTTAGTGTTAGGCAAAGATATTGCAGGGTATCCGGTGGTGGTTGATCTTGCCAAAATGCCGCATTTATTGGTGGCAGGGACCACGGGTTCAGGAAAATCAGTCAGCTTGAATGCAATGCTCTTGAGCATGTTATTTAAATCAACGCCTGAGCAATTACGATTAATTTTAATTGATCCTAAAATGCTGGAGCTATCTATTTACGAAGGTATTCCGCATTTATTAACGCCGGTTATTACAGATATGAAAGATGCAGCCAATGCGTTGCGTTGGTGCGTGGCTGAAATGGATAGGCGTTATAAATTAATGTCATTATTGGGGGTGCGTAATTTAGCGGGCTATAATTTAAAAATAATGGAGGCGGCAAAACAAGGCAATCCTATTCCAGCGCCCTCTTGGCTGGCAGGGGATAGTACGGAACCTGTTCATTTGGAACCATTATCAACAATTGTGGTGGTTGCGGATGAATTGGCCGATATGATGATGGTCGTTGGAAAAAAAGTGGAAGATTTGATAACGCGCATTGCTCAAAAAGCACGTGCTGCAGGAATTCATTTAATTTTAGCAACACAACGCCCTTCAGTGGATGTGATCACGGGTTTAATCAAAGCAAATATTCCAACGCGTATTGCTTTTCAAGTGTCTTCCCGCATTGATTCACGCACGATCTTAGATCAGCAAGGTGCAGAACAACTACTGGGTAACGGCGATATGCTGTATTTGCCGCCTGGAACGGGGTTACCTGTTCGTGTACATGGCGCATTTGTGGCGGATGATGAAGTGCATCGCGTCGTTGCTGCTTGGCAAACCTACGGCAAACCCAATTATTTAGCGAGTGTGACTGAAGAAGAGCCTGATACAGCTGCTTTTGATCAAGAGGGTGAAGCTGATCCTTTGTATGATGAAGCTTTGCGTATTGTGACAGAATCGCGCCGTGCATCTATTTCACTCGTGCAGCGGCGTTTAAAAATCGGCTATAACCGAGCAGCACGCATCATGGAAGATATGGAAGCAAGAGGCGTTGTGAGCACTATGGATGGAAGCGGTTCGCGTGAAGTGCTAGCGCCCCCGCCTGTTGGAATAGATTAATTTTTGATTCTCTTCTTGTTTCTTGGGATAAATCCTCTCGGCATCTATTATTCATTAAAAAGCGATACCAAATAGGGGAATCCCTTGACATATGGATATTGCTTTTGTATATACAAAGGGCTACAATTAAAATGTTCCAGTATGATTTAAGGATCAGCAAACGTATTGCTGAAAAATTACAACGAAAACATGGTGTTATGAAAGAAGAGGTTTGGGAGTGTTTTCTTAACCGTACCAAAGGGCTGCTTGAAGACACACGACTTGCCCATCGATCAGAGCCGCCAACCCTCTGGTTTATCGCGGAAACAGATTATGGACGATTACTCAAAATAGTTTTTATTGAGCATATCGACGGAATCTATGAAATTAAAACGGCATATGAACCAAACGACACTGAGGTAAAAATTTATGAGAGACACGCATAAAAAACATTCCGAGGAAGCTTGGGAAAATCACGAACTAGGTTCAACAGAAGGTTTTGTACGTAAAGTTTCGTCTGAACGTGAAAAAGCGCTTGATAAAAAATTGGAATTACAAATTATATCTATCCGATTACAGAAAAGTTTAATCGAGGATTTAAAAGATTTAGCAGGGGAAGACGGACTTGGCTATCAACCTTATATACGACAAGTATTAAGACAATATGTCCGTAATGAAAAAAGAAAACGTGAAAAACATTTGCGGATAATTGGTCGTTAGGCCAAGCTCCCATTTTTAGTTATTTCCTAAAATCCATTTGGGGCTCTCGTAGTTTTTTAGGATAAATTATTTTCTCAGCATTTATTATTTCATCGATTTCTTTTTTAAAAGCAGGATATTGTTTTTTTATCTGACGAAGACTGCCAAGATAATTTTCTTGTAGTTCACTAAAAGGTGTTTTTGCTATGTTGTTTGTTTGGGTGGCAAAAAAGGCTATTCCTTTTTGAGCGAGTGTCTGAGCAAGCGTATCTTTTGGATAGTGAGGCAATTTTTGCATGCTTGAAATATTGTTAAACATTATCTCGCGCACATTTTTTAAGTCTTGCAATCTTGCTTTATAAAATTCAATTTGTTTTTTTATGTGTGTCTCGCTAAGAGAGTCAAATGATTGGTGCTTTTCTTCTTCTTTTTCTTCACTATTATCATATGGAGGCGGAGCAATTACTTCAACAGTTGATGGTTGAATGGGGATTACAGGCGGTGCAACAGGTTCTGGCGGGTCTGGTTGTTTTCGTTCCTCATCAAAGTTTGGATTGACAGGGGGTTCTGGTGCATTGGGCGCAGTAGGTAGAGTTGTTGATATTTTTTCATTAACGTTTTGTATGGGTGATCTCTTTTGAAGTGTAGTTTCAAGTTTTGCTATTCCGTTAAGATAGTTGCCTCTGTTCTTGAGGGCCTCCAGAAGCCATGTACTCATCTCAAATGTTATTTTGTTTTTAGAATACAAGTAGCTCACTAAGTTAACAATTTCATTTAAAGGGAAACCTGAGTTTACCCCTTTATGCTCGTAAATATTTTTAAGCGCAAGTGCTTTGCATGGATAAAAAGAGAATGGGCAAAGTTCAGGTAAATTGGAGGTTGCTAACATTTGAATGATACTTTTTGATTTTTCTTCGTTAGGAGTGGTTATTGTACTTATAGCATAGTAGAGGAATATGTTAATAGGAGGATAATTTTTTTTCAAAAGGCTAAGAAGAAATTCTACAATATGCGCGTGTCTTTGTTCAATCGCGAAGTAGATACCCGTATATATATCCCATGTCGTAGCAACTGTTGGACAACGCTGCTTTGTTTCATATTCTTCATACCACTTTTTTAAAAAATATAAATTTCCACACCGAGATGCGATGTCTAGCGTATTGAGATCATCCTGATTTGCAAAGGCCACAGATATGCTGCTTGGATCCATCTCCATTAGGTTGGTAATGAGTAAGCGGCATTTTTTTATTTCCTCGGGAGTCTTAGCATTTTTTTCAGGAGGCGTGTAGGGATCATCATGAGGAGCAGATAGCGGGGTTGTTCCTTCCTCTTTGGAATCGCAATCCTCATTGTTGTCATAATAGGCTATAGCTAACATTAAAGCATTTTTTTTAGAGTGCCTGCCATCATAATGGCCAAGATTTAATGATTTTTTCACATCATTAGTGGCTTTTCCTTTTAACCAATCAATGATGTAAAATCCAGCTTGTCTTGTTTCTCGTGTTTCTCCACTGACAGCTAATTGCACGGCAAGCATATAGGGAGTCATTTTATTATCTTCTAGCTTGCTTATTGCCTTGCTTGGTGCGCGGGTCGTCAAATTAACAACCGCTTGGCATGCTAGGTTAAGGGCGTCTTGATTTCTATATAGATCTTTTATAGGGGTTTGAGAACAGATATCCTGAATTAACTGAGTAAAGGATTTTATCTCACGGGAGCTTGCCATCTCTGGAATCCTTAAAATTTTATGAAGATTCTAGCAGGAGGAGATTAAAATAGGCTTAAGATAGAAGGGCGGTGTAAAAGCAAGCTGTTTTTTGTTATACTTTTTTCGGCAGAAAGAGGTATTCATTGCGTAGTGACATTGGGTTTTTTATATTTTTAATAGTGTATTCGGCTTTAGCGCACGCAAGTGTTGCGAGTGATGAATTACTGAAATTATTGGATAATACGCACAGTATGCAAGCCGGTTTTATTCAAAAAGTTTCGGATACCAAAGGCCGGGTGATCAACCAAACAGAAGGGCAAATGGCAATGCAGCGCCCGGGAAAATTTCGCTGGGATACGAAAAAACCGACTGCACAGCTGATTGTGACTGATGGTAAAAGGCTTTGGATTTATGATCCGGATTTAGAACAAGTGACTATACGTTTTTTGGAAACTGCAGCGGGTGAGACGCCTGCTTTGTTGTTAAGTAACACAAATACTACGCTTGAAAAAGATTTTCGTATCGAAGAAATCTCGAATCATTCCACAACACGTTGGTTTTTATTGCGCCCTCACGACCAAGGCAGTGTCTTTGCCTTAATCAAATTAGGTTTTGTCAATAATCAAATTAAAGAAATGCAGTTACAAGATCGTTTAGGCCACATGACCGCTATTCAATTTAACCGTGTGAGTACTAATCAAAATGTATCACCCGCCTTGTTTGCTTTTAAAATACCTGCTCACGTAGATGTGATTGATGAAACCAGACGACTTCACTGAATTTGAACCGCTTGCAGCACGTATGCGTCCGCAAACCTTAGATCAATTTGCGGGTCAAAGCCATTTGCTGGCTGAAGGTAAACCTTTGCGTAAAACGATCCTGCAAGGAGTGCTGCATTCCATGATTTTTTGGGGGCCGCCTGGAACTGGAAAAACTACGCTTGCACAGTTGATGGCGCACCGAGTCAAAGCGCGTTTTCAAAAAATGTCTGCTGTTTTTTCAGGTGTTAAAGATATTCGTGCCGTGGTTGATGAAGCAAAAGAAGCGCGTGCAAAAGGGCAAACCACCATTTTATTTGTCGATGAAGTGCATCGCTTTAATAAATCCCAGCAAGATGCTTTTTTGCCCTTTGTTGAAGAGGGTACGTTAGTTTTTATTGGTGCAACGACTGAAAATCCCTCGTTTGAATTAAATAATGCATTATTGTCACGTACCCGTGTCTATGTTTTAAAGCGTTTATCAGAAGATGAATTGCTGCAAGTAATTCAGCAGGCTTTAGAAGATAAAGAGCGCGGCTTAGGCAATATCGCATTCGATTTTCCCATCGAATTACAAAAAATACTTGTTCAGGCAGCAGATGGTGACGCACGTCAAGCGCTTAATTTATTAGAAGTGCTTTCTGATTTTGCATTTGATCAGAAAGATAATCGAATTGTTACGAGAGAATTATTAACAGAAGTGATTCAGCAAAATTTACGCCGATTTGATAAAGGGGGTGAAGCGTTCTATGATCAAATTTCAGCATTACATAAAGCAGTGCGAGGTTCATCACCTGATGCCACACTGTATTGGTTTGCGAGAATGCTGGATGGCGGTTGTGATCCGCTTTATATCGCAAGACGCGTCATTCGCATGGCGAGTGAAGATATTGGTAATGCAGATCCCCGCGGTTTAGAGATCGCCTTGAATGCCTGTAGCATCTATGAACGCCTAGGAAGTCCTGAGGGCGAATTAGCAATTGCGCAAGCCCTGGTTTATTTAGCTGTTGCTCCAAAAAGTAATGCAGTCTATACCGCTTTTCAGCAAGCGATGCGGGATGCAAAAGAGTGGGGGTCTTTGGACGTTCCGTTGCATTTACGTAATGCGCCTACAAAGTTGATGAAAAATTTGGGGTATGGAAAAGAGTATCGTTACGCACATCATGAACCCGATGCGTACGCAGCGGGCGAGACTTATTTTCCAGAAGAAATGCCAAAGCGAACTTATTATCGTCCGGTCTCTCGTGGGCTTGAATTAAAAATTGCTGAAAAATTAGCATTTTTGAGGCAAAAGGATAAACAAGATCATGATAAATAGAGTATAATAATGCAATAAATTGAGTGAGGTGAATAATGGCTGCAAAAAGAGGGCAGGAATACAACAAGGATTTTTATGCTTGGGCGATTCATAATGCGCAGTTATTGCGAGAAGGTAAACTGTCGGAGGTGGATATTGCACATGTTGCTGAGGAAATTGAAAGTATGGGAAAAAGTGAGCGACGGGAGTTGATTAATCGATTAGCTATTTTAATGGCTCATCTATTAAAATGGGCATTTCAACCGAAGAGACAAGGAAATAGCTGGAAATATACTATTAAAGAACAGAGAATTAAATTGGATAAGTTGTTGGAGGAAAGTCCGAGCTTGAGACATGAATTAGAAGAAAAAATGGAAGAAGCCTATGAGCAGGCGGTAGTAATAGCACTGAGACAAACAGAATTAGAAGAAGATATTTTTCCTG
The DNA here is from genome assembly GCA_964622455.1 of uncultured Coxiellaceae bacterium. Classification (GTDB taxonomy): domain Bacteria; phylum Pseudomonadota; class Gammaproteobacteria; order DSM-16500; family DSM-16500; genus CAZUQP01. The sequence goes on from CAZUQP010000022.1 coordinate 97,217, forward strand.
AAACCTGCCCATTTTCATTTAAGCAAATATTAAATCAAACGTTTTTTCCTAAGACGATTTAAAAAATAGCATCCATACACCTGCCGCGACCAACCCTGATGCTGGGATTGTCAGAATCCATGCCCAAACAATATTGCGCGCAACTCCCCAGCGTACCGCTGCCACACTATGTAAAGAACCAACACCTACGATGGCACCCGTAATCGTGTGTGTGGTTGATACGGGAATTCCTAACGCAGTCGCTAAAAATAAAGTGATGGCGCTTCCCGCTTCTGCACAAAAACCACCGACCGGTTTTAGTTTAGTGATTTTCATGCCCATGGTTTTTACAATACGCCAACCGCCAAAAAAGGTGCCTAGGGCTATGACAAAATTACACGATAGTACGACCCAAAAGGGGATATAAAATGTCTTGCCTAATAGTCCAGCAGAAAATAATAAGATAGCAATAATGCCCATTGTTTTTTGCGCATCATTACCGCCGTGTCCAAGACTGATAAATGCAGAAGAAATTAATTGAAGTTTACGAAATAAATTATTAATACGATATGGCGTAAAATGAAAAAAATATTTAGCGATCAGAAACATTAATAATAATCCGATGATAAATCCTAATAAAGGGGATATCACAATCGCTAGTAATACTTTTAAAATGCCCGATATTTCAAGCGATGCGAAACCCGCTTTGGCAAGACCTACGCCTAATAATCCGCCAATTAAAGCGTGTGATGAGCTCGAAGGTAAACCAAAATACCAGGTAAAAATATTCCAAAGAATGGCGCCGGTTAATGCAGCAAGAATCATTTGAGTGTTGATAATCGCAGGATCAACTAATCCTGTGCCAATCGTGTTGGCAACGTGCACACCAAAAAATAAAAAGGCAATAAAATTAAAAAAAGCGGCCCACAATACGGCCCATTGCGGTTTTAATACGCGCGTTGAAACAATGGTTGCAATGGAATTGGCTGCATCATGAAATCCATTTAAAAAATCAAAAGCCAATGCAACAATAATTGTAATGATGATTAAGGTAATCATTCAGGCATACTCAAGTACAATTCCTTTCATCATGTTGGCGACATCTTGACAGCGGTTGATCACTAATTTAGTTTGCGCATAAATTTCTTTGAGTTTAAAAAACTGTTTGAAATCTTTTTCTTCTAAAAATAATTGTTTTTCACCCGCCAATACGAGTTGATGCGCTTCACTTTCGATGCGGTTGATGTTGTCGCAATATTTTAAAATTTCGTCTGATTTTTTCAGTGAATGCAATCGATAAACCGCTTGATTTAATAAAATGCTTGCCTGCATAGCCAATTCTGCCAATTTGCTGATTTCTTCCGGTACTTTTTTTAATTGATAAAAAGGAAAACGTTGCGCGCAGCGATTAATTAAATCCAACACATCATCCAATCCCCCCGTTAATTCGTGAATATCATAACGATCAAATGGAGTAATGAATGTTTTGTGTAATAATTCAAATGTTTGATGGGTGATTTGATCACCTTCTTGTTCGTACGTTGCAATTGCATCTACATATTTTTGTTGTTTATCTAAATTATGCAAGAGGGTGTGAAATTGTGTGGTGGCAGTTACAAGCAGATCTGCTGTTTTTTGAAACAGTTTAAAGAAATTGTCCTGGCGCGGTAAAAATCGTCTTAGCATATTTTTTCTCCGTGACAAGCAAGCGCATTATAACATAATGCCTAATTGTCTGGGTACATCAAAGATTTTAAATCAATCGTTTGACGCTGAAGCGATTTAGCAGGTGTTTCATCTAAGTAGCTCACTTGAAAATATTTTTTATTTGCGAGGGAGGCTAATGATGTATCTTCTGGATATTGCAATAACATGGGAAACAATACTGATTCACCGATGACAGCGCGCCTGATGGCAGGTGTTGGGCTTAATCCCCAGATGTTTTGATAAGTCATCGCCATGGGTGGATGGTCAGATTGGTTAGGGTTTGGATAGTTGCCTACATACATAATGACATGGCCGCCAATATAGATAATGGTAAAAAATTTGTGGCCATTTTGCATTAAATAAGAAAGTCTTTGTTCTTGCGAGAAAGAAGTCATATCCACTAATCTGCCCGCATGGACTTGGTCTGATGAATGCCTTGGTATCCATAAGCCAAAGGGTGCAAAAAGACTTTTTAATTCAGCAGAACAATCATTGTAGAAATACATGCCGCCCCAGCCATAAGGACGATTAATGAGTGAATTCATGATGTCAGAAAAATGGTGCGGCGTTGCTTTGAATGGCATTAAAACAGCATCATTTGATGAAAGAGCGGCGGTGTGAATTTCTGCGAAACCTTCTGCATTCACTGCTGGAATATCGAGAGTGATTCCGCTTTCAGTAGCATCTGCCGGAAATAAAGATCCGACATAAGCTGAAAATCGAAATATGTTTTTGTTATCGACGATTTTTGTTTGTGTCTGGACAATGGCGGCCAATTGTTTTTTAGCACGTGCTTGCCAAGTGTCAATGAATTGATTATCAGTGCGTGCAATCCCGCTGCTTTTGACCCAGCCAATGTAATCCGGTGTGACGACTAGCGTAAATGCATGATCGCGTGTGTCAGTGAGAATGTAGACAGGCGTTCCGGCCCAAAGCGATGACATTTGTAAATTATCAAACGGATAACCTTGTCCTGCGAGTTTATAACTATAAAAATGCACATCATCTGTCGGTAAAACGCGGGCTTTTAAATTATCCACTGCAATACCGCGATTATTGGCTTGATAGGTTAAATGATCAAATGAATCTAAATTGACATTGTCACTGATATGGTTGATCCATTCATCGGAGTGAGGACGAAAGTTTTCGCCGTAACCGATTTGATCTTGCGGTTTGCTTTGGTTGCTATATGTTGTCAAAATAGTTTGTTCTACTGTTTTTAAATTGTTGGGTGCACTCATACGCAAAATTTGATTAATATAATCTGCATTCCAAGGAGAAAATGAACCAAAATAATGATCATTCAATTCATCTAAACGTTTTTTTTGTATGTCTGCATCCAGTAATGGTTGATCATAATTAGGATCTGTTGGTTTAATCCAGTTAGTAATAGTTTGGTTATAGTTATCCAAGGGGAACACTGAAATGAGATCTTGATCTGCATAGCAGGTTAGGCATAATAAAAAACTGATGATGCTGATAAAAAATGATTTAGATAGCATATTTTTTCTCGTAATTGGCTGAATAAATTTGGCGTTTAGTCACTAAGATCAATGAAAATAAAATAAATAATACGGCGGTTGCTGTCCACTGATTTAATTTTTCATGAAAAATAATATAACCCCACATTAAGCCAGTAAGAGAGACAATGGTGTCAACTAAACTATAATAAACGGGACCTGCAATTTTAATAAATTGAAAAAATAAAATATATCCAATGCTTGATAAAATAATTTCTAATAAAATGACTGCATCTGGCAGCGTAAGTGGAAAATGCAATGCATAAAAACTATGGCTATAGAAAACAAACGGCAGCAAAAATAAGCTTGAGCAAATGAGCGTGCCTGCCGCAAGTGAGGTTGAATCAGTGTTTATTGGTCGATAGCGGGCAATATATACTGCAGAAAATGCAAAAGAGAACGGTGTTAATAACACTGATAAAACCCATGGCACCATCTCATGCGAAGGTAAACTGGTTTTAGGCAAGACAAGACACATTAAGCCTAGCAATGCTAAGAAGACACCCGCTAATCGTGTCCAATGAAATAATTCAACACGTGCTAATAATGCAAGCGGATAAGCAATAATGGGCACTGTGTTAACGACGACCGCCAATAATCCAGCGGGTAAATGCGGAGCTGCAAAATACATATTCGTGTTGGGAATAACAATACCGGTCAATCCTGCAATGAGATAATAACGAATATGCGGGACAGATATTTTAGTATTTGATTTATTTTGCTTAAAAGCAAATAGACTTAACAAAATAGCAGGACCAACCGATTGCCAAAAGCTGTATCCAAAAGAAGGCACGCCGTGTGTTAACGCAAATCGGGCGATAGAATACCCCGTTCCCCAAATAAATCCGAGAAGCAGAAGCAGGGAAAGCGATAATATTTTTTTATTTGATATCACGTAAATCGTACCTGTTTTGCATATTTTAGGATGCTTATATTAGCATAAAATTGCTTTAAGCAATATATTGCTTACGAAGGTTATTTGTGAACTTTTGCCAAATTTTTATTTTCATGAATACCAAAAATCACATTAAATTGCGCAACCTTCGCAATGGGGCATATTGTTTTATTAATTTTTTCAAGTTTTATAAAACCATAAGCAGATAATGTTTTTAACGTTCTAGAAAGATTACTAGATTGACGTCCGCTCATTTCAGATAATTCACGTATAGAATTTGGTTTTCTCTCCATGATAATTTGTAGCAATGCCTGATTATCGTCACTTAACACTTCAGCAAGTGATCGAATTGAGGTGAACCAAATTTTGGGTTCATCAGAGCGTGGCTTGTATTCGCCTCGCGCAATAGCAAGCGTGCGCGCACGAATCTCTTTTTGCGACATAATACCAATCTTAATTGTTTTCATATTATTTCTCCTGTTCAAATCCTAGTGAATATAGGATCTTGTCGACTTCTAACCAAAAATCTTTAAGCAATTGATGAGCATCTATGAATAAATAAAATATCCCTTTATCTTCAGGATTCCTATGGCGATGATCAAATGTTTTTCTATCTCGATGCTTCCCCTGTCTGCCCCCTTTTACAGCATGAGCGTTATCAAAGCCCATAATGCGTTTACCATTACGATCATGAAGCGTTAAGCTATAGCGAATACCATGAGGTATCTCTTCTGTTTTTGGTACTTCGCGAGCTTCAAACTTCGTCCAATGTCCACCCGCTTGCTCGATTACGATTCCATCTAGATTCAGTAATACCTCAATACTATATTTGCTCATTATTATGACCTGTTGATAACTATAATTATAAATGATAAAATGACTTAGTCAAATCGAATTTTAAGCCTCTAAGGGATAAACATATCATTGGCTATTTGTTTCAGGGGGCTCTGGGCAGTTTAGAAACGAGCTACATCAGCAATACCAGTATATTTTCAAGCTGATGAATTCTATCATTACGTTCATGTGCGTCGAGATTAAAGCGTAACCGCGTAGGGCCATCTAAGCGAAAATGGGTCGATTTTTTTTGAATGAGTTGAATAATTTTGATAGGTTCAATATTGGGTTTTTCACTAAATTCAATTTTTCCACCTTTGTGGTTTGCTTCAATTTTTGTGATGCCAAGTGCTTCTGCTGTTTGTTTTAATAATTGAATGGCAAAAATATTTTTAATGGGTTCTGGCAAAAGACCAAATCGATCAATCATTTCAATTTGAATGTCATCACATTCTCGAGGTGTTTTGGCACTTGCAATGCGTTTGTAAAATTGTAAACGTAAATGTGTATCAGGAAGATATGAATCTGGAATTAACGCAGGAATTTGTAAATCAATTTCAGTGCCTTGAGGAGCAGCATCATCTAAAACAGGTTCTTTTCCTGATTTTAATGATTGAACTGCGCGCGCGAGTAAATCCATATATAACGTAAAGCCAATGGTTTGCATATTACCGCTTTGACCTTCGCCCAATAATTCACCGGCGCCGCGAATTTCTAAATCATGTGTGGCCAGTGTAAAACCTACCCCTAAATCTTCTAAGGATGCGATCGCATCTAAACGTTTTTCGGCATCACTCGTTATCGTTTTTCGTGAAGGAATTAAGAGATAAGCATAGGCTTGATGATGTGATCGCCCGACGCGGCCGCGTAATTGATGCAGTTGTGCTAAACCTAATTTATCTGCACGATTAATCACAATCGTATTAGCAGAAGGTACGTCAATACCGCTTTCAATAATAGTCGTGCACACTAACACATTAAAATGACGATGATAAAAATGCGACATCACTTGCTCAAGGTCACGCTCACGCATTTGCCCGTGCGCAATACTGACGCGTGCTTCTGGAATTAATTTTTCTAATTCACGTGCCATTTTTTCAATGGTAGCCACATCATTATGTAAAAAATAAACCTGACCGCCGCGTAAAATTTCACGCAAGATCGCTTCTTTTATAATGGAGACTTGGTATTCATGCACAAATGTTTTAATAGATAAACGTTTTGCGGGCGGCGTTGCAATCAGCGAAAGATCACGAATACTGGCGAGTGCCATATTCAATGTGCGCGGAATAGGTGTTGCTGTCAGTGTTAAAATATCTACGTTTAAACGTAATGCTTTTAAACGTTCTTTTTGTCGTACGCCAAAGCGGTGTTCTTCATCAATGACTAACAAACCAAGCGATTTAAAGTGAATATTATTTTGTAATAATTTGTGTGTCCCAATCACAATATCTATTTTGCCTTTTGAAATGCGTTCAATCATTTCTTTTTGTTGCTTACTCGATTTGAATCGCGACATCACATCAATTTGAATAGGCCAATCCGCAAAACGATCTTGAAAATTATGATAATGTTGTTCTGCAAGTAATGTCGTTGGTACTAAAATGGCAACTTGTTTGCCATTTTGTACAGCAATAAAAGAAGCGCGCATGGCTACTTCTGTTTTACCAAACCCAACATCGCCGCAAACGAGGCGGTCCATTGGTTTTGAAGAATGCATATCCTGGATGACTTCCGTAATCGCGCGTTCTTGATCAGGCGTTTCTTCAAAAGGAAATGCAGCGGCAAATGCAGCATATTGTCCATCCAGTTCTTGACAAGAAAACCCAGAACTTGCCTCACGCTTGGCATAGATTTCTAATAATTCAGCCGCGACATCTTTGATTTGTTCAGAGGCTTTTCGTTTAGCGCGCTGCCATTGTTCGGTGCCTAAACGATGAAGAGGCGCATGTTCTGGATCAGTGCCGCTATAACGGCTAATGACATGCAGTGATGATACTGGCACATATAATTTATCACCGCCTGCATATTCTATATGTAAAAATTCTGTTAATTGTTCGCCAACGTTCAGTGTCTTTAATCCAAGATAACGGCCAACACCGTGATCAATATGTACAATCGGCGCGCCTATTTGCAATTCAGCAAGATTTTTAATGAATGTGCCGAGATCTTGCTTTAATTCAGTGCGTCTGCGGCGCTGCATGATGCGCGCGCCAAATAATTGTGTTTCTGCAATGACAGTGATATTTTGATCGATCAGTGTTAACCCATGATCAAGCGGTGCGATAATCATGCCATGCTTTGTATTATCAGTAAGAAATTCTTTCCAATGATGGTATTGTTTGGGTCGTAATTGAATAGAATTAAATAATTGCAGCAATACTTCTCGCCGGCCTATGGTTTCTGCGCAAAATAATATGCGTCCTGAATAAGTAGAAAGAAATTTTTCGAGCGTTTGTAAAGGTTTTGATGCTTTATGGTCTAACGGAAATTCAATGGGTTCTGCTGTTTTGAAGATAAAAGTATTGGATTTTTCTTTTTGTGATGTTTCAGAATTCAATGCGAGATGAACTCTAGCGTATCGACCTATTTGCTGAAATATCTCTTCCGTAGGAATAAAAATTTTTGCAGGAGCCAATAAAGGACGCGTCACATTGTTGGCGCGTTGTTCATAACGCATATTGATTTCCTGCCAAAATTCGCGAGCTTTTGGGTAAATATTTCCAACTGTCACTAATAAAGCATCGGAAGAGAGATAATCAAATAAAGCGGCCGTTTTTTTAAAAAATAAAGGTAAATAATATTCAATGCCTGGTGTTGCAATGCCATCGCTTACATCTTGATATATCGGGCAATTGAGTGGATTGCCGCTAAATTCGCTGCGCCATTCTTCTCGAAAATATTCAATTCCTTCTTCTGTTAACGGAAATTCTTTGGCGGGCAATAATTCGATTTTATCGATTTTATCGAGAGAACGTTGAGTATCGGGTGAAAAGGTGCGAATTGAATCGATTTCATCATCGAATAAATCAATTCGGTAGGGTAAAGCACTGCCCATGGGGAAAATATCGATTAAAGAACCGCGTACCGCAAATTCTCCATGTTCACTGACCGTGGTTACACAGCGGTATCCTGCTTTTTCTAAACGCAAACGGGTTGCTTCAAGAGGAAGTTTATCTTTAGGCGCCAGCAAAAAAGTATGGCCCTCTAAATAATCTCGCGGACATAAGCGCTGCATCAGCGTCGTGATGGACGTAATCAAAGCGCCTTCTTTGAGAGTAGGCAATTGGTAAAGTGCGGTAAGCCTCCCAGAAATAATGTCTTGATGGGGAGAAAAATAATCATAGGGCAGGGTTTCCCAATCAGGAAATGGCAAAATAGCTTCAGAAGCTTGAAAAAAGGGGATTTCATATTGCAGCCGATTCGCTGTCAGTGTATCAGGGGTAATGATTAATACGGGTTTTTTGCTATGCGTGATAATGGAGCTTAAAACTAAACCGACACTTGCGCCGTAAAGTCCTTGAAAATTAAATTGTTCGCCCTGTTTTTTAGGTATTGGCGGCTCAAATGGGTTGGCTATTGACATGGCAGTTACATCATATTTGATAAATAAAAACGCGGTTATTTTAGCAGGTGAAAGTGGAAAGTGATATACTAAAATCTTTATATTCGAGATGTATCGATGGATTATAAATTTACTAAAGACAAAAAAGGTAATCCGTATCTTGCTGTAAAGCTCACTGATTATGCGTTAATGATGAATCCTTTATTGAATAAAGGCATGGCTTTTAGTGCTGAAGAACGTGAAGAATTTAATTTGTGGGGCATATTGCCGCCAAAACAAACGACATTAGCCGTTCAGCGTAAGCGTTCTTATGAAACTTGTAAAAACAAATCGTCTGATATGGAAAAATATATTTATCTGCGGGATTTGCAAGATTCAAATGAAACTTTATTTTATAGCTTATTAAGTGAATATATCGAAGAATTAATGCCGATTGTTTATACGCCCGTCGTAGGACTTGGGTGCCAGCGTTATAGTCATATTTATCGTCGTCCGCGTGGTGTTTTTATTTCTTATCCAAACCGCAGCCATATAGATAGCATTTTAGCGAATCCTCGTTTTAATGAAGTCAAAGTCATTGTTGTGTCTGATGGTGAACGTATTTTAGGGTTGGGCGATCAAGGGGCAGGCGGTATGGGTATCCCCATTGGTAAATTAGCGTTATATAGCGCCTGTGCTGGTATTTATCCAGGATTTACGCTGCCCATTTTATTGGATGCAGGGACCAATAACCCTGATTTACAGGAAGATCCTTTGTATATAGGCTGGCAGCATGAAAGAATTCGAGGTAAAGAATACGATGATTTTGTAGAAGAATTTATAGAAGCTGTTATAAAAAGATTTCCGCATGTTTTATTGCAATGGGAAGATTTTGCCCAGCAAAATGCAAATCCCTTGTTAGAGCGTTACCGTCATCGTTTATGTACGTTTAATGATGATATTCAAGGGACCGCTGCAGTTACTGCAGGAACATTATTTGCAGCGATTCGAGTGACTGCTGAACGATTGAAAGATCAGCGGATTGTGGTGGTGGGCGGTGGTTCAGCCGGCTGCGGGGTGAGCGCTTTAATTAAGCAGGCTATGGTAGAAGATGGTTTAAGCGAGCAAGATGCGCGGTCCCGTTTTTACATTGTCGACCGCGATGGATTATTGTTGGATGATAATAAAACGTTGCAGTCATTTCAAAAACCGTTTGCACAATCAAGGCAGGCGATTGCTGAATGGCGATGCGATAAATCTAGGGGAATCCTTTTAGAAGATGTTATCAAAAATGTTCACCCCACAGTTTTGATCGGCGTATCAGGCCAAGGAGGAATATTTACTGAAAATGTGATTCGTGAAATGGCTTCGGTAGTTGCTCGACCGATTATTTTTCCTTTATCAAATCCAACATCGCGCAGTGAAGCTACTCCCAGTGACTTAATGAAATGGACTAACGAACAGGCTATCATAGGTACGGGCAGTCCATTTGGTGAAATTCAAAAACAGGGTCAATCTTTCCGTGTGGACCAAACCAATAATTGTTATATTTTCCCCGGAATGGGATTAGGCTTGGTGACAGCGAAAGTAAAAATGGTCACAGATAATATGTTTATGGCAGCGGCCAAAGCATTGGCTGATTGCTCACCCAGCTGTTTAAATGCTAATGCTAATTTATTGCCGCCGTTATCAAATATTCGTGAAGTTTCATTAAAAGTGGCATTGGCCATTGCTAAAGAAGCATTTGCGACAGGGAATACATCTCTTGCACCGCCTGCAAATTTAGAAGATTATGTACGACAACATATATGGCGGCCAGAATATTTGCCTTATAAAAAAGGATAGGGAGAAATCTATGCGAAAAATGTGTCTGATAGTGATCAGTTTATTTTGGTTGATGCCAGCGTTTGGCGATACTTTGCTTGAACCATTATTAAATACAGTGACGTTGCAGTTGAGTGCGGAGCAATGGGTTGCGTCTAAAACAGCATTAGTGACTATAGGGATCAATGCATCCGTCAGCGATAATGATTTAGATAAAACCCAAAGTCATTTGTTGGATAAACTGAATCAATTAGCAGGCAAAGCAGAGTGGCATATTGTTTCATTTAACCGGAGTCTAGATCAATCAGGGCTTGAAAAGGTTCAAGCACAAGCGCAAGCAAGATTAACGGGAAATTTGCTTGCCGGATTACGTGATAAAGCAAAGTCTTTAAGTAAACCAGGCGAAACATTTAATTTAGATAATGTACAATTTATTCCAAGTGACGATGAAATTCGAGATGCGAATATGGCACTGCGTAATACTATTTATCAACAAGCTAAAGCAGAAGTAGATCAACTGAATAAATCCTATGCTGATCAAAAATATTATGTACATCAAATTAATTTCTTAGGGATGCTTTCACCGGGTCCAATCCAAAATACGTTATTTATGAAAGCTGCGATGCCAGTTGCTTCTAACGGTTTAGCAGTGGGCGGTAAGTTAAGAATTATCGCGACGGTTGTATTAGCAGCAGCACCGAATCCAGATGTTGTGAAAATGGTGCATAATTAAAAAAATGGGAACTCAATGCTATCCACAAGCCTTTATTTAATTTTAGCTATTCTACTTGAAGTGGCAGGAACGACTTCCATGAAGTTTTCTGCGGGTTTCACAAAATTGGTTCCTTCTATTTTAATTTTTGTATTTTACTTAATTTCATTTGTTTGTTTAACGATGGCGCTAAAACGGTTAGAAATCAGCGTTGCTTATGCAATTTGGGCAGGGCTTGGGACATCGTTGATCGCAGTCATTGGCATATTATTTTTTCACGAGCCGATGACGTTCATCAAATTAGCTTCATTGGGTTTTATTATTGTGGGTGTGATGGGATTAAGATTAGGATGATGTCTTTCGCGACGGGTTGGTGGTATTTGATGGTTGCTATTCCTTTTGGGGTCCTGGGCACACTCTCCATGAAATTATCAAATGGTTTTTTACGTTGGAAATCGTCTCTATGCATATTAGTTTTTTATACAATTTCATTTGTGGCCTTGACCTTAGCGATCCAGAAAATTGATTTGAGTATTGTATACGCGCTTTGGTCTGGCATCGGCACTATTTTAGTGGCCATTTTGGGTGTATTTCTTTTAGGTGAATCTATTTCAATTAAAAAAATATTTTCTATCGGATTAATTGTTCTGGGTGTATTAGGAATTCATTTGGCTAATGCTTACCATTAAAGAATTATCAAGCGCCCTTTCTCCTCTCATCGCGCATCGAGGGGCTAGCGCACTTGCACCTGAAAATACGTTGTCAGCTTTTCAAAAAGCAAAAGAAATGGGTGCAAAATGGGTAGAATTTGATGTGATGCTTGCTGCATGCGGCACACCTATAGTGATTCATGATGAAACATTAGAACGTACAACGAATGGCAGCGGGCGAGTAGATGATTATTCTTATCATGATTTACAAAAATTAGATGCGGGCAGTTGGTTTGATGCCCATTTTGCGGGTGAAAGAATTCCGACATTAATAGAAGTGGTTGATTTATTAAATAAGCAGCAGCTTTTTGCAAATATTGAAATTAAACCAATAGCAGGTAAAGAAGAAGAAACCGTTGTAAAAGTGCTTGAGATAATTGAACAATGCTGGCAAAAAAATAAATTTCCTCCATTAATTTCAAGTTTTTCGCGTCCGGTTTTATATTCTGTCAGAAAACATTCACAGACTGCTTTATTAGGATTTTTGCTGAATCAATGGTACAGTGACTGGGAAGCGGTGTGCGATGAATTACAGTGTTTGACAGTACATGTGAATCAACGAATTTTGACATTAGAAAAATCTGAACTTATTAAAAAAACCGGCCGGTTATTGCTTTCTTATACAATTGATAATGAAAAGTCTGCGCGTCAATTATTTTCTTTGGGTGTAGATGCGATATTTAGTAATTGTCCAGATGCGATGCGAGTGTTTTTGAATAGGTAAATATTTCCTTCAGTCGGTTGATTTTATTTTCTGTAATTGTTTTAACGCTGTTTCATAACCAATATCAAGCAATTTTTTGGCTTGTTTAGTATTAGATTGCAGCATCCGAAATTTATTCAAATTTAAGTTAATGAGAATATTGGCTGCCAAACTATTTTGCGTTGCATTGGTTCTTGAGCCAATAAAAATGGCGCGTAAAAAAGTATCTACAAAACGTGGGAACACATAATGTTCTCGCGTGAATCCCAATTTTGCTAGGAGCGCTTGTCTGAAGGTTAAAATGGGGGGGAATTGATATTTATGCGGGTCAGCGGAAAAACTGTTTAATTCAACCGCAATAATTTTAGATTTATTCCCGAGTAAACTGCGCATCACATCGACGGGCAAATTGTTGAGTAATCCGCCATCCATATGTAATTCTTGATTGATTAGCATGGGTGGAATTAATCCTGGAATGGATGAGCTCGCACGGGTTTTTTCCCATAACACACCATGACGATGGATGTCTTCGTTATTAGTCGCTAAGTTACAAGATATACAAAAATAAGGAAGCCATAAATCTTCGATTTTAATTTGATGAAAGGCATCCATTTGCGATTGGGTGAAATTTTTAGCATCGAATAGTGAGATTGCAGGCCAGGTGATATTTCGCCATGAAATGGAATGGCTCGATTCAAATGCAATTTTGCTAAATCGATCATAAGCATCATCATAAGATTCATGAATAGCATAACATGCGCCAACAATGGCGCCCACACTGGTGCCGCCAATCATATCGATCGGAATTTTTTGTTCTCTAATGGCCCTTAATGCACCTAAATGCGCCCAGCCTCGTGTACCGCCTCCGCCTAGTACGATGCCAACTGCTTTTTCACGTATATATCGGAGTAAACGCAAATAATCTTTCGTAATATGAATACGTACATGATGATGCATGACAAAAGATGCTTTTGATAGCCAAAGAGACGTATTGCGCGGCATAACAGCGCTTTCCGTATGTAGTAATACCATGACAGGATCTACTTTATGACGTCCTTTATGCTGCTCTAATTTTTCAAGAAGAATGGGGTCAATGGCAGGCACTGCATTGCTGTATGCGGTGATATAAAGACTGTCCATTTTTTTAAAAGCAATGTTTGCGAGTGGACTCGTAGATGATTTTAAAAAATAAATAATTTTATATAATTTTTTTTTGCCTTTCTCCCTAGATAAAATTTTTTCATTCAGCGCTGCAGTATCGATATAGGGTTGATTAAAATCAGCATGATAATCTGAAATAAATAAGATGCGTGGATATTTTTCTATAAAACCTGCTAATTTTTCAAAAAATTTTTCTAAGGAGATATCTTTATGAGCAGGTGCAATCACAATATGTTTATTGGTTTTTTCACTGACCAAAGATTGAATCAATTCCCGGGAGCGCATCATGATAGGATGGATTGCGGCTAACATGACGGAAGGGTATTGATGGCATATTTCAAGGAAGTCATTGCTGGGTAAGCTATATAGGGTACAGGGTGTCAGCGCTTTTATGGTGAGCGCGCGCGGCTCATTGGTCAGTACCCCTGTTTCACCGACTGCTTCGCCTGCATCGATATGGCCCACAATTCGGGTGAGTCCTGTTGGCGTGATCAGGGAAGTCACTAATTTTCCTTTCGCTAGTAAAAATAATTGATCAGAAGGGTCGCCCTGAGAGAACAATATTTCATTCGGACTTAATTCAAGTTTAGTAAACTTTGGCAATAATAGCAGGTGGGCAGGTTCATCTAGGGAAGCCAGAACCTTATTGGTTTTAATAGTGGCTAATAATTCATCTTCCATGATGGCCCCTTAAACTTTACTCCTGAGTCATTATGATACATGATATTATGAGATGTAATATAAAAAATAGGAAAATAACATATGACAGCCGGGCTTAATTGGATTGATTACGTTGTGTTAGGCATTTTTTTCTTTTCTATTTGGGCAGGATTTTTCCGTGGCGGCGTTAAAGAAGTTGTTTCCTTACTTTCGTGGATAGCCGCTTTTATTGTAGCTAGTTCATTTGCAAAACCGGTCTCTTCCTATTTTTCAGGTTCTGCAGCAGTGCAATCTATTACTTCAACTGCATCCGGTACATTTGGAAGTAGCGCATCAGCGCCTGTTTCTATGTTTGCAATTGGCTTAAGTTTTGCCGGGTTATTTTTTGGTACTGTTATTATCGGATCGCTCGTCGGTCATTTTGTTAACCGTGCAGTAGAAGGCGGCGGTGTGAGTATTGCTAATCGACTGCTAGGCGGTGTTTTTGGCTTAGGGCGCGGTTATTTGATTAACCTTGTCATTATTTTTATGGTGCAGTTAAGTCCTCTTGCTGAACAACCTTTTTGGGTACAATCTAAATTAGTGAACTCTTTCCAACCCGCGGTGCAGTGGCTTGGAAATATGGTGGAACCTGGCATTCAATCTTTAAAATCATCTGTTGGGCAAACATTGCAAAATTTAAATTCTACTTTTCAAAATCAATTTTAGGTAATCCTTTTTAACAGGATAGCCATGCAAAAAAACAATATAAAGAAATGGCTCTTTAATAGTTTTTGGCTATCGATTCTTTTACATCTTTTATTGTTATTCACTTTTTCAACGATTATTATTTTCCAGAGCGAAAAACAAAAAGAACCTCCCGCATATTACGTACCTGCCTATGTTTATTCAGGAGGAAGCGCATCTATTCCAAAACCCATCATGCAAAAAAAATCGGTGATGACGGCAAAAGAAAATGAAAAAGATATTTCATCATCAAGAACCGGTATTTTGCCAAAATCCCTATTAGCTGCTTCTTTTGAAACGGTGCAGCAAGATCAGCGTCAAGCAGCACTCCATGCGCTTAAGAATACAGAACCTGTTTATTTGATAGGGGATACCAGTCAAGAAGCAGATCCTTTAATTAAATTACTGGGTAAAGCACTTTCTGCTCATTTTGATTATCCTAGAATGGCGGGAGAGTTTGGTACGGGAGGTAAAGTGTTAGTGGGAATGACTTTGCATCCAGAAGGATATTTTTCAGATGTGCAAATATTAAAATCAAGCAATAATCAAGATCTTGATGCTGCAGCACTTTATGCAGTGAATGCAGCACCCAAAGTCGTTGGAGCGAATCGGTTTTTATCGCAGCCCAAACATTTTGTGGTGGGGTTTATTTTCAGATAACATTACGTACTGCACCCTTAACTTCCCTATGTATTGCGCACCGATCTCCCTACGTGCCGCGCTTTATGCGCGGTACCCAGAAAATAAAACTAGATGCCGTGAAACAAGCTTGCCCCGTTGTGCTGTTAAACGGGGTCGCGGCACGTAGGGGGCTTTGGTGTGAATACATGTCGTGCATGTAGTAAGTAGTCTTGATGGAGAGATAGCGACATCAAGGATTATTCTTATTATGTTTGTTCGCAGCTTGTTTGTTAGTTTTTTCTTTAGGAGATTGTAATCCAAATATTCCAAATACGGCAAAATGGTCAGTTGAATTCTGGAAATCACCGATAATTTCTGTTCGAAAAGAGCAGTTAGCACCTTGTTCCGCATTGTAAGCTAGGCAATCGATTACTTTACCGGTTGCTTCGTGTCCTTGAATGATAGAACGTTCTGGTATTGCGACAGATTTTTTTAACACTTCAGAAGCGATAGATGTGCCAATAAATAAATTTTTATCTTTGGCTTTTTTTAATAGATCTGGATTAATTTGTTTTTTTGCACCTTTTTGCTGTGGAATGGCTTCTTTAACTTCTAGAAAATTGTCTGGCGTTGGACATTTAAATCGATGAAACAAATGATATTGTCCTGGATATTTAATGTCTCTTTCCTTAAATCCATTATTTGACATTCCAGTGCTGGTCGAGGATTGTCTGCGCGGGTCTTGTATGCCAACATTAACATCGCCTGTGACAAATTCAACAATGCGTTGTAATGTGAGTCCCTGGATTTTTTTAGTCGATATTTTTTTATGTTCTTCACTGAGATCACAGATCATTTGCATCTGTTCTCCGCGGCGTTTAGAGGTTGTACCACCATAGGATTTTGACCATTTTGGAAAAAGGGCTCCACCAGCATGTAAATGCGTGTTATATACTGTAACAAATTGTTTATCATTAATATTGAGATCCACCCACTGCACTCCTTTGTTTGCGAGGGATTCTTCTCCTAGCATATTATTTTTAAAAGGTACAAAACCCGAATCAATAATAGGAAACGTGCTAAAAATGCTTAATCCACTACCTACGTTGATTCTTCCTGTGCCCGGATTGATCATTTGATGTGGATAATAAAGTGTTAAATGGGTACGTAAAATATCTATGGCTTTCTGGTCGAATGATTCTTGTAGACAGATAATCAAAGGCGGTATCTTATCTTCCTTGGATTCACTCGCTAAGTATTTTTTGTTCCATTGAACGATTTCATCAGCAATTTCCTGTGCACGCCTATGATTGGGTCTTAAGGTATGTTTATTTATCTGACGACCAAAGATGGTAGGTAAACAAGCAATATTCAATGAAAGAATACGGAGTTCAAATGACGCTGTTTCCGGTTGTAATTTTGTCTCAGTATTGTCTGATGCAGAATTTTTTTCTTCTACCTGCTTAGACGGAGATTTCGATAGCATAAGACGATGCTCAATTGAAGAATAATAGAATAAAATGATATCAGAAATGCAATATTTATCAACAAAACTCCAAGCTGCGGTCAGTATAGATTCAATTGTCAAAGTATAAAAAACAGCTCGTTATTTAACAAGCTGTTCCATAAATTCATGAACCGGTAAATTTTCTAGTTTTGTTTGGTCTAAGAAAAGATCAAGCAATTGTTTGGTTTTTTCTTTTGAAAAATGGGTATGGATATTTTCTTCAAATTTTTTGAGTAACAAAGGAATGCCTTCTTCACGCCTGCGTTGATGACCGATCGGATATTCTATTTGAACTTTATCGGTATGTGTGCCATCTTTAAAATAAATTTGCATAGCATTTGCAATAGAACGTTTATCAGGGTCAAGATAGTCTTTGGTGAATGCTTTATCTTCCACCACTTGCATTTTATGACGCAATAAATCAATACGCGGATCATTTGCAAATGAATCATCGTAATAATTTGCTTTTAAATTTCCGTATAATAATCCTAAAGCTGTCATGTATTGCAGACAATGATCGCGATCTGCATAATTATGCAAAGGCCCTGTTTTACTGATAATACGAATCGCAGATTCTTGTGTCGTTAAAATAATTTTATCAATTTGATCTAAACGATTTTTAATGGTGTCATGTAAAGCAATAGCGCATTCTACAGCTGTTTGCGCGTGAAATTCTGCGGGAAATGAAATTTTAAATAAAATATTTTCCATGACGTATGCATCAAAGGCTCGCGGAAAACGAAAAGGCTGACTGCGAAATTGCACATCATAAAATCCCCAGGTTTTTGCAGTTAAAGCGCTCTGATATCCCATTTCCCCTTGTTTGACTAACCAGGCCAAACGTACGCCGCGACTGGTTGCATCCCCTGCAGCCCATGATTTTCTAGAGCCAGTGTTCGGCGCATGGCGATACGTTCTTAAACTTTGGCCGTCAATCCAGGCGTGCGATAAAACTTTGATGACATCGTCATGCGTACCGCCCAGCATTTGCATGGCAACAGCTGCTGAGGCAACTTTTACCAACACAACATGATCCAACCCAACGCGGTTAAATCCGTTTTCAAGTGCGATGATACCTTGAATTTCATATGCTTTAATCATGGCAGTCAAAACGTCACGCATGAGTAACCCCGTTTTATTCTCAGCATGATTTTTTCGACTGAGATAATCAGCAACTGCTAAAATGGCGCCTAAATTATCGGAGGGGTGTCCCCATTCAGCGGCCAACCAGGTGTCATTAAAATCTAACCATCGGACCTGTGTGCCAATGTCAAATGCAGCGAGTATCGGATCAAGTTCGTATTTTGTGCCAGGTACACGTGCGCCATGAGGAACGCTTGTGCCGGGAACGATAGGGCCTAATAATGCAGCGCATTTTGGATAATTTAATGCAAGAAAGGCGCAACCTAAAGCATCCATTAAACAATAACGTGCCGTTGAATAAGCGAGTTCGCTTTTAATCCTATGTTGGGTCACATAATCAGCAATGACAACTAATTCTTTGTCTGGTGCGGGACGTACATTGGTATCGGCAGTATCATTAACCATCCTATTTTAACCTCGTTGATTTAACGGAACATATGCACGCGGTGCAGGGCCTGTATATTCAGCTTCAGGGCGAATCAGGCGATTATCACCGCGTTGTTCAATGATATGTGCACTCCAACCAGATAAACGAGACATGACGAATATCGGGGTAAACATGGGCGTTGGAATTCCCATGAAATGGTAAGCGGTAGCACTATAAAAATCTAGATTAGGAAATAAATGTTTTTCATCCCAGAGGATTTTTTCAATTCGTTCAGAAACAGAATAAAGATAGCCATCATTCGCCTCTTCAGATAATTTTTTCGACCATTCTTTGATGATGTCCGAACGAGGGTCTGATATTTTATAGACACGATGACCAAAACCCATAATTTTCACTTTATCGGTAAGCATCGTTTTAATCGCGCGTTCTGCAATATCCGCCGTTTTAAACTGAGAGATTAATTCCATGGCCGCTTCATTTGCACCGCCATGCAAAGGTCCACGGAGAGTCCCAATACCTGAAACAATGGCAGAATAAAAATCTGATTCGGTAGAAGTTGTGACACGAGCAGCAAAGGTTGATGCATTGAATTCATGTTCAGCGTAAAGAATTAAAGATACATCCATCGCACGAGCGTGTTCTTCGTGAGGCTTTTTGTCATGCAGTAAATAAAGAAAATGGCCGGCAATAGAATTTTCATCAGAGACCGTTTTAATGCGTTTGCCAGTTCGATGAAAGTGATACCAATAGAGCAGCATACCGGGAGTGCATGCAATTAAACGGTCGGCAACATCGTATTGGCCATAATGAAGAGATTCAGGCTCCAAAGTGCCCAGCATGGAAGCGCCGGTGCGTAATACATCCATGGGGTGGGTTTTCGCCGGAATGGTTTCGAGGACTAATTGGAGAGGGTCTGGCAATTCTCGTAACAATATCAATTTTTCGCGATAGGCCTGTAATTCTTTTTGGTAAGGTAATTCACCATAAATAAGTAAATAAGCGACTTCTTCAAAGCTGCTTTTGGCTGCTAAATCGTGAATGTCATAACCGCGATAGGTGAGGCCAACACCTTCTTTACCAACCGTGCTAATTGCGGTATTGCCCACGATAATGCCTGCTAGACCTCCGGTCTTTTTATTCATGATTTTTTTCCTCGCTAAAAAGGGCATCTAATTTTTTTTCATAGGAATAATAATTTAAAATTTGATACAAATCTTCTCGTGTTTGCATGGTAGAGAGCAGGTTTTTTTGGGTACCCTCTTGGCGAATAGTTTGGTAGACGTTTAATGCTGATGCACTCATCGCGCGGAATGCACTAAGAGGGTAGAGAATTAAACGAATGCCGGCAGATTGCAATTCTTCTACTGTAAAAAGCGGGGTCACTCCAAATTCAGTGATATTAGCAAGGATCGGGACTTTGCATTGTTGCGCGAGTGCCTGATATTGAGACAACTCCTTTACGCCTTCAAAAAAAATCATATCGGCCCCGGCATCTACATACTGCATAATGCGGTCAATGGAGGCGGATAAACCTTCTGAAGCAAGCGCATCGGTTCTTGCCATGATAACAAAATGAGAATCAGTTTTTGCATCGACGGCGGCTTTTATGCGGTCAGTCATTTCTGAGGTATTAACTAACGATTTAGATGGTCTGTGTCCGCAACGTTTTGCTTGGACTTGATCTTCTATGTGGACTGCAGCAACACCTGCTTTTATCATTTCATGAATAGTACGGGCAATATTGAAAGCAGTGCCCCAGCCGGTATCAATATCAACGAGCAAGGGTAAATCAACTGCATTCGTAATGCGCCGCGCATCTTCTAATACGTCGTTGAGTGTTGTGATTGCCAAATCAGGAAAGCCAAAGGATGCGTTTGCAACGCCAGCGCCTGATAAATAAATGGCTCTATAACCAGTTTGCTTGGCCAGCAAGGCAGTGTACGCGTTGATAGCGCCAACAATTTGAAGGGGTTTTTCAATAAGCAGCATGTCGCGAAACTTTTTCCCTGGGGTCATGCAGTATCTCCTTCCATAAAGTTAGCCGATTTTCCGGATGGTAGATGGTTTTGTCAATGGCAAAAATCGAGTTTTTATGTATATCAGTTATGCTATGCGGAATAAACTTAAACAGTTACAAAGCATAAAGCAATCTAAATAAAAAGACAGCAGGATTATAGAAATTAAAGGGTAGAAGAAAGGTCAAATTTTAATCCCGCGGACAATAGCCGCGGGATAGTGTGTGAAATCGCGTATTACGCGAAGTGATAGATTAACCCTAACATAGCTTGGTTGTCATATGGGATGATTTTGGTAGCACCGCTATAGAACGAGCTATAGTTGGTATGACTAGCTTCAGCTCGCAAGCTCCAGTTTTGGTAGAACGCAGTTTCAAGACCTAAACCAAGATTAAATCCGCTGCTCCAGTTGGTTTTGCTGTTGCTTGAGGATACACCGCCTATTGTTGCAGTTTCTTGGCCTTTGATGCTGACGCGGTTATAACCTAAACGGAGATACAGCAATGAAGCATCATTTAATTTCAAACCTGGCAACAAGCCAAATCCATAGCTGCCTTGGATGCTGACCTTAGCGTAATAGCTTGCAGGAAAAGCAGAGCCTGAAGCAGTGGTAGCAACGCTATATTTGCTGCTAGCATTACTTGCATTAGCAAAAAGCTCACCACCTAAGTAATAAATATCGCTAAAGTATTGGCCGTAACCACCGAAAAGACCGCCAACAACACCCGTAGGATTAATGACAGGGCTCGCAGTTAGAGAACCGGTGGCATTTATCACACTAGCATTGTGGTTAACACGATAGGAGTCACCCCCTAATTGTGCACCAAGATACCATCCATCTTTGATCATCAGAGGGGTTGGACAGGGTGCTTCTCCTTTGTAGTTTTCACCTTTGTAACTGCCTGCAGAGCAAACAGTTGTTGCAGCTAATAACACCGCTGCAGAAACGAGTGAAAGTTGAAGTTGCTTTTTCATCTATATATCTCCTTATAAGGTAACTTAAGTTTATTCCCAATTTTGATTCGCGGATCGTATCAAAGAGGTTCAAGATATTAATTTATTTGAATGTTTGCCTGTGAGCAAGTGTTTTTTTACTATTTTTGCTAAAGAAGCAAAGTGTTCAAATTTGTTTCAGGTTAAAATAGGGGTTAATTTTATAGATACATATGCTAAAAAAATCAAATTAAAGTAAAATAACAGTTGATCATTTGCATTCAAGGGACGCGCAATGAGTGATTTAATTGGTTCAACACAACTATCAGATTCTAAAGATTGTCCCGCTTATTCTGAAAAACCCATTCGCCAAAAAATAATAACACGCAATGCTCAAATTGGCGAGAATCTAACGATACGACGTGCATTACCGCACCGGGAGCGTCGCATGATAGGGGCATGGTGTTTTTTGGATCACTTTGGTCCGTTGGATTTAAAAAAAAATAAAGGACTTAATATTGCTCCTCATCCGCACATAGGATTACAAACATTTACTTGGACTCTTCAGGGTGAGATTTTGCATAGAGATAGCTTGGGTTTTTCACAAGTGATTCAACCAGGCCAAGTAAACTTGATGACGGCGGGTAGAGGGATTGCGCATTCAGAAGAATCACTGCCAGACAGCGTACTTCACGGTGTGCAGTTATGGATAGCATTACCTGATGCTGTTAGAAATAGGGTGCCTGAATTTGTTCACTATTCAGAAATACCCGCATTGCAGCATGATGGTTTATTTATTCAAGTGTTGGCGGGAGAGTTATTGGATGTGCGTGCGCCTGCAAAAATTTATTCTCCTTTGCTGGGTTTGGATCTTCACGCTAAACAAAAGACGGATACTACGTTACCCTTAAATCCAAAATTTGAATATGGTATTTTACCTTTGGTCGGTCATATAGAAGTTGAAGGAGAAATCGTAGAAATAGGTACATTGTTGTATTTAGGTTCTGGTAGATCGAATCTTTCTATTCGTGTTCCAGAAGCTGCGCGTATTTTAATAATTGGAGGAGAACCTTTTGCAGAAGAAGTGTTACTGTGGTGGAACCTTGTAGCGCGTACGAAAAAAGAAATCAGAGATGCTGTTCACGACTGGAATCATCATGCTCGGTTCGGCGAAGTTCAAGGTTATCATGGGGATCGATTAAGTGCACCACCGCTTGAATAAAATCAATTTGCCAAATTATTTTTTACTTAAATGGAGTATCTATAAAAGGGTATTTTTATGAGTTTTTTTAGCTTAACCAACTTGATTCATACATTAATTGGTTTTTATTTTGTATTTTTTGGTTTTTGGAATATTTATCATTGGATTCCTATCGTTGATGCGATGGCAAAAAAAGATATCCCATTACCGTATTTAATTTTGGCGATAGGTATTACCTGGCAAATCATTGCAGGCTGTATGATTATTTTCGGTATTGGAGTAGAGTTTGCGGCGCTTTCACTTATTCCATTTACGCTGATAGCTGTTTTTATTTTTCATCCTTTCTGGAAATTTAGCGGTGAATTATGCTCGCTTAATTTCACTATTTTCATCGCGAACCTCACAATTGGATTGGCGGCACTACTGTCATTGATTGCTGTGTGCCCATGAAATATTACATGTTTGGTTTCTAATATTTTCTATTTGTGAGATACTGCGCTAAAAATGAAAGGAAGCATTATGTTAGTAGGCATTTTTAAAAAAAAAGCACTGAGTGGATGGCAAATAGGGATACTGGGTTTGTTGATTTTTTTCCCTTTTTTCGGAATGTCATCAAATTCAAATTTAGGGCCCGATTCAGAAGGATACATTAACTTTAGTCTATCACGCCCTCCATTGTATCCTCTCTTTATTTGGATCTTCCATTTATTCGGAACTCAACAGTATGTTATGGCTAGATGGGCGCAAGCCACGCTGACTTTTTCTGCTTTGTTATACGCAGGACAATGGCTATATAAAAATTTAGAAATACCGAGATTGTTGATTTTTTTTATTATGCTATTTATGGTGTCGTTAATTTCTCTTCATTGTCATACGCTAACGCTCATATATTCGGAAGGTATCGCTTTCCCTATCTTTGTAGTGACTTTTTTATTTTTAGTGGAGAGTTTTAAAGCGCTTGATAAAAAAAATCTCATTAAAGTGGTAATCGGAATTAGTTTATTGATTTTAACGCGGGATCAATTTTATTATTTTTATCCGATAGTATTATTGGTTGTGATTTGGCATGCTTGGAGGAAAGAACCAATAACCAAAATTTTAGGCAGCCTATTCATTATTACGTTGTCTTTTTTGACCACTCTATTTTTGGCGCAAGAATATTATCATTGGGTAGGAAAGCATGTGTTACGCACTTCTAACGCGGGCACTCAATGGCAATATGCAGGTTGGCGACTGCTTGAGCAGCCCATGTATTTATCAGATGATAACGCATCCAAATATTTTCAAAATCCTGTTGAAAAAAATCTATTCGAAAAAATATTAAAGCGACTTGAAAAATCCCAGCTCACCAGGAATTCTGCGGCATCATCGTTTCATATTAATTATTTTCTTACAGCTGAATATCATTACATGTCGGTATTGGGCGAAATTCAAGATACAATACGTGAAGCTATTAATGAAAATCATCCCCCAGGAATGACGGGAGATCAGGTGAATTCTTTAATGTTTCATATGAGTAAGACATTGTATTCGCATGCAATAGCAGAAAATTTAGCCTTTTATATGTTGAGATTTACTTTTTATTCGGGAGGAATGTGGATTTTCTTAGCATCGCTGATAGCATTATTTGCCATGAGTTATAGGATGTTAGTGCATAGAGAGTGGAATCCTACGATATCACAAGCTTTCATAATGGCTTCTTTTTTAATTATTTTAGGAAATGCTGCGCTCATTGGCTTAGTAGAAGTTCAGGCGCCTAGGTATTTTTATTATTCATATTTTTTGTATTTTTGTTTGTTTGCTTTGTTAGCGAAGGAATTTATTAGAGGGGTTGATAAAAGTTTTGCAACGTAGATAAAGGATTATATTGTATGGCTGTACCACTTTGTGTAGATCTGGATGGAACCTTGATAAAAACAGATCTATTATTTGAATCTGTTTTACATTTATTAAAAAAAAATCCATTATATTTTTTTTTAATAATAACTTGGTTATTCAAGGGTATTGCCCGTTTAAAATATGAAGTTGCCACACGAGTATCGCTCGATCCAGCTACGCTTCCTTATTCAAACAATTTTTTATCTTACTTAAAAGAAGAACATGCTAAAGGTAGAAAACTGATACTGATTACCGCAGCTGATAAAAAAATTGCAGAGATGATTTCAAATTATGTCGGAATATTTTCTCACGTACTAGCAAGTGATGGGGATAAGAATTTAAAAGGCGAGAATAAAAGACGACTGTTATGCGAGTTGTCCGGAGAAAAAAAATATGACTACGCAGGCAATAGTAGACATGATTTAAAAATATGGTCATCAGCACGGTATGCTATTATTGTCAATGCGAGTCACAGCATCATAAAACGAACTCAGCGGTTGGCAAGGGTAGAGCACGTATTTCCTCGCGAAAAAAAAGCCTTTTTCTCATTTTTAAGGGCTGTTCGTATACATCAATATATTAAAAATTCTTTGATCTTTATTCCTTTATTTGCTAGCCATCTATATTTTCACTTGTCTTCCATTGTCAATTCATTAATTGCTTTTTCAGCGTTTTGCTTGTTGGCCTCGGGTGTTTATCTAACAAATGACTTAGTTGATCTTGAGGTAGATAGAAAACACCGAACAAAACATAAACGTCCTTTTGCGGCAGGGGATTTATCAATTAGTTTTGGGGTGATTGCCATTTTTATTTTTATAATGACAGCCATTTTTTTGGCAACACTGTTGAACAGTGTTTTTTTATCGATATTAGTTTTTTATTTTTTGTTAAGCTCCGCGTATTCATTTTATCTCAAACGGAAATTGTTATATGACGTATTTGTATTGGCTATTTTGTACACCATTCGTATTATGGCCGGAGTGGCGGCTATTCAAAGTTTATATTCAGAGTGGCTTATTGCATTTTCTATGTTTTTCTTTTTAAGTTTAGCTTTTGTAAAGCGATATTCTGAATTATATTTATCAAAAATAGAAAATAAATATAATATTCTTGGCAGAGGTTATCATGTAAATGATTTAAATCAGTTGAGTGTATTTGGAACTGTGAGCGGGTACGTGGCAATTCTTGTATTTTCATTTTATATTAGTTCTAACCAAGTCACTGTTCTTTATCGTCATCCGCAATGGTTATGGTTAGTATGCTTATTATTATTGTATTGGATATCCCGTATTTGGATGTTGGTAACGCGCGGGTTAATAAACGAAGATCCCGTCATATTTGCACTAACAGATAAAACAAGCTTGCTTGCCGTTTTAGCAATTACTGTTATTGTTTTTATAGCCTGTTAAAGATGGAAGACGTTTTTTATGATTTCTAGAAGCGAAAAAATTATTATCACCGGTGCTGCGGGTCTGGTAGGACAAAATCTTATATTGCATTTACAAGAGAAAGGTTATCAAAATATTATTGCATTGGATAAACAGAAAGATAACCTCCAAGTCTTAAAAAAATTTAATCCTAATATTACAACTGTCCATGCAGATTTAGCGGAACGCGGGCAATGGGGAAATTTTTTTGAAAATTGCCAGATAGCAATTCTTTTGCATGCGCAAATTACCGGATTACATTATGAAAATTTTGTTAAAAATACTATTACTGCTACTGAAAATGTACTAGCTGCTATTAAATATTACAAAGTATCTTATACTGTACATGTCAGTTCATCTGTTGTTAATTCTGTAGCAAAAGATTTTTATACAATATCCAAACAACGACAAGAAGAAATAGTATTAGAGAGTGGTATATCTTGTTGTGTTTTAAGGCCAACTTTAATGTTTGGTTGGTTTGATCCAAAACATCTAGGTTGGTTATCGCGGTTTATGGAAAAAAGCCCGCTATTTCCAATTCCTGGACATGGCCAATATATTAGGCAACCATTATATAGTCGTGATTTTTGCAGAATCATTATTGCAGCAATAGAAAAAAAACCGATAAATAAGATCTATGATATTGTTGGCCAAGAAAAAATTTCTTACGTTGATCTTATTAAATCTATTAAGAAAGCAAAAAAACTGAAAACGTTAGTAGTAAAAATTCCTTATAGAACATTTTATTTGCTACTCAAATGTTATGCATTAATAAGTAAAAACCCGCCTTTTACAGCGGACCAACTGAAGGCGCTCACAGCAGGAGACTATTTTTCTGGAATCGATCCGCAGGAAATTTTTGGGGTACCCATGACATCGCTTAATAAAGCAATCGAGGAAACTTTCACTCACCCAGTATATAGCCCAATCATTTTGGAGAGATAACGTGATGCAAAAAATTGCAGTCATTGGCGCGGGTCCTATGGGCCTGATGTGTTCATATGAATTATTAAAAAAGGGATTTCAGGTCACTTTATTTGAAAGAGATAGCCGTATTGGCGGCATGTCGGCCTCATTTGATTTAGGAGGAACATCCATTGAGCGTTTTTATCATTTTATTTGTGGAACAGATAAACCTACTTTTGATTTGCTAAAAGAGTTAGGTATTGATAATAAGCTCATGTGGGAAGAAACTAAGATGGGTTTTTACTATGAGGGGAAACTTTACCCGTGGGGTGATCCTATTAGTTTGCTTAAATTTCCAAAACTAGGGATGTTGACTAAACTACGTTACGGGATACATGTTTTTTACTCTAAAAATATTCTAGAGTGGAAAAAATTAGATAAAAAAAATGCTATTTCATGGATAAAAAAATGGATAGGAAAAAAAGGTTTTGATGTTCTATGGGGCAGTTTATTTCATCTTAAGTTTTATGAATATCAACATGACTTATCTGCAGCATGGGTTGCTGCACGAATTAAGCGGGTAGCAAGATCACGTAAAAGTATTCTTAAGGAATCACTTGGTTATTTGCACGGAGGATCAGACACTTTACTTAACGCAATGGAGGAGAGAATAAATAATTTTGGCGGTAAAATTATCCTTAATGCAGATGTCAATCAGATTGTTATTCAGGATAATCAAGTTCATGGAGTAAAAGTTGCGGATGAGATAATGCGTTTTGATAAAGTCATTTCAACCATTCCTATTCCATATTTACTTAATCTGATACCCAATTTACCAAAAGATTTATACGATCAAATTTCAGATATTAAAAATGTAGGCGTAAGATGTGTCGTTCTAAAACTTAAGAAAAAATTTTCACCTTATTTTTGGATGAACATTAATGATTCTAAAATGGCAATACCAGGAATCATTGAATATTCCAATTTAAATCCATCTGTAGGAAATGTAGTGTATGTTCCCTATTACATGCCGCAATCACATCCAAAATATCAATTAAATGACGAAGTATATTTTAGCGAGGTTATGCAGTATTTAAAGAGAATTAATCCAGAGTTCACGCAAGATTGGGTGTTAGCTTCCCATGTGGCACGTTATAGTTTTGCGCAAACTGTTTGTACAACACGTTTTTTTGATAAATTACCCTCAATGAAAACACGCATGAGTGGTTTTTATATGGCGGATACAGCTTTTTATTATCCGGAGGATCGTTCTATTTCGGAGAGTATTATGCTGGGTTCTAAACTTGCAAAAGCCGCTTTAGATGATGTTCAATGAATTACAATAGCTGGGGAAATTATCCCATTGTTAATCCGTCAAATATTTGGCACATCTATTGGCGCGATCAAGAAATTCCATTTAATAATGTAGATAATTTTTTTCTCTGTTATGCGCAAGGAAAAAGCTACGGCGATAGTTGTCTGAACGAAAATGGAATTTTACTGGATACGAAAAAACTGAATCGTTTTATTTCATTTGATTTACAAAGAGGAGTAATACGCTGTGAAGCGGGGATTACTTTTGCAGAAATATTACAAATTATTGTACCGAATAATTGGTTTTTACCTGTTGTGCCGGGCACACAATTCATTTCTCTAGGGGGTGCTATTGCTAATGATATTCATGGGAAAAATCATCATCATGCAGGCACCTTTGGGCGCTACGTTAAGTGTTTTGAATTATTAAAATCGGATGGGACACGTTTATTTTGTTCGCCTGAGCATAATTCTGGTTTATACAAAGCAACCATAGGTGGCTTGGGTTTAACGGGATTCATCACTTGGGCTGAAATTGAATTGATACCTATTAAAAATCCTTACTTAAATGTAGAATACATTAAGTTCAAGAACATTAATGATTTTTATCAACTCAATGAATCTTCTGAAAAGTATTTTACTTACACGGTTGCTTGGTTAGATTGTGCATCTAATGGAATGTCGCTTGGTAGAGGTATTTTTATGCGAGCCAATCATAGCGAACAAGAAATAAATTTATCATCACCTCGCCGTGCCTTTTCAATTCCTTGCTATTTTCCTAGTTTTGTTTTGAATCGCTATACAATAAAAACATTTAATCGATTATATTATCATAAACAGCATGTCTTAATTAAAGAAGAAGGATTACATTATCAATCCTTCTTTTTTCAATTAGATGCAATTTATCATTGGAATCGAATTTATGGGAAAAAAGGGTTTTTGCAATATCAATGTATTGTGCCGGCAGAAGATCAATCAATTGTGAATGATCTCTTAAAGCGAATTGTAAAATCTGGTCAAGGTTCTTTTTTATCAGTATTAAAAACTTTCGGCACAGTTCACTCGCCCGGGCTTCTTTCTTTTCCCAAACAGGGGATTACATTGGCATTAGATTTTCCTAACCGTGGACAAAAGACATTATCATTATTAGAAGAATTAGATGTTATAGTCATGAAAAACAATGGTCGAGTTTACCCTGCAAAAGATGCTCGGATGTCAAGCGAGGCATTTAAAAATTATTATCCCAATTGGGATTCTTTTCAAAAATATAAAGACCCAAAATTTAATTCAAATTTTTGGCGAAGAGTGATGAGGTAAATCATATGCAGAAAAATATCGTCATTTTTGGAGCAACTTCATTAATAGCGCAAGAAATTGCAAAATTATATGCAAAAAATGGAGACCAGCTTTTTTTAGTAGGCCGTAATTTAAATCGTTTGTTAGCAATTACGGAGGACCTTGAGGTAAGAAGTGGTAAAAAAGTAAATTATGAATGCTGTGATTTAACTGACTTTGACAGCCATCAACGTATCATTGATACAGCCATCAAACAGCTAGGCCATATTGATATTATTTTAATTGCACATGGGACTTTACCTAATCAAAAAGCGTGCGAAAAAAACTTTCAATATACCTATGATGAATTAAAGACAAATTTAATTAGCAGTATTTCCCTTCTTACCTTACTGGCAAATTATTTTGAAGGGCGAGGAAAAGGATGTTTAGCTGTTCTTTCTTCGGTTGCGGGTGATCGGGGCAGGCAGAGCAATTATATCTACGGAACAGCTAAGGCTGGGCTTAGTGTTTTTTTACAAGGGTTGCGCAATCGTTTGCGTCGTTCAAATGTGAATGTTCTGACTATTAAACCAGGATTTGTTGATACCCCAATGACTCAAAATTTTAAAAAAGGATTTCTTTGGGCTAAACCAGACAAAGTCGCCAAAAAGATCGTAAAGTCTATTTATCAAGGCCAACAAGAAATTTATGTTCCTTGGTTTTGGTGCTATATTATGTGGATTATTAAAATAATTCCTGAACGTGTGTTCTGCAAATTAAAATTATAAAAAATAATGGGCTCGGGATGCAAGCGCTAACGTAGATAGTTATTCATGGGGTTGATCTATCGCAGTATTAAAACGCAATAAGTAACGTTTTGAAGAATGCTTATCGCGATGAATATCTCTTATTTCTTCTTTGTAATTTCCATGGGTAAAATTTGTAACGGCTTTGCGCCAAAAGGCAAGCGCTTTTTTATTTTCAGGTATGACGGATATCTCCCACAGACCCGGATATGTTTCCCAAAGTTGATGAGCAATCATTTCGCCTATTTTTTGATCTTGAAATTTGGCAAGTATAAAAAATTGGCCCATATTCCAATCGATATCCGGGGTAGTGCCAGTTTTATTGAGAAGCGCAAATCCAGCTAATTCATTTTCGAGTCTAATTAAAAAAGCTTTTCGTGTGGGATCTTCAAAATAGTGCTTAAAATCATAAGATTCATAAAGACCATCTTCGGGGCATGCCCATTCTTTCGAAATAAATCCGCAATAACGTGACATATCGTAAACATAAAATCGTGCCATATTTTGAATGACAGGATAATCAGCAAGCGTTGCTTCAATCAGTTTGGGTTTAAGCATGAATATTGAATCACTATAAAATAATCAAATTAGGTAGCTTTATTTTACAGGAAATGGAAGAATAACATAATGAAAAAAATACGATTTCTTATCGGTGTTGTGCTGGCGGGTGTGGTAGCTGAATTTATACACACAAATGTGGGTATGCCAGCGACGCATTACAACACGTTTATAGATTTAGTGGCTTACTTAACCAAACCTTTGCAGGCGTTGGGGGCGGCTATTATTTATTATTTGATGGGTGATCGCTTGCCCACTCAATCACGTTTTTTAAGAGGGATTATTTTAGGATTGCTCATCCTCTTGGTGAAAGGACAACTGATACGTGAACCATTAATGAATTTTTTACTTCCCAATACGATGACTGAAGTTCTATTACAATCAACTCAAGTTTGGTTATCCAATTTTGCAATGGCAATTATTATTACGCTAATGATTACGCCAAAAAATAACAGCAGCGCTAGATAACATTGTCGCGCGAGGAGCATCAATTCATGCGAATAAGGGTGTTAGGCTTTCAATATTGCACGCTTAGGAGCGCGGAGTATGCGCTCTGACATATGCTTTTAGAACAGCATTTATTTTTGATTGATAACCTTGTCCTTTCTTTTTAAAATAATCAACTACATCCTCGTCCAATCGTACTGAAAGATGTATTTTGTGAGCAGGCATAACAACCTCTGCGTTTTCCCAAAATTTTTTCATAGTTGCGGGGCTGTCTTTATAGTTGATATCTGTATCATCTTTTTGATGTAATTTAACTAAATTAGTTTTACTTTTCACATTTTTCTTTATAGATTTCGCGTTCATTTCGATTTGCCCTCCTGATTGATATAATACGTATAGCATCCTTTCTTTTCGTAAAAACGACTACGACGACAGCTCCACCCAGTTGACCTAAACCAATCAAGCGTTGTTCTCCATCTTATTTAAAGTGTATTCAAAAAAATCCGCACGTGATTCGTGATTTGGTTAACCAGTAAATCATTTAATCCTATTAGCAAGTAGCCCTGATGGAACGCAGTAACATCAAGGGCTATTCTTACAATTAAAAACCTTGATTTCGCTATCGCTCCATCAAGGCTACTTGCTATACGAGTTATAAAGTTATTTTTTGCAAACTGGAGTTTTTTCTAATAAAGGAGCAAGCTTTTCTTCATGAAAAGCTTTAATGATAGGGTCTCTGATATCTTTGTATGAAATACCTCGTGCGGAGGTACTAGATATTGCTTTCTTGTTTACATGATTAATTGTTAGGAATTCAAATTCATATCGGATGTTGCTATCTTTATCAAGCAATAAGTTATATCTCGCTGAATGGATAACTTGATTTTCGTTTTTGGATTCATTTTCTAATTTTTTTTTCTCCGAGGCGCTTTCATAATAAAACGTAGCGTGCCCATTAAGATTCGCGAACGCTATAAAAAGCGCATCATTTTCTTCCGCAGGCTTGAATAAATTACTTTCTTGAATAATTTTGAATAGGGTTAATGCATTAGCGTTAAATTCAAGGCGACCTGCACTGTTTGTTCTAAATAATCGTTGTTGCATGAGCAGAATCTGGCTCTTCCCCAGATAAGGGGGCACTTTAATCAGAAATAGATTACCTTACTTGTTGAATGGACAAGAGGAAGGAGATTAAAGATGCCCCGCAAGGATAATATCCTAAATTTGCCTGGTTTTTCTATCAAAAAAGTCAGTGGTTATAACCCGATGGTATTGGAAGTGAGTTATCGAAGGGTGCCGCGTTGCGTTTACTGTTCTGGTAAAAGGTTGCGCAAAAAAGCGCGTTATACTCGTCAAGTCAAACACGAAACAATAGGCCATAGGCTCACACTGCTGCGTTTTACGGCATATAAATTTTATTGCAATGATTGTAGGCGTTATTTTAATCAGCAGTTTCAGGGGATAGGAAAATATCAGAGAGCTACAGAGAGATTACACTTTCAAGTATTTCATCGGCATACACAAGGAGTGTCGCAACAAGATTTATCAAAAGATTTTAAAATGGGCAAGGCCACGATAGAGCGCTGGTATCACCAACGATATGTATTAGAGTACAAAGAGCTTCAGAATGAACCTTGTCCTCAAGTGCTAGGCATTGATGAACATTTTTTTAGTAAAAAGCAAGGTTACGCAACGACGCTCTGTAATTTAAAGAGGAATAAAATCTTTGATATTGTAAAAGGACGTTCAGCAAAAGATTTAGGAGCGTATTTGCAACAGTTACGTGGGAGAGAGAATGTTAAGGTAATTTGTATTGATTTAAGCAGTACCTATCGTCACTTAATACAACAATATTTTCCTAACGCTAAAATTGTAGCGGATCGATTTCATGTTGTTCGTCTTATGCTTCATCAGTGCATGCAAACATATCAAGAGATTGACCCTAAGATGAAAAACCAACGAGGATTGTTAGTGGCGTTGCGCGCTAATCCTGAAAATCTGAATAGTAAATATTTAAAAAAGCGTGATGAATATTTAGAGCAGCATCCTGCTATCCATGCAATTTATCAATTCAAGCAACAACTGCATCAAGTATTGATGAAGAAAACACTGCCTGCACGAGAGTGTAAAAAAGTAATTCCTTTGTTTCTAGAAATGATTACATCACTCAAGCAAAGTCCTTTTAAACGATTGATGACGTTAGGCAAAACATTGTATCAGTGGCGCGAGGAGGTAGTGCGTATGTGGAGGTTTAGTAAGAATAATGGAATAACAGAAGGGTTCCATCGCAAGATGAAACTGATTCAAAGAAGAGCCTATGGTTTTCGGAACTTTGAAAATTATAGATTACGAGTTAGAGTACTGTGTTCATAGGAGAAGTGCCCCCTGAAATGGGAAAGAGCC
>CAZUQP010000023.1:0-30093 GCA_964622455.1 uncultured Coxiellaceae bacterium
TGGTTATTCGCGTTATTGCTTACCAATAACACCGGACGCTTTTTTTTGATTTCTGATCCTATGGTTGGATCAAGATTAGCATAATAAATTTCACCACGTTTCATCTTCTAATCCATCAGATGTTGTTACATCAAAAGCATGATCAATTTCTTTATTAGCTTCCTCATAACACGCTTCTAAGTGCATTTGCTGTAAAAGAGCAAGTGCTTCTTTTATTACTTCAGAGCGGGTCTTATAATGATGTTTTACTTGATATTCCTCTAGGAATTCATATTGTTGTTTTGGGAGAGAAATAGACAGCTTTTGCGTATTCATGAAGTATTACCTTTTTTCATACCTATTATGCTACCATAAGTAAGAAAAATAAACAAGCGCTTTTGCCTCTCGATTAATTCACCCACTCATAAATCTCAACTAACGACGGGGCGCATTTCATGCAAGAACCGCCGCAGGCAGGTGTTTTACTCAACTTTCGAACACATCCTTTTCTAAGCCAGTGACTCATCATTTGGCGCATGAGTTCTGCATCACATTTAAAATATGCAGAAATACTTGCAAGGCTTGTCATTTTAACTTGCATTAAATAATGTTTAATTTCGACTAAATTCATATCGGCCCCATGGATATTTTATCGAAGATTCTGCAAATATTTTTACCCCTGTGATCGTTAAACAAAGAGCCATGACAATTCCCGCAACCCAGTAAAAAGATGAAAGCGGATGTTTTGCATACGTTGCCAATTGATAAAATCCAACTGAAACGCCATATGCAATTCCTGTTGTCCAAAAAACAGAAAAAATCGCCCAACCGCGATGCACTTCGCGCCACATTGCAGCAATCGTTGAAACACATGGAAAATATAACAATACAAATAATAAATAAGCAATCGCACCGACTTGACCATCAAATCGTTGATACATCAGTCCATAGACACCTTGCGCCAACACATGAACAGGCGCAATTGCTAATACCGGATTACTGAAAGAATTGCCTAATTGAGCTAAATTTGCAGGAATGGATAATACCGCTTGCTGCAATCCGCCAAAAAAATGAAATGCATTTGCTTGTAATACACCTAAATGTCCCATCTGGCTGTAAAGTGCATTCAATGTGCCAATGACCACTTCTTTCGCTAATATACCGGTGACTAAACCCACAGTCGCCGGCCAATTATCTTGATGAATTCCCATCGGTGCAAAAATCGGCGTGACCATGCGGCCAACCATGGAAAGCACGGAATTCGCATCTCCATCTGCATTTAACACAATAGAACCATTCATGTTCCATGCACTGCATGCACCGATCAATATACAAATCGGAAGAATTAATTTACCTGCACGAAAGAGAAATCCTTTTAAGCGCTGCCATGCATGCAACAATACCGTTTTAATATTGGGAAGATGATACGATGGCAATTCCATCACAAGCGGTGCAGGCTCTCCTTGTAAAAGCGTTTTGCGAAGCATGAGCCCTGTTAACATCGCCATCGCAATCCCGATGAGATACAACAAAAATACAATATTTTGTCCGCCTACGGGGAAAAAAGCTGCGGTAAATACTGCATAAATCGCAAGTCTTGCACTGCATGACATGAAAGGGCTCATCATCACTGTCAAAATGCGATCGCGTTTATTTTCAAGGGTGCGTGCCGCCATCACAGCTGGTACATTGCAGCCAAAACCAACAATCATCGGCACAAAAGATTTGCCGGGCAATCCCATTGCCCGCATCAAACGGTCCATGATGAATGCAGCGCGCGCCATGTAACCTGAATCTTCCAAAAGTGCTAGAAATAAAAACATGGCGCCAATCACGGGAATAAATGTGACAGTAGTATTAATGCCTTTACCCAGACCATTCGCCAATAACACAATCAGCCAAGAAGGTGCGCCTAAATGCGCTAATCCGTAAGAAGCGCCATCGACAAATAATGTATTGCTGCCAATATCAAAAAAATCTTGAAATGCACCACCAATATTAATTGCAAAGAAAAACATGGCATACATCACCATTAAAAAAATCGGGATGCCTAAAATACGATTTAAGACAATATTATCGATGTAGGTTGTCCACGTCGTTTTAGAATTTTTATTTTTGATGACTGTTTTCGACCGTAATTTTTCAATAAAACGATAACGTGCATCCGCCAATAAAATATCAGGATCTTCTTGCAGAGTATCTCGAATAGTTTGCTGCCATTTTAAAACATCTTTTAAAATGACTGAGTCTACTTTTTGACGAACAAACACATCATCTTCAAGCAGCCGTGTTGCGATCCATTCTTTCTGATGTGAAGAATATTCTGTTTTTATCAGAGAACTGATTTCACTGATTGCTTTTTTAAGAATATCTTCTTTAAGATAATTGATTGAAAAATGTGATGCATTTTTTTGATGCTCAACCATTTTTTGTTTTAATACTTCAATGCCTTTATTTTTATGTGCTTCAATCGGGACGATGACACAATTTAATTCTTTAGCTAATTGCTTTAATTTGATTTTGATGCCGCGCTCATTTGCCACATCCATCATATTCAACGCAATTAACATCGGTACACGCATTTCTAGTAATTGCATCGTCAAATAAAGATGGCGCTCTAAGTTGCTCGCATCCAGAATATTAATAATGAGATCGGCGTTTTTAGCTAAAATATATTCACAAGCAATTCGCTCATCGACTGAAGAAGACTCATTCACGACATTTAAAGAATAAGTGCCCGGCAAATCCATCACTTGGATTTTTTTATCTTGATAAGTCAATAATCCTGTTTTACGCTCAACCGTCACACCCGGCCAATTGCCCACTCGCTGACGTGCGCCGGTCAACCGATTAAATACAGTGGTTTTTCCGCAATTAGGATTACCGACGAGTGCAACGGTAAAAGATTTTTGAAAAGATTCATCAAGCGTTTTTTCATCACAACAAGATTCGGTGAGCAATTTCATGATGACACCCTCTCAACTTGCAAGAGGCTTGCCTCACCTTTTCGTAAACTTAAAGAAAAACCGCGCACGGTGATTTCAATGGGGTCGCCTAAGGGCGCAATACGCGATACAACAAATTCTGTGCCGGGCAATAAACCCATCGAGATCAACCGGTGACGGTAAAGCGTTGCTTCTGATTTAATACGTACGATCCGGCCAACACTGCCAATAGACATTTCACCCAATTGCATGGCAATCCTTATGTATGTTCTTGGTTTATAAGATAGCGTTGTCGCTTAAGAGTTAAAGATAGTATGGGTTTTTTAGAAGGGTCTGTCAATACAATTGAGAATTATTCGCATTTAAGGGGGCCCTCCTTAGGGCTTCGGTGAATGCTTATCTTCAGGGTCCCCTTTTTCTTCAGAGTCCTTTGTTCCTTTTCCTTGAAAAAGCGGAGCGCTCCACTCTTTTTCTTCTTCTTCTTCTTCTTCTTCTTTTTTCGCGCTTCCTGTTCCTGCAACACTAGCTTCTGATTTAGAAACACTTTGTTCTGACGCATCAACTTTTACCTCATTACCCAGATTATTTCCACCCAACACCTGAGTTGCTTTATTTAATTTATTCTGCATCGTGTCTGTCAATCTATCTACATACGAAATTCCAAGAGGCACGCCTTCTTTAAGACGCATGTCTTTATCGCCTAATCGATGAATTTGGTAGCGGCTACCGCTTAATATAAATCCGACTTGCTTATCGGTAGGACGCGCTATACTATTATCAAATGAAAATTTAAATACATCATCCGACTTAAATTCACCCTTTTCATTACGCATCATCTTGTCACTCACTAAACGAAGAGCAATAGCAAATTGCTCGTTTTTGACAAAGTCAAAATGATAAGATTTCCCGCCTTTTGAAACAATATTATTTAATAAAAACTCAGCCTGTTGCAATAACTGATCATGCGGCAGCGTAATGGAAAAGAGTTTTTTGGTAAACCATCCAGGACGAAAAATTTTTTCACCCTTATTTAAATACAAAACATCCATGGTGGAATTTTTTTTCATAAATTTCATGAAAGCATCGGTCATTTTTTCAGGTTTTTCTAGATTAAACAGTTTGACGAGAAAACGTCTCACATCTATCGCGTCTAACCCTGCGGGCAATTGATTAATTGCTTCGCGCACTGCCTCCATATTTTCTGCGGAAAGCTCCATTCCAAAAGAGCGCGCTTTTTCATCGATAAATCTTCCCAATAATTTACGGGGTGAAAGCGCTTCTGATTCAAAATCCAATATGCGATGTTCAACGATGGGTTGTTTAGATTCAGATGATTGAGTGATACGCTCATAAAAATAGCATTTATTCTGCCCGTTAGGAGAATAAAGATGTGTTACTTCACGATCAGAAAGCGGCCGTACCTGCGGCAAAGCCTTTGCATCATTGGTGTGTCCTCCTGCAATGGCATTATTATCCGCTTCAGTTTTATCGTCAAAGGGTATAATTTTAGCGCACCATGCTTTAACTTCGTTTTTATCTGTGACTTCTTCAAATTCGCCCCAATATTGTGCGTTTTCTAATGATTCATCCGCCATTCTCTTTTTCATGGTTTCTATCAAATCATTAAACGCAGCATACATTTGTTTAAGATACTCTTTTGCTTCTTCTTCTAGATCCTGATAGCGTTCATCGTCATCAAGATCAAGTACACCTTGATCAGTGAAATTATTCCTAATAAATGATTCCATTCCTTTGATAATCGCCGGATCATGTTTTAATTTATTTCGCATGGCTGGATTGCCAAGCGCGCTTTCTGCAACAGTTTCGGCTGATTCATACGCTTCTTCAAAGAGCTCGAGGATTTTTTCTGACCCTTCTCTGATGTTGTCTGGTTTTACAAGATCCTTTAGAGACAACGGGGCATTTATTTCTTCGGAGAATTTTCTTGCTTCGCGGCTGAATTGTTGGATTTCTTTATCAAACTCATTCAAGTCATTGTCATTTAAGTCTATTAACTCATCATCATTTGGAATGCTATCCATACACCTCTTTCTAATATCCTCAATAGTGTCAAAACTAGCACGTAGTTCTTCGTATTGTTTTTTAAAATATTGCTCCCTGGGATCATTATGAAGAGCAAGCGCAGTGAGCCTATGATTGATAGCCTCCCACAAAAATCCCGTTTGTTTTATTTTTTCCAAAATACTGTCAATCTTATTTTTTATCTCTTGTGGTGAAGCCGACTGTACAACATTATCTTCCACTACAGGCTCTACACTCGCTTTATGTTTTAGATACGCGTCATGGATCGCTTCTAGTTCTATGCTCAAAAACTGGTATTTTGATACTATTCCAAGCCGCCTGCCTGCTTTATGAAACGTAATTGCGCCATTAATCTCGCGTACTAACTCTGTTTGTTTCGCTTGATCTTTGTCAAGAGCCATCATGTAGTCAAACAATGCTTTTATTCCATCAAAATCATCTCGAATATTTCCTTTTACCAAATCATTAAATGCCTCTATTGCAGCTTTTACCTCAGGATAAAATACATTACCTCTGTTTGCGTCATTAATTAATAAGCCGCTTTGTCTTAATTGCTCTGCAAATTCATCTGAAAAAGGCTGCCCTTCTCTATTTGCATACATGATGAGATTCTCAGCCGTCAATGCTGTAATAAATGGGAGATCAATTCTTGAATCCATATAACACCTATGATTAACACATCTTATTGAATTAAAACAATTTTCCAATCTTGATTCTTCGCCGTCATTCTGTCAGTATAGGCGACTTTTCTTAAAAAATTCTTATCTACTCGAGCCAAACTATTTAATTATTCTAACAGTTTTTTATGCAAAAAAACCGTATTCGTGTATAATTTAATTATCGTTATCCTGCTTGTTTGAGCGGAGCAAAGTCCTTATGGGTGCAAACAGATTTGAGCAAAAAGAACAGCCTTCTTCTCCAGAAGGGAAAAGCAATACTGAATTGCTAAAAAACATTCAAAGCAGTTTTGCTACAATCAATAGGATAAAAGCAGAAGATCCCGGAATTAAACTTTCTGTTGACTATCAATATGCCGAAGAACCTCTCGCTAAAGCCGTTCAAAAGTTAAAAACCGATCTATCTCGCCATATTGAAAGATTGAGAAAAGATCAAAACATCCAATTAGCTAATCCTGGCTCAATAGACGAAATTGAAAAAAATTACAATGAAGCATTTGATCGCCTTAATGAAACATTAGAAAAACAATTTACTGCGATACAAGAAGGTCAATTTAATCAAGCTGAATGGGATAATCTATTCGAACAAGCCAAACAAAGCATGTGTAAGGACCCTACGGAACCAAACGACGCCGATGCTTTTAAGGAATTATACGCTGAAACACGAAAAAAACTGGATGCTTTTCGAGAAGAAGAATTTCGCAAAGAATGCCAAATTTTGCAGCGAAGTGCAGAAGAACAAGCTAAATGGGCAAGTGGACATTTCTGGGGATTACAAAGTGCTAAGAAAGATGGCTATGTACCAAACGCCGAGAATTTAGAACCCAAAGCAGCTTTCAGACCCCTCGGTAAAATTGATGAAGAACAAATTAAAAATCAAGACGCGATGGCTGCTGGCGAAAATAATCCAGAAGTCCAGGTTAGAAAAAATGTGGAAAACTTACAAAAAAAAGAAGGTCCTCATACAAGTGCTAGCTACCCCGGTTGTATTTTTCACGTAAAAAAGAATAGCATTAATTTACAAGTCCTAAAAGAAAGCCATCCTTTCTGGGTAAAACAGGAAGCGACAGGATTCTGGGGATGGAGACACTTCAAAACACTCGTAAAATCGCTAGCTGAATCAATAAAACGATTTGGATTGACTGTAGGGGGAGAATACATACTAGGATGCCAAGGGTTAATGGAATGTTTAAAACAAAAATTTGGATTAAAACCGGGAGATGAAATTGTCATTAGCTATGATATGTCCGCGTTTCGAACTCTTTTTGAAGGCAATCTCGAAACCGCTATTGATAAAATACATGTCATGTTTCTTGCTGCAGAAAAAAACGGTCTTTGCGCTGAACTTGAACCATCCCTTTTACTTGAATTAGAAACATTACGCACTACCCGGCCTGGATTATCTGAAAAAATAAAACGCATTTTTGATCTACAGGAAAGTATGCAACGAGATGTGGCCAGCCGAACGCATGCGCATCAGACAGAAGAAGACATGAAAAAAGATGTCGTGAAAGCAATGGAAGATATTTCCGATCCTATTCATGAAAAAAATAAAAAACACCAAGCAGATAAATTAAAAAAATTCATACCACCGGGGGGTGGTTTCGGAGATCAATCCATATATAACAAATTAGAGATGGAAGACATTGTAGAAGATCAAAAAAAAGCAGGTGATTATCAAGCTAAAAATGCACTAGCAAAGCTTCATTTCCTCCAACAAGAAATTAAGAATCTTCAAAAAAGAATGGGGAAAGCAGACGAAGTGAGCCGCCTTGTTAAAAGCCAGGCTGAGATTCTAAACCAAAAAAATCCGGATGATTCTTTCGTAGAAGCACAACTCCCCGATGTCAAAGAATTACATGATAAATTAGACCAAGAAATTAGAGATATTGAAGGAAGAGCTGCGGTTTTTGAAAAAGAATTATATCGCTTAGAAGAAGATAAACACCTTGGCCCTGATTCTCCTGAGGTGGCGCAAGAAAGAGCAGCATTAGGCAGCATAGGCGCCAACCTCATCCAACTCAAACAAGAAACAGAAAAATCAGCAGAAGTATTCGATGCGCTGCACGGTAAAATGAATGATGCAAAAGCAGAACAACAAAGCCGTAAAATGCCTTAAAACTGTATCTCATTGATATTGTGAATATTCCAGGCATTTTTGACTAAAAATGCCAGTTTATTTAATACTTTATTAACCTATTCAGCCTATACTTAAAGTAGAAAAATTAAAAAAACCTTACTTAACTAAGCAAGGTGAAGCATGAGCAGTCCACGCAACGACCAAAGCCCGCCGCCTCCGGAGCTGAAAATTGCACCGGGACAGGTCAATGTTCCCTCAAGCCTGAAAGAATTTAAGCAACTCATTGAAAATGTCAATGCTGCAACAAGTAAAATAAAGGATAAAAAATCAACAGAGGGTGACTATACCCTCATAAGCAATTTTATCGAAATCATTGGAAAAATAAGAAAGAGCAAGAATATCCAGATAAAACAGATAAAAAAATTGACTTTCCAAGATAGCGCGAGATCCTTGATCGATGATTGCAATGACATTATTAAGCGCAAAGAAGATCCCGCTAAAAAACAAAATATAACACAAAAAGAATTTAAAGAATTAGAAGAAAAAATTAAAAATATTAAATCAAAAGATCTAGGGGTAAACGAAGCAACAGAAACAATATCCGCTTTCGATAAGGCGCTCACTTATCTCTCGACACAAAAACCTATTCCAAAGTGGATAGAATCAGAAGCACTTTTTGCGTGGATAGAAATTAAATTATGCGTATGCGACTCTGACCCAGAAAAAGAAAAAATCGATAATATTTTAGAAAATACAGAAATATGTGATAAAATATTTTTAGATAACAAAGATAACAAACCAAAAGAAGTAGAAAAATTAATTACAAGCTTATTTATACCAAGCAAAATATTTTTATATACACCAGAACAAAAAGCAAAGGAATTAATTCCACTTGCACTAAGCAAAGATGCTCTTCACTCAAAAGAAAAAGCCGAAGAAGAAAAGGAAGAACATAACGGATTGATTGCAATTGAAACAGCTAGAATAGGAGAAGAAGACGACGCAGAAAAAAAAGAATATTTAGAAACTGTTTTAAAAAAAATAGGTAAAAAAGGAAAATATCTATCAGATAAAGAAGAAATCATAGCAAAACGTAACGAAAAATTAACTTCACTCAAATCAAAAATATATGGCTACCTTCACCAAGAAAAGACAAAATCATTACTTAATACGGCTAATAACTGCTTAAAATTAAATATTGATGAATCAATTAATTCTCTCAATAATGACCCTTCAAATGAACTTCTATCTACTCCCATCATAAAAAATATCTCGTTTATATTTAACTACGCTTCAGCAGAAAAACTCATTAATCAGTCCAACTTATTCGATCTTATTGATCATGGTCCAAGCACCATGATCAATATTGCAAATAGTAGTCCTACAAAAGATCTATTTGTTAAATTGCTCTCTTCAGATAAAAGTAAGGCAAGAGAGTATGCATTTCGAAAGTTAAAAAAATTGCACAAATTAATCGAAAATCCAAAAACTAAAGAGACTAAAGAAGAAAAGGATTCAGGAATCTCATTAAAGGGTTTTTCATCAGAATCATATAAATTACAATTCATTTTAATTAAATATTTATTAGAAAAT
Source organism: uncultured Coxiellaceae bacterium (assembly GCA_964622455.1). Lineage (GTDB taxonomy): Bacteria > Pseudomonadota > Gammaproteobacteria > DSM-16500 > DSM-16500 > CAZUQP01. The sequence goes on from CAZUQP010000023.1 coordinate 9,318, forward strand.
CCAGAATCTCCGCAAAATCAAACCTATGATGATCTTTTAAAAGAGAATGAATTCATCCAAAAGTCGTTACTCATTCTTTCATTGTCTAAATTTACAAGAGAAAAAATAGATGGGATCGATATAATTGAAGATAATGATAATAAAAATTATATTGAATCGTTTGTAAAAAACCACCTTTCAAAAATTGATCTTTTAATAAAAACTAAAAAAGCTAAAATAACAGAAGAAATCAATAAACTTACTAAAGAAAATAACAAAATAGCAGATGAAATAAAGAAGCATAACCCTAAGGGTAATATAAAAATTTCAGCATTAAATGACAAAAATGAAGAATTAAAGCGCCTTATTAAAAAACTAACAAATGAACATACCTTTATAGAAGAAACTTGGAAAGCGGTAAGCAACCCTGTCAGATTTAACGAATTATCTCAGAAAATCGAACAATCATCCTCCTTAACGAAAGAGGAAAAAGAAACACTACGTAAATCAGCCGAAGAATTAAAAAAAGCCATTGATAATGATCATCGTCAAGCGATAGAGAATAAAATCAGTGAGATCATAACTGATCCGGAGAATTCTATAAGAAAATCATTTGAATCCATTATTCAACACATTCCTGCCAAAGATCCATATATTGACCCAACAGAAGAAAGCATGGCGCATATAGTAAAGGCTGTTACAGATGCTATTGCATTAGAAAAAGCGGAGAAAGAACGGAGGTTAATGGAAGAAAAAGAACGCCTTAAAGCAGAAGAAAAAGAACGTAAAGAACAACAACATCAGTTAGAAGAGCAAAAACTGCAACAAGAAGAAGAAAAACTTGCAGAAGAAGAATTTTTAGTTGATATAGAAGCCTTGACTGTCATGTTAGAAACCATGGAACAAATAACCTCACAGGCACAATACAGCCGTGCAGCGCGAGAAGAAGCAAAACCTACTTTTTTTAGACCAAACGTTATACCTGAAAGATTAGAAAAGCTCGTTGAAAGAATTGAGGACAATATTAAAGCGTTAGGAGTTAATCAAACTAACATATTATTACCGAAAAATGTGCGTCGTGAAATTTTATTAGATGATCAAAACCTAGAAAAAACTATTGCTGGTAAAATCCAACAAGAAGAAAAATTAATAACTCATGCAGCATCACAACCAGTGATTTCTTCAGCTCCTGGAATAAGCGGAATTTTGGAAAATGGTAAGGCTGCACTGAATGTTGTGAATGAACCTTTTTACTACGAAGAAAAAAATTCAAAACCCGTTGCTTACCTTGAAAGAATAGGAAAAAACGGTGCACACACTATGGCCATTCTTCAGCCGTTAAAGGTCAGTGAAAGCAAAGATAATTTCGCACATCTTGATTTGGCCAATAAAATGTATTTATCTTTTATCAGAAATTTTGGCAAACCACGAACGATGTATATATTGCCAAGTGAAGATAGCAGAATGACTCAAGCATTTATTCTGATATGTGCAGCAACCGGAATTCCTTATCAAAACCAATCGGGAATACGTTATAAACCCACAAAAGAAGAAATAAGTGACGTAAAAGAACTGATTAGAACAGGAAAACTCGAAAAAGAAATTACCATTTCAGTTGATGATCAGATGAAAAAACTTGAAGATACAATCCGTCAGATAAAAAATCCGATCATCAAAGAACGAGTCCAAACATTGGCCGATAAAATTAAAACCGCCATTGAACACCCCTCACACGCGATGGATAAAATGCAAACCCTTGCGACAGAAATTGTAGATAACCGCCCCAAAAAATCTACGTTTGGGCGAACTCCTTAAAGCTAGGACTGTAACGCAACTGGTACCCTCTACATTTGGTTCTATAATTGCTGCATCTAATCCCGTGTGTGACATTGAATTCCCACTACGGCCTCATCAAGCTAAACTTGAATAATTGTAGCCCATGAGCTACAATTATATTATAAGGATATTATGAAGAAAGAATTAAGAACATATCGTACAAAAACTGGAAAAGATCCTTTTACTGATTGGCTCGAATCTTTGAGGGATATTAAAGGCAGAGCACAAATTACTAACCGCCTAAATCGCGCAGCTGTAGGACATTATGGAGATCGTGATTCAGTTGGCGAAGGAATTTATGAACTAAGAATTCACTATGGTCCTGGATATCGGCTATATTTTTCAGAACAAGGGGATACTCTACTGTTATTGCTCATTGGTGGAAGTAAACGCACACAAAAACAAGACGTAAAGAAAGCTAAACAATATTTGGCGGAATTTCGGGAGCGCTGTTATGACTAAACGAAGCATTCATAAAAACACAGGTAATTATGAAGAATGGTTGATTAATTCTTTAAAAAATAAAAAAGAAGCTGCAACGTATTTACAAGTTGCATTAGATGAATATCAAAATGATGGCGACTTAGAAGCATTTTTAATGGCATTACGTCATGTTGCTGAAGCGCAGGGTGGATTAGGTAAATTATCTAAAAAAACACACTTGAATCGAGAAAGTCTTTACAAAACCCTTTCAAGCAAAGGTAATCCAAAATTGCAAACTATTGGCATTCTTCTAAAAGGATTGGGATTTGAGTTTTTTATAAAAGCAGCTTAGAAAAACTTTAAATTAAGTTAAGAGATCAAGTCTTCATTTGAGATTTAGTAAGGTGTCAGTTGAAGTACATTAATATTTATTTTGTACTTAAATTTTCAAATAAAAGATCTCGCAGTCGAAGCAACTGCCCATGAAAAAAATGTCCTGCGTCTAAAATACGAATCACCTGAGGTTTAGGATGAAGCGTTTCAATCCAATCAAATACTTCCTTCGGTGAAACCACTTCATCTTGTTCGCCCTGCACTAAAATCCAAGGACACGTGACGGGCGATAAATCATCTTCTTTAAAACGTGAAACTTGTGGTGCCACCGTAATGAGTTGCGCGGGAGATAATGCTATCGCCGCCTTAGTTGCAACATAAGCACCAAAAGAAAAACCTGCTAACCAAAGTTTATCATTTGGAAAAATTTTTTTTAACCATTCTGAAATAAAAATAACATCTGCTACCTCGCCTTTTCCGTCAGCATGTGTTCCTTCACTTTTACCGACCCCGCGAAAATTAAATCGCACTGTGCGTAAACCCAAATCGTGACAAACACGTGCGAGTGTTGTCACCACTTTATTTTTCATCGTGCCGCCAAATAAAGGATGCGGATGACAAATAATGGCTGTAGCCGTTGCAGGATTATTTTTAGCAGGCGCTGCTAAAATTTCTATATTTCCCGCAGGACCTGAAAGTAAAAAAGTCGTTTCTGTTAATGGAAAATTTTGCATAGTGCTGCCTTCGATAACATTTTTCTATAATGCGGCTATAATTCCCTCCTTTGAAAAAGGAGGGTTAGGGAGGATTTGTCATAAAATAATCTTAATATACAAATCCCCCTCAATCCCCCTTTTTTAAAGGGGGAAGCTCATAGTCAAATTATTTCTCCACCATTTTTCGCAAAAACATACCTGTATACGATGTTTTATGCTGGGCTACTTCTTCAGGCGTACCTGTTGCAACGATTTGTCCGCCGCGATTGCCGCCCTCAGGCCCTAAATCAATGATCCAATCCGCGGTTTTAATCACATCTAAATTATGTTCGATAATAACAATTGTATTGCCATCATCACGCAATCGATGCAAAACTTTCAGCAATTGTTCGATATCATAAAAATGTAATCCCGTCGTCGGTTCATCTAAAATATATAATGTGCTTCCCGTATCACGCCTTGACAATTCACGCGCCAATTTAATGCGTTGCGCTTCACCGCCTGATAATGTCGTCGCACTTTGTCCTAAACAAATATAAGAAAGCCCAACATCGATCAACGTTTGTAATTTACGCGCGACCATCGGGATAGGATCAAAAAATTTTCGCGCATCTTCAATGGTCATTTCAAGGATCTGCTGAATATTTTTTCCTTTATACATAATTTCAAGCGTTTCACGATTGTAGCGTTTTCCTTGACACACATCACACGTCACATACACATCTGCCAGAAAATGCATTTCTACTTTAATGACACCATCACCCTGACACGCTTCACATCGCCCGCCTTTTACATTAAAACTAAAACGCCCAGGCTGATAACCGCGCGCACGCGCTTCTTCTGTGCCTGCAAATAATTCACGAATCGGTGTCAATAAACCGGTGTAAGTTGCGGGATTTGAACGCGGCGTGCGTCCAATCGGGCTTTGATCAATATCAATGACTTTATCAAGATATTGAATACCATCAACTGAATGAAAAGGTGCAGGTTCTCGTGATGTTGCTCCATTTAATGCGCGTGCTGCAATCGGCCCTAGCGTATCATTAATCAGTGTTGATTTGCCGGAACCTGACACACCTGTGATGCAGGTCATCACCCCCAGTGGAATCGTGACATTAATTTTACGTAAATTATTACCGGATGCACCTTGCAATGAAATCACTTTTTTAGGATTAATAGGCACACGTTTTCGCGGCACTGCAATACTGCGTTTACCTGATAAATATTGTCCTGTGAGTGATGCAGGATTTTTTAAAATATCTTTGGGTTTGCCAATCGCTACAATTTCACCGCCATGAACACCAGCACCAGGCCCCAAATCAATGACATAGTCCGCACTTAAAATGGCATCTTCATCATGTTCAACCACAATGACAGTGTTGCCTAAATCACGTAATTGATGCAAGGTTTCAAGTAAGCGTGCATTATCGCGTTGATGCAATCCAATCGAGGGTTCATCTAAAATGTACATCACACCCACCAATCCTGCACCAATTTGGCTCGCTAAACGAATACGCTGCGCTTCACCGCCCGATAAAGTTTCTGCACTGCGATCTAAACTTAAATAATCTAACCCAACATTCACTAAAAAAGTTAAACGGCTAATTAATTCTTTTTTAATTTTTTCGGCAATTTCTGCGCGATAACCAGGAAGTTTTAATTTTTCAAAAAATATTTTAGCTTGGCTGATGGGCAATGTAGTAATCATAGGAAGTGTTGTGTTCGCCACAAACACATAACGCGCTGCCTGACACAAACGCGTGCCATTGCAATCATCACACGGTTTTACAGAAAGATACTTACTTAATTCTTCACGCACCATAGAAGATTCTGTATCACGATAGCGCCGTTCCATATTAGGAATAACACCTTCAAATACATCGGTTTTTGAAAAACCACGGCCTTCTTCATTGCGATAATTAAATTTAATCATGTCATCGCCGCTGCCATACAAAATAACTTGCTGAATTTTTTTAGGAAGCAAACTAAAAGGATGTTCTACATTAAATTTATAATGTTTGGCGAGGGACGATAACAATTGAAAATAATAGCCGTTACGTCTGTCCCAACCACGCACCGCACCTTCTGCGACACTTAATTTAGGATTTACAATAATTAAATTCGGATCAAAGTGTTGTTTCACTCCCAATCCATCACAAGAAGAACAAGCACCGCTTGGACTATTAAATGAAAATAATCGCGGCGTTAATTCTGCCAAACTATAACCGCAATCAGGGCACGCAAATTTTGCAGAAAAAACGTGCGGCGTTTTTTTGGGTTGATCCATAAAACCAACAGTCACTAATCCATCGGCTAAATGAAGTGCGGTTTCAAATGATTCAGCTAAACGCACGCGGATATCTTCACGCACTTTCAAACGGTCAATCACCACTTCAATCGTGTGTTTTTTCCGTAAATCAAGTTTGGGCGGATGATCAAGCTCGACGATCTCGCCATCAATGCGCGCGCGAATATAACCATCGGTATGTAATTTTTGCAGCAATTCAATATGCTCGCCTTTGCGCTCACGCACAACAGGCGCCAAAATCATGATTTTGGTCTCTTCTGGAAATGCCAAAACCGTATCAACCATTTGGCTCACCGTTTGCGCTTCTAATACATGACCATGCACGGGACATCGCGGCTGACCGACTTTAGCAAATAACAAACGTAAATAATCATAAATTTCGGTGATCGTGCCGACCGTTGAACGCGGATTATGAGATGTGGATTTTTGTTCGATAGAGATGGCGGGCGATAATCCTTCAATATGATCAACATCCGGCTTTTCCATCATCGATAAAAATTGCCGTGCATAGGATGATAAAGATTCTACATAACGACGCTGGCCTTCCGCATAAAGCGTATCAAACGCTAAGGACGATTTACCAGAACCCGATAACCCCGTAATGACGATTAGTTGATCACGCGGAATGTTGACATGGATGTTTTTTAAATTATGGGTGCGGGCACCGCGAATTTGAATTTCTTTCATAAGAATCCTAAAAATGGGCGGCTATTATAGCAGATTCATCAAAATTAGCGCACTTTCCCTTTTTCCCTATTACCCGTAAAATAGGCACTTGCTTATAAATAAAGATTATAAATGTAATGAACTCAACCGAAAAACGCGCAGCCCTGACCTTAGCCTCCATTATGTGTTTACGCATGCTGGGTCTTTTCATGGTGTTACCCTTATTTTCCCTCTATGCGCATGGATTAAGAGATGCTACCCCTTTTCTCATCGGCATTGCGATGGGGATTTATGGATTGACCCAGGCTATTTTTCAAATCCCCTTTGGCGCCTTATCCGATCATGTAGGACGTAAAAAAATCATTGCGCTTGGACTGATCTTATTTGCTTTGGGCAGCATCATTTCTGCAGAATCCAGAACTATTTGGGGCATGATGCTGGGGCGCGCCCTGCAGGGCTCTGGTGCCGTTGGCAGCACCATCATGGCATTACTGGCCGATTTAACGCGCGAGAAAGAACGCACCAAAGCCATGGCCATGATTGGCATCACGATTGGCATGTCTTTTTCGCTCGCTATGTTGATTGGGCCCCTATTGAATCCATGGTTACATGTGAATGGCATATTTTGGCTGGCTGCCTTTTTAAGTGTTATCGCCCTCTTCATTCTGGCAATTTATGTGCCGCATCCTGAAAAAACGGTGTGGCATGCTGATGCAGAACCTGAACGCCATTCATTTAAATTGATCTTAAAACACAAAGAACTCATGCGTTTTAATATTAGCATTTTTCTATTGCATGCGATTTTTACGGCGAGTTTTGTGGTTATCCCCATTAGTTTACAAACGATCGCAGGATTATCAGCCAATCATCAATGGATACTCTATTTACCGGCGCTTCTTTTAGCATTTATATGCACCATTCCTTGCATCGTACTCGCTGAAAAAAAACATTTGTTGAGACAATTTTTTCTCTTTGCTATTTTAATGTTAGGCATGGCAGAATTATTGCTATGGTTTTTTGCAGATAGCATCAGTCTATCAATGATCAGTTTATTTCTCTTTTTTACTGGATTTTCGACATTAGAAGCCTTTTTGCCCTCTCTCGTCTCTAAAACTGCGCCCATTAAACGAAAAGGAACAGCGCTTGGCCTCTATTCTTGTTCGCAATTTCTTGGTATCTTTGCAGGCGGCTTGGCAGGCGGTTGGTTGTATGAAGTCTTTGGCCTGACTGATGTTTACCTCTTTTGTGTGATACTGGCCCTCCTCTGGATAGCTATTGCATTCCGCATAAAAAACCCGCAACATCAAACACACCATTCTCACAGCCCATAAAATATTTAGGAGAATTTGACATGGCAAAAGGCAGCATTAATAAAGTAATTTTAATTGGCAACTTAGGGCGCGACCCTGAGGTGCGTTACACCCCCAACGGTTTAGCCGTTGCAAATATCACCATTGCAACCAGTGAAGCGTGGAAAGACAAACAAACCGGTGAAAATCAGGAACGCACTGAATGGCATCGCATTGTGCTCTACGGTCGTTTAGCAGAAATTGCTGGGGAATATTTACGCAAAGGTTCCAAAATCTACATTGAAGGCCGTTTACAAACCCGCAAATGGCAGGATAAAAACACGGGACAAGACCGCTATACCACCGAAATTGTTGCAGACTCGTTACAAATGTTAGACAGCAAAGGCAGCAGCCATCAGCAACAGAGTGAACCATCTGCCGTTAAGCAGGATACCGAAACATCACAGCCAGAGCCTGCCGATAGTTTTGATGATGATATTCCGTTTTAGACTAGATTATTTATGAAAAATTTTTCCAACAAAGTTGCCTTAGTCACAGGTGCCGCCTCAGGAATCGGTCGCGCAACAGCGCGTGCCTTTGCGAATATAGGAGCAAAAGTAGCTGTTGTTGATTGGAACAAACAACAAGGTGAAGAAACTGCGGCCACTATCCGTGATCAAGGTGGAGATGCAAAATTCATTTATGCTGATGTCTCCAAAGCATCTGATGTAGAAAATATGGTTTCAAGTGCCGTAAAACATTTTGGTCGCTTAGACTATGCATGCAACAATGCTGGCATTGCTGGCGCAATGGCACCTTTGCATGAATATAGTGAAGAAAAATGGGATGAAGTTATTAACATCAATTTAAAAGGTGTTTGGCTTTGTATGAAATATGAAATGCCTGCTATGTTAAAAAATAATAGCGGTGCAATTGTCAATATTGCTTCAACATTTAGCTTAACAGCAGCGCCAGAACATTATGGTTATGTTGCCAGTAAACACGGTGTGATTGGCATTACAAAATGTGCAGCGTTAGAATTTATTAAAAAAGGTATTCGTGTGAACGCCATTTGTCCCGGCGGAACTGAAACCGCCCAAATTGAAGAATGCAGACGCCTAAATCCAGAAATGATAGGCCCCATTCTTGCTAAGCATCCTATCGGCCGATTAGCCGATCCTAGCGAAATTGCCAAAGCAGTGATTTGGCTTTGCTCAGATGAATCTTCATTTGCCGTAGGAAGTATTTTAAGAATGGATGGCGGTTTACTCGCTCAATAAGGGAAAGTAATTCAACGATAGGATGAAAGAAAATGTTTAAAGAATTTCTGATAACAAGACCATAAATTCGATACTAATAAATGTTTGGGAAACAGAAATAATCCAAAACAACTTCTGCGTTCGTTTAATGGATCTGCCTGACACGCTTGCATGGTCTCAATAAAAGTGTGGTGGCCGCGCTGTACAAAATCAGAAGCGATAGCAAGTGTTATCCATCTTGATTGATTGTCCGTCAAACATCCACAATGCCTAAAAATTTTTAATAATAATTGTATTCTACCCATGGTGCCTGAAGGCCCTGCAATTACGTTAAATCCGCGCTCACGCATAGTTTTTACATAAATTGATTTTTCCTCAGGCATGACATGAGATTGTATTCTACCGCGTAAACTAGGATTTGCATCAGGCCCAAACAAACAAGAAGGCTGCGCTTCTTCATACAAAATTTCACTCTCATTAGCTGAAATAGTATGGTACGGTAAAATAAAATAAACATTTTCCCAACCATATTTTGTGCCGGTTAATTCAAAATAAAATTGATCAACAAGAGCAATATTAAAATCGATTCGATCTAATAACAATTTCAAAATAGATTGCAGCAGTTCCCATGAAACAGAGGAAGATTTTAATAATCGACGATAGGCAAAATAAAGTGGATCATGATTTTCTAATAATTCTTCTTTAAAATATGCTAAGGATTTTTTTAAACTGATATTAATTTTTTCATAATAACGTTCATGATTTTTTGGATTCATTTTTCTACGAAGAAAATCTTCATAGAAAAAATGATTAAACTGACAAAATGCTGGACGCCAATACTGCGCCAGAGATGATAATATAAAATCGGCATATTTTCTCTCGAAAATAGCACGCTTTACCCAATTACCTTTTGAGTCACGCCAATCTGCGATATTTCCTTGCGTATCTATTAAAAACTTACCTTCAATTGAGAGATTTTTCTCTTCCTGTGTCAATACTAAACGTGGTATAGCCATAAGCTTTATCCTCGTTTTTGTTCTTCCTTTTATTATAACGTAATTAAATAGTGCGCTTCATGAAATAAAAATGTAATGTAATCAATATGCATGCGATTATTTTTAAAAATCTGGGTCCGCCTTCCGTATTAGAATGGAGCACGGTGCCCGATCTTGTTCCTGGGCCCGATCAATTATTAGTACGCGTAAAAGCTGCTGCATTAAACCGCGCAGATCTTTTGCAGCGACGCGGAAAATATCCACCCCCGCCCGGGGAATCCTCTATTTTGGGATTAGAAATTGCAGGTGATGTTTCAGCCATCGGTAAAAATGTGACGCATTATCAATTAGGCGACCGCGTCTTTGGTTTGGTTGGCGGCGGCGGTTATGCAGAATATTGCTTGATCGATGCCCATACAGCAATGCCGATTCCAGAAAACCTTACCTACTCAGAAGCAGCAGCTATTCCAGAAGCTTTTTTGACTGCTAATGAAGCTTTATTTAATTTAGGTGGTTTAGAAATGGGTGAGACCGTTCTCATCCATGCGGGCGGAAGCGGTATTGGTACTGCTGCCATTCAACTCGCAAAAATGGTCGGTGCGATTGTGTTAACAACCATCGGTTCGCCGGAAAAAATTCGGAAAGTAGAAACACTTCAACCCGCGGCTATTTTTAATTACAAGGAAGAAAATTTTATTGAGACAGTTCAATCTTACACCCATGATCATGGTGTAGATGTATTAATTGATTTTTTGGGCGGTCCGTATTTCGTGCGTAATTTACAAATTTTAAGTATCACTGGACGTTTAATTTCGATCGGCTCCATGAGCGGTGGTAATGCTGAAATTAATCTTGATTTAGTGCGCAAAAAACGTTTGCAAATTAAAGGCCTCATCATGCGCTCACGATCACTCAAAGAGAAACGCATGATCACCGAACGTTTTAAAGAAAAGTGGTTACCTTTAATTGCAACAGGTGAACTAAAACCCGTGATCGACTCAGTATTTGCGATGAAAGATGCATCGATTGCGCATGAATATATGGAAAAAAATGCGCATGTTGGGAAAATTATATTAGAAATATAAAAACACTTGGCTTACCAACGAACACTGACTTCTCCATAGCAAAATGACTGCAACATTCCTGATTCATCTTTTAAAAGCAATTCACCTTTTTGATTAATACCTTCTACAACACCTGTTATTGTTTTTTCTGGCGTAAAAACAGTGACCGCTTTATTGCATAGCACATCATATTTTTGCCAATCGGCTAAAAAAGATTTTAATCCATCTGTCTCATACAGGGGAAGTTTGCTGAGCAACTCATTTAGCAATAATCCCGTGATACGATTTCTATCGATAGGTTCTTCCGTTATTTCTGCGAGATCTATCCAATTTTCCTCGGATGCTTCTTTGACATCCACATTTAATCCAATACCAATCACGACAGAAGCATGCGTACATTCCAATAAAATACCCGCCAATTTTCGATTGAATACTAATACATCATTCGGCCATTTCAACTGGACAGCCGTTTTGATGCCATACGCCTCTAGCGTTTTTGCAACCATCACAGCTACTGCAATACTTAAACTTGAGATATCTAAGAGTTCTCTTTCAAACCGCCAAAGCATAGAGCAATAAATGTTAGTCCCCAAAGGTGAAAACCACGCACGTCCGCGCCTTCCCCGCCCTTTTGTTTGTGCTTCTGCTAAACAAACACTGCCTGAAAGTCCGCCCTTTTTGGCACTGGAAAGCAAATAGGAATTGGTTGAATCTAAAGTATTAAAAATATCCAACGCGGACAACTGCTGTCTATTTTCCGGTTCAATAAAAAAACAAATTTTTTGAGGGTCTAATAACTCGTATTTCATTTTTATCATTATAACCTATTGCATAATTTACAAAAAATCGTTTTAATAGAGGATTGATATCATGATGAAAGGACTTCAAAATGAACACCGCACTTCTCTTGATCGAGTTTCAAAACGACTATTTCCCAAATGGCAGAATGCCGCTCGAGAAAAGCACTGAAATTTCGCAAAAAGCCCAGGAAGCGCTACAAGTATACCGTGCTAAACAGTTGCCGGTCATTCATATTCAACAAATTTCTACTCGTCCAGATGCTATGTATTTTTTACCGTGTACTAAAGGGGTTGAATTTCATCCTAACCTGCACCCCATGAGAAATGAAGCCATCATCAAAAAACATTATCCTAACAGCTTTAAGGACACTGGCCTACTCAATCATTTAACTAAGCATCAAATTAATCATTTAATTGTAGCGGGCATGATGACACATATGGGCATGGATGCAACGGTCAGAGCAGCTTATGATTTAGGATTTAATTGCACCGTCTTACACGATGCCTGCGCAACTAAAAATTTAGAATTTAATAATACGATTATTCCCGCACAAAGTGTGCACCATGCTTTTCTTGCAGCATTACAACCGCTTTATGCCAATATTATTAGTGTAAAAGAATTTTTGCAGACCACCAGCAATCGTCCCACTGTCGTGGATGCCTGAATAATTACAAATCTTCCCTAACCCTCCTTTTTCAAAGGAGGGAATGTTGCTTCCCGTGTTTTATGATTGCTACCAGCGGATTTAATCCTATGTTGTAAGTAAGTTCCACCGGGTTTCTTATATCCCAGACAACAAAATCAGCCGCTTTGCCGACCGTTAAAGTACCGCACGTTTCCCCTAATCCTAATGCACGTGCAGCATTGATCGTCACGCCTTGTAAAGCTTCTTCAGGTGTTAAACGAAATAAAGTACATGCCATATTCAACATAAATAATAAAGATGTCACGGGCGATGTTCCCGGGTTAGAATCCGTTGCAATTGCCATTGGCACTTCATCACGGCGCAATAATTCAATCGGTGGCAAATGCGTCTCACGTAAAAAATAAAATGCACCCGGTAATAAAACAGCAACTGCGCCACTTGCAGCGAGCGCTTTAACGCCTGCTTCCGATAAAAATTCTAAATGATCTACCGATAACGCTTTATATTTTGCAGCTAATATCGTTCCGCCTAAATCAGATAATTGATCTGAATGACACTTAATCGGAAGATTATATTTTTTTGCGGCCACAAAAATTTTTTCGGTTTGCAAAAGATCAAAACCTATTTTTTCACAAAAAACATCCACATGATTTGCTAATTTTTGTTTAACCACTTCTGGCAACACTTCTTGACAAATAAAATCAATATATTCATTTGCGCGATTTTGATATTCACTCGGCACCGTGTGCGCGCCTAAAAATGTTTTCACGACGGTCATTGGTAATTTTTCTTCAATACGTCTGGCAACGCGCAAAATTTTTAATTCAGTTTCAAGGTCTAACCCATAACCTGATTTTATTTCGATAGTCGTCACACCGCTTTTTAATAATGCGCGTGCGCGTTTTAAGCTTTGTTGAAATAATTCTTCTTCAGATGCATCTCTGGTTGCAGATACTGTTGATCGAATGCCGCCGCCAAGACGTGCAATTTCTTCATAAGTTACGCCTTGTAAGCGCATCTCAAATTCATGGCTTCGATCGCCTGCATAAACTAAATGCGTGTGGCAATCAATAAAGCCAGGCGTTATACAATATCCTTTCGCAGAAAACACTTCTCCCGCTAATGCTTCAGGCGATGCTTTTAAAGCGTCCATTTTACCTATCCAGGCGATCTTTCCATCTCGCACGGCCAATGCTGCTTCAGTCATGAGCCCATATGGTTTTTCGCCTTTTTCCATTGTTGCAAGCAAACAATTTATCCATAGCGCATCCCATCGCTTGTTATTCATCAATGAAGTCCTTTAAAATAAAGATGTCTCGTTTAATATGAGCATACCCCATGAGCTTTAATACTAGATATCTGCCACCTGATCAAGCTCAATGGCAAGGCCGCAGCGATATTCCGCCTGGTTCTCTTTTTTTTCAAATCATGCGGATGCTGAATTTAATGGAAAACAATCTCCCCACAATAACTCAACCTACCTTTGCCTTGATTGGTTTTAAATGTGATGAAGGCATACGCCGCAACAAAGGCCGTCCGGGTGCTTTTGAAGGCCCCATTGCTATTCGACAAACGTTGGCCAAACTTCCTATTCAAAAACAAAATTTTGCCTGTTTTGACGCAGGAAATATTGTGTGTCCTGATGGCGACCTTGAAAGTTCGCAAGAAGCATTAGGGGACGTCATCGCACTTTTACTAGCACACGGCATAACACCCATTGCACTCGGCGGTGGACATGAAATAGCCTGGGGACATTATCAAGGTATTGCTAAAATTTCTAGAAAGAAAAAATTAGGCATTGTTAATTTTGATGCGCATTTTGATATGCGTCCTTTGTTACCCGACGGAAAAGGAAGCTCTGGCACGCCCTTTTTGCAAATTGCAGAAGCGCATAAAAAAGCAAAACTTCGTTTTGATTACAATTGCATTGGCATCCAGCACGCGGGCAATATGCGTGCTTTAGTAGAAACCGCAAAAAACTATAACACCCATATCATTTGGGCTGATGAGTTACATTTAGGGCAACTCGAAAAATGTACTGATTTCATTGACCGCATTATCGATCAAAATGAATTAATTTATCTGAGTCTTTGCTTGGATGTATTTGCAGCGTCCGTTGCACCGGGTGTCAGCGCCCCGCAACCTTTAGGTTTATGGCCATGGCATGTGATTCCTCTGGTGCGGCAATTGGCCGCCTCAGGTAAGGCAGTAAGCTATGATCTTGCAGAATTATGCCCGCATTATGATTTTGATCAAGCAACCGCAAAACTCGCTGCTAATTTAATTTATGAAATTATTCATCATCACAGTAGCCATTTTCATGCGGATTGATATGATACTGTAAATCCGACACATTCAGGTATATTCCCATGACAACTGATTCCTCACGCCATGATCCTTCACGACGTATTTCTGCCGCACATGGCACCAAACTTTCCGCTAAAAGTTGGCTGACCGAAGCGCCATTACGCATGCTGATGAATAACTTAGATGCGAATGTCGCAGAAATTCCGGGCGATCTTGTGGTTTATGGCGGTATGGGACGTGCTGCACGCAATTGGGAATGTTTTGATAAAATTGTTGAATCGCTGAAAAATCTTGATGTTGATGAAACACTACTGATTCAATCCGGCAAACCGGTTGGCGTTTTTAAAACACATCCTGATGCACCGCGTGTACTCATTGCCAATTCTAATCTAGTTGCTCATTGGTCGACGTGGGAACATTTTCATGAACTCGATAAAAAAGGTTTGATGATGTACGGTCAAATGACCGCGGGTTCTTGGATTTACATTGGCACACAAGGCATCATTCAAGGCACTTACGAAACATTCGTTGAAGCAGGACGTAAACATTATGATGGTAATCTTAAAGGCAAATGGATTTTAACCGGCGGTTTAGGCGGCATGGGCGGTGCACAACCGCTTGCAGCAACGATGGCAGGTGCCGCAATGCTCGCTGTTGAGTGCGATCCTAAACGTATTAAACGGCGTCTTGAAACAAAATATTTGGATGTAAAAACAAATGACCTTGATGAAGCACTAAAAATTATTACAGAAGCTACAAAAAATAAAAAACCAATTTCGGTTGGTTTACTAGGAAATGCTGCAGATGTTTTTCCTGAATTAGTCAAACGCGGTGTACGCCCTGATTTAGTGACTGATCAAACCAGCGCGCATGATCCATTGAATGGTTATTTACCCAAAGGCTGGACGCTCGAACAAGCTGAAGAATTACGCAAGAAAGATCCAGAAAAAGTGATCAAAGCAGCAAAAGAATCGATGGCTATTCAAGTAAAAGCCATGCTTGCTTTTCATGCTGAAGGCATTCCAACATTTGATTATGGTAATAATATTCGCCAAATGGCAAAAGAAACCGGTGTCAAAAATGCATTTGATTTTCCAGGATTTGTGCCAGCCTACATTCGCCCGTTATTTTGCCGCGGCATTGGGCCTTTTCGCTGGGTTGCATTATCGGGTGATCCTGAAGATATTTATAAAACAGATAGCAAAGTCAAAGAGCTCATCCCTGATAATCCACATTTACACAATTGGCTTGATATGGCAGCAAAACGCATTCAATTTCAAGGTTTGCCCGCACGCATTTGTTGGGTGGGTTTAGGTGAGCGCGCGCGTTTAGGGCTCGCATTTAATGAAATGGTCGCGAAAGGCGAATTAAAAGCACCCATCGTTATTGGCCGTGATCATTTGGATACAGGATCTGTTGCAAGCCCTAATCGAGAAACTGAAAACATGCGTGATGGATCAGATGCAATCGCTGATTGGCCATTACTCAATGCTTTATTAAATTGCGCGAGCGGCGCTACCTGGGTCAGCATTCATCATGGCGGCGGTGTTGGGATTGGTTATTCACAACATGCAGGCGTTGTGATTGTGGCTGATGGCACTAAAGAAGCAGCCAAACGCTTGGAACGCGTTTTAACGAATGATCCAGCAAGCGGTGTCATGCGTCATGCTGATGCGGGGTATGAAATAGCCATTGAGACGGCAAAGAAAAATCATCTTAACTTGCCAATGATTTAAACTAAATAAACCTATAAAATCAATAAGTTATTCATTAATATTCTGCTAATATAGTTGTGCTATTATTAAATAATACAAGATATCAAGGGTAATACCACATGAGCGATAGCCGTCGCTTACATCAAGAAACAAAAGCACGCCACAAAAGACAATCAAGGCATGCAAGACATGCTGCCCCGCAGCACCACGAACTGGAACTCCTTTTTCATTTCTCTAGGGAACCACATCTCAATCTCTTATTTTTAGCGCTCTTAATTGGCGCCGGCCTGGCTGAGACAGCCGAAGCAATAAATTCACAACAAATCACATCTAACACCAAAACAAATCGGGATAAGGAAAAATCTACCCGGACTCCTGTTCCTCGAGAGATACAAAACATCTGTGAGAATGATGAAAAACTTGTTTCATGGAACAAACTTCCAGAGATACGTATAGCTAGAAATGAGAATCTTCACCCTTCTCTTATCCCCAATAGTTGTGCAACAAATTCTGCTAGCTGCACTAGAGAAGCACCGAAATGGAATGAATGGTGGGAAAACAATCCAACACCGCCACGCCTTGAAGATATCAATAAAATCCGAGAGAATGTCAAGAAGCAATTAAGAGCATGGCAAGAGGAACATTCTTCAAAATTGAATGCTATTAAAAAGGAATTAAAAGATAAAGATCTAGAAAATTTCAATAAAAATTATCTGTTAATTTTTAATTTAAAAGAGAACAAAATTCGTTCACAGAAAATGGGGGAGCATCTAGGTGGTTACTGCGCAGAACATACAGCTCATGCAGCGGTGAGATTATATCAACATATCGATAAAATCACCAGCATACAAAAAATTTCACTGTTTGCCGACGATGGGGATAACCACGTTTTTTTAATTGTGAATGGAGATGCTAAAGAAAATACCTTAGAGGGAAAAAGCAAAGTAAAAAAATATCTACAAGGCCTCAAAAATGGATACATTTGTGACCCTTGGAATGAAGGCTATTTTGTAGAATTGTCTAAGAATAACAATCAATTTTATACACACAATTGGGATAAAGTGATCACTGAAGATTTATCTGCCTTTTTTAAAGAAATAGAAAATGAAGCTGCACGTCAATTTCTCTCAAATCTTTTAAACCCCATTCTAGAAAAAAAATATAACGCTGCTATGTTTTTTCAATCCAAATCAACAGAAGCGCCTTCATCAACGGAAGATAATACCCAGCCACCACCTCCGCGACCGAAAAAAGAATTATAATGATGCGTTTTCTGCATGACACATAGCTTATTGTATGTAAAAATTCTTGGAAGCAGCATTGGCAAAAGGACTTCATTTCATGTCTCCCCTATTTACTCTAACGCCAGGTCAATTAAAACTAACCGACCTAAAAATATTATTACCTGAATCCACACAACTTCAATTAGACCCTCATTGTTTTCCCGCTATTCATGCTGCAGAAAAAATGGTGACTGATGTTATTGCGCGCGATGAAACAGCATATGGCATTAACACGGGCTTTGGATCCCTCGCAAACATTCGAATTCCTGAAACTGATTTACAAACGTTGCAACACAATCTTATTTTGTCGCATGCAGCAGGCACAGGAGAATTATTGCCTGATCCTATCGTCCGCTTGATTCTCGCGTTAAAAATAAATAGCTTGGCGCGCGGATTTTCAGGTGTGCGTTTACAAACAATTGAAGCCTTAATTCAACTTTTTAATCAAAAAATTTACCCGTGTATTCCGTGCCAAGGCTCAGTCGGCGCATCAGGTGATTTGGCACCGCTTGCACATCTTTCTGCTGTTTTACTAGGCGTTGGCAATGTTTGCTATCAAGGAAAAATTTTAACAGCAAAAGAAGGTTTAAACATTGCAAAATTAAAACCTTTAACATTGGCACCTAAAGAAGGTCTTGCTTTGTTAAATGGTACTCAAGTATCAACTGCCCTTGCTTTAATGGGATTACTGGCTGCAGAAAATAATTTTACTGCAGCCCTCATTGCAGGCGCTCTTTCGGTCGATGCAGCCCTTGCTAGCCTCGAACCTTTTGATGCACATATTTCAGAGGTGCGCGGTCACCCAGCACAAACAATTGTCGCCAAAACTTTTTGCGAATTATTAAAAGATAGCGCCATCAATACATCTCACAAAGATTGCGGTAAAGTACAAGACCCTTATTCATTGCGCTGCCAACCGCAAGTCATGGGCGCTTGTTTAACGCATATTTTATTTGTGCAGCAGGTATTAATCACAGAAGCGAATGCTGTTTCCGATAATCCATTAATTTTTGTTAAAGAAAATAAAATTATTTCGGGGGGTAATTTTCATGCAGAACCCATCGCCATGGCAGCCGATACCTTGGCTGTCAGTATTGCAGAAGTGGGTGCTTTATCAGAAAGACGTATAGCACTCTTGATTGATCCGCATTTTAGCGGCTTGCCCGCATTTTTAGTCAATAATCCCGGCATTAATTCAGGCTTTATGGCAGCACAATATACGGCAACTGCTCTTGCGAGCGAAAATAAATTATTATCGCATCCTGCAAGTGTTGATAGTTTACCTACCGCTGCCAATCAAGAAGATCATGTCAGCATGGCAACACACGGCGCTCGGCGTTTATTAGCAATGGCAACTAATACAGCGGGAATTATTGCAATCGAACTACTCGCTGCTTGCCAGGGAATCAATTTTCGCAGGCCATTAACCACATCAAAACCACTTGAAAAAATCGTAGCTCTCATACGTGAACATGTGCCTTTTTATCAGGATGATCGTTATTTTGCACCTGATATTGCGATCGTCAAGGAAATGATTCAAACTGATCAACTTAATAAAATAATTAATTTAACTTATCTATTTGATTGAGTATGCAAACCCTAACTCCTACCCAATTTCAGCGTAAAGTACTCCATTGGTACGATCAATCCGGCCGCAAAGATTTGCCTTGGCAAAAAAACAAAAGCCCTTATCGGGTGTGGGTATCTGAAATTATGCTGCAACAAACACAAGTTGGCACTGTTATTTCTTATTTTGAACGTTTTATAAAAGAATTCCCAACTCTGCATTCCCTTGCAAACGCAACAGAAGATGAAGTTTTACATCTTTGGACAGGATTAGGTTATTACAGCCGCGCCCGCAATTTACATAAGAGTGCAAAAATAATCATAGAAAAATTTCAGGGTATTTTTCCATCGGATAGTGAAACGTTACAAAGTTTACCCGGCATTGGCCGATCAACAGCGGGCGCGATTTTGGCTCTTGCGATGCAACAAAAAGCCGCTATTCTAGACGGCAACGTAAAGCGTGTATTAACCCGGCTCTATGGTATTCGTGAATGGCCGGGCGACCCTAAGACATCAGCTATTTTGTGGGGCATTAGCGATACTTTAACACCCCAAAAAAGAATTGCTGATTATACGCAAGCCATGATGGATATTGGTGCAACCCTTTGTATTCGTGGAAAACCCAAATGCAATTTATGTCCCTTTATTTCTGTTTGTGTTGCCAAAAAAAAGGGAATAGAACAAAAATTACCTGTCTCTAAACCTAAAAAAACTTTACCTATCCGGACCACGACTTTTCTTATTTTTGAAAATAACCAAAAAACTTTACTCGAAAAACGCCCCGCTCATGGTATATGGGGTGGTTTATGGAGTCTTCCTGAAATCACAGGGATAGCAACACTCAAACAAATCAAAAAGCGATGCCGCGATCAAAGTATTTTTATTGAACAAATCAAAGTGGGCGATTCTTTTCGTCATACTTTTACTCATTTCCATCTGGACATTCTGCCGGTACATATCATACTGAAAGGCCAGAGGATGGCGGGCAAAGAGCAAATTTGGTATAACTTACAGGATCCATTAACCATCGGTTTACCCGCACCGGTAAAGAGATTACTAGGGACATATCATGCACATGGTTCAGTGCCAAAAACTGCACAAAGAAGCTGAAGGTTTGGACAAGGTACCTTACCCAGGCAAGCTGGGTGAAAAAATTTACGCCCATATTTCCAAAGAAGCTTGGCAGCTTTGGATACATCATCAAACAATGCTCATTAATGAATATCGTTTAAGCATGCTGGATTCTAAAGCGCGTGATTTTTTGGCTCACGAAATGGAAAAGTTTTTGTTTGAGGAGGGCAGCGAAAAACCAGCCGGCTTTACACCGCAAAAATGATTTTTTACTTGACTCAACACGTACCAATCGGTTTAATATCGCCTCTTTGGCCAGATAGCTCAGTCGGTAGAGCAAAGGACTGAAAATCCTTGTGTCGGTGGTTCGATTCCACCTCTGGCCACCAGACAAATCAAGGCTGTTAATAACAAGCGATTAAATATTACAGCTTAAAATCCGCCGGCTCTTTCCCATTTCAGGGGGCACTTCTCCTATGAACACAGTACTCTAACTCGTAATCTATAATTTTCAAAGTT
>CAZUQP010000024.1:0-42373 GCA_964622455.1 uncultured Coxiellaceae bacterium
TTATGGCGGCGGGCCCGGCATGGTGATGATGGCAGGACCACTACAAAATGCGATTGCTGCCGCTAAAAAAGCAGCGCCGCAAATTCCGCGGGTGATTCATCTATCCCCCCAAGGAAAATGCTTTAATCAAAAAGCAGCGGAAAAAATGCTTAAACAGAAACACTTGTTATTTGTTGCAGGACGCTATGAAGGCATCGATGAACGGCTACTAGCGCTTGAAATAGATGAAGAATGGTCTATAGGTGATTATGTGTTATCGGGCGGAGAGCTCGCGGCCTTGACCATGATTGACGTTATAACACGTTTAATACCAGGTACATTAGGACATGCGGATTCAGCAGCGGAAGATTCGCTGACTACAGGATTATTGAAATATCCTCAATATACCCGCCCTGAAAAATTTAAAGGGTCAGCAGTCCCTGAAATATTGTTAAGCGGCAATCACCAGAATATCGAGCGCTGGCGATTAAAACAATCGCTAGGCAGGACATGGCAAAAGCGCCCTGACCTCTTGGCAAAGAAATCCTTAAATACGCTCGAGCAAACGCTGTTGGCGGAGTTTATTAAAGAATTTGAAAAACAAAATTCTTAGGAATTTAAGATTCCTAGATACTCGGACAAGGGAGCTTCTATGAAATGTCCGTGATTTTTTGGTTACAGTTTTTTTTGGTTAGAAAATAAATGAGGAAATAACCCATGGCAAATATTATTCAAATACTAGAAGCAGAACAAATGCAACAAGCAAAACCTATGCCTGATTTTGCTCCCGGTGATACTGTTGTTGTACAAGTCAAAGTAAAAGAAGGCGAACGAGTGCGGGTACAATCCTATGAAGGAGTTGTCATCGCAAAACGTAATCGCGGCCTCAATTCTTCTTTTACTGTCCGTAAAATTTCTCATGGTGTTGGCGTCGAGCGTGTATTTCAAACCTATAGTCCTATGATTGATAGCGTTGAATTAAAACGTCGCGGCGACGTCAGGCGCGCAAAGCTCTATTACATGCGCAAATTAAGCGGAAAAGCGGCCCGTATCAAAGAAAAATTAGCCAGCAACAATAAAGGGACTACTGCTGACCTAGGTGTCAATGATACGAATACTTCTTCAGAGAAAGATACGGGTGAATAAAAATTAAATAAAATATCTTATAAAAAAAAGCATGAGCGTTATATGAGGCGCGATGATTTGGAGGATAGTGCTATGATGAGGCAATCTCAAAAGAACCCTCAGGGACAAAAAAAGGATAGTCGCTTTTTACGTCTCAAAAGAATATCTACAAGAGAGAAAAAAAGCCGATATGACGCGAAAAGGGCTCAAAAAATCGTCTGGGTTGCTCCAGATGGCAATATTATTAAAAACGGCCCTCCTTATCCTCCAGGCTCGAAAGAAATGCTCTTCAGTCACGCTCACCAGCTGACACCCGTCTCTTTTTTTTTAAATAAAAAAACGGGTGAGCCTACTAAAGTTGCTAATGTAAAAAATCTCAATGGATCCGATAAAAACAACCACCGTGAAGTCAAAACAGTTAAAAGATGGCGATTTGACAAGCTTCGTGTTCAATGGTTAAAGTCATTCATTTTTTACACTCTGGACCCGAGCAATAACGAACCGATAGAATTAACTGGCCCATCTGCAAATGAGAATGGCGTTAAGATCAAGCGAGGAGAATTTCATAAACTATGGAAAAAATGGAATCGAGTGAAAGGAAAGGTCTTTTACGTTTTCAATCCAAAAACCGGCGAACCTCGATTAACAGAAGAACCTGCTGACCTCGATGAAAACGGATGTAATGCAGAGGGACTAAAAGTGTATATGCGCACACAAGTTGTCTATGATACGCTGCATGAAGAATGGTATGCCCAACAAAAATTTTCTCATGAAATCGCAACACTCTCGGGCGAAAACAGCAGTGAAAGTCAAGAATCCAAAAATCTGGATAACATGTCCGATGACAGCGATAATGACGACGATCAAAACAACCCTGCTGTAAAAAGCCCAGCCAATTCAAATGACCTATGGAGCATTCAGAGCCAAACATCTCAAAGCTCCCAAACAGCGGGAGTCTATAGTACATCAACTAATGAAGAATTAGTTAACAATCTAGCCGCAACTCCAGTTGATACACTTTTTCCTATGCCATTAATAAGCGGCGGCGGCACATCTACTTTTTTTACCCGTCCCCCCACTCCCCCTTCCTCGTTTTTTACACCCATCCCTCCATTATTTGCAGAACTTATAGAATCTCTCGAGAATCAGGGTCAGAGCTTCTCTTGGAAAAAGCCGTAGATTCTTACTGCCGATTCCAGGATAATAATGACGATCTCTTTTTCAAACACGCTAAAAATTTTTTGCCTGTTCTTGGATAAAAAAATTGTATGGCTCGAGACACTGTTTCAATCAATAAAATTGCTCTGCTTGCGACAGGCGATGAAATTGTTAACGGCGATATTTTAAATACGAATTCTCAAGAAATTGCATATAGGCTGCTGAGTGAAGGCATACACGTTGGCACCCATATGATTGTTGCCGATCATATTGCAGAAATAGAAAAAGCAATTACATTTCTACTCAAAGATCATAGCGCATTGATTATTACTGGCGGTTTAGGCCCAACATCCGATGATTTAACTCGCTTTGCCTTAAGCAATGCCATTCAGCGTCCGCTCGTGTTTGATGAAAACACTTGGCAGCACATTATAGAACGCTTAAAACGCTTTGGTTATGACACGCCTCCTTTATCGAACCGCCAACAAGCACTTTTTCCAGAAGGCGCCAGCATCATTCCAAATTCGAATGGAACAGCCGCTGGCTGCCTATTGACCCATCATTTACAACTTATTTTTATGCTGCCAGGACCTCCTGTCGAATGTTTACCGATGTTTGAAAAAATATGTTTGCCCCAATTAATACAATCGGGATTACAAGAAATTATCTATCATAAACATTGGTTTTTATTTGGTGTGAGCGAAGGACAAATTGCGGAAGAACTTGACGCACTTGCAAAACCCTACGATTGCACGACTGGTTATCGATTATGTTATCCTTATATTGAATTTAAATTACATTCCAGCCGCAAACAAGATTTTAATTTGTTGGTCCCTCAAATTGAGCGAGTCATTCAACCTTATCTAATTGGAGATGGCAGCGAAACAGCTTCCTCATTACTGCAAAAGGAATTGCAAAAATTAACATTCACTTTATCTATTCAAGATGTTGCAACCGGCGGTCTATTAGAAACTCTCCTTAAAACACCCGCCACTTATACATATCTTAAATTTGATGCTTCCCCAAATGATGCGCCGCACGTCGTCATTAAAGGATTAAATGAATTTTGGCAAAATGTGCCTAACACGGCTCAAACACAACTTGAAATTGATTTTCCTCATGCAAAGAAAAAAAATTCGATCTGTGCTAAGATCCCTTTTCGCGGATTCAGAGTAAAACACTATGCTGCTGAATTTATTTGCTGGAAAATAATAGATTTTCTAAAAGAATTTTCTACCAAATATGAAACTGAAAAACGCTGATCACAATTTCAATTAAAATCAGTAAAATAATAATGCTCTCTAACATGCTGGAATGACGATGCTGGACTTGGCTATTCAACATATCAAGCAATTCTTGCAATACATCCAGTTTTTGATTAAGCGATATCACACGACTTGGAATATCTAAAAATTTTTTTGTCATAATGTAAAAAGGTTCAAGATTTGGATTTCGCCAAAAAAATTCTGGTGTATCTAAATATTCACTGTTTAAATTAATAGAACTTCTAGCAATAAAAATTTCACCCATGCGCTTAAATAACGAACGGCGTGACAAAGAAATAATGCCGCGATTAGCAATTTCTTCCGGCAAGGAAGCGTTCACTTTAACTGTTTCTTGAGTGGCATCTTCAAATGCTTCTAGTTTAATAGCTTGTGCAAGGCCATAAGAGATAGCGAGTTTAATTTGGGCATTATCAGAATCCAACGTGATAATATCAATTTTAAATCGATCATGCGTATCAATCGATGTTTCTTCGCCCAATCGATAACAAAAGTGATCTGTTTCAACAACGCTTAAAGGCTGAAATGAAAAATCTTTGACATACTCTATCCATTTTTGCTCTTGGGCCTTATTAAAACCCCAGCAAACAAATGATCCGTGGCTAAAAAAAAATAAATCGGCAGGTTTTTTGATATTGACTACGTGCAAAACATCACGTAATAAACGAGTAAAATATCCCTTGCGTTTAAACGAATTGGCGAGCCCGCGCAGATCATAACTGCCGGCTGTGCAAAAAGATACGCATCTCATAAAAGATCGGGATGGGTGAGCCACGTTAATCTCTCAAAAATCAAGAAAGGATATATAAACAGTCTAGTTGAATTAACTTTACTCCGCAATTCTTCTAACCCCTGCCCGGCCGAAGCACTTGGACTGACTGATGGTCAAAAAGATGTATCGCTTCATGAAGCTCTCTTGTATAAGCAGCAGCAACTGTTTTTGGATTCGAACAAGATTTAGCAATTATTTGTACATGGGTCTCTATTTGAATATCAAACATCTCTTGGAGCGTTTCATTGTCAAAATAAAGCGAATCTAAAGAAACGCCTTGCTCTTTCAGCATAACATCTCCAATTTTGCTCATGTCATCATATAAACGCAAACGCATTAGTTTATAAATAACTCCAGGTAATTCTTCTGATGATAAATTTTCTAACTTTTTAATAATAGGATGAAATGTTTTTTCTTGTATCGCCAAAGAATAGGCTGATAATGGACTGATTAAATCTTGATAAGGCGAACAAAATACTTTTAATAAATATTTTGCAAAAGGATGATAAAGGGCATAATCAAACAATCCGAGCGGCTTTAACATAATGGAACCATCTAGATGGTGATTTTTATGCCCGTGAACAGGATCCTTAGGTATCCGACCCACATCATGTCCTATCATAGCTAATACATCCCTTAAAGTTCGTTCAGAAAATAAAGCATGTTTTCCTGCTTGCAAACCATGCCGAAATTCACTGACTGCCTCATGATGAGGAGAATGCGGTTCATATAAACGCTCTGCTTCTGGGCTTTTTAATACAGCCATCATACAGGTCGTATAGCGCTTCATATCAGGTCGTAATGCTTCAAAATCTTCAGGTAATTTTTTTTTACTGATCGTAGAGGGAACCATCGATTGAATCATTGGCAGGGTTAACGGAGTTGCTATTAATTGAAATGCTGATTTATTCAAAATATTTTTGGCGGGTAGTTGATTTAAAAAAGTATAAACATTACAGTCAACCGGTTCTTTATTTTTAAATAAATTTTTTTCCTGTAAACTTATTAATAATTCTGGATAATCAGGAAACTTGCCAAAAAAGTCATTAAGCGTATATTTCATCAAAGCCTTTGAATTATTTCCTGTTGTATAACTGAAAAATTGCTGAGAAAAATGAGTAGTATTACGAGAAAAACGAGAAAGCATATTATTTCCTTATAAATAAAAAAACACTTCAAAAAATAAAAAATCACTATTTAGTGAATAAAAGCACACCTACTACTATTGCACGATTGCTCTATTGTTTTCCCTATTAAGCTCACATTTCGATTTTGCACCGCCCTTCGAACCTTGCAATTCGTAAAGCGTTTCGCGTCGAATTCTATTTTTGCTCGATTGTTTTCGCCGGTTTGCTTTGGCGAAGAAGAAGGAAATACTTGCTGCAATCGACGGGATGATGAAACAAACTCGTTGCTATTTTTTCTATCCCGCTCCCCCTCAAGACGAAGTGCATTTCTTTTTTCATTTAGCTTTTTGTTGACATAAAAAATACCATATCCAATACC
This sequence comes from uncultured Coxiellaceae bacterium, assembly GCA_964622455.1. GTDB lineage: Bacteria > Pseudomonadota > Gammaproteobacteria > DSM-16500 > DSM-16500 > CAZUQP01. Next base: position 5,824 of record CAZUQP010000024.1, read on the forward strand.
AACGATAGCAGCTGCAACACCTAAGAGCCCAAAAGTAAAGATGTGCGCAATCATCACTAAGGCCACCGCCGCAGTGAATGCCAGATTCAACCCAGAAGCAACAGTATTTGCAGTTGCCAATGGTTTGTAGTGTGCTGCTTCTTCAGATGTTTTAGCGGTGCGAGATTTATAGGTGTAATATAATGCAGCAACTGAGTGAAAAAGGGTTTTCACTGCCAATGCAGCAACAAAAATAATCGGTGATAATAAAACATGCGCTGCTTCCCAGATGGCGCCTCCAACAACGGCTGTTACAAAAGCAGCGGCAGCTAAGGTATTAACAACAGCACGCTGCCATGTTCCTTTTTTATAATCAGCAAGTTTCGCTTGCCGCCAAGATTCAATGGCAGAACAGCAGCTTAACCCAACTACGATAGGAAACAGAAAATAATGACCTACGTGCTTAATAAATTCCCGGCCGGCCTCTTTCAAAAACATCCCAAAAACAATGGCCATACCCGATAATTCAAGATTACCTATTGTTATTTCTGTTTTTTGCGATTCAATTAGAAGCAGTTCTTTTCTTCGACGTCTTTGTCTTTTTTCTCTTTCTCTTTGAATAATAAAACTGTCATCCGAACCAGGATTGCCAATACTACGCGGTCTGGATTCAAAAAATCCAAATCCTATACCATTTGTTTGCTTATGTTCTTCGTTTCGTTGCATAAATTGATCTTCATGAAGGTCTATGGAATACTATAAAGGATATACGTTAACGAACCCTTAAAATCAGCAAATATTGGCGGTCTTTTGTGCTGGTTTCTAGCTCTCTTGCTTGCCACGCCGCTCCACAAAAAATGCTTTGAGCAAAGCGCCGCATTCATCACTCAACAACCCGCCATTATATTCAACTCGATGATTAAAAGGGAATTCCGCGAGCTTAAGTACGCTTGTAACTGCGCCTGTTTTTGGGTCTAACGCCCCGTAAACAACCCTTTTCACCCTTGCATGCACAATCGCGCCTAAGCACATCACACACGGTTCAAGCGTTACATAAAGTGTCGTATCTGGTAATCGGTAATTTTTCATTTTTGCACTCGCGTGACGTAACGCAACCATTTCTGCATGCGCACTAGGATCATGCATACTAATAGGCGCATTAAAACCTTCTGCAATCAATTGATTATTTTTCACTAAAACAGCGCCTACGGGCACTTCTTGATTTTGTTCTGCTGTTTTTGCGAGTTGAATCGCATGCTGCATCCAAAAAATATCGTCTTTCGAAAACATTATTCCCACTCAATGGTTGCAGGCGGTTTACTTGAAATATCATAAACGACTCGAGAAATACCGCGGACTTCGTTGATAATACGATTTGAAATTTTTTCAAGCAATTCGTGCGGCAAATGTGCCACATGCGCTGTCATAAAATCGATTGTTTGAATCACGCGTATTGCAATAACATGATCATAATGCCTCGCATCACCTAAAACACCGACTGATTTCACCGGTAAAAAAACGGCAAACGCTTGACTGGTTTTTTCATACCATCCCGTTTTACGAAGCTCGTCTATCAAAATAGCATCCGCATCACGCACTTTATCCGCATATTCTTTTTTGATTTCGCCTAAAATACGTACGGCAAGCCCAGGGCCTGGAAAAGGATGTCGATTAATTAACTCATGAGGTAATTGAAGTTCAGCGCCTATCTTTCGCACTTCATCTTTAAAAAGTTCACGCAAAGGCTCAAGCAATTTTAAATGCATTTTTTCAGGTAACCCGCCTACATTATGGTGTGATTTAATGACATGCGCTTTACCTGTTTTCGTTGCTGCCGATTCGATAACATCCGAATAAATCGTGCCTTGCGCAAGCCACTGCACATTTTTAATTTTTTTAGCTTCTGCATTAAAAATATCAATGAACAAACCGCCGACAATTTTACGTTTTTGCTCAGGATCTGTCACACTTGATAATGCAGTAAAAAATTCTCTAGAAGCATCAACCGTGATTAAGTGAATCCCTAAGTGCTTGGCAAATAATGCCTGCACTTCTTCTGCTTCTTTAAAGCGCAACAATCCTGTATCCACAAAAATGCACGTTAGTTGCGAGCCAATCGCTTGATGTAAAAGGGCTGCAACAACCGAAGAATCCACACCGCCTGATAGTCCTAAAATGACATGATCATCGCCGATATCTTGCCGAATTTTCTCAATAGATTCTGTGATGATATTTTTTGTTGTCCAAAGAGGTTTGCATTGGCAAATCTCTAAAATAAAACGCTTTAGAATACGTACGCCTTCTTTGGTGTGTGAAACTTCTGGATGAAATTGCAATCCGTAAAAATGGCGTTTTTTATCTGCCATTGCAACAATGTCACATGTTTCTGTGCTCGCCATTTTAGTAAATCCAGACGGCAAAACATCCACATGATCGCCATGGCTCATCCAAACATCCAATGCTTCCATGTCTACCAGCAAACCCATTGACTCTTGTACAATCACTTTTGCATGACCAAACTCACGCTTTTTACCTTGCGCTACTTTTCCGCCCAATTGAAATGCCATGGTTTGCATGCCATAACAAATACCAAGCACTGGACAACCCAATTCAAAAATCATTTGCGGCGCATGAATATTGTTTTCTTCGATGACACTTTCGGGACTGCCCGATAAAATAATTCCGCTCGATGCAAAATCACGAATTATTTGTTCATTAGCATTAAAAGGAAAAATTTCGCAATAAACGCCTATTTCACGAACACGGCGGGCGATCAACTGAGTATATTGAGAACCAAAATCTAAAATTAAAATTCGGTTAGCATGAGCATTGATTGTCATTTTTTTGATCCGCGCTTTTAACATTATTTAAAATAATTTTCATCCATCTGATAATTCGGCGCTTCTTTCACAATTTGCACATCATGCACATGACTTTCACGCACACCGGAACCCGTAATACGCACAAATTCAGGCTTGGTTCGCATCTCATCAATATCGCGACAACCTGTATAACCCATTCCCGAACGCAATCCACCCATGAGTTGATTGACAATTGCCACTAAACTTCCTTTGTAAGGCACTCGTCCCTCAATACCTTCTGGCACTAATTTACTTTGCATTCCTTCTTGAAAATAACGATCGCTTGAACCATGTCGTTGCGCCATTGCAGCGAGAGAACCCATCCCGCGATACGCTTTATACGAGCGGCCATGATAAAGTTCAACTTCACCGGGCGCTTCTTCAGTGCCTGCAAATAAACTCCCGACCATGACAGCCGATGCACCCGCAGCAATCGCCTTACAAATATCGCCTGAATAACGTATACCGCCATCAGCAATAATCCCAATAGAGGTGCCTTTTAAGGCCTCACTCACATTTGCAATAGCAGAAATTTGCGGCACACCAACACCTGTGACAATACGCGTGGTACAAATAGACCCAGGCCCAACACCCACTTTCACAGCATCAACACCTGCATCCGCCAATGCTCTCGCTGCTTTAGCAGTTGCAATATTACCCGCGATGATTGAAATGCGAGGATAATGTTTTTTAATAAAACGGACTCTTTCAATAACACCTTTTGAATGTCCATGCGCAGTATCAACCACTAACACATCAACACCGGATGCAACTAATGCTTCCGCCCGCTCATCTGATTCTCTCCCCGTGCCAATTGCAGCGCCTACACATAATTGTCCGGAACTATCTTTACAAGCAAAAGGTTTTTCTTGTTCTTTTAAAATATCTTTCACCGTAATCATGCCGCGCAATTGAAATTGATCGTTAATCACAAGCACTTTTTCGATGCGGTGTTTATGTAATAATTCCCGAACAATTTCACGATCAGTTGCTTCCTTGACCGTCACTAATCGTTCTTTCGGTGTCATGATATTAGCAACCGGTTGATCTAATTGTGTTTCAAAACGTAAATCACGACTCGTCACAATCCCGACCAGTTGTTGATTCTCTTCAACAACAGGCAATGCGTGAAAATTAAAGGATTTGATAATATCTAATACTTGCCGCACAGTGGTTTCCGGTGAAACGGTCACGGGATCCTTCACTACACCGCTTTCAAATTTTTTGACTTTGCGCACTTCAAAAGCTTGCTGCTCAATCGTCATATTTTTATGAATAATACCTAATCCGCCTTCCTGTGCTAATGCAATCGCAAGCCGTGCTTCAGTCACTGTATCCATCGCTGCTGACAAAAGGGGAATATTTAAGTGAATATGAGGAGTCAATTGAGTTTTTAAATCAACATCTTTAGGCAAAACTAACGATTCGGCAGGCAGTAATAAAACATCGTCAAAGGTCAATGCATCTTGAACAAGTCGCATGGTTAACTTCCCCTCATATCAGGATAAAATTAACTGAGGCATTGTACACGATTTTTAGAAAATGGGAAGAAAAATAATCATTTTTTCCGCCGCACATACAACGTTTTCGTAACCGAGGCAATAATATCGCCTTGTTCATCAATCACATTCAACTCACGATCAAAGATATATTTACCCGCTTGATCCGTTTTCATTTTAATAAGGTCGATCTCTTCAGGGGTAAAAGCAAAAAGTGCTTTGACCTTCCCGCGCCCCGGTTTTTTGAATTGGATGCTCGCTGCTTTGTCCCAAACAAGATAATCTTTTCCTAATTTTTTCATCAAAATCAGCATATAAAAAGCATCCGTTAACACAAAAATAGAACCGCCAAAATGTACGCCAACGTAATTTTGGTTATACCATCGTAACGTAAGGGATGCTTCTATCGTATAAAAATCCGGCGTAATACGATCCACTTTAATACCCGCACCGCGAAATGGCCGCCAGAGATTCAACATCATGCGAAATCCATTAGCAGGCAGCCGATTCATCAGTTGGTGAAGCCATTTTCTAGCCATATCACATCCTTTCCCTATCGACAAAATCCGTTTACTATAACCGCCATGAATACAATTGACATCAGCCATTCTGAAGAAATATACACCGTCAGTGAACTGAATCGTGAAGCACGGTTATTAATTGAAGGCCATTTTCCCCTGTTATGGGTAGAAGGCGAAATTTCTAATTTTGCAGCGCCAAGTTCCGGGCATTGGTATTTTTCTCTAAAAGATGCATCTGCACAAGTGCGTTCTGCCATGTTTCGTCCACAAAATCGACGCGTTCCTTTTCAACCTAAAGACGGCATGCATGTTATTTTAAGGGCGCGTTTAAGTTTGTATGAGGGACGCGGTGATTTTCAATTACTGGTTGAACAAATGGAAGATGCAGGCGAGGGAAAATTACGCCAGGCATTTGAAGCGCTTAAAAAAAAGTTGTCGGAAGCAGGATGGTTTGATGCCGCTCACAAAAAACCGCTGCCCGCTTTCCCGCAATCTATTGGTATCATCACATCACCTACAGGCGCTGCTATCAAGGATATTTTAAGTGTGCTTAAAAGACGTTATGCCATTGGGCGCATTATTATTTATCCCACTTTAGTGCAAGGGGAAGCTGCTTCCAAAAATATTGTGGAAGCTATTCAAATTGCCAATCACCGTAAAGAATGTGATGTATTAATTTTAGCGCGCGGTGGCGGATCACTCGAAGACTTATGGCCGTTCAATGAAGAAATTGTTGCGCGTGCTATTTATCAAAGTACATTACCGATTGTCAGTGGAATTGGACATGAAGTTGATTTTACAATTGCTGATTTTGTCGCTGATTTACGCGCACCCACACCCACCGCTGCGGCTGAATTAATTGCTGCACACACGGAAGATATTTTACTTAGATTTCAAAATCACAAAAAATATTTAATCCACTACATCACACAACTATTAAAAAATTTAAAACAACATTTGGTGTTTTTGCAAAAACACTTACAACAGCAACATCCTAAAAGACGCCTTACTGAACAAGCACAGCGTCTCGATTTTTATGAATCCACACTGATTCAATTAGTACATAAACATTTAAGTGAGTATCAAACAAAAATAAAAATCGCGGCAGCAAAACTCGATGCGTTAAGTCCTTTAGCAACACTGAAACGCGGATTTGCGATTGTAACGCGCGCAAAAGATGAAAAAATTCTACAGGAAGCTAAAGAGGTCACTCCCGGCGATAAAGTCCATATACAACTTAAGAACGGTAAATTAGAATGCACGGTGAATGATGCGTAAAAATATTCTGATTATCACTCATAACAATGCCACACAATTTATTGATATTTGCAATCAATACACAGGACTATTTGATAAAGAAAAATATAAAGTCACAGTCGCCTACTTATCTGGCGAACCTAATGATCGCGATCAAGCTAAAACACTTTCGGAAGAAGTGATTTTTTTAAATTGCTCGAAAAAAAGTATTCGCGGCACAAAAATAATAGCGATTAAAAAACTGATTACTTTATGCAGAGAGCGAAAATTTTCTATTGTGATATGCCATCGCTATAAACCTATTTATACTATGTTGTGGGTTGCGCAATTTTGTCATATTCCCGTCGTCTTCTTCGTTATGCACGCAATGAATACGTTAAATAATATCAGCCGAAAAATTCTGATAGCAACGCTCTACAAAAAAAATATGTTTTTTGCCGGTGTATCAAATGCCGTTCGTGAAGATATGCGTAAAAATATTTGGCGCGTACCGGATAAGCGTGTAGTCACACTTTACAATTGCATTGATGTGGCTTCAACTGAAAAAGCATTACTACCGCGTATAAAAGCGCGCGATTTTTTGAAGTTGCCCGAAAATGTTTTTGTATTTGGCACGACTGGACGATTGGTGCCAGGCAAAGACCAAAAAACGTTGATCCAAGCATTTGCTCAAATAAAATCGCCTGAGTTACAACTCAAATTAATCATCATTGGGGACGGCGAGCTTGAAAATAATCTAAAAGACCTTACTAAAAAACTTAAAGTACAAAATGACGTTATCTTTACTGGGTTCATCCCAGATGCTTTCCGTTATCTAAAAGCCTTTGATGCATTTATTTTGCCCTCTGTTGAAGAAGCTTTTGGCCGAGTCTTGCTTGAAGCCATGATTGCAAAGCTCCCTGTTGTCGGTACTCGTGTTGATGGCATTCCTGAAGTCATCCAAAATAAAGGTGTTCTAGTAGAAAAAGAACAGCCTGAAAAATTAGCCTCTATCATGACGGACATCATGAATCAAACACCGGAAGAATTAGCAAAATGGGGTGATGCAATTTATCAACATGTAAAAGAAAATTTTTCATTCGAAACGTTTAATCGCGTTTTTTGGAATATTCCATTTTTAAAAACATTTTAATGTATCGCCATCACTTTAGGCTTGACCAATCGTTCAAAATCCTTGTAAGACATTTTAATTAATTCTGAATGTGAACCTGCATTAAATGCAATTTGATCTTCAGAAACTAAGTGATTTGAAACATACACCGGCATTCCATACAAGTTTCCAAAAGGCGGCATTGCACCCACTTCGCATTCTGGAAATTTTCCTTTAAACTCAGATTCCTTAGCAAGATCTATTTCTTTTACACCCGTTAATTCACGTAATTCAGAAAAATTAATGTGATCAGTGGCAGGAATAACAACCATAATAAATTGGCCACCTGCTTTGATAATCACTGTTTTCGCTAACTGCTTGCCCGAAACATGGGCAATCGCTGCAATTTCCTGCGCCGTATAGCTCGGCGAGTGATCGATACATAAATATTTCACATGATGCTGATCCAAAAATTCTTTAAGCTGTTTGTTTGGCATGACACACCCCCCGCGTGGGTATCCATTATTTATTATAATCCAGATTACGTTTTTGAGTATTAAATGAACTGTTTCCCTGACAGACTCTGCAATCTATTGAAAATAAACGATAAAATTTTTGAAATAGCATCATCTATTTCTGCTCTTTTAGTAAAACGCCCAAAAGAAAAGCGTATAGACCGTCCTGCTTCTTCTGTTGTTAATTGAAGCGCGCGCAGCACTAACGATGGCCCAGTGCCTCGTGCGTGACAGGCAGAACCTTTAGAAATCGCTAACTCAGGTAAAGCTTGAATAAAAGCATCGGCTGTCATGCCCGGCAACCGCACATTTAAAATGTGCGGAACAGTATGCGCATCATCGCCATTCATTGCAATACCTGGTATTTTCACTAATGCTTGCCAAAAAATATTTTTAAATTCAGTAATTCTCTTTTTTTCAGCCGCATCATTGGCTAATGCAAACGCTTCCCCCATGCCCACCATTTGATGAGTTGCCAACGTCCCTGAACGCATGCCTGATTCATGTCCCCCGCCATGCAAAAGAGCCGCCACCCGCACACGCGGTTTAGCACGCACATATAATGCACCGATACCTTTGGGGCCATATACTTTATGCGCACACAATGAAACTAAATCCACTGGAATTTTCTGTACGTTTAAAGGAACTTTTCCAACACTTTGTGCTGCATCCACATGCAATAAAATGGAACGTTCTGCAGTGAGATTTGCGATTGCTTCAATATCTTGGATCACCCCTATTTCATTATTGACATGCATAATAGAAACTAAAAAAGTATCTGCACGAAATGCTTTTTTTAAAACATCCAGTGACAGTAATCCACCAGAGTCAGGAGATAGATAAGTAACAAAAAAACCTTCTTTCTCTAATTGTTGACAACAATCGAGAACGGATGGATGCTCTGTCTTCACCGTAATAATATGTTTGCCTTTTTGCTGATACAGTAAAGCCGCACCTTTTAAAGCAAGATTATTGGCTTCCGTTGCGCCCGATGTAAAAACAATTTCGCGAGGATTTGCATGAATGGCATCAGCCACTTGCATACGCGCCTCATCCACCGCTTTTTTGGCAAGCACACCAAAAGAATGGGAGGAAGAAGGATTGCCAAATATGCCAGAGGGCGTTAAAAAACGCATCATTTTTTCTGCAACACGCGGATCAACCGGTGTAGTTGCTGCATAATCTAAATAAATCGGTAAGTTCATAGTTGCTTGTAATTTGTTTTAATTGTAGCATCAAGTCATTGGCACCAGTATACCGATCTATTCATAAAAGATCAAAACATGACCCGAAAAAATAGCATATTTTGGCTTGGATTCATCAGCATTTACCTGCTCGCTTTCTTATTACAGACCCAGTTATTGTTAAATTGGGACGTGAGTTGGTTAATGCTTACCACAAAAAAATTACTCTCAGGTGGTCATTACGGCAAAGATTTTTTTGAAATTAATCCGCCGATGATTTTATATCTTTATATTCCACCTGTACTCATCAGCAAATTTTTTTTGATCAGCCGTATCTTTGCTTTGCGTATTTATATTTTTTTATTAACAAGCATCTCACTTTTACTGTGTTATCCGTTACTCAAAAAGATATTAGCTAATTCTTCATTTAATAAATTATTTTTACTGGTAATGGCAAGTATATTTCTTATTTTACCCACTTATGAATTCGGACAGCGGGAACATTTATTATTGATACTCATCATGCCCTATATTTTATTGGCTGCTAATCGCATAGAAAATTATTCTATCAAAAAACGTTATATTTTTTTAAGCGGACTACTCGCAGGGTTCGGTTTTTCCATTAAGCCTTATTTTTTAGCCATATTCATAGCAATTGAATTTTTTTATCTTTTAGTTACACGGCGTTTATTTGCGTGGTTTCGATTAGAAACATTGCTAATTATTGCCATCGTGTTAATTTATCTTGGCTCAACAAAGTATTTTTATCCGGAATATTTTGATATCACGCGCTTAATGCGCCCGATTTATCCGTTGGGTTTTCACACTTCCCGCTTAATATTGTTATTAGAACCCACCACGCTATTTTGCCTGATGCCCCTTATTTTATTTTTTGCTTTTCGATCCATTAACGTTCATAAAACATTAAGTGCTGTTTTGCTAACTGCTTTGATTGGCGCCTTGATCGCCTATTTTATTCAATCAGCGTGGTGGTATTATCATATTTTTCCTGCGCTTTCCTTAGCAGTCTTAGTATTGCTTTTATTACTCGATGGTTTTTATCAAAAAATAGCGCTCGCATTAAATAAATTGGAACGATGGATCGGAATGAGCGTTCTTTCTTTTGTTTTTTTCTTTTACCCATTATTTTGGATCACTATTACCAGTAGCTGGGCTTATTTTTCTTACAAAATACCGATGAATCATTTAATTCAATTTATTGAAGCGCATGCGCGTAATAAACCGATATTATTTTTTGCAACATCAACCATCTACGCATTTCCTGCAGTTGAATATGCAAACGCAACTTATGCTGGACGCTTTGCTTTTCAAGGGTGGTTAGTAAATGCCTTACATGATAAAAGCCCAACCATTCCGTATAAAGATTTTTTTATCAACATGATTGCAGATGATATTAACAACCAAAAACCTTTGCTAATCTTTATTGATATTGCAGAAAAAAAAGGTAACTTAGATAATATTAAATTAGATTATTTAAACTATTTTGGAAGCAATCAAAAATTTAAACGGGCTTTTAAAGCTTATCATTATTTTACAACGATTGAAGAACCCAATGTTTACCGATTTGCCGTTTATAAACGAACGTAGTTTTATTTTTTGATTGTTTTTTCGATTGACCCTAAGATTCCCCGCAGAATATTAATTTCCATGACATCAGGACGAGCGCGATTAAATAGCCGCTTTAAACGCGGCATCAATTGACGCGGCGCGCTTGGATTTAAAAAAGAAAGATCGACTAATACTTTTTGTAAATGCTGATAAAATCCCCCTAACTCATCCGCCGTTGCCAATGGATAATCCCATTGATTTTCTGCTTGCCCAGTTAAACTTGCAATACGTAATTCATAAGCAACCACTTGGACCGCCGCTGCTAAATTCAACGAACTATAGATGGGATTGGCCGGAATTTCGACGTGATAATGGCAAGCATGCAATTCTTCATTGGTTAAACCGGATTGTTCTTGGCCAAAAATAATGGCGACTTCATTGCCCTTTGCTTCTTCTGTTGTTTTGATAGCACATTCTTTTGGAGTCAACATGGGCCAAGGTAACGTACGACTACGCGCGCTCGTCCCAATCACTAAATGACAATCTTGAATTGCTTCATCCAACGTATCAACCACCACTGCATTAGTTAAAACATCGGGTGCACCTGATGCCATTTCAGTTGCTTTAGGGTGTGGAAATTGCTTAGGCGCCACCAAATAAAGCCTCGAAAGCCCCATGGTTTTCATCGCGCGCGCGGAAGACCCGATATTGCCTGGGTGTGAGGTATTGACTAATACAATTCGAATAGCATTTAACATAGCGCGTATATTAATACGTTTTCATTTACCTTAAAACTTTGTTATTCTACGAGACCTTAAATAAATGCCATCACATCATGAAAGAGCCATTTCTCAATATAGCCATCCAAGCGGCCCGCGCTGCGGGTAATATCATTATCCGTGCACTTGATCGCTTAGATAAAGTGAAAATCACAGAAAAACAACCCAATGATTACGTGACTGAAGTTGACCAGCACGCTGAACGCGATATTATCGCGATCATTCGTAAAGCTTATCCCAAACACGGTATCTTGGCAGAAGAAAGCGGCGAAACTGAAGGAGTGGATGATTATACTTGGATCATTGACCCTTTAGACGGCACAAGAAACTTTATCCATGGCTTTCCGCATTTTGCTGTTTCCATTGCACTTTCCTACAAAGGAAAAATTGAACATGGCGTTATTTATGATCCTATACGCCAAGAATTATTTACCGCAAGCCGTGGTAAGGGTGCACAACTAAACAACCGGCGCATTCGTGTCAGCACTCATAAAGAATTATCTGAATGTTTGCTGGGTACGGGATTTCCTTTCCGTCATTCAGCAGATTTAATTACAGCTTATACCGATAGCTTAAAAGCACTTTTACCTTTAGCGGGCGATGTAAGACGTGCAGGCGCTGCAACTCTTGATCTTGCTTATGTTGCATGCGGACGCTTAGATGGATTTTGGGAAATGGGTTTAAAACCTTGGGACATGGCAGCAGGTTCTTTATTAATTAAAGAAGCAGGCGGTCTTGTATCTGATTTTACGGGTGCTGAGGATTATTTAAAAACCGGCAATATCGCAGCAGGTAATCCAAAAATTTTAAAGTTATTGCTAAAAAAAATTAAGCCGCATGTTTAAAAAATAACGTTCACGGCCTATCATCCAACGCTTCTTTCGTAAGCGGCAATAAATTCTGCCGTGTGAGCCCCAGCGCTAACGATAAAGAACCTGCAACATAAATAGAAGAATAAGTACCCACAATAATACCAATAATCAATGCTAATGAAAAACCGTGCAATACGCTTCCGCCCAAGAAAAATAATGCGAAGACGACAATTAACGTCAACACAGATGTCATGATCGTACGGGACAAGGTTTGATTAATCGCTTGATTGACCACTTCAATAGGAGCTGCTTTACGTAACTTACGAAAATTTTCACGCACGCGATCAAAAATAACAATAGTGTCATTCAATGAATAACCAATCACCGTTAAAACAGCCGCCAGCACAATCAAATTAAATTCTAAATGCCAAAAAGAAAATACGCCCAAGATTAAAATAGGATCATGAATCAATGCAACCGTTGAACCGACTGAAAAACGCAGATCAAATCGCAAAGCGATATAAATCATGGTGCCGAGTAATGCGACCACAATCGCAAGTGCTCCTTTCGTTGCAAGTTCTTGCCCCACTTGCGGACCAATAAAATCAACCTGCTGAATTTTAGCATCAGGGAGTGCTGCAATCACTTGGTTAGCAGTTGCATCTTTTTCATTATCGCCCGCACCTTCTTTAGGCGACAAACTCACTAATACATCTTTGGATGTGCCGTAACTTTTTACTTCTGCTTCTTTAAATCCCGCTTGCTGCAAACTGTCACGAATTTGATTGAGATTGGCTTCGTTGGGAAAACTTAACTGAATTTGCGTGCCGCCCGTAAAATCAAGTCCCCAATTTAAACCGTTTATCAAAAGCGATATAATCGAAAGCGTAAATAAAATAATAGAAAGAACAGCTGCCCATTTACGCTGAGCCATAAAATCAATTGTCGTATTTTGTTTAAAAAATTCCATGTGCCCTCATCCCAATCGAAATTTTCTTAACCGGTCTAGCGCCATACAGCCAATTCACGACCGCCCGGGTGCCCGTAATAGCAGTAAACATGGATGTGACCAAACCAATTGTTAAGGTCACCGCGAAGTTTTTAACCGTACCAGAACCCAAACTAAATAATACAATCGCCACAATTAAGGTAGTGACATTTGCATCCACAATGGTCATAAACGCGCGCTCGTATCCCATGTGAATGCTCGCTTGTACACCATTCCCATTACGCAATTCTTCGCGAATACGCTCGAAAATCAATACATTCGCATCAACGGCCATGCCCATGGTCAATACAATACCTGCAATACCTGGCAAGGTAACGGTCGCGCCCAATAGCGATAAAATCGCAACAATCAACACTAAATTCATGGAGAGTGCTAAGTCTGCAATGCAACCCATGAGCCCGTAATAAAGCGCCATAAAAATAACGACGAGCGCAAAACCCACTTCAACAGATAACACCCCCATATGAATGTTTTGTTTGCCAAGGCTTGGGCCTACTTGACGCTCTTCAATGGGCGTTACAGGTGCAGGCAATGCGCCTGCTCGCAACAAAAGCGCCAACGTACGTGATTCATCAGGGCTTGATAAACCGGTAATTTGAAAATTATTACCAAGAGCACTTTGAATGGTTGCAACACTGATGACTTTACGTTCAGTGATATAATTTATGACTTTTTGGCCATTGACTTCTTTGACTTGTGATTTTACCTCAATATAAAGGGTCGCCATCGGTTTACCAATGTTTTCTGCAGTGGTTTTAACAAATAGTCCTTCACCCCCGCCGCCTAAACGCACATTGACCGAAGGCCTGCCGTCTTCACCCACACCTGATGAAGCGCTCGTAATCGATGAGCCGCGTAAAATAATTTGATTTTTTAAAAGAATCGGCTGCCCTTCATAAGGATATAATTTTGTATCAGGCGGCACCGTGCTACGTGCATCATGCTCAGTATCCACCATATGAAATTCAAGCGTTGCTGTTTTACCCAAGATATTTTGGGCTTGGGCCATATCTTGAATACCCGGCAAATCAACTGCAACGCGCGTTGCGCCTTGCTGCTGGACTATCGCTTCAGATACGCCTAATTCATTCACACGATTACGCAAAGTATTCATAGCTTGTTCTAAAGTATCTTGACGCGCTGCTTGCAACGCCGCAGGTGATAATATTGCTTGCAGCATAAATTGATTATTAGCGGTGTTCTTAGTCCAGGTAAATTCGCTAAAACGCGTAGATAAAAAATGATACGCATCTTCTAAGACATCTTGACTTCGAAAAGCAACTTGAATGCCGTTACTGCCTTGACGGGTAATATTGGAATAACGAATACGTTCGTTACGCAGTTCTTGCCCTATTGTTCCTAAATCGCCTTCTACTCGCTGCTTGATCACTGCATCGACATCGACTTGTAATAAAAGATGGATCCCGCCCCGTAAATCCAGCCCTAATTTCATAGGCATTGCACCAATTGCTCGCAGCCAGCGCGGTGTTGCCGGCTCAAGATTAAGGGCCACTAAATAATCATCGCCGAGTGCTGCCTCAATTAATTCTTTAGCTTTCAGTTGAATGTCAGTTGAGGTAAAGCGCAATAATACACTGCGATTTTCATGCTCTAATTGTTTATAGGAGATGTCTGCATTTGAAAGTGTCTGGTTAATCTTATCAATGGTGCTTTGATCCAACGATTCCGCAGCGCTCGCCGGTGATATTTGCACTGCAGGATCTTCGACATATAGGTTAGGAAGCGCATACAAAAACGCCACAAAAATAACAACGATGAGCAATACATTTTTCCACCACGGGTAACGATTAAAAACCATATTGTTCTTCCATGTCCTTTATATTTTATTGCACAATTGATTTTAATGTACCCTTGGGCAGCGCGCTCACAATGGATGATTTCTGAATGGTAATATCCATCTGTTCCCCGAGAGAAAGCACGACATAATTATCCTGGATCTTCGCAATTGTCCCTAAAATACCGCCAACGGTCACCACTTCATCGCCCTTCGCTAAAGAGCCTAATAAATTTTTTTGTTCCTTTGCTCGCTTACTTTGCGGACGCCAAATAGCAAAATACATGAAAAAAATAAGTACAGCCATCATAATAAAAAATGAAAAACCACTTTGTTGTGACGCGCCTGTTTGCGTGTCTGCGTGTGCTGTGCTGATAAAAAAGCCTGTGAGGGTATCAATAAATTGCATAATCTATCCTTTGTTCATTTATTAATCTAAATAACCGCGATAGCAGCGGGTTAATTTACCTGGATTAGCGTAGAAGCGCAAATAGTGAAATCAACAAAAACATAGATTGCTCAAAAAAATATTATTTTTATTGATTGAGTATTATTTTTAATCTAAACTGCTTAAATTAATTCTTCCGGGTAAAAAATCAAATGCAAAGAATAGAAATGCCATTACTCCTAAACGAAGAGGAGATTACTGAAGCTAAACGCTACGCAGGCCTATTACCAGGGAATTTTACGATAGAACGTACCCCTGACAATCAACAGGGAAAAACATTATGGAATTGTCGTTACGATTTATTGATCCACCATCCCAAAAATATTTCGACTGCTGCTGATGAAATTGAAACTTCCTGGAATAAGCCGAGTGAAAATAAAGAAAAAGACAAAACAGAAATTTACGCCATTTATCGTGAGCTAGGCAGAGAAAAATCCACAGAACTTTCCTATTTTAAACTAAATCCTAAACTAAATCCTGCTAACTTCGGGGAAACCCCATTATTACAACAAGTGATTGGAAATCAGGCAGGCACTTGGTACAGCGCCACTCGCCTCCCAATAAATCGTTTCTCATTCGACCAGGAAAAGATCGTAGCCTCTTTAAAGGAAGCCTCTTTAAAAGAAGCTAACATAAAAATCATTACAGAATCGACCCCTCGTGGCGGTATATTTTGTCTTCTTAAATATGAAGGAGGAAACCTGTTAAGTGAGATCATGAAAAATCGCAGTAGTCCCGACAGAGAAGAATCGAAATGGACCCCTGAAACATGGTTTCATATCGCTGCCAACATAGTTGATGCAATCAACGAAATTCATCAAAAAGGTGTTCCTCATGGCATAGTGAATGCTTCCACGTTTATTATGAATCCACCTTCCAGAGGGGTGAAAATATTTAACCTTGATTTTATACGCTTATTAATGGACCAAGAAGAGCGTTATGAGATTCTTGATGATGAAAATCCTTATATCCCTCCGGAACTAGTTTTAGAAGAACCGCCAGTTTACTTGACTCCCGAAGAACAAAAAAAACAACCCGTTTACTTGACTCCCGAAGAACAATTAGCAAAAAGAGAAAAAATAGAAGTCTATTCTTTAGGTGTTCTCTTAACAGAAATACTCTGTCATTGCAAAGCTATACTTGGTTATGATGAAAAACTTGCATTTAGTCATCCTAAGAAAGAGAATCATCTTCCACCCGCTCTGAAAGAACTTCTTGCGGCAATGATTGATAAAGAACAAAAAAATCGCCCTGGATTAAAAGAAGTTTGCGCTACATTCCGTATTGCCTTTCCAAGAGAAAAGCAAATATCTGTGAATCCTGATCCAAAAGAAATACTGAAGCCTTCTCCTTTAGCTCGCCTGGATAGTTCAAGCAGCGTTGACAGCATATCCATAGAAACAAAAAACATTCCGGGCAGCCCGTCCAGTCATTCTTCTGGAAGTACAACACATTCTCCTGTTATCTTGTCCCCCTGTTTATTGCTACCCAAATTTTCTAACACCCCTCCTCCTCCCCGTTCTCCTGTATCGCCAATACCTATGCCGCTGTTTATAAGAAGACATTCATTGCCTCCCTTAAATGCACAACAGCTGTTGAATTTGGAAACGATTCAACTGAGCAGAAAAAACGAAAATTCTCCGCCGCCTCTTTCTTTTTTTCGGCCTAGACAATTAAGCAGAAGCTCTTCAAACCCTGCATCACCCCCGTCACCAGTCTCCAAAAAAATATAGGATGCTTTCAATCATGGGAAAAAATGAATAAAAAAATTTTAGAAATTACTCAATCAACATGGCATCGCCATAACTAAAAAAACGATAACGTAAACGCACCGCTTCCTGATAAGCAGCCATAATGCGCGAGTGTCCTCCCAATGCAGAAACTAACATTAAGAGTGTTGATTCCGGCAAATGAAAATTAGTGATCAATGCATCGACACAACGAAAGGTGAACTCAGGATAAATAAAAATATCCGTCTCGCCAGAAAAAGAGTGTAATTCACCTGAAAGAGAAGCTGTTTCTAAACTACGCGCCGCAGTCGTCCCAACCGCAATCACTCGTCCGCCCCGCGCTTTTGTTTGTCTAATTTGCTCACACACGGCTTTTGGCACTTCTACATATTCTTTGTGCATGCGGTGTTTTGTAATATCCTCTACGCGAATAGGCGCAAAAGTACCCGCACCAATATGCAAAGTCACATAGGTAATTGATATTTTTTTTGCTTTCAATTGTTGAAATAATTCATCATCAAAATGTAAACCCGCAGTGGGTGCTGCAACCGAACCTTTATGTTTGGCATAAATGGTTTGATAACGCTCTTTATCACTTTCTTCAGGGGCCCGATGAAAATAAGGCGGTAAAGGAATTTCACCGATATCTTCAATGATATCTAATACAAGACGTTCGTCATGACAATAAAGTTCAAACAAATCATCATGCCGTTCTATGACTTCAAAAGTAATGTCTTTTGCAAAAAATAAAAAACTTTGAGGTTTGGGTGATTTACTCGCACGCACATGCGCAAGCACACGATGATGATCTAATATTCGCTCAATTAATATTTCAACACGTCCACCCGTTTTTTTCATTCCCCATAATCGGGCGGGAATAACTCGCGTGTTATTGCACACCAACAAATCATGTGGTGAAAGATGTTCAATTAAATCGGTAAATTGCTGATGTAAAATCGCACCATTTTTTTTATTGACGCATAATAAACGGCTGCTGCTCCGTTCTTTTAAGGGATAACGCGCAATCAATTCTTCGGGTAATTCATAATGAAAATCAGACAACCGCATAAGCTTATGACACAGCTGCACTTAATCTATTTTTTTCGGGCAATTGAAGATGTTTAATAATCGTTGCCGTCGGTTCAATTTGATTTAACGTATAAAAATGCAAAGCATTCACCCCTTCTGATAATAATCGTTCACATAACTTCGTCACAATTTCAATGCCTATTTTTTTAAAAGACACAGGATCATCGACATACACTTCTAACTGTTTACGCAGCCACAATGGAATTTCAGCACCGCACGCATTCGAAAAACGCACCAACTTATGATAATCATGAATGGGCATGATTCCAGGGATAATCGGCGCTGTCACGCCTATTTTTTCACACGCCTCAAGAAAACGAAAATAAGCATCCGTATTGAAAAAATATTGGGTAATCGCATTATTCGCGCCTGCTTCTAGTTTATTCTTAAAATTCTTCAAATCAGTCAATGAATTAACAGCACGCGGATGATATTCTGGATAAGCGGCGACACTGATAAAAAAATAATTTCCGCTGATTTTTCGGATATATTCTACCAATTCATGAGCATAATGAAAATCACCCTTATGCTCACCTTCAGGAGGTAAATCACCTTGGATCACCACTAAGTGATGAATGTTAAGCCCCTTATATTCAGCCAATATATCGGAGAGACGCTGCTTCGTCATTTCAACACAAGAAATATGTGGTGTAATTGTCAATTGAGCATTCACCAATTCACGTACCAATTGCTGTGTTTTACATTGAAAAGAACCGCCAGCCCCAAAAGTCACTGAAAAATAATCAGGATTAAATTGATTTAATGCCGCACAGACCGGATGAATTTTATAAAATTCATCCGGTGATTTGGCCGGGAACACTTCAAAACTGATATCAATGTTCTGACAATACTTCATGCATAGGTCCTTTTGCATATTTTTTTCTAAGTAATTTTGCAGCATTGACCATCGTCTGCAAAGCACCTTCCACTTCCGGCCAATTACGTGTTTTTAAACCGCAATCCGGATTTACCCATAAACGTGCGACAGGAATATATTGCAATGCTTTTTCCAAGCGCGCGATTACTTCCTCTAAACTTGGAATTCTTGGCGAATGAATATCATAGACACCAGGACCTATTTCATTTGGATAAGCAAAATTTTCGAAGGCTTCCAACAATTCCATATGAGAACGCGAACTTTCGATGGTGATGACATCGGCATCCAGTGCCGCAATCGCATCCACCACATCATTAAATTCGGAATAACACATATGAGTGTGAATTTGAATGTGATCGGAAACACCGCTCGATGCCATTCGAAATGACAAGACTGCCCAGTCTAAATAATGCTGCCAATCTTTTTTCTTCAAAGGCAATGCTTCTCGGAATGCAGGTTCATCAATCTGAATAATTTTAATGCCTGCTTTTTCAAGGTCATTCACTTCATCACGCAATGCCAGAGCAATTTGTAATGCCGTGTCAGCCCATGATTGATCATCCCGCACAAACGACCACGCTAATATTGTAACAGGCCCTGTCAACATGCCTTTCACATAACGATTTGTTAAAGATTGTGCGTAACGAATCCATTCTACAGTCATTGCATGTGGTCTTTTCACATCGCCGTAAATAATCGGCGGTTTCACACAGCGAGACCCATAACTTTGTACCCAGCCATTTTTAGTGAATGCAAATCCATTTAATAATTCACCAAAATATTCCACCATGTCATTACGTTCAGCTTCGCCATGCACTAGCACATCAAGGCCCAATGATTCTTGTTTTTGAATCACATACGCAATTTGCTCTTTAATTTTTTGGGTGTAAGTCTCATGATCTATTTTTTTCGATTTAAAATCTTGGCGAATTTTTCTAATTTCTTGCGTTTGCGGGAATGAACCGATCGTTGTCGTAGAAAGATAAGGTAATTTTAATAACTCACGCTGTTTCACCGCACGCTTAGCATAGGGATTTTTACGTTGCGAAAATTCCTCATCCACTTTTTTAACGCGCTCGTCCACTTCTTTATCATGAATTCTGGCTGAATGCGCACGTGATGAGATGACTTCTTTATTTTTTGCAAGAGATGCGGCAATCGATTCTTCCCCTTGATTCAACCCATTAGCTAATAAAACAATTTCATGCACTTTTTGTTTAGCAAAGGAAAGCCAATTTTTTATTTCCTGATCTAATTCAGTTTCTTCATCTAAATCGACCGGCACATGCAATAATGAGCAACTGCTTCCCACCCATAACCGTTCGCCTAATTCTTTTTTAGCATCTTGCAACAAAGCCAGTGCTTTCGATAAATCAGCCGCCCAAATATTTCTGCCATTAATCACGCCTAAAGAAATAATTTTATCGTTAG
This sequence comes from uncultured Coxiellaceae bacterium, assembly GCA_964622455.1. Taxonomy (GTDB): domain Bacteria; phylum Pseudomonadota; class Gammaproteobacteria; order DSM-16500; family DSM-16500; genus CAZUQP01. Next base: position 26,269 of record CAZUQP010000024.1, read on the forward strand.
GCAGAACCGAAATCACTTCTTTCCATTGTTCTTGATCAGAACAAAGATCAATATGCAACCCTTGCACAGGCAATTGACGAATAAAATGCAAATTATCTTTGACAGAACCAAAATAGGTGGAAAGTAAGGAACGCACTTCTTGAAAATTAAGTTGGTTATAAGCTGTCACAAAAGCATTTTGCCATTCTTCAGGTAAATCCAACACTAAAATAGGCTCATCCACTTGAACCCAAGCAATATTTCTTTTTTTAAATTCAGAAAATATTTGATTATAAATAGGTAAGAGATTATTTAATAAACTTAATGGATTAAATTCAGGATTTTTATTTTTACCTAGCCATAAAAATGATAACGGCCCCAGTATGACCGGTTTTACCTTGTGACCCAATTTTTGCGCTTCATCAATGGTCTTAAATAAAGTATCCGTTGCTAATTGAAATGTTTGGTTTTCACTAAATTCAGGAACAATATAATGATAATTAGTATTAAACCATTTAGTCATTTCTGAAGCAGCGGTTTCTTTGGTATTAGGTGCCTGACCGCGTGCCATACAAAAAATAGTATCTAAATCGACGGTTTTATTGAGCGCGCCAAATCGTTCTGGAACAACGCCTAACATGGCGCTGGTATCTAATACATGATCGTACCAAGAAAAATCACCCACTGTGACAAAACTAAGTCCTGCCTCTGCCTCAATTTTCCAATGAGTTTCACGAATGTCTCGGCCTGTTTTTTCAAGATCTGCTTTCGATAGTTCGCCGCGCCAATAAGCTTCGACAGCTTTTTTTAATTCGCGATGGGCGCCAATACGGGGAAAACCCAAAATATGTGATACGGTATTCATGATCAATCATCCTTATCTTTAAAATTTAAAACGTTTCAACTAAAAAAGGGGCGAAAAAAAACCACCGTACTTAAAGCAAAGCGGTGGTTTTACTAACGCTTTAGCCATATTTATAAAGCGCCTGCAAGCTGTAGCTCAAATCAGCGCTAGTACTACTGTGTTAACATAGCTAAAAATTTTATAAGATACAAGTGATTTTTTTATTTTGTAACTGTATGATATTTCAGATACTTATTGCAGCAGGAATAGGGATTACTCTAGGGTCTATTGAGAACTGAAATAAAAGGAGAGTGTAAATGAAGCAATCGACAGATGGTATAAAAATAAATAACAATTTTTTGGCAAGAAAATTTGTAACATTATTACAAATACTCCGGCAGAATGGATTTGCCGGAGCCAAGCAAGCTTTGCTGAAAAATTATTATTTTTGTATTCAGATGTTGCGTCTCAATAAAATAGCACGCCATGTCAAATCACATTTATCCCAAACAACTCTCTCATTTGAGCGTGGAAAAACATTGGCAGAAGGGATCTATTACATTATAGGAAGCGCAGTTGAAGGAGATGTTGCTGAATTTGGAACGATGCATGCTAATACCGCCGTAGCTTTAGCTGCCTCTCTTGGGCACATTAGTGAACGTATGGAAGGCAGTGAATTAGCCCACGGATTTACAAATAAGAGAAAATTATGGTTATTTGATAGTTTTGAAGGCTTTCCAGAAGCAAGTCTTGATGTGGATAAATCCGCTCCGCATGTTAGTTCGGGTCTTTGGGGAAAAGGTAAAGCATATGGATATTCACCACAAATTCTGCAAAAATTAGTTTCGAAATATTTGCAAGAAGAACAAATAATGATTAAAAAAGGATGGTATAAAAATACAGTTCCCGCCATATCAAATGAAATAAAATTTGCCTTAATTCACATTGATTGCGATTTATATGAATCCACCATGGATGTATTGGATCATTTATTCAAACAAAACATGATTTCGAAAGGGGCAATGATATGCTTTGATGATTGGTATTGCAATGCTTCAGACCCCTCAATGGGAGAACAAAAAGCATGGCATGATTTGACAGAAAAATATCAAATTAATTTTAGTGACGTGGGATCTTATGGCACAGCATGCCATCGTTTTATAGTAAATCATTATCAAGGGGTTCCGTCCCATCAGGAATGAAAAATGCATTACAAACTTTGCCTCATGGGAAGCCTGATAGATCATAGTAAATCCCCATGGATTCACGACCAATTTGCTAAACAATTAAAACTAGATGTGAGTTACATTAAAGTGAAGCCAGATGTTGATAAATTCTTAATAGCCGTTGAAGAATTTAGAAAGGACAAAGGATATGGTTTTAATGTGACCTTACCTTTTAAACAAGAGGCTTTTAAGTTGATGACAGAGGTGTCGCCAAGAGCGGCCATTGCAAAATCAGTGAATACGGTTCTATTTCGTCCCGAAAGAGCGCTTTACGGCGACAACACAGATGGCATTGGTTTAGTAAACGATATCACACAAAATCTGAACTATCCTTTATCTAAAAAAACAATATTAATTATTGGCGCGGGCGGAGCTGTCAGAGGCGTATTGCATCCACTCTTATCTCAATTTCCAGCCAAAATAATTATCGTTAATAGAACCTTTGCCCATGCGCAACAACTTGTAACAGAATTCAAATCGTATGACAATGTCGTTGCCTCCCATTTCGATGATTTGAAAAACGTGAAGGTAGATGTTGTGCTTGATGGAACAGGATTTAATTCGCCATTACCCGTACCAGAATCCTTATCTCTCTCAGAAAACAGTCTTTGTTACGATCTTAAATATAGCGACAACCCAACCTCATTCATGAAATGGGCGAAAACAAAAGCGAGCAACATCATTGTTGATGGATTAGGCATGCTAGTGGCGCAAGCAGCAGAAGCTTTTTCTCTATGGACAGGCCAAAGGCCAAATACCCAATCTGTTATAAAGCTAGCAAAAGAAACTTTTTATAACCCATCAGCAGCTCATAAAACCGTAGAATGCAAGTGAAGGTATGCGAATATCAGTTCCACTTTCTAATCTTGCAATCATGGGCTGTGCTATTCCAGCCTTACTAGCTAACTCTGCTTGCGTTAAATGAGCAGCATTCTGGAGAAAAAAGAAAGGTGTCAACGCGTATTGCCGGTGTTAAAAATGGTGAATTTGATTTCTAAACACGTTGGGGTGAAATAATTTCGCCCCATTTATTTTAATTTTCCTGTGGATACAATGCTAATTTTCCGCAATAAAACAATATGGTGAACCGTAAAATTGTTTTATGAGATACCTGACACTAGCTGTTCACATTAATCTTTATGGATACCACCCCTTTGAAGAATCACAACGAATCGGATTGATATGGATAATCTTGCGGGATCAATAAATATAACGTATTGCGATATATAACGTAATGCGTTATATTTGGAGTTGCATATGATTATTAATTTCAAAAGTAAGGAAACAAGAAAGATCTGGGAAGGCGAGGTGTCTCTTCGTCTTCCCAGGGATATTCAGAATATAGCCAGGCGTAAACTCAGAATGTTAAATAACGCTCGTCAATTAAACGACTTGCGTATCCCACCCAATAATAGGCTTGAAGCCTTAAAAGGTGACCGAGCTGGTGAGCATAGCATAAGAATTAATGATCAATGGCGGATTTGTTTTAGGTGGATAGATGGTAATGCAGTGGATGCCATTATTGAAGATTATCATTAAAGAGGTATACGACAATGTCTAAAGCAAAACTTAAAAATATTCATCCGGGAGAAATTCTTTTTGAAGAATTCCTGATTCCAATGAGTATTAGTCAAAATAAATTGGCCCGTGATATCGATGTTCCGCCACGACGCATCAATGAAATTGTGCACGGTGAACGTGCAATAACGGCTGATACGGATTTAAGACTTGCTCGTGTCTTTGGTACAAGTGAGGGGTTCTGGCTTGGTTTGCAAGCGGACTATGATCTGGAAGAAAGACGAAAACAAATAAATCAAAAACTAAAACGAATCAAGCCAATTCATCACGCTGCTTGAGAATAAATTAACTTACTTCACCTTCATGCGATTTTTTAGAAAGATCATCAGCAATCAACAAATACATCGATGGCACAACAAATAATGTAAACAATGTACCAATGGAAATACCTGTCGCAATCACAAGCCCAATGTTAAAACGGCTAACGGCACCCGCACCCGCTGCTAAAATCAACGGAATGACACCTAACACCATTGCAGCAGTCGTCATCAAAATAGGACGCAAACGAATGCGTGCTGCCATCTCGACCGCTTCTCGTTTCATTTTTCCCGTCAATTGTAAATCATTAGCAAATTGAACAATCAGAATACCGTGCTTACTAATAAGACCAATCAAGGTAACCAATCCCACTTCGGAATAAATATTTAAACTGGCTTGACCTACACCTAAACTCACAAAAATCATTGCGCCGCAAATTGACATCGGCACACTGATCAATACAATCAATGGATCACGAAAACTTTCGAATAATGCAGCAAGTGAAAGAAAAATAATAATTAATGCAAAAAAGAAAGTGAGCACCAAAGCACTCCCCTCTTGAATAAATTGTCGCGATTGCGCTGCATAATCAATACTATAACCTTCTGGCAATACTTGTTTAGCAAGCGTACGAAACATTTCAAGGGCCGCGCCCATCGTCACACCAGGAAAAGCAACGGCTGAAATGGTCGATGAATTTAATTGTTGAAAATGGTTCAATGATTCAGGAACAATGACATCTTTTAATTTTGCAACTGTTGACAATGGGACAGAAGCGCCCGTTGCTGTTTTAATGTAATAATTAGGGACTTGATTAGCATTCAAACGTTCCGTACGTATAGTTTGCGGAATCACTTGGTAAGGCTGTCCGCCGTAATTAAAATAATTAATATAGCCTTCACTTAGAGCAGAACCTAATACGTTCCCAATGTCTTGCATATTTAAACCTAATTCAGATGCTTTATCTCGATCTAGTAAAATAGTTGTTTGTTTTTGATCAATCTTAAGATCTGGATCAAGATAAGCAAATATACCCGCTTCATGCGCCTTAGCTAATAACGTTTGAATCACTGTATTTAAACGATAAAAATCTTCTGTAGTCGTCACTACAAATTGAATCGGTAAGCCGCTGCCGCCACCCGGTAGAGATGGCAGCTGAAACGCTGCGACCTTCGCGCCCGCAACGTCATTTAACTGTTTTTGTATTTCCGGTTGTAACTGATTAGACGTACGATTACGTTCATCCCACGGCTTTAACACCATACCAACGATACTCGAATTTAACCCATTTGCACCATCAATTTGGAAAATATGATCAGTTTCAGGATATTTTTTGAAAATATTATACACTTGATTAGAATAAAGCTGCGTCTGTGCAAGTGAAGAATTCGCAGGCGCTGTCACTTCTGCAATGATAATGCCTTGATCTTCTTGCGGCGCTAATTCTGATTTAGAAGTAGTAAATAAAAAATAATTACTTAATAAAATAATGACAGCAAACACAATAACCACCGGTAAAAAATTCAAGGAATGATGTAACGCTTTTTCGTACGTACGTTCTAATCTTTGAAATAAACGATCGAGTTTTTTCACTAAATTTTCTTTGGTATTGTGATTGAATTTTAAAAATTTTGCGCACATCATGGGAGACAACGTCAACGCAATCACCGCAGAAATAGTCACAGCACCCGCTAAAGTGAAAGCAAATTCTGTAAATAAAGCACCAGTTAATCCACCCATAAACCCAATAGGTGCATAGACTGCAATTAAAACAATCGTGATCGCAATAATGGGATTTGCCAACTCTCGCGCACCCAAAATAGCAGCTTCAAACGCGCCCTTTCCTTCTTCCATATGCCGCTGCACATTTTCAACAATAATAATCGCATCATCAACCACTAGTCCTATGGCTAATACTAAGGCAAGCAAAGTTAACAAATTAATCGAATATCCTAAGAGCAGCATTACAAAAAATGTGCCTATGACCGAAAGCGGGATCGCAATCATCGGAATGACAACAGAACGGATGGAGCCTAAAAAGAGAAAAATCACAACAGTCACAATGATAAATGCCTCAAGCAGAGACTTAACCACTTCTTTAATCGAACTATTCACGTAAGCACTCGCATCATACACAATGCTTGCTTTCAAACCTTCGGGTAATTGTTCCTGAATCGATGGAAATATTTTTTTAATGCTATCAATCACTGTCAATAAATTAGCGGCAGGCGCCACCTCAATACCAATGTAAACTGCTGCTTTACCGTCGAAACTCACTGCTGCATCATAATTTTGTGCGCCTAACGATACATTCGCCACATCACGTAAGCGAATAATGGCGCCATTTTGCGATTTTAATACCATATTTTGAAATTGTTCAACGGTAGTTAATTCCGTCTTAGCCGTTAAATTGACAATCACCATGTTGCCATCCGTGCGGCCTACGGCTGAAATAAAATCATTATTGGCAAGTGCCTGCGCCACATCAGCCGGTGTAATACCGTAGCCTGCCATTTTGGCAGGATCAAGCCATGCGCGCATGGCAAATGTTCGGTTCCCTAAAATTTGCGCAAGCTGCACGCCATTCACTGCTTGTAATTTAGGTTGGACAACACGAATTAAATAATCCGTAATTTTATTATTAGGCAATACATCGCTATAAAATCCAATGTACATTGAATCAATGGTTTCACCCACTGCAACAGTAATCACCGGCAATTGCGAATTTTTTGGTAACTGATTTAGTACGGCATTCACTTGCGCAGTGATCGCAGACAATGCTTTCAGAGGATCATAATCTAATAACAAATTCACTGAGATGGTACTGGTACCTGCGGTACTACTCGATGTCATGTAATCAATACCACTCGCCTGCGCAATAGAACTTTCAAGCGGTGTGGTAATAAAACCTGCGACGACATCAGGATCAGCACCGGTATAAGTTGTCGTAACCGTGATGACTGCGTTTTGGGTAAAAGGATATTGCATCACAGAAAGTAAACTGATTGCACGCAATCCTAATACAAAAATTAATATACTGATCACCATCGACAGCACAGGACGCTTAATAAATAAATCAGTGAACCGCATAATCATTATCCATTATGATCATTTGTCACCTGGGGTTCTGGATTACCACTGGGTTCTATGGCGTTATTAATTGCAATATGACTGCCATTTTCTAATTTCAACTGGCCGCTTGTCACAACAGTATCCCCTTCTTTCACTCCCTGTAATACAATAATTTGATCACCACGCGCTTGTCCTGTGACAACAAATGATTGTTTCGCAATTAAAATAGGATGATTGTCCTTGTCTTTACCATTTTCTTTGACAAGATAAACAAGATCGCCATACGTATTAAACGTAACAGCCGCTTGCGGTAATGTAATATATTTTTCAGGCTCGCCTGTGTTAACCGTCACTGTCGTATACATACCAGGACTTAATTCTAAATCAGGGTTTGCAATGGTTGCTTCAATTTCAACATTACGTGTATTGATATCGACTAACGGATTAATAGTAGTAATTTTCCCCGTGTAATTTTTTTTGGGAAAAGCATCCGCATACACTGTCACATCTTGTCCTATTTTAAGCACCGCCAATGCTTGTTGGGGCACGTAAAAATCGACATAAATAGGATCTAGTGTTTGCAGTGTCACGACATTATCCCCAGGATTCAGATATTGGCCTGGATTCACATTTGAGATACCCAATTTACCGGTAAAAGGGGCAGTAATCGTTTTCATTGCAACCGTCGCTGCTTGTTGTGCAACTTGTGCAATTAAACTTTGTAAATTTTGTTCGTCAGAATCTAATTGCTGCTTACTGACTGCGCGCACTTTATATTGTAATTTATCGCGATTGTAAGTGATCTGTGCCAATTTTTCATTGGCTTCTAATGCGTGTAATTGGGCAATATCAGGATCAGCATTCTGCTGCACTAACACCGTGCCTTTTGGAACAGTTGCACCAGGCGTAAAAGAAATTGTCTGGATCATGCCGCCCAATTGTGCTGTAACATTCACCCCCTCTATCGCACGCGTACTGCCGCTCGCTTTAATTTTAGGCTGCCACAACGCATACCCTGCTTTCATCGTAGAAACTGTGATAATAGGCGACTCATGCTCTGCAAAAAATCTTTTCATCAATAACCCCATGATGCCTTTATAAAGAAAAATGCCGCCAAATAAAATTCCCAATGAAACCAGCATAATCATCATGGGTTTTTTCATTTGTTGATTCATTTTCATTTGCATAAATGAGAGTATCCCTTAAATTTATTGAATGTTTCAGAAAAGTATCTGGGTATTTTTTTTCAGACGGAGCTGCTCCTGCGATCGTAGAATACATCCCTGTATTCTACGGTCTTCAAACAAAACACCCAGATACTTTTCTGAAAATCTATATGTCCAAACAATTATGCCACCACCCTCCCCCTAATGCTTGAAATAATGCTGCTGTATCATTATAGCGCGACGCCTGTGCTTGAATAAGCGCAATCTTTGCCTGTTGATATTGTACCTCAGCTGTCAATAAATTTAAGTAATCAACGCCTCCTAAACGATATTGGCTTCCCGTTAATAAAAAAGATTGCTTAGCGGACGCTTCTGCATTTTTTTGTGCACGCAATGTTTCCGCATCATGCTGTATTGCCCGCAGTGAATCAGCCACATTTTGAAATGCCTGCAACACTGTTTGCCGATATTGTGCATAAGCTGCATCGTAAGCTGCAACAGCAGCGCGTCTTTTTGCACGCAAAGATCCTGCATTAAAGATAGGCTGCGTCAATGATCCGCCGTAATCCCATACATGATTATGCGGACTAAAGAAATTCGATAAACTGGTATCTGTCCAACCATAAGCGCCGCTTAAGGTAATTTGTGGAAATAAGGCAGCAGTCGCCACCCCAATTTGCGCACTTGCTTCCCAAAGGAGTGCCTCTGATGAAAGTACATCAGGCCGCTGCCTTACTAACGACGAAGGTAAACTGACTGGCAATTTACTCGGTAATTGTAATTTTGTTAAATCTAATTTGAGCGGACGATTTTCACTGGGTAATTCCCCCACCAATACTGCCAATGCATGATTCGATTGAGACAAACTTTGCTGCAAAGGCGGCAGGGATGCTTCGGTTTGTGCTAATTGAGTTTCTTGCGTAAATACATTTGCAAGAGAAACAGCACCTACTTTGTATTGTTGCTTGGTAATCACCAACAGTTCACGTTGGTAACGAATTAAGTCTTTAGTCGTTTGAATTTGTGCTTGTAATGAAGCAGTCGTAATAGCGGTCGTAACAATATTAGATGTTAACGTAAGGTAAGCCGCCGCTAATTCATAGCGCTCATAATCAACTTCAGCACGCAGTGCTTCAATTTGACGCCTTGAACCGCCGAATACATCAGGAGTATACGATACATTGACTGATGCATTATAAAGATTAAATAAACTAGAAGAAGAACTAGAACCTAAGGTTGCTGGCGAAAAATATTGCCGTTGGGCGCCTAATTGTGCACTGACGTTTGGGAACATTAATGCACCGATTTGCGCTCTTAATGTTTCTTCTGCCTGTCGTAACGTTGCTTTTGCTGAAATCAAATTAGGACTATTCGCTAACCCTTTTATGATCAGTTGATTAATATCGGATGAATGGAATAAATACCACCATTCTGCCGGTATATCTTTTCCAAAAACGAATTGCTGCGCCTTTCCAGAGGTTCCTGTTTTAGACGTGCTGATTGTTTTTTTAGGTAAAGGGGAATAAGTATAGTGATTGGTCTTTGGTGATGCAGGCGAATGAAAATCAGGACCAACCATACACCCTGCCAAGATAGTGCTAATGAATACTACAATAATGCGAATTTGATGCATTTCTAGCAATCCTGCCATCCCTGTTACACATCTTAATACAGGGAGGAAAGATAAGAAACAGAAAATTTCATATGAGCAGAGTAGATGTTTTGATTTTGTGAGCTTTAGCTTAGGCCGCGTGGTTATTTTTGCTGACAGTCAACTCTTTGGATTTTAACTAGTATAGGCAAGGATTTTGGAATCTACTTCTACAAGGAATGACACTATGAAAAGCGCTGCTGTCATTGACTTCACCGCTTATATGGAACAGCGTTCACAGCCTGAGCCTCTTACAAAGCATGCTCAACCTTCTTATTCTGAAGAGCTGGGTATTGCCATTCAAACATTGATCCAACAATTGCGACAATCGAATCCCTTCAAAAAGCCTTTCATCTAATTTATCTTGTTTTAGGCGATAAAAATTTTTATTTAACTCAATTCTATCATTAAGGATTTTTAATCATATGAAAAAAATAATACTGTATCTCTTTGCGCTCTCTGCTTTAACAGCGACAGAATCTGTTTTGTCTGCCACTAAAATGCAAGCACAATTGACTGTTTGGAACATGACAAATAAAGCTGTTGATTTACAATGCAGCCTCCTGCAAAAAAATGAAACGATGGATCCTGCCCCGCCCTTTCATATTACTCCCAATGAAAGTCCTGCCATTCAATTGACTTTTCAATCTTTTGGTAAATTAGTGAAATGTACACTCGATAAAACACCTGCCTGGTTTATGTATATCGTAAAAAACGCAGATGAAGAGACGATAAAAACTTCTAACCTGCCTGGACAACCCAATTTTCATTACAACCCTGATTATCCGGGCGCTGTGACTTATTATTAGCTCTCCTTGCACAGCATACGTCATCGAAAAAGCACAGAATAAACTAAAATCAATTGACCCTAAAATTGAATCTGGCTGGTACTCTTACTCCTTGTTTTGATTGGCATTTTTTTAGCTTTTAGCGGGATGGTTATTTCAATAATCTATTCTATACTTAATGGATATAATGCCGAGGAAAACGAGGATATACCATGAGATCGTATCGCTTTGATCCCAATCTTGATATTCAAAATAATGCGTTCACGTATGCTCCTTCTCCTGAAATTGACATAAAGAACCTTCCACCTCTACCTAATGATTGGTTGGAGAAGTTGTGTATCTTGTGCGGCCTGACGCAGCATATTGAGGAAAAAACACCCAATCCTTTTGAAAAACATGTTACGCATCCAAAGCTTGGGAAACAGATCACAGAAGATTTGCAGCTTGTCTATCATTGCTTAGCAGGAAATTTAGATAAACAATTATTTGGAACACTCTCTCCCTCCCAGAAGAGCAGCTATAAACAGATGATTAACTATAAACTACGAGAGGACATAGAAGAGTGTAGTGAGGGTTATAGTAATCGTATCCAGAAAATTATTCTCTCCTTTCAGCGACCTGAAAATTTGCAACAATTGCTTACTATAACACGTATGGATTTAGTTCAAAAAACTAGTGTACTTTTAACTGACGAAGTTCACGCGGATAATAGGTGTTTTAAAATCGCCAGTATTGATGGTTTAGGAGTGTCCTTTAATAATCAAGATAAATATGTTGGCAACTTGTCCACTGAGGAAATTCGAACTGCATTGCAGACAACATTTTACGACGAATATCGCGCATTTAATTTGCCCTTCTTGTTAAGTGAAGTTTTGCGTAGCACATTTGCGTATTTTGGGTATTCAGGAAAGAAAGAAACAGGGTATGAAATGGATACATACCAACAAATCCACGATTATATGAAAAAAATCACAGGCACTGAAAGAGGATATGAGGCGCTTTTTCAAAAAGACACTGAAGAAAAAATAACGGATGTTAATTGGCATTTTGTGCAACAATTGCTGTATGAAACATTGCACGCTCAATCAATCATAAAGGAAGAGCCAACCCTATCCACCCTACTTGATTGCGCTAATTATTCAAAGCTCTTCTCAAGTGGAACAAAAGAAGAAAAATTAACAAGAGAATTAACAGATGATGAATCTCCAATAATACAAAAGATATCTATTGAAGAAATGTTGCATGAATTGAGGATGCTTAAGAAAACAGACCCTGAGTTCTATGGTAGACTCATGCAGGAACGGTTTATTCAAGACAGAATTATCCAATATATTCAGAAATTTCAAAAGAAATTTTTGAAATCTCACGATGAACAGAGTCGAGAAGCACTGAATCAATTTGAGGTAATCATCTCTGTTTGGCTTGATCATCTAGATTTAATCAAAATTGATCCTCTAAGCTTGGCTAATAAAGAGGGTCAGACGCTACTCACGATCGCGGCCAAGCATTCAAATTCTACCAACTTTAATAAGTTGATAAAGACACTGTCAGAGAAATTGGAGAAAGAAAAATTGATGAGAGCGCTTTTGACCGTGGACAAGGAAAACTGGAATGCCATCATGCTTGCGATTCGCTATCAAAAAGAAGTTGGAAAATTTATAGAACAGTTGTCAACTATAGCAGGTAACCAAATTTGCGCTGTTTTGGGAAGGGAATTTTCCATCAAGATCCGTGGCCTACTATTTGACAACTCGATCTCTATAGATATTCTTATGCTAGCAGCTATCTATCAATCCGCAAAAGAATTTCAAGCGTTAGTGGAAAATCTCGCGAAACTACCTGGAGGAAAAGAAACAATATATCTGGCAGCAAGCAGGCGTTTTAGATTCATAGAAAGCGCTGGTTCATTTGATACTGCAGCTCCAGATGATCCAGATCAAACTATTTTCTCCGAGTTATTTTTACGCCGTTGTAATCCTCAAGAATCTGCTGCTATTGAGAAGTTAATAGAAATATTTTTAGAGACACTTGACGGGGAAAGAGCACTAGCGGCGATCATAAAAAATAAGAACAACTATAGTGAAGTCTTCGACAGTCTAGAATCCACCTCTCCCCTTTATCTTATGTTTAGCAGGTGCTCTTTCGAATTCCTTTGCAAAAGGGTTATACCTTTTTGTGACAGGCATGATATCCCATTAACAGGCGGGACCTGGTCAAAACAGCCGATTCATATTATATCGGGGAATAACACGTTAGAACCTAAGCAAAAAATAGCGCTTCAGCGGGTTATGCAGGAAAGTATGATGAATAGGGGGTCTGGGAGACGTTTAGTGGGCGTAGAAGTAAGGATATTTGGAAGAAAAAGTCTGCCTGATCAGAATAATAATCCCCCGCAAGAAGGGTCTGAACGTAAAAAAGCACCATGATCTATAAGCCTCTATTTTTACGCAAACGAAATCCGGCACATATCAATTAACGTGCTCGGTAATAAACCGAGTACCAATGCTGCGGTTCCGTTCACAGTAATGGCCGCCATTGCACCCCGAGTAATCGAAAGAGATGTATTGCCCGCTGTATCTTCTGGTTCCTCAAAATACATGAGCATCACAATACGTAAATAATAATAAGCACCAATAATTGCGAAGAGAAGTGCAAGGGCCGCAAGCCATACATAATGTGCATTCACCAGCGCCTCGAGCAATCCTAATTTAGCAAAAAAACCAACCGTTGGCGGTACACCCGCCATTGAAAACATGAGTAACAACATCATAAATGCAAGCCAAGGATGACGCGCATTCAGGCCGCGATAATCATTCAATTGCTCAAACAAAACACCCGACTGACTGAGTAATGCAATGACAGCAAAGGCACCTGCTGCAACAATGACATAAGTTGTAATGTAAAACATAGCGGCAGAATAACCATCGACTGCATTCGGGCCTGCAATAATGCCAAGCAGCATATAACCAATATGTGCAATGGATGAATAAGCTAACATGCGTTTAATATTTGTTTGTGCAATAGCCAGTACATTACCAAAAAACATGGAAAGCACAGCGATGACGATCAATACGTGCGTCCACTCCACATTCATGACCGGTAATGCCTCAACTAAAAGACGAATCATGATACAAAATGCTGCGATCTTTGGCGCGCACGCAATAAATAAAGTGACACTGGTCGGCGCACCTTGGTACACATCAGGCACCCACATATGAAATGGCACGGCACCTAATTTGAAAATAACACCCACTAAAATAAAAACTAACCCGAGCAAAATCACACTGTGCTGATAAGAAGTCATTTGCGGTATTGTATGGGCGATATCAAGCACATTAATTTTGCCCGTCATCCCATAAATCATCGACATGCCATAGAGCAATAAACCAGAAGCCATTGCGCCCATGATAAAATATTTCATGGCAGCTTCACTTGCCGCACGCGATTCTTTTTGTAATGCAACCATCGCGTACAAAGATAAAGACAATAATTCAAGACCAAGATACATCGTCAGCAAACTGTAAGCCGATGCCATGGCCAACATACCGACGACAGAAAATAAACCCAACACATAATATTCGCCTTTCGGTATATGGCGATTACGAATGTATTGACGTGCATAAATAAAAGCAAACACAGTGGTGAGTAAGACAAATAATTTAGTCAACAATGCTAATTTATCAAGCATATAACTGCCGCTAAATGTAATGACAGGATGAGGATATGCCTGATATTGTTTGACCGTTAATAAAAATCCAATGATCAAAGTGACCTGTGCCAACACATAAGTAAGTTCAGGAAAACGTTTGGCAAGAAATACATCGAGCAATAAAATAAAGCTCGTCATGCATAACACCGTTATTTCAGGTGCCGCAAGAGAAAAAATAGGTAATTCAATATTCATATTTAATACCATTTCCTTTAATGTATCATCGGCAAACTAACACTTAACAAATGCCCGATGGTTGCATGCAACACATTTAAAATAGGCGCAGGATATAAACCCACCCAAAAAACACCGATCGCCAACAAAATATAATTTGTTTTTTCGATCCAGTTAATGTCCTGCATCACGGCCACATGATCATTTGTCAAAGGCCCAAAGAAAACTCTTTTGTACATCCAAAGTGTATAAGATGCCGATAAAATTAAAGTTAATGCTGCAATCACGGCTATCCAGAATTGCGCTTGGAAAGCACTCATGATCACCATAAATTCGCCGACAAATCCTGCTGTCCCCGGTAACCCCACATTAGACATCGCAAACAACATAAAAAAAGCAGCAAAAACAGGCATACGTGTTGCAACGCCGCCGTAGTCTTTAATCAAGCGGCTATGATTATAATAACGATCTGCTAACATCCCAACACCCAAAAACATGGCGCCCGAACCAAACGCATGCGCAATCATTTGAACAACCGCGCCTTCCAAACTCATGTAAGCATCTTGATAAGATCCGGTGTAACGAATAATGTCATACACCATAAAACAGCCTAAAGTGGCAAATCCCATATGCGCAATGGAAGAATAAGCAATTAATTTTTTCATATCACGCTGTACAATCGCGACTAACCCAATATAAACAATTGCGATTAACGATAACACAATCATAAACCAGGCTAATTTTTGTGAGGCGAGAGGTGCGACCGGCATACTAAACCGCAAAAATCCGTAAATCCCTAATTTTAGCATGAGTGCCGCTAAAACAACTGAGCCGCCCGATGGCGCTTCCGTATGCGCATCAGGAAGCCAGGTATGTACCGGCCACATCGGCACTTTGACTGCAAATGCTAAGAAAAAAGCAAAGAATAATAATTCTTGTACGTGAATGTCGAGAGGAAGATCATAAAATTTTTGGATTTCAAAAACACCTGTTTGATTGTACAAATATAACAATGCAATCAACATTAAGATCGAACCCAAAAATGTATACAAGAAAAATTTAATCGATGCATATGAACGGTTTGCACTGCCCCACATGCCGATACTTAAATACATAGGGATCAGCATGCCTTCCCAAAAAACATAAAACAAAATAGCATCAGTCGCTGCAAATACACCGATCATCATGCCCTGCATCGTCAAGAAGGTCGCCATATATTGCGCGACGCGCGTTTTAATCGCATGACACCCGGCTAATATCACCAATAAGCCGGTAAAATTAGTCAAAATAATCATGGCAAGTGAAATGCCATCGACACCGACGGCATAGTGAATTTCATAAGCACGGATCCAAAGATGATTTTCTTGAAACTGCATGGCAAAACTATTCGGATCAAATCCCAAATAAAGCGGAATACATAATAAAAGGCTAATGATGCCAACGATTGCTGCAATCACTCGAGCGATGTTGGCCTTCCGATCGCCGCCAGTCAATAAAACCAAGACCGCACCGATCACCGGCAGCCAAATTAAAATACTTAAGAGTGAAGAATGTAACAACATACTAACCTTCTACAACAATAACCAACCCAGAAAAAAAGCAAGCCCCACCATCATGGCTAACGCATCCACCATCGACACCTACGTGCCGCGACTTGTTC
>CAZUQP010000025.1:0-40370 GCA_964622455.1 uncultured Coxiellaceae bacterium
TAAAATGATTAAAAAATTTCAATTGTCAACAGACCCTAGTGCAACCCTAATGGACAAGGATAAAAATGAATGGACCAGTTAACTCGCATTATTGCCGGCGAAAAAATCCGGGAACGTGTTCGCCGGACTCGGCACCCTGTTACTCAAAAAGTCCTGAAAATCGTTTCTTTAATGGATTATGATTTATTTGTTCACAAAGATGAAAATTTAGCGCCATCGAAACCTATTTTTACCCTTATTCTTACTATCTACGATGCTAATATTCAGTATATTGAAAAAAGTTTACACTCTGTTTTTGAGCAAACATATAAAAATACAGAAGTGATTTTGATTAACAATGGCGCTCGAGGGAAAGTGCAGGAGTTAATTTGGAATTATTTCGTAAACCATAAAAATTCTAAACTCATCTGCACTAAAAAAAATCTCTATAATCCTGCAGCAAAGATTTTATCGGATCCTGTACCGAATCTTTGGAATGCAGGTCTTTTTTGTTCAGTGGGAAATTTTATTTATTTTCTATCTTATGATGATGCAATTAGCCCTAACTATACCGAAGAAATGGTGCAGCTTTTTATACAAAATGAAAAATGTTGTACCGCGGCCCCTGCGGTGATGAGTATCAACGAATTAGGTGAAATAAATGAAGATGTATCAAGGTTTCATAGAGAACATAATCTTCGAGGAAGATATACGAATGGAGTATCATTGGCGAAAAGTCATATGAGAGGAGAAAATAAAATAAGTTTCCCCGGCGGTTTGTTGGCAATTAAATCGAGCGTAGTTTTGGATTGCGG
This sequence comes from uncultured Coxiellaceae bacterium, assembly GCA_964622455.1. Lineage (GTDB taxonomy): Bacteria > Pseudomonadota > Gammaproteobacteria > DSM-16500 > DSM-16500 > CAZUQP01. The sequence continues at coordinate 795 of CAZUQP010000025.1, forward strand.
TTGTTTTGACAGCCATAGTGATTTAAGTCAATTGTTCAAGTTTGCTATTTGTGGCGAATCAGGATTTAGCCCAAAGGCAATCTTATATTGGCGCCATCATTCAGGGCAAGCGCATAAAATTCAAAGAAAAATGGGATTAGTTTACTATCGATCTTTGAAGGAATTTAACAAAGTCTATCATATCCAAAAACTTCATGAAACGATGGCAGGAACTTTATTTGCAGAAGAGTATGAGCGTTATATTGATAAGTTAATAGTGGAACAAACAATTACTGCATTTCGGGATTCTTATACGATAAGTTTTTATTCGGGTCTCAAAGCTTGGCGTCATATATTGCTTGAATGTCCCTTTCGAATCCAAGTGATGGCCTTACGTTGTTACTTGCGGGATTTTTCTAATTATTTTCGACGATGGCCTATCGCGCGTTTCGTTTATCACAAATTTTTTAAAAATAAGCTTAAAAAATCAGGAAGCTAAAGTAATAATTCTTTATTTTTCTTCAGGAATTGGCGGCCTATTCTTACATGCGTATCTATGTTGACATATTTAAAAACCGGCATATTGAGTACCTTATCTTCGGAGAAACGATTATGAAAGTTTCGCCAAAAATTTTTTTGTAATATTTGATCTTGATGATCATACTGATCAGTACCTACTAAGAAGTTTAGCATTTCCTGAGTTGCATCTAATATTTCTTCCGGCGTATTATCCACTGTTACCAAATTCTTTTCTTTTAATATTTTCAGTATATCGATGCTCTGTTTGGTATAAAACATATCATATGTTTCTTTGAAGGTCATGTATCTGCCTTTGTCAGGGATGAATATTTTTTTGGGTATAAATAATTTCCAATCAGGCCATACGCCTGGATTAGCTAATGGAAAATTGGTAAGAAGTAAAGGCCTTCTAAAAATTTGTGCAATAGAATCAAGTCCTGAACCTACCGACATAAAAAAGTAACAATGAGCACTCAAATAAATATCCATAAAATCCGAATGTAGTTTATTATTTGCATAATCAATTACATTCGGATGCCCAACTTCAAAAGAACCTTCTACGTATTTTCCCATTCGGATAACATAAAAACCTTTTTCGGCCAGATATCTTGCTGCTAATTGATAACTAGTGATATCTACATTACGATAATCATGATGTGATGTATTAAAATGTGGTTTATAAACACTTAAATATCGAGAATCACGACCTAGCAAACAAACGAATTTTGCATCATGAGGAACTCCCAATCGAGTTAATAATTTTTTACCTCTTTTTAATTCTACAGGAGTAAAATAGGCATGACATTTTTTTATTGTCCCAAAAAAATTCCATTGATCAAAACCATCATCAATTTCAAAATATTTTTTTAATTCATCGCTTCTATATTGTTTACTCCAACACATCAAGTATTTATTGATCTCTGACACGAAATAGGGAAATGGTAGGATCCAGATGATTCTTTTCCACATACGATGAAGTTGTGTATTACAGAGAGAAGCATGAGGAATAGTGTAAAAAAATGTTTTACAAAATTTTTTGTTTAAAGGACGATATTTATCAAGCAGGCAAAGAAATACTTCTGTATTCATCGCATAATGACCGATACGATCTGAATATAGTCTGATAAAACGAATGTGACACCAGGGTCTAATAATTAATATAAAAAATACGATTGGCAGTATTAATGGGCTTACAAGCGTCGGTAAGATTTTATTTTTAATTCGAATCGCTGCTAATTTAAAAAAACCCAGCAGCCCTTCTCTTTTAATAACAATATTCAATTTTAGATAAACAGCGGTAGATATATTTTTAATCATAGTGAGTGACTTAAAATTGTTAGAACCTTCGAGCGGTAACATGATTAGAATCAGATGCCTTAATGAAAAGCGTAAATTCGACGCTAATGCGTGTGGTTTTTGCTAAATTTTCTGAACCTCCATGTAACAAGTTATCGTGGAAAATGACGGCCCTTCCAGATTCAGTTGCCAGAAGCTTCATATCTGGATGTTCATCAATAACGGGTTTTTTTTGTTTATATTTTACCTCAGAATGCCACTGCCATTCTTTTTTATGAGATCCAGGAGATACCATGAGTCCATTTTTACCCTCAACTGCGTGAATAGCAATCCAGATTTTTAAACGTTGAAACGAATAAGAGGGTTCTTTAACCTTATATTCTAATAACTCCCAAAACCATCTATCTGCATGCACTGAACCGACATCTTCATTTCCAGGGCGGACCAATCGCCAGTAAATAGTTTCCCAGCCCAAATCCTGTTCATCGCCTAAGTCAATCGAGCCAAATTCTTTTTCTAATTTTTTGAAAAAGGCCATTTTTTTTACGAGGGTGGTTGCTTCTCTAGGTAAAACTCGCGCATACGTTGGCCATGCATTAGGATGATCAATCAAATTCGAGAGCTCATGGTATCGTTCTATTCCATAGCGGTCAAACTGATGCAAATGCTTGGGTACGAGTAGTTGAATTCGATAGAGCCATTGCATTCTTATCATTTGGCGGAACATTTCAAGTTCATTATTATTCAAACAAATATCGAGTGAATAGCCGTCTCCATGATTAATGCTTTGAAGCAACGAATTATTAGCGGACATTTCCTTGTTCTCCTTTGCATTTTTTCCTAAAAATTGACTAGTCAAAATTCTGGCGTCCCGGAGTGGATTCGAACCACCGACCTGCCCCTTAGGAGGGGGCTGCGCTATCCCCTGTGCCACCGGGACTGAAAATGACTTTACTCTTTTTTTATTTCAAGCAAATGAATACGTCGATTATCGCTGTGCAATACTTTGAATTGATAATTTTCGATTTTGATCGTTTCACCGCGCTTTGGCAAGTGCCCAAAGTTTTTTAATACTAAACCACCAATCGTATCAAATTCCTCATCACTAAATTCTGTATCAAAATATTCATTAAAATCATCAATTGGCGTGGATGCTTTGACGGTATAGCAGCCCTCGTCTAATTTTTTAATATCATCTTCTTCATCGATGTCGTATTCATCTTCAATATCACCGACAATTTGTTCCAATACATCTTCAATAGTGACAAGCCCTGCGACGTGGCCGTATTCATCAATGACGATTGCCATGTGATTACGGTTTACCCGAAATTCACGCAGCAAAATATCCAAGCGCTTACTTTGCGGAACAAAAACGGCGGGACGTAAAATATCACGCATGATGAATGCGGGAGTCTCTTTTTTAAAAACATATTTCAATAAATCTTTTGCAAGTAAGATGCCAATGACATCATCGTTATCTATTACCGGAAAGCGTGAATGGCCTGACTCAATTACTAAAGGCAACAAAGCTTCAAGCGTACTATGAGAAATTGCGACTACCATTTGTGCTTTGGGTACCATGATTTCGCGCACTTGCATTTCAGAAACTTGCAATACACTTTCGATCATGCCGAGCATGTCTGCACTTAAAATGCCGCGCTCTTCGGCATCACGCAGAACATCCATTAATTGTTCGCGATCTTTGGGCTCACGAATGAGCAAAGTGCTCAATCGCTCAAGCCACGACGGTGATTTTTGTTCGATAGGATCGGTCATTATTTTTTACCTTTTTCAATAATATGATAAGGGTCATGAAAACCCAAGGTATGTAAAATTTTTATTTCTTCTGCTTCCATCAGATCAGCCTCTTTTTTTTTCTCATGGTCATAACCTAGCAAATGAAGTGTGCCATGTACAATCATATGCGCCCAATGAGCTTCCAGCGTTTTTTTTTGGGCCAGGGCTTCTTCAGCAATGACTTCAGCACAAATGACAATATCACCCAGAAGAGGCATTTGCGATTCACATTCTTTTGGCATATCAAAAGGAAAGGACAATACATTGGTCGGTTTATGTTTCTGTCTATACATACTATTCAATTGAGTCATTTCATTTTTATCCACAATGCGAATATTTAATTCGGCGGATTTTATTTTTGTTTTAAGCACGGCGGTTGCAAAGCGTTTTAATCGAGATGTACTTGGTAAGGATGCCGACAAAGTGACGCGTTGGATAGTGATGTCATACATGGTAATTACTTGCCTTGCGCGGTATGCCGCTCATAAGCTTCTACGATACTTTGCACGAGAGGATGACGAACAATGTCCTTCGTTTCAAATTGCGTGAAGCTAATGCCTTTTATGTCACGTAATACACTTAATGCATGTACTAAGCCGGACTCATGCCGGTTGGGCAAATCAATTTGTGTGGTATCGCCCGTGATGATTGCTTTTGAATTAAAACCAATACGAGTCAAAAACATTTTCATTTGTTCAGCGGTCGTATTTTGTCCTTCATCTAAAATGATAAAAGAATCATTTAATGAACGTCCGCGCATATAGGCAAGCGGGACTAATTGAATCACATCGCTTTCAATTAAATGGCCAACCGTATCAAAGCCTATCATTTCATACAATGCGTCATATAAAGGACGTAAATACGGATGGACTTTTTGTGCTAAATCGCCGGGCAAAAAACCTAAATGCTCGCCCGCTTCAACAATGGGGCGCACCAAAATAATACGATTGACGCGTTCAATTTCAAGCGCATGAACAGCAGAGGCCACAGCCAAATATGTTTTGCCGGTTCCTGCAGGGCCCAGACCAAAATTAATGTCATGCTGCAAGATATTGTGAATATAACGAATTTGATTGGCGCCGCGCGCGGTGACTTTTCCGTTTTTGATACGGATTTCCATGCGCTTTTCTTCCAATACATCGTCGGCAGAATGATTTTTCTGTAAAGTTTGCAAATAGAGATGGATTTGTTCAGCTGCTAAATGAGATTGCGTTTTGGCTTCTTGGTAAAGTTCAACTAACGCATCACAGGCTTGGCGAACGGCTTTAGGATCTCCATTCACTGCAAAAGTATAGCCTCTTTGTTTGATATCGACTTCTAAGCGTTTTTCAATGAGTTGTATGTGTTCATCGTACTGACCGCACAGATTTAACAATCGCCGGTTGTCTTCGGGGGTCAACACAATGACTTTTGAGTAATGGGTCGTTTCCAATGGTTAGGCGAGCTCTCTATCAGCAATACATAAACGTAGTATAACGTATCTTTTTAGATTATTCGAGAGCGAGTTTTCCTCTCAGAGAATTCGGCAGGCTCTCTGTAATGTAAATGGGTATCAGTTTGCCTATTAAATAAGGATCTCCCTTAAAATTAACCACTCGATTATTTTCCGTGCGGCCTGATAATTCCTGCAGATCTTTCTTAGAGGGCCCGGTCACTAAAATCCATTGTTCGCTTCCAACCATGCTATCACTGATGCGTTTGGCATTTAACAAGATGCGGTCTTGTAATATCTTCAAACGCTCTTTTTTGATTTCCATCGGCACATTATCAGGTAACTTAGCTGCGGGTGTTCCAGGACGTGCGCTATAGATAAAACTAAACGATGTATCAAAACCTACTTCGTGGATAAGGTTCATCGTTTCTTCAAAATCAGCATCGGTTTCACCAGGAAAACCGACAATAAAATCGGATGAAATACTAATATCAGGCCGCACTTTACGTAAACGGCGAATCTTTGCCTTATATTCAAGTGCAGTATACCCGCGTTTCATGGCTGCCAAAATGCGATCAGAACCGCTTTGTACAGGCAGATGCAGATGATTCGCCAGTTTTGGAATGTTTGCATAAGCTTGAATCAGTGTATTTGAAAATGCGAGCGGGTGTGATGTCGTAAAACGTATTCGTACGATACCATCAATTGCTGCCGCATATTGAATGAGTAACGCTAAATCAGCGGTGCCGCCTTCATGCATTTCTCCGCGATAATCATTGACGTTTTGACCCAAGAACGTTATTTCTGCGACACCTTGGCTAGCTAAGCTTGAAACCTCAGCCAACACACTGTCAAATGAACGGCTGATTTCTTCACCGCGCGTATAAGGAACAACGCAAAAGCTGCAATATTTGCTGCAGCCTTCCATGATGGATACAAACGCTGTTTTACCTTCTGCACGAGGTTCAGGCAGATGGTCAAATTTTTCAATTTCAGGAAAACTGATATCAACAATTGGTTTACGTTCTTTTTTGACGGCACTCAAAAGTTCGCCCAATCGGTGCAATGTTTGCGGGCCAAAAATGACATCAACAAAAGGCGCGCGTTTTAAAATAGCTTCACCTTCTTGACTGGCGACACATCCGCCGACTCCGATGATGATGTGCGGGTTTTTTTCTTTTAAGGCGCGAAAACGCCCTAAATCAGAAAACACTTTTTCTTGTGCTTTTTCCCGTATCGAACAGGTATTTAGCAAAATGACGTCTGCTTCATCAAGATTTGAAGTTTTTTCTAAGCAATGAGAAGCCATCAAGACATCTGCCATTTTGGCAGAGTCGTATTCATTCATCTGGCAGCCGTGAGTTTGGATGTAAAGCTTATTCATGATAGAGCGTTACCTATGCAATCGAGGCGCATATCATATTCGATTGTAAAATTATTTGCTAGGTTGCTTGCTTGCGGTCTAATATGGAGAGATGAATGAAGAACTAAAACAACGGGCAGAAAAATTGGGGCTTAAGTACATTAAGCGCCATATTTTTTTATGCTGTGATCAAACTAAGCCTAAATGCTGTGAGTTGGAACAAGGGTTGGCGGCTTGGGAATATTTAAAATCACGGCTTGATGATCTGCATTTAACAGAAGAAGGCGGTATTTATCGCACCAAGGCCAATTGTTTGCGTATCTGCCGTCAAGGCCCTATTGCAGTCGTGTATCCGGAAGGTGTTTGGTATCACTCCTGTTTACCGCCGGTATTGGAACGTATTATTCAAGAACACTTAATAGGCGGCCAACCGGTCAAAGATTATATGATTCCATTATGACCACACGTATTTTTCAAGCGATTCCTTTAAAGGTAAACACAGCCATTCAATTGGACCAAAAAGCGAGCCATCATCTTGCACGTGTGTTGCGCGCATCAATTGGGGACCCTGCCATTATTTTTAATGGCGAAGGCGGAGAGTATGCGAGTGTTATTCAATCTATCGATAAAAAAACAGTAACTGTAGAAATTAAACAATTGATTGATCGCGATGTTGAATCTTCACTTGATCTTTGGTTGGCGCAAGGCATTTCGCGCGGTGAAAAAATGGATTACACCATTCAAAAAGCGGTTGAATTGGGGGTGAAGAAAATTATCCCTCTTTTTACGGAACGATGTAACGTGAAATTAGATAGCGAACGCAGTAAAAAAAGAATTGAGCATTGGCAATCTATTATAATAAGCGCTTGTGAACAATGCGGCAGAAATACAGTTCCTACTATTTTGGCACCACAATCTCTCGATGTTTGGCTTAAAACGGCCAAAGCCGATCATTGTTTTGTATTATCACCGCACACGGATAAAAAATTAAAAACTTTCACAATTGAAAATCATTCTCGTGTCATACTGTTAATTGGCCCCGAAGGTGGATTAAGCGAGCAAGAAATGACTCAGGCTGTGCAACAGTGTTTTTTGCCGCTTAATTTAGGCCCTCGCATTTTACGCACAGAAACAGCAGGCATTGCTGCTATGACGGCATTACAATGTTTGTTTGGGGATTTGGGGTAAAAATATTTTCACTAAAACCAGTGGAACCCATGAGCCATCACAGCAAGCATGCTGGCTGTTGAAGAGATAATGAATCCTAGTAACCATAGAAAATTAGACCAAAGGCGATTGTTGATCGTATCAAATTTCCTATCCATTATTTCAAATTTCTTATCCATCATTTCAAACTTTTTATCTACCAGTTCAAATTTTCTATCTACCATTTCAAACTTTCTATCAATGGCATCAAATCGTTGATCAATTTTATCAAAGCGTTTGTCAATACGTTCTAATGTTTCATGAATATGACTGATAGTCGTTTCTAAAACAGCGAGTCTTGCATCTTGAGTCATAGAGTCCTCATTTTTTCTAATTCTCATTATATTCCTTACTTGTTCATTAAAATAGTCAGTTATTTTTGAAAATAGAGGAAAGGATGATGGACGGAGTATGGGATTTTCTGAGAGATGCTTCTAGGGAGTTAATATTAAGGGTTATATTACCAAAAGCAAGACAAATTTTCTAAAAAAATGCATTTCAAGTACAATTTTTATTGTTCATAATAACATTTTGACATTCGAAAAGTTTTCCCTATAATCGTCAGTCCTTTTGATGAGGTGTATACTATGGCTGATGAAGCTGATATGGCAAATGATTTGATTGCAAGTGAAGTGTCAAGCGCGTTAAATAGATTGCGTCTTACGACGTCTGGCAAAATGGGGCCTAAGAATTGCGCATTGTGCGAAGAAGCAATTCCGCTGGTACGCCGTCAACTGGGATTTAAGTTTTGCATAGAATGTGCAGTAGAAACAGAACGCCGAAAATTGCTTTTTGTAGATTAACCATTTTTTATTAAGGATAAAGTCCCATGGATGATAATAAAGTCAACCCCTATACCGATCCACTCGTTGTTTCATTGCGTGAAAATGTCACTGAAGTGATGCAACACTACTTTGCTAATTTAAAAGGCGAGGAACCGCGTCATGTATATGATTTTTTTCTAGATGAAATCGAGGAACCGCTTTTATCGGTGGTTATGAAACACACCCGAAATAATCAATCGGAAGTAGCGCGTATTTTGGGGCTCTCACGCGGAACATTGCGTGCTAAGTTGAAAAAATTTGGTATGCTGTGATATCACACATTGCTGGTCTCACTTCTTTTTTCTTGTTACCATTGACGAGGCAGAAGATACGGACTCTCTATGTTAAATGGCGATGATTATCAGAAAGTCATTCACGAATTATCTGAGCGGATTGTTGCGTGCCAAAAGCCAATTCGTGTCTTAGACGCCATTAAGTGGGATGCGGAAGTTCAAGAATATTTTTTTAAGCACAAATGCAAAAAATTACCAAACGTTGATACGGATTATTATTTACGGAAAAATCCACTGCAATTCGACCCGCGGCAAAAAATTGACGAATTCCATGAAATAGAACGCAATATTCGACGCAAACTGGGTCAATATAGCGGCGTTGGCAGTATTATGCAGCGTATGTGCCGTGAATACTGCCGGGTAGTCGGGATGTTGATGGAGCGTGGCACCCCTCGGTTCACTGAAATTTCGCAAGAATTATACGGCAGTTCAGAAGATGCTTTTCATATCGGGGCGCCCACGTTAAAAGATTTAGCGACTTTAGTGACAAACACGCTGGATAACATTAAAGATCGTGTAGCAACAGAAGCGGATCAAAAAACATTTACCAGTGAAGAAACGGTCGCTATTTTAAGCGAACGGTTATCAAACTATTTTGCTAATACCAACGGAGGTCGCGGGCCGCGAGTTGAATTAAGCGATGGTATTTTAGCGGATGCAGCAGCTGGTGCTGAACGAATTAAAATTCATAAAGGCTATATGTTTAGCGAACGCGAAATTCGGATTTTTGAAATTCATGAGGGCTGGGTGCATTTAGGCACTACTTTAAATGGGTTGGCGCAACCAGTCTGTACTTTTTTAAGTAAAGGGCCGCCTTCATCAACGATTACTCAAGAAGGGTTGGCAATTATTACAGAAGTATTTACTTTTTCTTCTTATCCCGGCCGATTAAAACGATTGACCAATCGCATTACCGCCGTCAACATGGCAGAAGAAGGGGCTAATTTTTTAGATGTTTATCATTTTTATCGTGAACAAGGACTGGAAGAAATAGATAGTTATCATTCAACGACGCGTGTTTTTCGCGGCAGCACTGCAGATAGCGGGCCTTTTACCAAAGATTTGTCATACAGCAAAGGATTTATTTTAATTTATAATTATGTACGGTTAGCAGTTCAACGCGGATTAATTTCTAACATTCCGCTGCTTTTTATGGGTAAAACGACTTTAGAAGATATTCATATTTTGGCTGATTTAATCGAAGAGAAAATTGTCGTGCCGCCGCTTTATATTCCTCCGCAATTTAAAGACATTGCAGCGCTCTCTGCTTGGATGTGTTATTCCCTGTTTTTAAACAAATTAGATTTACAACGCTTGGCAACGGATTTTAAAGCGATTTTGTTATAAATATACATTTTTATTGGCAAGCAGTTTCTAGGGTCTGTGTAATTGGCTATTTATTTTTTCTTCCCACATCCGTACTTTCAAAAATTTTGTCTGCTGATTTTGCAACAAATCCCGAATAAAGTTTTCCATTCGGCTGCGCATAACGTTTAGCAAACTCATAATAACATGAAGGAATATTGTAAGTTCCTTCAATAAATTTTACGGACACTTCTTCAGCCATTGTGCTTGATTGTTCGAGATAATCTTGAGGCGTCCCTTTCACGAGCCCACCAGATGTGTTTAATGTAAATTGATTTTTTATTAAAAAAGAATTGAGTTCGTTAATTTCTTTAAGAGTATGAAATTGATTAATGTTAACTGTAAAATGGTTAGCGCAAAATCCAAAAGCATACATCCATGCTGCGTATTCAGATTCTGTCAATAATTTTTTGTAAAGAGTGTAACTTAACGGCTGCCAAAAAGTGCCCGCTGTTAGAAATTCTTCTGAATATAAAGCGTCCGCAGGGATTTGTTGGATGCAGGCGTTCACTGTTGCCTGCAATTCAAGACTAAATTGTTCAGTCAATAATTCGCTGATAAAAACTTTGGGAGCAAGAGGGTCTTCATGTTCATAATGTTTAGCAAATAATTTTTTGATAGGGAAATCATATTTTTCTTTCTCTTCATAACCATAGGCAATAAAAAATCTAGCTAATTGATCAATATTGATTTTAGGATGATTAAAGGTGCGAAATGCAATATGATCATTTTGAATTGTTTCACCTTCTTTCGTCAATAAATGGTGGACTTTTTCAGCGTGCGGATTGCGTTTTATATAATCTTCCCAGAGAGTGGAAAACAATGTTTGATAACTCATCAGCGCTCCTTATTTATTTTAGATAATAATATTTCTAATGGATGTAATAAAGTAATTTTACCGAAACGTTTTGCCTGTGTTCGGCAGGAATAACCCGTTGCTAATACATGTGTCCCGTATTTGTTGATTAAAGACCGCCAATCCATTTGAAAGAGTTGATAAGAATTGTCTCGATTTTCTATTTCATGTCCATAAGCGCCTGCCATGCCGCAACAACCCACGCTAACAGAAATTAACTGTAATCCCATCGCACTAAAAATAGTTTGCCATTGTTGATCAGTTTCAACAAGAGTCGTTTTTTCTGTGCAATGGCTCAATAAATAATAGGTTTCGGGAGAATTTATTTTGGGTAATTTATCAAGATGTTTTTGTAAAAATTCTTGCGGTAGTTGAATGGTAAAGCCCATATTTTTTCGGCCGATGATTTTTTGATATTCATCGCGATAAGTGAGCGTTATGCTAGGCTCAATACCAATTAGCGGCGCATTTAGTGCCGCTAATTTTTTTAAGTAATCCATATTTTTTTGTGCTAATCGGGAAAAATGATCAAGAAATCCGGTGAGTTGCAATGGTTTGCCATTTTTAAAAAAAGGCGCGACATGCACTGAAAATCCGATGGATTCAAAAAAATCACAAAAACTTCGCATCACTTTTTCATGATAGAATGAGGTGAATGCATCTTGGATTAAAATAATGGAATGAGCTGTTAGCGTCTTTTTAGGTAATAAATATTTTTTTTCGTCCCGCCAAGGTTCAATGCGTGGAAGATCAGTTATTTTTAATAAATTATTACAAATAAAGCGCATGATATGATTTTGAAAAAGAGCATTTGAAATAGAAGGGTATTTCGCCTGCCATTTAGCAATCGTTTCTGTATGTGCAATGACATAATCACGTAATTTTCGCCGATAACGTGAATAATAAACATTTAAAAATTTTGATTTTATGTCGGGGATATCTACATTTAACGGGCATTGATTGACGCATGCTTTGCAACTGAGGCACCCGCTCATCGCAGAAAAAACTTCATGAGAAAAATCAGCATTTTTTTTCGAACGAAATAATTTAACAATATTAAAAGTTCTCGGTAAATTCTCCACTACATCATTTTTTTTTGAGAGTTGTCGTAACCATTCGCGCATGATGCTTGCTCTGCCTTTAGGCGAATGAATACGATCATGAGTTACTTTAAAGGAGGGGCACATCACATCATTCGTTGCAAAATTAAAACATGCGCCATTACCATTGCAGGCCAATGCAGATGCGTAGCTATTTCCATCATGAACTGAAATTTCTTTATCCACATGGCCGCGCAGTGAATGAGTGAGTGAAACCAGGTGATTTTTCGTTGGCAGCGGAGTTGCAATCTTTCCGGGATTTAATTGATGATAAGGATCAAATAATGTTTTAATTTGTCGTAATGCAAGATAAAGTTCGTCTCCAAAAAAGGCAGGCCCATATTCACTGCGATATCCTTTGCCATGCTCACCCCATAGGACGCCGCCATATTTTTTGAGAAGCCCTACCACTTGATCAGACAGTGTATGCATTAATTTTTCATCAGATGATTTTTTCATATCGAGGGCGGGGCGCACATGCACGCAGCCTGCATCGAGATGACCATACATGCCGTAGGTTAATTGATGTTCATCAAGAAGTTTTTTGAATTCTCTAATGTAATCAGCTAATTTTTCGGGCGGCACCGCAGTATCTTCAACAAAGGGGATCGGCCTTCGTGTGCCATCCAGACATTTGCTAATCAGTCCAACGGCGCGTTTTCGTAACTCCCACAATAATTTTATTTCCGCATCATTTTTTGCAAGATAGTAACCTGTCGATTTTTCGCTTTCATCAATGTTGTGACAAAGCACTTTAATTTGTTCATTTAAAATAGTTTCATCATTCCCCACGAATTCCACTAAATTAATCGCGTTTGCACCCTCAATGAAATTTTCAATTTTTAAATGGATATTGTCTTTTTTAGCAATGCTTAGCAATTTTTCATCCAAGGTTTCAATCACAAGCGGCGTTAGGTCAGAAGTGATTTCTTTGGCGTGCAAAGCATCTTCAAAATGACGATATTTGATGACGACTAATTTTTTAAACTTAGGTGTTTGAGATAATTTTAATTTACATTCACTGATAATTCCTAAGGTGCCCTCCGACCCTGCCAACAAATAATTTAAATTTAATTTCCCTTGGTAGGTTTTTGCTAAATTGTAACCGCCTAAGGTGCGGGGTGCTTTAAAAAATTTTTCACGAATGAGTGATTCATTTTTTATTAAAATATCGGTTAATGCTTTTTGTAAAGTATCCTGAGGATTCGATTGGCTTGATTGGATGATGGTGCCGTTACTTAATACACAGGTTAAATCAATAATATGATCGCTCGTACGCCCTATGATTTTGGAACCATTGCCGCAAGCATCAGTATTTACCATGCCGCCGATGGTTGCGCGATTGCTAGGTGAAATTTCAGGTGCAAAATGAACACCGTAAGGTAAGAGATATTGATTGAGTTGATCGAGTACAACGCCTGGCTGAACGCGCACCCATTCTTCCGCTAAATTAATTTCAAGAATATGACAAAGATATTTAGAGCAATCTATGATGATGCCGCTTGAAAGTGATTGACCATTTGTTCCGGTGCCCCCGCCACGCGGCGAAAATTGAATGCTTTGGAATGATGCTTCCTGACTCAATTTCATGATAGTCACAATATCTTCTGTGCTGCGTGGAAAAATAACGGCTTCTGGAATGACTTGATAAATGCTGTTATCAGTTGCAACGGAAAGACGTGCTGCATAATCTGTTCTGATTTCACCGTTAAAATTTAATACATGTAAAGAAGTTAAAAAATCATGATAATTTTTTTTTAAAGTATCTTTTGGCGTGATGAGAGGCAGCGTCATAAGGAAGATACTACAGTACAATATTGCAATTTGAAATATCGCTCTATTTGTATGCGACCATTTTTTCTTGCAAGTTTTATAAAAGTTCGTTCACGTTCTATAAAACATCAGTAGCAGCGAAATAGTAAAAAGAAAATACTTGCAAGAAAAAATGGCCACGTACAAAGTGTAGTTTATTATTTTACAACTCAAACTTAATCCCTTGTGCCAATGGCAATGCATCGCTCCAATTAATGGTATTGGTCTGACGGCGCATATACGCTTTCCAAGCATCGGAACCCGCTTCACGCCCACCGCCTGTATCTTTTTCACCGCCAAAAGCGCCGCCAATTTCAGCACCTGATGTGCCGATATTAATATTAGCAATTCCGCAATCACTGCCGCGCCCAGATAAAAAATTTTCTGCGTGTTTTAGATTTTTTGTAAATAATGCAGAGGATAAACCATGTTGTGAATGATTTTGCATTTGAATTGCTTCATCCATGGTTTTATATTTCATGAGATATAAAATCGGTGCAAAAGTTTCGTGCTGCACAATGTCCCATTCGTTTTTAGCTTCAACTAAAGTGGGCTCGACAAAAAAGCCGGGACGATCAATCACTTTTCCACCCGCTAACATTTTCCCGCCGGCTTTTTTAATTTGGGCAATCGTTTCTTCGTAATGTTTTACCGCTGTTTGATCAATTAAAGGGCCCATGAGATTTTTTTCATCGAGTGGATCGCCAATGGTGATGTTGGCATAGGCCTTCACTAAGGCATCGACTAATTGAGAATAAATATTTTCTTGCACGAACAACCGACGCGTGGTCGTGCAGCGTTGGCCTGCTGTTCCTATCGCACCAAATAAAATGGCAGGCACTGCCAATTTTAAATCAGCGGTTTCATCGACAATAATGGCATTGTTCCCACTTAATTCGAGCAATACTTTACCTAAACGTTTGGCAACCGTTTGATTGATTTCTCGGCCAATAGCAGTTGATCCGGTAAATGAAATGAGTGGAATACGTTTGTCATCGATGAATTCTTCCGCTAAATCATTATTGTTCGTAATAAACAAGGAAAATATCCCGCGCAAATTATTTTTTTGCATGACATCATTACAAATATGCTGCACGGCAATAGCAGAAAGCGGTGTTTTGGGGGAAGGTTTCCAGACCACAGTATTTCCACAAATGGCGGCCAAAAATGCATTCCACGCCCAAACCGCAACAGGAAAATTAAAAGCAGAAATAACACCGACGACACCCAGCGGATGCCATTGTTCATACATGCGGTGCAAAGGCCTCTCAGAATGCATGGTTTGACCATACAGCATACGCGATTGGCCGACAGTTAAATCAGCCATGTCTATCATTTCTTGAACTTCACCCAATCCTTCTTGTTTAGATTTTCCCATTTCTAAGGAAACTAAACTGCCGAGCGCATCTTTTTGTTTTCGTAATGCATCGCCTAATTGACGAATGATTTCTCCACGTTTGGGTGCGGGCATCATACGCCATTCAAGAAAAGCTTTTTCTGAAGTGTTAATCACTTTCTCGTAATCCGCATGCGACGCATTATAAACACTGGCTATTGCCTTACCATCAGATGGATTATAAGAAATAATTTCATTTTCATCGGTTGTTTTTGCCCACCAAGAAACATCTGTACTGGTACCGGCATTTTTATCGGTTAAGTTGAGCGCCTTTAAAAGAGAATTATGCATAATATTGTCCAAAGCGGTTGTTGGTTAATTCATCGAGTGAAAATTGTTCCTGTGTGATGAGGCCTTGATATTTTCCAGGCTGTGTGACCACCCTATCTAGCACTGCACAAATCGCAGATGCGGTGGTTAATTGAATGGCAGACCATTGTGTATTGTTAATTTTTTTCGGGTAGAATTTTTTGACATAATTTTCTTCGGAATATAAACCATCTTGTTTGCCGGTGACAGAGACATACACAAGCACGACATCTTGTCCGGTTTTTGGAATTGCATTTTCTAAAATGCGCTTTAACGTGTCACGATCATTATTTAATTTTAAATCATTCATGAGAAATCGCATTTTTTCACAATGTCCTGGATAACGGATGGTTTTATAACTTAAGGTATTCACGCGGTCTCTATAAGAGTCTGCTAAACTGCCAATACCGCCGGACGTATTAAATGCTTCATAGGTCAAACCATCAATTTTAATTTCTTCAATATCATCGAGCGGCAACAATTTAACTTCTTCACCATCCATGATTGCTTGACAAAGATTGCCATATTCGTTGATTAAACCATCGGTTGACCAAGTGAGTGAATATTGTAATGCATTGCTGATATTAACAGGCAATGCACCGACACGCATTTTAACTGAATCAAGAACAGGAAAATTTTTCATGAGTTGATTTGCGACAATACTGATGAATCCCGGCGCAAGCCCGCATTGCGGTACAAAAGCAGTCGACATATTTTTAGCAAGTTCTGTCACCGTATTGGCTGTGTTTGTATCTTCAGTTAAATCAAAATAATTTAACTTAAATTCTTTGGCAATATGGGCGATTGCGATATTACAATAATAAGGCAAGCTGGAAATAATCGTTTCAACCGGATTTTTACGCAAAAATGCAGCAATGGTTTCTGGTTTTTGCGCGTCAAGTTCTACTAATTCTATCGATGATTTTTTATCAAAAAGGCGTTTCAAATAAGGTGTATTGATGTTGATATCTGAAAGATAGACCTGATAATCATTTGACTGAGATAAAAGCGTTCCAATCAATGAACCAATTTTTCCTGCGCCGACCACGAGTATGCGATGCATAGACAATTCCCTTTTTATTATGTGCCAATATCAGAGGCGAAAGGATAACATAAATTTGAGGGAAGGATAGAGCTTCCCCACACTATAAAACGAGCATTTTGGTAAAATTTACGATATTGTCGTAAATTTTACCGTAAAATCGTTGATTATATCGTCTATTTTACGGTAAAATAGACGATATGGATGAAATTTTAAAAAATCGACTGTTAAGAACGCGCTTGCCCGCGCAAGATCAGCGCAAATTGGTCTTGTTAACGGGGGCACGACAAACGGGCAAAACCACGCTTGCTAAGCTTGCTTATCCCTCATTGCCTTATATCAATCTCGATGCGCCCGAGAATCGGGAGAAAATTCGACAAGTTCCCACTGCGTTATGGGCTTCAAGTATAGGAAACGCGCTCATTGATGAAGCACAAAAATCGCCTGAGCTTTTCGAGAAAGTGAAATATGCTTATGATGCCCATGAAATTTCTTTTGCGGTCATGCTAGGTTCTAGCCAAATTACATTATTAAAAAATATCCGCGAAACATTAGCAGGCCGAATTGCTATTTATGAAATCTATCCTTTATTAATGTCAGAAATATGTACCCCCGTTGAGAAAAAAATAAGCCAACCTTTGCTTGCGGAAATAGTGTCTGGAAATGATATTTCGAGAATATTGACTTCTGTTTCGCCTCTTTTGTTTGATTCTGAAGAAACACTGAAAGTACAAGCCAATCAACATCTATTACGCTGGGGTGGTATGCCCGCGTTACTACATATCCCAGAAGAAGAACGTGCAAAATGGTTAAAGGATTATGAATACACTTATTTGGAACGTGATTTAGCAGACTTAGCGCGTCTCAATGATTTACAACCATTCCGCTTATTTCAAAAGTTAGCGGCTTTGTGCAGCGGTTGTTTATTAAATTATTCTGAATTGGCTCGTGACAGTGGAGTTAGCGTAGATACTACGCGTCGTTATCTCGAATACTTGAGGCTCTCTTATCAGGTTATCTTATTGCAGCCGTATTCACGGAACATGACTAGCAGTATGGTAAAAACACCTAAACTATATTGGTTAGATGTAGGGATATTACGACAGCTCTCTGGATTTACGGGAGAATTAACGGGTGAAATTTATGAGACGATGGTTGTCAGCGAAATATATAAATGGCTGCGAACAATGCAGCATGAAGCAGAATTATTTTTTTACCGTACCCGTCACGGATTAGAAATGGATTTATTGATAGAGTTGCCGCAGGGAATCATTGGCATTGAAATAAAAGCACGCGATAAAGTCACAATGAGAGATGTCAATACCATGCGTAATATCAGTACCCAATTTAGCAATTGGTTGGGCGGCATTGTTATTTATAACGGTAATCTTATTCAGAAGTTGGCTGAACCTAACTTTTGGGCTATTCCTGCTTGGCGTTTGTTTACATAAAATTGACGCAATTGCTGAACGTTACCCAATCATATAAGTTGCAGTACCTGCGGCAATTAATTTATTTTCTTGATTGTGTAATTCCATCCGCGTAAAGGAAATTTTATTGCCGCTATGTAATACATGCGCGCTTGCTAAAAAATCTTGTCCTTTTCCGGGGCGAATGTAATCCACATGCATGCTGACAGTGCCTGCTTTGCTTAAGATAGCGGCTAATTCTTCCATATTTTTATTGGCACGTTTTTGAATGGCAGCAACCATGGCAGCAACACCGCCCGCCATATCTAATACAGCAGAAATAACCCCGCCATGCAAAATGCCGTGCATAAAGTTGCCGATGAGTTCATTTGTCATTGCAAAGCGCATGGTAACGCCATGGGTTTCAATGGTATCGAGTTTGAGACCTAAGATGCGATTGAAAGGAATGTCATTGATAATGGTTACAAATTGCTGTAACACATCAGAGTCGAGTGATTGATCCATATTGAAGTATCCAGATATAAATTAGTGCGGTTTGAAGTCTGGGCGCATTCCGGCTCCGGTCGTTGTTAATCCAGAGTTCATAATTTTTCGAGTAATTTCCGCACCGAAGCTACCTCCATCTAGAGGAAGTTCTCCCTGTATTTCTAGATAATCAATGGTAGAACTCGAGATGGCAGCCAGTTCTTCAAATGTTAATAAAGCCTGATTTTTATCTTTTGTGACAATACCGTACGTATCCATGAGTTTTTGAGTACTGCCGGGAACGGCTATGTAGGTTTGTTCATTAGCCGCTTCAGGAGAAGGCATACTTTTTTTGTAAGAAGCAAATATTTTGTTCATAAAATTTAAAAAAAGAGCAGCTTCTTTGGGATCACATTCATACAGTGCAGTCAAAAGTTTTGAAATTAATTGTTTTTTTTCATCGATGCTGAGCCTTGATTCGTTTTTACCATATCCTTGGAATAATTTTTCAAAGTCAATGGATAATGCTTTGCCGCCTGGATGTCTGCTTACAAATACCGCAGCAAGCGCCATGCCCAATTTTGTTTGCATATCAGGTTGTTTAATATTTTCTCTCGTAATTTCTATGTTGCTCAAATGGTCCGCAGTTTCTTCCACGAGCGAGGCTTTATTTTCTTTAGATAATCCATTGAACGCGCTGCTACTATCCAAAATGAGCATTAATAACTGCTCAACTTCATTCTTTTGTAACTTAAAGAAGGTCATTTGCATAGAGCCTCGCTTTCGTAAAAATCTTTATACGATAATTATAGCATAGCAAATGGAAGTGCATTAAAGTATCTTTCCATGACTATTGAAAAATTAGCCATTTTACAATTGACCCTTCCCATCAAACTGCACCGCTATTTTGATTATTTAGCGCCTATCCATTGCGATACCCGCTTACTTAAACCAGGCATACGCATACGAGTGCCTTTTCAACACCGTGAATTAATTGGAATTTTATTGGGGGTGAGTGAAACCTCATCACTTCCTCGCGAGAAACTAAAATCAGCTGTGGAAATGATTGATGATGCGCCTGTTATTTCTTCAGAAATCCTTAAGCTTTGTCAGTGGGCTTCTGACTATTATCATTATCCCTTGGGCGAAGTCTTATCAGCAGTATTACCCAAATGGTTGCGGCAAGGAAAACCCACAACCCTAAAACGTATGACGCTATTTTCTGTGAATGAAAGATCGAGTGCTCCTTTAGTATTAAATGATGCTCAGCAAAAAGCATTATCTGCTATACAATCATCACTGAATGCCTTTCAAGTTTTTTTATTAGAAGGTGTGACAGGCAGCGGCAAAACAGAAGTTTATTTGCAAGCGATTGCAAATGTATTGGAGCGCAGACAACAAGTCTTAGTATTAGTTCCTGAAATTGGTTTGACGCCGCAAACACTCGCACGCTTTCAAGAAAGATTTCCTGTGCCGATTGCAACGCTGCATTCAGGCATGACAGAAAAACAGCGTTTTCAAACCTGGCTGCACGCTAAATCAGGCAAAGTACCGATTGTTATCGGGACGCGTTCTGCTGTTTTTACGCCATTTGAAAATTTAGGTTTGATCATTATCGATGAAGAACATGATTTATCATTTAAGCAGCAAGATACATTTCGCTATCATGCACGCGATGTTGCCATTATGCGTGCGCATTTTAATGATATTCCTATTGTGTTAGGTTCAGCAACGCCCTCTCTTGAAACACTGCATAATGCAAAACAAAATCGTTACCAATCTCTTTATTTGCCAGAGCGCGCAGGAGTTGCTAAATTACCGAATTTTCAAATAATTGATACTCGTCATCAATCATTAGAACAAGGGTTGTCCCATTCTTTATTAAAAACAATACAGCATCATTTAGATAAAGATGAACAAGTCATGTTATTTTTAAATCGGCGAGGGTTTGCGCCAGTGTTAATTTGTCAGGCGTGCGGATGGATGGCGATGTGTAAACGTTGTGATGCGCGAATGACGTATCATTATAAAGCGATGCGTTTGCATTGTCACCATTGCGATGCGCAAAAAAATATTTTAACTTCCTGCGAAAAATGCGGCGCGGATAATTTAGAAGCCTTAGGCCAAGGAACCGAGCGTTTAGAACAAGTATTAAAAAAACATTTTCCCCATTATTCCATTGCACGCATTGATCGTGACAGTACACGGCGTAAAGGATCAATGGAAAATGTATTAACGGAAATTCAAGAGAGAAAACATCAGATTTTAATTGGTACCCAAATGTTAGCTAAAGGGCATCATTTCCCCCATGTGACTTTAGTAGGGATATTGGATATTGATGGCGGTTTTTTTAGTACTGATTTTCGGGCAATAGAGCGCATGGGGCAGTTATTATTGCAAGTGGCGGGCCGTTCTGGCCGTGATGAAAAAGAAGGGACTGTGATGATTCAAACGTATCATCCAGATCATCCACTTTTGCATCAATTGCTGCACGAAAATTATCAGAAATTTTCAACGTCGTTATTGAATGAACGTAAAATGGCTGATTTACCGCCTTACACTTTTTTTGCTTTATTTCGTGCGGAAGCACACAAAGCGGATCGAGCGGAGGATTTTTTGCAGCAAGTAAAAAAGCAAATTGAAAAAAATAATGCCGTGCAAATCATGGGGCCTTTGGCAGCGCCCATGCCGCGAAAAGCAGGCATGCATCGAGTGCAGTTATTATTGCAAGCAAAAAAACGAACCTACTTACAAGATATATTAAAAAATTTGCTGCCGCAGATTGAAACTATTTCTTTAAAGCAGCGCGTCCGTTGGTCGCTTGATGTTGATCCCCTTGAGATGTTCTAGAAGTTGATTGTGTATTGTTGAAACCGAAAAATTCTTTTCCAACCGCGTAGAGAAATTTCCCCCCTCTGTTGATAATGCGTGTAATTCCGCTGTAACGACTCTGGTCTAAAAAGAATTTATTCGAGGACTTTTTTGCAGGATGGCGAGTTTCAGGAGCACTTCGTTGGGGCGGCAGCGATTTTGTATTCCTCTCATCTGTTACATACTGTGAATGAAGTACACACGATTGTCCTGCGATGGTTTCTTGCGTTATCACTGACCCTGATGCAGAAGAAATAGTGGTGTTTAGACTACTATTAATGGACGAAGTAGACGTTAAGTTTTTTTTATTATTTTTTGGCCTACTTGAAAGGGCAGTTTCACAAAATAACCATAGCTTAAAACGTGCCTGATCTTTTTTATCTATTGCAGAAATTTTTTCTTCCCATTCAGAAGGAAAAGAAAATAATGCTATTCTATCGCAAAGAACAGAGGTTATTTTTTCAGATGAAGAGGCTGACATTGTCATAGCGTATAAATCTTTATCATTGGTAAGCCGGGCAATGAAATCATAGAATGATTTCTCTTTTAAAATAACCGGACGCTCTTTCTTACGAAGAATAAGTTCTTCGCTGCAAGTTTTCGTACATAAAGTATACCCCCGCCCTTCTATGGTGGGATGGGGTTTACTAACAGGAATGTAATCTGTTTCTTCATCTGAATCATCTTCTGTCAAATGACTTAATGCTTCTTTTTTACGATGAGAAGAGATGATTTCTTGTATTTCCCTTGATAAGGATTCTTTAGAAAATTTTTTTAATTCATCGCGAGCTTTTTCTAGTAAAGAATAAGTATTTTCCTGCATTTGCAATCGTTTAGCGATTTGCGCAATTAAGTAAGGCCTGCGCTGAGGGAACTTTTCTAAAAAATTAAAAATGATACGTGTTTCATTTTTAGGATCAAGAGGAACGTTAGCAGGCAAAGGAACGCTAATTATTTCGTTCCAAAACCAATCGACAGGCAATAGGGTAAAAGGGGATATTACCGCACTTTTTTTTACCAGCTCGTCCAAAACACTTTTAAAATAAAATTTTACGCTTTTATTTTGCATGGCAGAATTGACGAATGTGTTAAGCGTATTTTTAAAATTTTTCTTGTCAGAGTCTTCAGATGCTGTTTTTGTTTTTTCCCATATAGCAGGCGCGCAACAAGCGAGCTGGCCGGAAATTTGGCTAGGTAATCGTGATATCGACATCTTAAAAAATCTCCTTAAGATCAATGAGGTTACAAGGAAAAAATTAAGATTTTCTTAAGAGCAACGCCAAACTGACGGATTTAAAAAGATTAATTTTTGATCTAATTATTGCGTGTTGGTTCTGTGTACGCACTTTATTCGTAGGAACATTGTGTAAGTACACAGGTTATTTTACGCTTAACAAATATCCTCCCTCCATTTCGCGACACAGTGAAACCGGCGGCGCCCATGAAAAAATATGATTGGTATGTATTATTTAATGCATTCACCGCCGTGTTGATAGGGGTTACTGCTCTTTTGGTGATTTTGGGGTGGATCTTCCATCGTAGCGCCCTGGTTCAAATCCTTCCTTGGTTTTCACTGACTGTTTTGGCAGTTTTGTTTATTTTCTTTGAATTAAGATGGCGAAACAACGTCATACGTTTATCAGAGAGCGAACAATTAAATAGCGGAGAATATTTTCGTCGTATTTTAGAAGCGGCTCCTGACGCCATGGCGATGATTGATAAAACCAGTAAAATTATTTTTACCAATACGCAGACAGAAAAATTGTTTGGTTATACACAGCAAGAGCTTTTGGGGAAGTTTCTTGCTGAACTGATACCAGATCGCAGTACAAAAACTCATGAGCATGCCGTTAACTTATCAGATACACCCTCTAATAAAAAAAGAAAAACATTGTTTGGATTACGAAGGGATGGGGGGCAATTTCCGGTTGAAATGAGCATGCGTTCTTTACAAACATCAACGGGCTTAGCGGCTGTTGTTGCTATTCGCGATATTACTAAACGTAAAGAAATCGAACAAAAACTTGCGGAATATACCATTAACCTAGAACGTAGTAATCGAGAATTGGAAGAGTTTGCCTATATTGCTTCGCATGATTTAAAAGCACCGCTGCGGGTCATCGATAATGTATCAAAATGGTTAGAAGAGGATTTGCAAAAATATTTAACGGATGAAACTCGGGAAAATATGAATTTATTGCGCGGACGAGTCAAGCGCATGGAAAAATTGCTGGATGATCTTTTGCAATATTCCCGCGCAGGACATGTGATGGACGAGCGCTATAATACGATTATTCCCGGGAATATTTTAATGGATGATATTGTTACTTTACTTGCATTACCAGAAGGGATGTCTTTAAAAATGAGTCCAGCATTTTCATCTGTGTATGTGAACCGCATGCCTTTGCAGCAAATCTTTTTAAATTTAATCAGCAATGCCATTAAGCATCATGATACAAAAAAAGGAATTATTGAAGTGACAGTTAAAGAAAATAAGAATGATTATGTCTTTTCTGTCAAAGACGATGGCCCGGGTATACCGGCTAAATTTCATGAGCAAATTTTTAAAATGTTCCAAACATTAAAACCAAAGGATGAAGTGGAAGGCAGCGGTATGGGCTTGGCACTCGTAAAAAAATATATCGATATATTTGGAGGCACTATTCATATTGCTGATAATCCGCCAAAGGGCAGTATTTTTTATTTCACCTGGCCGAAAAAACAAAATCTACAGGAGAAATTGCTATGAGTTCTATTACTGTTTTGGTAGTAGATGATGATATAGGCGATGTAAAAGCTGTGAAACGTGCATTTGCCAAAAATAAAAGGATAGATGCTATCCATTACGCGGTTGATGGCATTGAAGCACTTCAGCTATTGCGCGGTCAAAATACAAAAGAAAAATTGATCCCTCCTTATATTTTACTGGTTGATATTAATATGCCGCGCATGAATGGCATTGAATTGATTAAGGAATTACGTAAGGATAAAGAATTACACAGGACAATCGTTTTTATGTTGACGACGTCAAAACGAGAAGAGGATAAAATTGCCTCCTACGATCTTAATGTAGCGGGGTATATCGTCAAAGAAAAAGCGGGAGAAGATTTTTTAAATTTGACTGCGCTTATTCATTATTACGAATTAATCGTTGAATTACCTTCTTAATAATTAGGTGAGAATTTATGATAAAAGAACCATTACACGTTTTAATTATTGATGATGAAATGGTGGATCGTCGAATTTATAAACGCCTTTTAGGCGCAGAACATTTTTTGTTTGATGAAGCAGACAGTGCGGCGAGCGGCCTGCTGAGTTTAGAAAAACATTTGCCAGATTGCATTTTGCTCGACCAAAATTTACCTGATATCGCAGGGCTCGATTTGATTCAGCAGATTAGAAGCGATTATCCCGATTTTTCTGCGCCCATCATTCTCCTGACAGGAGAAGGCAGCGAAACGATTGCAGCAAGGGCGCTTCGTTCTGGGGGCGCATCTGACTATTTGATCAAAGGAAGTATTGATCAAAAAAATCTTCGGGATGCGATTTATAACGCCATCGAAAAATCTAACGCCTTAAAACCCAAAGAAAAAATAACAGTGATGATGACTGCATTACAACAACTGTTGGCAAAAGATCATGGGGAGTTAAATGAAAAACAAATAGAGGAATTAAAACGTATCTATCTTTATTGCCAAGAACTTCAAACGGAAATTAAGCAACAAAAGGACAAGTAGAATATTTCAAATTTAACAATAAGGACGTTATAATGATACGTATTTTCGTATTATTTTTTTTGCTGCTATACTGTGAAAACCTTTATGCAGTAGATCTATTGCAAGTTTATCAAGATGCTCTCAGAAATGATCCTGTCTATCAACAAGCGCTCGCTCAACAATTATCAAATGCCCAGGGTGTTCCAATTAATTTGGCGAGCCTTTTGCCAAATGCAGGGGTTGTTTTTACTCCTTTCATTGCTAAAACAATTGCTTCAGGTAGTGCAGTGAATGTGGTGAGTTTGCCTGATGGCGCATCAGCATCTGCTTCAAGCACAGCGCGTGGTTATAATACGGCTTTAACTCTTAATCAACCTTTATTGGATTTTGTTAAGATCAATAAATATTTGGTTGCGAAAGAAATGGCTAAACAAGCACAAGCTTTGGCAAACGCGGCTGCTGAAGATCTTATTATTCGTGTGGCGAAAGCGTATTTTTCGATAGTTGCAGACGAAGAAAATTTACGTGCAGCAGGAGTGATTCGTGCGGCTTATAAAAAACAATATGATCAAGCGTATCATCGCCACAAAACGGGTTTAACATCAATTATTGATGTTCATACTGCAAAAGCATCGTATGAAAAATCTAAAGAAAAATATATGACTCTAGAAATGATGTTAACTAATGATAAAGAAAAATTACATATGTTGACTAAACAATATTATCCAGATTTTGCAATTCTTAAAAACCGTGTGCCTTTAATCAATCCAGATCCTAATAATGTAGATCAGTGGGTGGAGACCGCAGAACAACAAAATTGGGACATTAAAGCGGCGCAGTACAATAAGGTGGCTGCATTACGAAATATTAAACAACAAACAGCGAGGCATATGCCTACGCTTAACTTACAAGGTGGATATGGAATTGTTTTTACACGAACGATAGGAGACCCTATAGCCCCCTCTACGGGATCTAGTAAATTTAATACTTCTTCAGCAAGTGTTAGTTTGAATTTTCCAATATTTGAGGGCGGCCAGGTTGTCGCAGAGGTGGATAAAGCCAAATATGATTATGAAGTTGCTTCAGAAAAATTAGATAAACAATTTTTAGAAACTATCGATTTAACTAAAGAAAATTTTTATGAAATTGTTGCGCGAATTAATAAAATTAAAACAGGCGCATCATTAATTTCAGCAACAAAAAAATCATTGTTGGGCATGGAAGAAAGTTATCGCTTTGGAAATGAAAATTTAATTAATGTATTAAATCAACGCGAAAATCTATACGAAGCTGAGCGAGACTACATTAATGACCGTTATCTCTATCTTGTTAATTTTCTTACGTTAAAACAAGCAGCAGGATTACTGAGTGATCAAGATGTATGGATGGTGAATAATTGGCTGAATCATGCCAAGAATTGATTATAAAACTCTTTAAAAACAATCGGTTATAAAGGCAACTCTGGCTCTGATATGAGCTATAATATAAGGGTGTACTGAGAATGGAGATTTGTGAGATATGTCTGCTAACGAAACATCTCATGGTGTTCAGCCTATTCAGCCGGACCATCCGGGTGAGGGCTTTGTCACTCCAAATTCTCCCTCCCCTCAGCTAGATGCTTCCGTTCCCTCACTTCCTCCAGCAAATTTGCCACGGTCAACAACGCAAACAGATGGTATAGAACCCTACCATATGCATATGGGCGCGAATGCAGTGATGAGTAGTGATACCGTTCTTTTGGGTGCGCTGGCTATCACATTCATCGAACAGGCCGACATCGGTTCATTTTCAAATTTTTTTCGCATCTTAGAAAAAACGTTTTTAACAGGTGATGCAGCCATTGCGCCAGCACATGCACAATTATCGATGCCAGACAATGTTTCTCATATGCATATTAATTCACAAGATAATGTTGCTATCACGGGTAATGTTACCCAAGCCATCGATCATACAACATCTTTTCCTGCGACTGAGCAGTTACCTTATAATAATACAGGGATTAATTTGCCTCATTCCTCATTAACAGGTGTGATCAATTCGGAAATCCAAGCAAATAGTACAGGCGGTGAAGGTGAATCGATACCGCCATCTGCATCGAGTATCACACCGACAATAAACCTTTCTGAACCAAATTCTTTTGTAGTGGCCCAGTTAGTGAGAGTTGGCCAAGATTCGACTAATGTCAATCAAGAGGTTGTTGATACGTTACTGCCTGAAATAGATGCTAAAGTGGGCCAAGATTCGACTAATGTCAATCAAGAGGTTGTTGATACGTTACTGCCTGAAATAGATGCTGATATTATTAATGCACCCGTCAATGTTGCACCTGCATCCCCAGATGTGCCCACATTAGTTGCAGCTGATACAACGGGACAAGAGCTGCAGCCTATCGCGCTGAATATTTCTGCAGGTTTAATGGATACAGACGGCTCAGAAACATTGGGAATTAATATTGCGGGGATTCCTCTAGGCGGGACATTATCGGCAGGTATCGATAATGGAGATGGCTCATGGGCATTAACACCAGAGGAATTAACGGGTTTAACATTTACGCCGCCTTTGGGCGATCTTACCTATCATTTTACGGTAACCGCGACAGCAACAGAAAATGATGGCAGTACATCAACGGTGAGTTCGGAAATCAGTGTTAATGTAGATCCACTCAATATTATTGATGGCACAAATTCCGCTAATACAATAAGTGGCACGCAGCATGGCGATATTATTCACGGTTTAAATGGCGCAGATACCATTTCGGGCTTGCAAGGCGCAGATATTTTATACGGCGATGTAGGTAATGATCGGTTAAGCGGTGGTGAAGGAAATGATATTTTGTATGGCGGCGCGGGGAAGGACACTTTATACGGAGGTGCCGGTAATGATACTCTATCTGGAGGTGCCGGCAATAATGATGAGGCTTATGGCGAAGCAGGCGCAGATACTTATTTATTTGCACTGGGTGATGGAAAAAAAGATTTGTTTGTTGGCGGTAACGATGCTTGGATAGATACGATTCAAGTGGAGGGTGCTGAAAGTGTACCCAATCAACCTACGGCAGATTGGACGATGGAAATTACCAATGGTGCGACATATACTGTGGATAGTGTCAATCAGGTTATTCAGTTTGATACTTCTGCAACAGGCCATATTACCCTGAGTGACAACAGTAAGTTAAATTTCAGCGAAGTTGAAAAAATTACATGGAGTTAACAGCCAAACTAGAGTAGGGATGCCGAACAACGATGGTGACCATCAATCGATTGTGGACGCAAATTCAGGAAACGTGGCAGCATATACGTATCTCACATCAGGAAAAAAATCTTTGGTTAGGGATTGTTGTTCCTTCTTTTTTTATCAATCTCTTAATGTTGGCATTACCGTTGGCAATGTTGCAGACGTATGATCGTATCATTCCAAATGCTAGCACTAAAACCCTCGTTGTTTTAATTTTTTTAGTCATTTGCGCGGCTATTATCGAGGTTTTTTTGCGGGCGTTACGTGGAGTCGTCAGCAGCTGGTCTTTTACACGCGAAGAGTATTTATCGACAACAACTCTTTTAGAAAAAATTCTCTATTCTATTCTTTCCCCAGAAAACAGCATAGAAAAACAAAGTCTATTGACTTATAGCGATGTCATCAATCGAGTCAAACAAATTAATCATGAACAATTCGTTATTAACTTTCTTGATCTATTTTTTATTATTATCTTTATCGGATTAATTGCTTATATTGGCGGTTTGCTTGTTATTGTCCCGATAGTATTAATGATTCTGCTCGCTTTAAAAATATATAAACGCAGCAGTAACCTTAACATTTATTTACAAAGACAAAAAGAAAATGATAGGGAACGGATAAGCCTGATTGTGGATTCTCTCAGCGGTATTTTTACTTTAAAGGCATTAGCAATGGAACCCTCTATCTTGAGGCGAAGCGAATACTTACAATTAAAAAAAGCAGAAGCAAATTATGATATTAATTTAAGCACAATGGCGATTACGGCGTTGGTCGCATTTTTTTCGCAATTCGTTTTTTTTCTCACAGTCAGTGCGGGCGCGCTATTTGTTATCTATGGTTCGTTGACGATCGGAGGACTTGCAGCATGTATTTTACTTTCTGGCAGAATCATGCAGCCTATCGCCCGATTTATCGGTTTATACAATCAACAACAAGATATTCATTCATCGCAAAAATATTTAAAAAAAATATATTCGCTTACAGAAGAACCATTTTCTGAAAAAACATTGCATCGTATTATCAAAGGGAAAATTACTTTTGATCATGTTTCATTAAAAGAAAAAAACCGTGTTTTTGTAGAGGATGTTTTTCTTGAAATTTTTCCGGAAGAAACCGTGGTGATCAAGGATCCATACAGAGCCTGCCGCTATTTATTTTATTTTGTGATGAATTTTTCCTTACCTACTCAAGGAAAAGTATTGATTGATAATATACAGGTGAGTGAATATAACCTGCATAATTTGCGGCAGCAAATTTGTTACATGCCTCATGAAGGCGTATTATATAATGGCACGATACTCGAAAATATCACCGGATTTGATCCTTCTAAGGAAATTTTAGCAAGAGAAATTGCGATGCATATTGGCCTGGAACACATGATCAGCAAATTACCGCAAGGATTTCAGACAAGAGTAGGGCCTAATGCAGTGCAAATGTTTTCAAACGGATTTCGGCAATTAATAGCTTTAGTTAGAATCTTAATCAATAAACCAAAAATTATATTGTTTGATCATATCACTATGAATGTTGATCACGCCAATTTACGAATGATAGTGAATGCGCTGAATCTATATAAAGGGAAAATCACTCTTTTTTTTGGCACAACTGATCCAATGTTATTAACACTAACAGATAG
Source organism: uncultured Coxiellaceae bacterium (assembly GCA_964622455.1). Classification (GTDB taxonomy): domain Bacteria; phylum Pseudomonadota; class Gammaproteobacteria; order DSM-16500; family DSM-16500; genus CAZUQP01. The sequence continues at coordinate 30,736 of CAZUQP010000025.1, forward strand.
AATTTACACGTTGATTAATCATAAATTAGAGTAAGCTATGACTCACAATGAAGATTTTGCTCTGCATTATCATGAAGCTTTGCAATGGCCGGAACGGTTAAGTGCCCTATCATTTGCTAGAACGTCAGATTTTTTAAATTGTCTAAAGCCTTTATTAGATGCTCTTTGCTTTAGTCATAAATCTCGCTATATCTTTGAATCGTTGCCTTATCAATTAGAGCATTTAGATTGCTACGGCTTTTTACATATTATGAAATTATTAAATTTTCAGCATGAAAAATGTTCAATTGCACTTAAATATTTAGACAGGCGGTTATTACCTTGTTTGTTTGTCAGACAAGATGAAAAAGTTTTTATTATTTTGGCAATGAGTCAACATGAACTAACAGTATTTGACGGGGAAAATAATTGCTTACGTAAGATTAAGTTAACGGAAATTCAAGATTCGAAATGGTGCGGCGATCTATATGTTTTTCGAGAAATGGACCCAAAAGAATCTGAGCAACATCCTAAAAAATGGTTTTCCACAGTGGTTGATAAATTTAAACCTATTCTTTGGCAAACGATCGTCATTAATTTTTTTCTGAATATTTTATCATTAGCGACGCCGATTTTTATTATGGTTGTGTATGATCATGTGATTGCAGCCAATTCACTTTCTGCATTAGCAAATATTAGTATTGGATTGCTTCTTACTATTATTGCAGCAACTGCTTTACAGTTTATGCAAAATAAAATACTTGCAAATGTAGGAGCTAGATTAGATATTACGGCTAATGATTCTATTATGCAGCATATTTTTTTATTGCCTCTTCCCTATCTTGAGAATGCGCCCATCAATTCGCAATTGGCTAAAATAAAAAATTTTGACTCGATCCGTGATTTTTTTTCAGGACCCACTATTGGTTTATTTTTAGATTTTTTATTTACGTTAATTTTTGTTTTGGTGATAGGCCTTTTAGCGGGAAATTTAGTGTGGATCCCGTTAGCGACCATTTTAGTAGTTTTTATCTCTAGTATTTTTTTATGGGGTTATTTCAAAGGGTTAATGAAAGAAGCGATGCTCTTAAATATAGAACAGCAAAATTTGTGGCTGGAAATATTGCTAAATATCCGTTCTATCAAATATACCCATTCAGAAAAAACATGGTTGGAACGGTTCAAGAAAAAATCGGCGGATTTAGCATTTTCTTTTTATCGATTAAATGTTGCCAATAATATTATTTTATCTACTTTTGACGCTATTATCACCATCAATGCAGTCGCTATTTTGGGTTTTGGAGCAATTAAAATTTTACATAATGAATTGAGCGTCGGTGCATTGATTGCAACTATGATTCTTTTGTGGCGAATATTAACACCGATTAAGTCGGTCTACACACTCATTTCTCGCTTTGATCAAGTGCGCGCGAGCATTGACCAAGTCAATGCATTAATGCGGCTTGAAACGGAATTTCAAGACATTCGATTTAATGATCAAATCACTATTCGCGGATATTTGACGATCTCAAATGTGAGTTTCCGTTATTCGCCTAAATTAGATCCTGCATTATTAAGTATTACTTTTAAAGCAAAGCCTAATGAAATTTTAGCAATCACAGGTCCCAGTGCATCAGGTAAGTCTACTTTGCTTAAGTTAATTTTAGGATTATATCAACCTCAGATGGGTTATATTCAATTAGACGGCCATGATTTAAGGCAATTTAATCTGCATGAATTGCGGCATCAAATTGGTTTTTCACCCAATGAAATTGTTTTTTTTAATGGTACGATAGAGCAAAATCTTTTGCTTGCGAAACCTGATGCAACCTTGGAACAAATGTATCAAGCGTTAAAAATGGCTTTTGTCTATGATGATATTATGCAATTACCCCATCAATTAACGACAGTTCTTAAAAAACATGATCACCCTCTTTTACCTATGCGTATATTACAAAGACTGGTCTTGGCAAGAACGTTTTTAAAAAATGCTACGTTAATATTAATTGATAGAACGATTGATAGATTAAATGGGGATGCCAAACAAAAATTGATTTTTTCTTTAAATGAATTAAAAAAAGAAAAAACAATTATTATAACTACCGCAGATCGTGATTTATTAAATAATGCTGATCGTATTCTTATTTTAGATAAAGGACGACTAATTGCAGAAGGTGATAAAAATACTGTTTTAAACGATCAAAGATTGAAACTATATTTTCAAGGCGGTATATGAAAAAAATATTGAATTTTATTTATCAAAAAATAAACTATTATCTTATAGAATTGAAAAAAATAGGAAATAAAATTTCGTTGCATAACGAAAAAGAAAAATCTTTAAAAAATGAAGAACAGCAAATTTGGTATATGCCTAGAACAGTTATTTTAGATGAACTGGAGGTAAGACGGTATGTGCTTTTTACCACAGGTATTATCTGCGGGTTATTATTGATTTTGTTGACCTGGGCAAGTGTTGCAAGTATTGATGAGGTCGCGGTGACGTATGGAGAAATTGTTACAGCGACTAAAGTAAGTCAGGTGCAACATCTGGAAGGCGGTATTGTGAATAAGGTTTTAGTTAAAGAAGGCGAACACGTACAAAAAGATCAACTCTTAGCCACGTTGGATGACACGACCACCAAAGCAGAATTACAACAGTTACAGGCACGAAAAATTTCGCTTCTTGCCGATATCAGTAGAATTAGGGCCTTTGTTGACAATAAAAAACTTGATAATAACTCCTCTCATTTGCCTGAGTTAAATACCGAAAAAAAATCGGCGAATGAAGTCACTGCTCATTCGGTTGTCGAGGGCGATGTTGCTCTTCTCAATTTAGAAAATAAATCTCAACGCAATCAACAAGAAATTTTGTTGTCTCAGATTGAGCAGAAGCGGAGTGAAATTACAAAATTACAAAATCAAATTGTGCTAATCGAAAAAAATCAAAAATTATTACTGCAAGAATTAGCTATGTATGAAAAATTAATAAAAAAAGAGTATGTTTCACAAAAAGAATATCTCACTAAAAAAAGAGAGGCCAACCAATTAGAGAGCGATCGAGTCAGTTTGATATTCGAATTAAATAAAGCAAAAGATGTCTTAAAAGAATTTTCATTTAAATTTGAAGAGCTGAATACAGGCATTCAAAAAGATTCACTCGATAATTTAAATAAACTAAATGATGAATTATTTCAAGTCCAATATACGTTGAATAAATTACAGGGGCGGGTATTTCGCGAAGCAATACACTCTCCCATTGAAGGCATAGTGAAAGGCATTGAAGTGATCCCGGGTACTGTGGTGACCCCGAGCGGTACTTTAATGACAATTGTCCCATCTAACCAAATGTTACAAGTGGAAACGCGGATTACTACGTTAGATATTGGCCATGTTCAGGTGAATGATCCTGTGAATGTTAAAATTCTGACATTTGATTTTTCTCGTTATGGCAGTATCTCGGGCAAATTAAGTGAAATTTCAGCGACCACGTTTTTCGATCAAACCAGTAAAACTTCCTATTACAAAGGGATTGTTATTCTGGATAAACAATATGTAGGCAGCAAAAAAAATCCGCTGCGCACAGGAATGACAGTAGAAGCAGATATTGTGACTGGCAAGAAAACAGTATTACAATACCTGATGAAGCCTATTCATACTAACCTGCAAAGTTCATTTCACGAGCGATAAATCTTGTTTTTTATCTCATATTTCGATACTGTTTATCCCCTAAATGCCCCATTATTTATTCAATTGTTTTAGATGAGTTAAATAGGATGCAAACCAATCAACGTGCTATTTCTCCCCTATTATGGGTCATGTTATTTGACCATACGAGCTTAAATATTACTTTTCCGGTTTTAACGCTTTTATTTTTTGATGTGCAAAGCAGTTTATTTGCGGCAGATACTTCTCATGCGGTGCGCAGCATGTGGTATGGGCTGTGTATTTCAGCGCCGAACATTGTTAATATTTTTGTGACTCCGCTATTAAGCGCCCTATCTGATGGTTTTGGGCGCAAAAAATTAATTTTTTTGGGCGCCATGGGTGCTTTTGTTTTTGCAGTGACAGCTGCATTTGGCATTCTTTGGGGATCATTGAGCGTGCTCTTTTATAGTTGCGTATTACGTGGGGCATTTTCAAGAACAAACCCTATTGCGCAAGCAGTCATTGGCGATATTGCGCCTTCTCACAAAAAAGTGTTGTACATGGGCTATTTGCAAACAGCAATTTCTATAGGTGCATTTATAGGCCCTGTCATGGGCGGTTATTTTGCGAGTCCATTTTTCTTTACTCAATTAAATTTTTCTTTGCCGTTTTTTATTGCCGGTATTTTTGCATTCATCAGTTGTATTTTGACGCTCACCATTTTTACCGAAACGTTAATTCAAAGACGCACAACGTCCCCTTGGCGTGAGTTTCATTGGCAACCACTTAAAAAAGTATTTTCGCGTCCTGCCGTTTTACGTATTTCAGCCATTTTATTATTAAGCCAAATCAGTTGGAGTATGTATTATCAGTTTATGCCGCCTATTTTAAAAACGGTGATGCATGTTGATTCTCATCAATTAGGCGTATTTGTGGGGCTTATTGCACTTTGGCTGGCATTGGCTACAACGTTTGGCATTCGTTTCTTAGATCAACTTTTTACGATGCAGCAAATGTTACTGTTATCTCTCTACTTAGTGTTGCTTGGTACTGTCAGTACGGCGATGTTTTTTTTATGGCATTTAACAGGCCCCTATACATTTTTGATTTGGTTAGCGGCCATTCCAACGGCAGTTGGCGATGTGATTGCCTTTAGTTGCATAACAGCACTTTATTCAGATGTAGTCGCCAAAGAAGAACAGGGCAAAGTCATGGGCATTTGTTTTATTGTGGTTGCGTTTATTTGGTCTTTGACCGCAATGTTAGGCGGCATGTTTTTAAGTATAGATCCTTTATTACCATTGATGGTTGCGCCAGTTGGTATTTTGTTTGCGATTGGGTTGGTACATTCTGAATTTTGGCAGAAGACATTGGCTGTATCAGCCTAACGCTTCTCCTAGATCCTCTTTTAAATCTTCAATATTTTCTATTCCAACCGAAATTCGAATTAAACTGTCTTTAATGCCTAATTTTTCACGTTCTGACAGTGGAATACTTGCATGTGTCATGATGGCAGGATGTTCAATTAAACTTTCAACACCGCCTAAACTTTCTGCGAGGGAAAATAATTGGCAGCGTTCAAGTACTTTGATCGTTTCTTTTAGATCTCCTTTTAATTCAGTAGAAATCATACCGCCAAAATAACGCATTTGTTTTTTTGCGAGCGCATATTGAGGGTGGCTTTTAAGTCCCGGATAAATCACTCGCTTTATTTTGGGATGGTTTTCGAGCCATTCACTGAGTGTCAATGCATTGCTGCAATGCCGTTCCATGCGCAGCGCTAATGTTTTTACGCCGCGCAAAGCAAGAAAACTATCGAAAGGGCCTGCAATGGCACCAATCGCATTTTGTAAAAAACCTATTTTTTCAATTAATTCTTGATTGTTATTGACAACCGCAATGCCGCCCACCATATCGGAATGGCCATTAATATATTTTGTAGCAGAGTGCACAACAATATCAAAACCATTTTCAATCGGACGCTGTAAAATAGGTGTTGCAAAAGTATTATCGGCAACCGAAATTAAATGATGTTTTTTCGAAAGAGCAGCCGTTTCTTCTAGATCCACTAATTTCAGCATGGGATTTGTTGGTGTTTCAACCCATAGCATGCGAGTTTCTTTTCGAATCGCGGATAAAATAGCATTTGAGTTAGATAAATCGACAAATGAAACTTCAATGCCTGCTGAACGTTTACGCACTTTTTCAAGCAAACGATAAGTGCCGCCATATAAATCATGCATAGCAATGATATGGTCACCTGGTTTTAGTAATTCTAAAATAGTTGCAATGGCAGCCATGCCTGATGCAAATGCAAATCCGGCATTACCTGACTCTAAATCCGCAATACATTTTTCATAAGCTTCACGCGTTGGATTTTTGGTGCGCGAATATTCATAACCTTTATGTTTGCCAGGGCTTTCTTGCACATAGGTGGATGTGGCATAAATGGGTGTCATGACAGCGCCCGTGGTTGGATCGGGTGATTGGCCTGCGTGAATGACGCGTGTTTCAAGAGATGCTGGTTTTTTTTTCATGAGGAAACTATTTCCTTAATCAATAAATGCGTGTGCTTTCATCCAGTTGTCATCGACAAATTTAGTTAAATAATTGCGGACCCCATCTGCGAAAATGACGACGCATTTTTCGCCTTTTTTAAGGCGTTTTGCAGTTTGTAAAGCCGCCCACATCGCAGCGCCGGAGGAGCCGCCAATTAATAATCCTTCTTCACGAATCAAACGACGCGCAGTTAAAAAAGCATCTTTATCGTGTACTTTTATGTATTCATGCACAAGTGTATTGTCTAAGACGTCCGGCACAAAATCATAACCAATTCCTTCCAATAAATAAGGACAAATTTCCGTGCCGCCTCCTAAAATGGAACCATAGGGATCTACACCAATAATTTGAATGTTAGGATTGGTTTCTTTAAATTTTCGGCCAATCCCTGAAATAGTGCCGCCTGTGCCTGCTGAAATGACTACCATGGCAAGATTGTCCCCGATATCATCCAAAATTTCTGCAGCAGTTGTCCGGTAATGTACATTGGGATTGGATTGATTGCCATATTGATCGAGAATATGCGAGTTCGGAATTTCTTTATTTAATTTTTTAGCAAGAGACAAATGACTGTCTGGATGATCATACGCAACGTTATTGGGAGTACGGTAAATTTTAGCGCCCAGTGCTTCAAGTACCACTTGTTTTTCATGGCTCATTTTTTCAGGCATGGTGATAATGATTTTGTAGCCTTTGACGGCGCCTGCGAGCGCAAATCCAATGCCTGTATTGCCGGATGTTGCCTCAATTAATGTATCCCCAGGTTTGATCATTCCTTTTTTTTCTGCTTCTTCAATCATGGCGGCAGCAATCCGGTCTTTGACGGAACCACCAGGATTAAAAAATTCACATTTAGCATAAATTTCACATGGGTAATCGCGCGCAATTTTATTTAAGCGCACCAGTGGTGTTCTACCAATTGTTTCTAAGATATTATTAAATTTCATGTGTGTTCCTTTATTTTTTTATTCGGGACTTACGATGGGAAAATAACTATTTTTGTAATTTAAAACGTGGCAGAGAGATGTGCTTGATATGGGAGTTAAATCACCTGATAAAGTGATGACAAGAGAACGCCCATCTAAAATACCATCTTCTAAATTACAAAAATTATTAATGATTGCATAAGGGCCCCACTTTAAATTGGAGACACTCACACGATAAGAACGTCCATAGGTAAATGCAATCCAAAAATTATCATTATTGCGTATATCAAATATATAAGGTGATACTTGTCCGCTTTCAACATCTCGCACGATTAAAAGCCAGCTCGGTTTACCTGCCACACTTTGAAAATGGGTATTAATTTGAATCGATTGGCCAACAGGATTTTCGGCAAAAGCAACGGACGCGGTTAACGAGATAACCAATCCATAAAACATCCAGTGCTTTTTTATTGCCATGGTCAGGCGGTCCGTTAGTTTAATTGGTTCTAGTATAGCGTAAGAAAAATTTTGCACCTATTTTTTCTGAAAAGAACGTTTGATCTGCCACAAAGAAAATCCAAAAAAAAGAATGAAACAAAATAATGACCATTCCGCTAAACTTAAATGTAAAAACTCCCATCCAGTTTGCGAACATTCAGTCCCGCCTTCAATAATTTTTGCAATCACTTGATCAAAAGGCAGTGCCTTGATGAGATATTGCAAACTGACGCCGCAATCAGAATTTTGATTGGGCGATAAATGTTGCAGCCATACCTGTCTGCCAGACAATAAGATCCCTAACAGCGAAAAACTAGCAGCCAATAAATTAATAAAAAAACAGGTTATTCTTCGATAAGCAAATAGGACGCCTAATAAAAAAAGCACACCCAGTATGCCAAATGTGATACGTTGCAGAATGCAAAGGGGGCAAGGAACAAAACCATCGTATTCTTGTAAATAAAAAGTAGCGCTGATTAAGCAGACCACTAGTAACAGACCCCAAAAATAAATCAATCGTTCGGAAGATTTTTTCATCATTTTTGCTCGTTCAACCAATTTTGTAGTATTAATTGTGCAGCGACACTGTCCACTTGTCCATCTTGTAATGCTTTATAGCCGCCTTCTTCGAATAAACGCTCTTTGGCATCTTTAGTACTTAATCGTTCATCGATTTCAAAAATAGGCAAATGATAATGCTTCTGCAATTCACGCCCAAAAGAGCGGGCCATGTGTGTAATGGGCTGTTCTGTGCCATCCATATTGAGAGGGATTCCGATGATGAATGCATCGGGTTCCCAGGTGTGAATGAGTTTAGTTAGTTTATCCCAGTTGGGAACACCTTTGCTTGCCTGAATAGTGATAAGCGGCCGTGCGGTCTTCGTAATGGTTTGACCGATAGCAATGCCGATACGTTTCATGCCAAAGTCAAAACCGAATAGAGTTTGATGGTCAGATTCAATCATAACCCAGCATTATACACTGCGGTTGAGTTTTTTTCTAAGTTCAAGATCATGTAATTGCACTAAGAGAGCAGCTGCAGGCCATGGAATGAAGAGAGCAAATAAGAGAATTTGTAAGAGAACCGAATAAAAGGTAATGAATTTTGGTTCGGTAAAATAAATGTGTACGGGGACAGGAATCATATTTTTAATGATGAGTAATACAATTAAATAACATGCCCACGGGAATAGTTGAACAAAAAAAGTTCTCCACCAATTTTTCCATACCAGTAGAACACTTTCTTTCAAGGACATGAGAATGCTCTTTCCCTCCGCCAGTATGAGTGGTAAATAAAAACAAAAAAGAAAATAAATATAAATTGCAGCGGCAAGTTGCAGGGTAAAAAGAATAGAGATCAGCAAATACAAAAGCGGTTTATCCATGGATAAACCTTCGTGGATAAGAAGCAAGTATAATCCAAATGACGCAAAATTAATTAATACAATAGAAAATCCTTGAATAAATCCAGCCACTATTACGGGGATTATTTTTTTGAGCGCCCTTTTAAAATCATTTAACAAAGTTTCATGGATAGTGGCAATAAAGCAGCGAATGCGCCACAACAGGCTTAAGAAAAAAATCAGACAGCTTATTTCAACCAAAAACAGCCATAATTTTTGCGGGGCAAAAAAATCCGTTGTAAAAAAGATATCTTGGTTGGTAGCTAACATGATGAAGCGTGGAATAAATGCAATGACCGAGAGAATCAATGCGAGCCCAAACACATGAAATAGCGAATGGATATAAAGTTTAAAGCTGCGTAGAAATTGCTGAGGCATACTCTCAGGATACATCGCAGGCATAAAGTGCATAGTGTTATCCAACGTCCGTGTGAGGAATAAAATTAAGAGTAAACCGAACTTTTAGGGTAAGCAAGTTAAAATTGAGCAGCGCTTTAAAGCAGTTGATAACTCTTTTGTGAGAACAGACACAAATGCGTAAATTTTAATTTATGCAATAATGCCTTATCGGAGGTCATTGCTGTAAAGGTTACGTAATTCGTTGCTGAAAAAGAATATTCCCTCC
>CAZUQP010000026.1:0-28052 GCA_964622455.1 uncultured Coxiellaceae bacterium
TGTTTCCTATTCTGAAGAGTATGTATGGGATTAAAATGTTTCGCGCCTACAGCGCTTTGATAGATTGTGAATTAAATACCCAGGGTTACGGCGCACAAAACGCGCCTAACCCTGGGCTAAATTAGTTTCAGGGCCGTAGGCCCTGAAAAGACAAAGCGTGTTGTAGTGCAGAAAACATAACTTCAGATGATGTGGGTTTCAAGTCGTTGGCCTGAAAACACGAAAACTTGCTACAATAAATTCGACAGTCAATGTCAGGTTAAGTTTAGATTTTTACAGATAAGGGGTCAAGTGCTGAAGGATCCCTTATTCTCGCTTACTAAAAAATAATCTAACTGCTTTAGTATCAAAGCCCTCTTAATCTCCATAATGTGTACGTGCCTGATGAACAAATATAAGATGACGTTTTTTATCAATCGTGTAGACAACACGGTCTTTGTAGCTTAAACGAAAAGAAAAAAAATCTTGAAGATCTCCTACCAGTTTCTTTCCGCAATAAGGATCAACAGCAATTTCATGAAGTAATATGTGTTTTAATTTTGTTTTTAAATTAGAAGTTAGTTTTTTAACGTCTTTTGCAGCTTCTTTCGTAAAACGAATTTCGTATTTAGCCAAATTCTATTCTCCAAAAACATCCTTCATCGAGAGAGTTTCCCCCTTCTTAACTTGTTTAACTGACTTTTTAATTCGTTTGCGAAAATCAGGAATAGAAAGCAGCTCTAATGTTTCCAACAAACTTTCATAATCTGCTTCAGACAATAGGACAACATCTCCTTTTCGATGCTGAATATGATACGTTTTATGATGTTCACCCGCCCCTTTAATTAAATCAAAAAAGAATTTACGCGCATCGGTTGCACTAAGTGTTGACATAGGTACCTCAATAAATTGTACATCTTTATGTACATAATAGATCATAGCTTAGAATAATACAAAGCTTATTCATATCTGGGCTTGAAATAACCCGTGCACTCCTGCAAAAAATTAATTACCATAGCGTCGCCTTAAGTTCCCATATAAAAAAATAGGAGACAATGATGTTAGCTCGCACTGATCCGCCCCATAATACTGATAATCCCGAAAATAATGACCCTACCCCGGTGACCCATGAAAATAATAATGATGCCGCCGAAAATCCAGCGACCTGCTCCACGTCAACGCAAATAGGATGCGGACTTGTATTATCTACTGTTTCGCTCGGGTTAGCATATGTTACTTATCAAGCGGGCAAAGAAGTGAGTCAAGGACATACCTGTCGCACAACTAGGGATGGTGAAGAATCTTGCTCAGCTGTGGCTGCTTGGATTCAGGTGAGCTTCACAGGCGTTTTATCCGCTGTAGCAGGCATTCCGGTAGTCTACCAGATAGGGAGAGGAATGACTGGCATGGCTCGCGCAGCTTGCAGCTTTTTTTCTTCTCGCAACGAAGTAGAAGCTCCGCTTTTAGAAGTAGAAGCGCCAGCAGAACCATTACCATCACGCAATGCAATGGCATATACCTGATCTCTCAAAAGAGCTAAGTCATGACTTAGCTCTTTTTAAAATGCGCCCGCCTGCAGTATCTTCTTAAATAGAGCAAAATAGGATCAAGAATGATTGCGCTTGCTGCTATTTTGTAATATTCTTGCTCAAATTTTTCATAATAATTCACAAAAAAAACGAGCGAGATGCGATATGCTTCATACCGAACTAGAATCTAAGCAATTAGTTATAGAAGAGAACCCTCTTGCATCTCGAGTATCAGACCTATGGTCCTTCATGGATAAGGACTATCCAGCGTTTATTATTAAATATTGTGAATATAATAATTTCCATTCATTACTAGATGAGTTAGAAAAATTAAAAAAAAATCCGCAGGATGATGCGCTATTAGAAGATTTTTTTCATGCATTATCTATTCCACGACAGGATCCTGAAAATCTCCTTTGCGGAAATTTTTTGTTTTATGCTATTGTAAAAACCGATATCCAATTAGTTAAGCTTTTACTCGATGCGCATGAATTCTCTCCTCATCAAATAACAGATACCTATAGTCTCCCAGAAATATTCTGGCACTATGCTGTTATTTTTAAAAAACAGAAAGATGGTTCTCGCACTACCATTATTAACGTACTGGAAATTTTTGGTAACAACTTAGATTGGTTTAATAGTTATATTGAGCAACATAATTCTCAGCAATATAATTCTGCCGCTCCATCTCCTTTACCACTTCTGATTGAGCCTTACGATTTTCTCATCCCATTAGATCTATCTAACCACAATGATGAAAAACAATTTCATTCAGAAAAAGAACCAAAAATTCAAATCATTCCACTCATTCGAATGTTAAATGCACTAGGGGTAGCTGGAGTTTTATATCTGAGAGACTATCTTATCCAATCCAAACGCACAACTATAGATATTCTAGACCAATTATCTTGTCATGATATTGAGCTGGGAAGTTTTTTCTCTGTCCTATATGTAAAATTCTCTGAACGATTTCCTGATCTTAACGAAAGAATTAAAGAACGTAGTTTATTGCCTTTTTCAAAAGCAGTGGACATGAATTATTTGCTGGGCATTTTAGCAAAATCTATCACTTTGGCAGAACTACCCTATTCTAAATCAGAAAACATCTCGATAATTGATGAGCATACAAAGAAACAAGCATGCTTGATACTGGAAAATTTATTAACTTATTCTAGCGAGATACTTAACCTAAAAAACGATAGCACTGATAAAACAGATACCGTAGAAAGCAAGTTACAATCTTTAGTTAAAGAAAGAAAAATTAACGAGCTAGGAGAATTATGTACAACCTACATAGTTCTGAAAAAAATTTATGAAGCATCTAATTCTCTTCCAGAACATTTGACTGGAGTATTTAAGGATCGAAAGGATCTATTTCAAACAATAAAAAAATATGAAGCTGCATTGACATCAGAAAATATTACCATATCAGTTAAAGCAACCATAGTATGGTTAATCGAGACTTGTTACCCTATATGCGCAGAAATAGAAGAATTAAAAAAAACATTAAACGCCCCCGTCAGAATAGCTCAAGACGCGCGAGAAGAAATTCTAGAAGCACAACAAAGACACATCATACACACCATAGAAGGAGCGGAAAATCTATGCAGAGAAATCTCTAAATCAATTAATTCTATAAAAAATAACCCACTCACAAATGATCTCACTGAAATACAAGACAAGATAAAAATATTAATCCACTTCACCTATATAATGGAAGAAAATCAAGAAAAAATATATATCGATAAAGCAAAAAATTTATTACTAGAAATACTTCAACCGCCAAAAGAAACAATGATACTTGAATCAGAAGTGAAAAGTATTACAGAAGCCGCAAATAAATTATTAGATTCTTTTTTTACCGAAATAAAAGCTGAAATTAAAGAAAGATATGCTCTCATTTTTATAAAAAAATTGCGCGAACAACACGAGAGAACAGATCACATTCCAGAAGCCTTGATATATTTTAATGTCCTTCAGAATATTACCCGTGATTATTTATCCAATGAAAAAGTTAAACAAAACCTAATTGATAATATTAAAAAAAATCACGATAAAAAAATAGCGCTCGATACAGAAAAGAAAGAAAAAAAGAAGTCAAAAAAAACACGTCAAAAAGAGGAAAGAAGAGCTGAAAAAGAAGCCGCGGCTAAAAAGGCAGAGGAAGAAGCCGCCAAAAAAGCAGAAAAAGAAGCGGCAGCTAAAAAATCCAAGGAAGAAGTTGCTGCTAAAAAAGCCAAAGAAGAAGCTGCCACTAAAAAAGCGGCGAGAGAAGCCGCTAAAAAAGCCCAGGAAAAGGCAGCGGCTAAAAAAGCCAAAGAAGAAGCAGCAGCGGAAAAAGCTCGGGAAGAAGCAGCAGCTACTGAAAAAGCCCGAAAAGAAGCAGCACTAAAAGCTAGAAAACAAGCCGAAAAAATAGCAAGTACTGCGAGAATTCAAGAACTCATGAATCGCGCAAAAAAAATTGATAAAGTAGAAAATTATAATGAATTTTGCCAACAATTTGAAATTACGTTAACTGAACGATCATTAACATTATCCAATTTGAGCGATGAAATTAAAAGTGAACAATTGTCAAGACAAATAAAATCGGCAAAAGCAGTGATTCAATCCCTATTAGTGGAGATAGCCGGCTCTCCTCCGAGAAAACCTACTCGAGAAGAAAAAAATAGACCTGTTAATTACTCAGAAGAAAAAATACCTAGTCAAGAAACGAGTCAATTCAGAGAATATTTTTCAGAATGGAATAAAAAAATTCGTTTCTATTTAAAACAAGCAAGAATGCTTCGCGAAAAAATGCGCGCTAATCATGAAGCAACTGCTGAAATAGAAAAATGGATTGAAAGATTAGAACATTCTTCACTTTCTATACGCGCATTTACGCCCGATGAATGCACAATTTATGCGAGTTTTCCTGAATTATTACGTGCGACAGACCAACAAAATAAATTTAAACCTATCTCCACGGATAAAGGAACATCTATTGCAGACATGTTGCTTCCTAGTCTTAAGCTATCTCGCAATGATTTTGATGTAAGCACTACACTCACTCACAGTAATGAAAAAAATTGTATTCTTTCATCCGTATTAGAACTATGCGTCATCTTAAGAAAAGTGAGAAATAAAAAATTCGGTGATCTTACCCTGATTGACGTTGAAGAAGGCCGCAATATACACATCCCTCATCAACATTCTTACAATATTATTTTGCATTTTCAAAAACCATCAGGTGAACCGCTTATCTTAGATTGGACAATCTCTAAAAAAAGTTACCTTGAAATAATGCAAGAACCTGGTAACGCACCCTGTGTTGCAGCCATGCTTGGATTAAACATACCAGACGGAACAATATATTGCCCATTGGACTCAGACAATTTAGATATAAACGATCTTATAAAATTACAAACCTATCAAGATGATCAACTTGAAACGCTCGACTTTAGGCAAGTAAGAAAATATCTAGATCAAAACCCCGGGAAACTGTCTTTTTGGCTGCGCATTATAGTGAAATTTGTAGAAGGAAACATTGATTTAAAAGAAGAAGACTTAGTGATGGCTGCGGGGGAAATACAAAATAATATACAACAAAATAATATGCGAACTACTCATCATGGTTTTGCTGCTTTCGTATTTGACCTGAGCCCCAATAGACTTCAAGCATTTCACAAACTGATGTATGTGGAACAATTTCGTTTCATTTTTAAGTTGAAAAATGAAGATAAATTTTTTGTGGAACATGTTAACAGTCAATTATCCAGGCTCGCTGCCACTAAAATTCCCCCTAGAGAGATAGCCCAAAATTATATAATCGTGATGATTGCTTATCATTTAATGAACTCTTGCGCTCATATGTACAATCACGATGTATCCAAAACAGCAAAATCTCTTGCTTGTCATTTTTTACCCTCCTCTGGAAAAATAAAAAATAACAACAAAATAATAGATCAGATAGCCAGGACCGCTTTAGATATTAAAAAATCCATTGACAAAGCAGGATCTCTGCCAAATCTAGAAAATTCGCGTATCATTATAGATCAATTTAAATTAAACGATTTCTATCTTACTAAAGCACCCTCTCAAGAATTATCTTCTTTTAAACCTCGAAACTTGGGTTTTTGTTAATAATGCAAAAAAATAAATATTTTATACAGCCTTTCTGGGCAACATGGGCATATATGCAAAAATCATTAAAGTCATCATTCCCCATAATCCGCAAGATAACCACAAAGCATGAGAGGAAAATTGTTCCATGATGATACCGCCCACTAAAGGACCAAAAAATATTCCCATGTTAGATGACGCCGAATAAATTGACATATAACTGCCGCGCCGCCCTTCAGGTGAGAGATCAGAAATATAAGTACTTGTTGCAGGAAATAAAATCATTTCACCTATGGTCCAACACATCGTTAACAAAATAATGTGCCATTTTAAGTAGGCAAAATAAAAACCTAGAAATCCGAGGGTAATAAAAAAACTTCCCCAGAATAAACTGTTACGTGCACGCCAGGAAAGCATGGCCACATTCAAGGGTAATTCTAAAAAAACAATCATTAACGTATTGACTGTAAATAATAATCCATAAAAACCCGATGAAAAATGTAAATCGCGCGCAAGAAAAACAGCCAATGTCGTTTCATGTTGAAAAAACACCATTTGGGTAGGGATCAGTCCCAAGATAAACCAACGGAGCAGTGCATCGCGTTTTAACCACTTCAAACTGAATTCAAATTGATGTTCTAACGTGGGTGTATAATTCATCCAAGATGAATTTTTAAAACCCACAAATAAAATAATAGCTGCGAGAATATTACTTAAACCATTCATTCTAAAAATAGCGGGAAAAGAATGCAAAGCTAAATAACCCGCAATTGCAGGACCGATACTCATCCCTAAATTTAATGCGAGACGATAAACCGTAAATGCGATTTTAAGAAATCCGAGAGGCGCAAGTAAACTCACAAATGTTTGGCCCGCAGGACGATATAAGCCAAAAATACATCCCCAAACAATACACATCATAAAAACACTGTAAAAATGCTGCAGTAGAGGAAAACAAATTAACGTAATCCCGTTCAGGATGAGAATATTAACCATCATACGCACGCTGCCAAAGCGATCAATCAAAGTTCCGCCCAAAAGACCTGTGAGAAACATGCTGACTCCTGAGATGGCAAAACAATAGGTTGCTTGCATCACTGAAAAATGCAAATGCTTCGTTAAATACAACACTAAAAATACAAATGCGGCATTACCCAACTGATTAATAAAGACAGCCGTAATTAAAATCCAAAAAACGCTTGGAAATAATTTAATCTGAGCATACGTTTGGCGAAAAATAGTCATGGCAGGAATCGCTTGAGAGCAAGATAGGTTTATTTTTATACATAATGATTAATTATTTTTCATATTATGTCGTTGCACCTATTATGTCAATTAAAAAGCATAGCTATCTAGAAAAATAAAAAAATTATTTTTCATTTAAGAATTTCTTAAGAATTGAAGATTACACTCTAGTCCAGTTTATTCATTAACAATATCAAGGACGAACGTATGTTTATTCGATCTGCTTACCAGTGGCTTTTTCCGGTAACAACAACTCAAGCCCCCAGCACTGCTACAACAAACACAAATCAATCCTCGACGTCAACACAAAGTACAGAAGGAACAGATGAGGCAGAAATCAGAGACCTTTTGAATGAAATGACCCTCAAAGTTGCAAATGCTGAGGAGAAAACAGCTTCTTTTGCAACGCCTATTTCTCAGGGTAACGATGCAGAATTGCCGCTTTCAGGTGGTGATGAGCTAACAGCATTGAGTCAAGAACAAAAAAATATACAAATTATCACGAGAGCCTTCGAAACGCTTTTATCCAACATACGAAATAAAGAAGCGCCTGCCACCCCTGAAGAAATAAAACACGCTTCAGATACTGCCATTAAAGATAAAACAGCACTTCCTGTTGCGCATTATCCGCTATTATCAAACGCAGCTAAAAAAATTGAAACTGAAATAACAGCCTGTGCCCCATTTTTGTCAGAAAAATATAGGGATCTATGGAAAGAGTCACAGAAAAAAACAACTGATCATGCAAAACAAAAAGAATTTTGTAATGATGCTATTCAATTAGGATCAAACTTGAATGCTTTTGTTAACAGAATTATTAAAATAATAGAACAAGAAAAAGTAAAAAATGAAAATTTACGAGGCACCCTTGTTAATCTATTAGAATTTGGAATAGCAGAAACCGTTCATATTGCTAGCTTAAAAGCAATCCTTAGCTTCATCTCAGAAATCATCAAATCGCAATATTCTAATACTGGGAATGACAATGCGCTGTTAAACACAAAAATAGAGGTTGCGGGTGATCTTAGTAAATTAAATGGGTTTTTAAGCGCCATCATCGCGGGATTTCAAGGTTTTTATTCGATAGCAAATGGTCAATTTACTAAAATGCACGTCAAACAACCCCTGACGATTAGCATACCACGCTCAGATCTTGAGATTCCCACAACTCCTGCAACACCTGGAACACCTGGAAAGAAAAATTTTTATGCTGCTACTTCGCCTCGTTTCTTAAGAAGTCTGCCGCCGTTGTCAGATACCTCTTCTACAAAAGAAACAACAAAGCGAGGGGAAAGACTATACTATCTCCATGTGTAAAAAAAATTTAACTCAGAATAAAAGTGGTAATAATCCAGGACAACCCTATTTATAACATATAACGTTGTTCTGGGTTATTTGCTTTGTCAGATTTTCAATTCGAATCTAGCGCATTTATTTTTGCAGCACAAATAAAATCATTTTCAGATAAACCTTTAATAGCATGCGTTGTATAATGCACCACACAATAATTATAACCAACTTCCATATCCGGATGATGGTTCTCTTGGTTTGCAATCCATGCTATGGCATTAACAAACGCCATGGTTTTATAAAAATTTTTAAATGCAAAACGACGTTCGATCATCGTTTTTTCTGCATTCACTTCCCAATTTTTGACTTCCCCTAATAATTTACTTACTTTTTCACTGGGAAGAGGCGGCACACCGCCTTCACAAGGAAGACATTTTTTTGCCTGTAAATCACATGTTTCGTGCATGCTGTTCTCCATTGATTGCATAAACCGGCGCGTATTCACCTAAAGAATGCGCTTTATGAATTAAACCCATTAAATCCATCTCAATTAAGTCATATAAAACTTTAAAATTATCCAACACAAAATAAATCGGCTGCATAATATCAATTCGATAGGGTGTGCGTAATGCATCAATTGCATCAAACGGTTTACGCTCTGGAATATCGCTTTCCAGCGAATAAACTGTTTCATTCGATGAAGAAAGAATACCGCCGCCATAAATTCGTAATCCAGAAGCACTTTTCATCAAACCAAATTCAATGGTAAACCAATAAAGCCGTGCAAGCAAAACGCGGTCTTCTTTACTTGCTTTTAAACCTAATTTACCATAGGTATGAGTAAAATCTGCATAAGCGGGATTAGTTAATAAAGGGCAATGGCCAAATACCTCATGAAAAATATCGGGTTCTTGCAAATAATCCAATTCTTCTTTTCGCCGAATAAAGGTTGCTGCCGGAAATTGTCGATTAGCCAATAAATGAAAAAAACGTTCGAATGGAATTAATGCAGGCACAGGAGCCAATGACCAACCCGTTGCTTTTTGCAAAACACGAGATACATCAGGACATTGAGGAATTCTATCGTGCGGTAAATTAAGTAATTGAAGTCCATATAAATATTCTTCACACGCTCTATTTTGAACAATCGGCAGTTGACGTTTGATTAATTCATGCCAAACTGCATTTTCTTCAGGAAGATATTCTGCAAATCCATCTGCATTAACAAGTTTAGCGACATAAGAAGTTTTTTTGTATGACATTTTAATCAATCCTAATTTAAGCATCCCTTTTATAAAAAAAGTAGCGTATTATATTGCTTAGCGTAAACAAACCGGAGGACTTATGCAACGCCACAATCCTGCTGGCACTAACGGATTTGATTTCTTAGAATATACTACTGAAGAACCCCTGATACTTGAAAAACAATTTTTGCAGATGGGCTTTAGACCCATTGCAAAACATCGCACCCTTGATATGACACTTTACCAACAAAATGATATTCGTTTTATCATTAATAATACAAAAGAAAGTTTGGCCAGCGAATTTGCTAAACTGCATGGCCCTTCTGTCTCTGCCATGGGCTTTTTAGTGAAGGATGCAAGCATCGCTTACGAACACGCGCTCGCCAAAGGTGCTAAACCCTACGAACCTCGCCATCAAAAAGACGCGTACGGCATCCCTGCTATTGATGGTATTGGCGGCAGTCTTATTTATTTTGTGGATTACCGTCAAAAACAAGCGAATTATAATACTCATTTTATTTCTTTAACTTCTAAAGAACCCTCACCTTCCATCGGCTTAACTTACATTGATCATGTCACGCATAATTTATATCGCGGCAACATGGATCATATTGCAGCATTTTATGAAGATGTTTTTAATTTTAAAGAAGTGCGTTATTTTGATATCGAAGGAAAATTAACAGGCTTAAAAAGCCGAGCCATGACAAGTCCCTGCGGTAAAATTCGCATTCCATTAAACGAATCATCCGATGATAAATCACAAATTGAAGAATTTTTAAAAGCATTTAACGGCGAAGGCATTCAACACATTGCGCTTGGCACCAAAGATATTTATCACTCTGTTGAAAATCTTTATCTTGCCGGTTTAAAATTTTTAAACACACCAGATACTTATTATGACTTGATTAATAAACGTTTACCAAATCATGGCGAATCACTCGAACGTTTACGGAAAAATCGTATTTTGTTAGATGGTACCACTGAAAAAGAAAAAAAATTACTGTTGCAAATCTTCACTCAAAATATGTTAGGCCCCGTTTTTTTTGAAATTATTCAACGTAAGGGTGATGAAGGTTTTGGTGAAGGAAATTTTAAAGCCTTATTTGAATCGATTGAATTAGATCAAATCAAACGAGGTGTATTAACGATGGAAAAAGAAAATCTATGAAACTTGCAACTTTAAAAAATAATACGCGTGATGGGCAGCTTGTAGTGGTTAGTAAAGATTTATCTCGCGCAATTCCCGTACCCGATATTGCAAAAAATTTACAAACAGCACTTGATCATTGGGTTGAAACCAAACCTAAACTGCAGGAATATTATGATAACTTAAATGCGGGAAAAATAAAAAATAGTTTAATGTTTAGCGAACAATCGGTCTCATCCCCATTGCCGCGGGCGTTTCAATGGGCAGATGGCAGCGCCTATGTCAATCATGTGGAATTAGTACGTAAAGCGCGAGGCGCTGAATTGCCCGCTGATTTTTGGACGGATCCTTTAATGTATCAAGGCGGTTCAGACAGTTTTTTAGGCCCTTACGATGATATTCCCATCAAAAATATTGAATGGGGTGTCGATTTTGAAGCAGAAGTTGCTGTCATTACCACGGATGTCTCAATGCACTCAACACCAGAGGATGCTGCTAAACATATTTGTCTTTTGATGTTAGTGAATGATGTATCATTAAGAAATTTGATTCCTGCAGAATTAAATAAAGGATTTGGATTTTTTCAAAGTAAACCATCAAGCGCATTTTCACCGGTTGCAGTCACACCCGATGAATTGGAAGATGCTTGGGATGGAAAAAAAATTCATTTACCACTCATCACACGTTTCAATCAAAAATTATTTGGAAAACCGAATGCCGGGATCGATATGACATTTGATTTTCCCACGTTGATTGCGCACGCTGCAAAAACAAGGGCTTTAATGGCAGGATCTATTATCGGATCTGGAACAGTTTCTAATCTAGATCGAAGTCTTGGGTCCTCCTGCATCGCAGAAAAACGCATGTTAGAAACATTACAAACAGGAAAAGCAGAAACACCTTTTATGCAATGGGGAGATAGCGTGCAGATTGAAATGTTTGATAAAAATAATCAAAGTATTTTTGGAGCAATTAAACAAAAAGTGATACGGGTATAGCGAGGATGACATGCTAAAACTGTATAATTACTTCCGTTCCTCTGCAAGCTTTCGCACGCGCATTGTACTTAATTTAAAAGGACTCGCCTATCAAGATGTTCCTATCCATTTAGTCAATAATGGCGGTGAACATTATTCACCGGATTATCAAAAAATTAATCCGCAACATCTAGTTCCTGCTTTACAAGACGGACCAAAAATTGTGACACAATCACTCGCTATCATCGAATATTTAGATGAGCTTCACAAAAAACCACCTCTACTGCCAAATGACCCTTATCAAAAAGCATTAGTACGTGCATTAGCACTCATCATTGTTGCTGATACTCATCCATTGAATAACTTGCGCGTACTTCATTTTCTGACCCACGATTTAGGCATTTCTGAAGAACAAAAACTTCGTTGGTACCATCATTGGATGGCAAAAGGATTAACCGCGCTCGAAAAACATGTTTCAGCAACCGCTGGGCGTTTTTGTTTTGGTGATTCACTCACCATTGCAGATATTTGCCTCATTCCACAATTATACAATGCAAGACGATTCGCCTGTGATGTAAGTGTCTATCCTACATTAGTACGGATTGATGCACATTGCCAAACATTAGATGCTTTTACCAAAGCATGGCCAAAGGAACCGACATAAGAAGGAACGATTTCATGACTGATGTTGACTTTCATGCGCTCGCGAATAATTACATTCGACACTTAATTCCTTATCAACCTGGTAAACCGATTGAAGAAGTTGAGCGTGAATTGGCAATTTCCTCCATCATCAAATTAGCAAGCAATGAAAATCCGCTGGGCGCAAGTAATGCTGCACTGCAGGCAGCAGAACAGGCTTTGTTAAAAGCACATTTATATCCCGATGGCGGCTGCTATGAGTTAAAACAAACATTAGCGATGTTTTTACAAGTGATCCCCACTCAGCTTACCCTTGGTAATGGATCTGAAAATGTATTAGAAATGATTACGAAAGCGTATTTAACTGTGGGAGATTCTGCAGTCATTTCAGAATATGCTTTTTTAACGATTCCCCTGCTAATAAAAAGTTACGGCGCAGAAATTATCAGCACACCAGCAAATAAATTTGGACATGATATAAAAAAAATGGTTGATGCTGTTAAGAAAAATACGCGCATTATTTTTATCGTGAATCCTAATAACCCAACAGGCACTTACACTAAAAAAGATGAGCTCATCTATTTATTAGAATCTATTCCAGCAAATATTTTAGTGGTCGTTGATGAAGCTTATCATGAATATATTGAATGCGCAGATTATCCAGATACACTCGCTTTATTAAAAAAATATCCTAACTTAGTGATCACTCGTACGTTTTCTAAAGCCTATGGATTAGCGGGTTTACGTTTAGGATATGCCATATCCTCCCCCATCATTGCAGATATTTTAAATCGAGCACGATTGCCGTTTAATGTGAACACTGTTGCAGCATACGCTGCAAAAGCAGCTTTACTTGATCAAGACCATATTGCCAAAAGCGTTATTTTGAATAAAGAAGGGCGGCAACAATTAGCAGATGGTTTAAAAAAACTAAATCTTCATTTTATTCCATCACTCGGTAATTTTATTTCCTTTGATGCAAGACAAG
Source organism: uncultured Coxiellaceae bacterium (assembly GCA_964622455.1). Classification (GTDB taxonomy): domain Bacteria; phylum Pseudomonadota; class Gammaproteobacteria; order DSM-16500; family DSM-16500; genus CAZUQP01. The sequence continues at coordinate 13,143 of CAZUQP010000026.1, forward strand.
ATGCGAATCAAATTTACCAAAAATTATTATACAAAGGTATCATCGTGCGACCATTACACGCCTATCACATGCCTACCTATTTACGCGTGACTATTGGAACTTTTACACAAAACGAAAAATTTTTAACCGCGCTTCAGGAAGTATTAACATGAATGCATTGAAATATCACAATGGCTTTGGTAATTATTTTCAATCGGAAGCCATAAAAAATACTTTGCTGCCAGGAAAGAATTCTCCGCAAAAAGTCCCTCATGGTTTATATGCAGAACAATTAAGCGGCAGCGCTTTTACCATGCCTAGACATCTTAATTTACGTACTTGGTTATACCGCATTCGCCCCTCTGTGATGCATGGTGAATTCAAATTATTTTCGCATGAATATTTAAGCGCCCCGCCCTTTAATCAAATTCCAATGCCGCCCACTCAAATGCGTTGGGACCCTTTGCCTTATCCTCAAAAACCCACTGATTTTATTCAAGGATTGTGGACATTGGCCGGCAATCAAGGCGCTGCTATTCATTTGTACTCTGCAAATACATCGATGCAGCATACTTATTTTTATAATGCGGACGGTGATTTTTTAATTGTGCCGCAAAAAGGAGCTCTACATTTTCAAACAGAAATGGGTTGGATTGGTTTAACTCCCGGTGAAATCCTCGTCATCCCACGTGGTATTAAATTTCAAGTATTATTACAAGAAAATGAAGCGCGTGGTTATGTCTGTGAAAATTTTGGGATGCCTTTTCGTTTGCCGGAATTAGGGCCTTTGGGCGCAAACGGCCTTGCCAATCCGCGTGATTTTGAAATTCCTGTGGCTGCTTTTTCAGAAACAGAAGGTGAATTTAAATTACTGACTAAATTCCAAGGAAAATTATGGGCGGCTAGTATTGATCATTCACCTTGTGATGTCGTTGCTTGGCATGGGAATTATGTTCCTTACAAATATCATCTTTCCCTTTTTAATACGATGAATACAGTCAGCTATGATCATCCCGATCCTTCTATTTTTACAGTGCTTACTTCACCTTCTGCTTTGCCAGGCATTGCAAATGTGGATTTTGTGATTTTTCCGCCGCGTTGGGTTGTTTCTGAAGACACTTTTCGTCCTCCTTATTATCATCGGAACATTATGAATGAATATATGGGACTCATTTACGGCGCTTACGATGCCAAAGAAAAAGGATTTTTACCGGGCGGCGGCAGTTTACATAATTGCATGTCAGCGCATGGGCCAGATGCACATGCTTTTAATAAGGCTACCGAAAGCTCATTACAGCCTGAATATTATGCCAATACGCTCGCTTTTATGTTTGAATCACAAGATATTTGGTGCGTGACCCCTGAAGCACTTAATTCGCCTCATCGTCAAGAAGATTATCTGAATTGTTGGCAGGGACTTAACTCTCATTTTCAATCTAAAAAAATTTTATTAGAGACTTCTTAAAATGATTTCAATTAGAATTATTATTGCGATTTTATTTTTTTTAGCAGTGACTTCACTCATGGGATTTTATTTTGCCATACGGCCTTATCGGATAGTGAGTTCACTTACCCCTGCTGCTTTCAAATTGCCTTATGAAAATGTAACGCTTTATACAAAAGATAAGATTAAAATTCGCGGCTGGTTTATTCCAAATAAAAATCCATCGGCTAAAACCATTATTTTATTGCACGGTTATCCTGCTGATAAAGGAAATATTTTGCCATCGCGATTATTTCTTCATCAAAATTTTAATTTATTGTTTATTGATTTCCGTTATTTTGGCGAAAGTTCTGGAAATTATTCTAGTATTGGTATTTTTGAAATAAATGATTTGAAAGCCGCGATTGATTATTTACATTCACGAGGCATTGATTCAGTCGGTGTATGGGGATTTTCACTGGGTGGATCGGTTGCCATTATGGCTGCTGCTAAAATGCCCGCGATCAAAGCCATTGTTGCAGAGTCAGCTTATGCCAACTTATACCAAATGGCAGAATCTTATTACCGCATTCCCTTCGTCAACTACCCTTTGGCTGCATTAACAAGACTTTGGGGCCTACTCTTCTTGCGAGAAGATATTAAAAAAGTCTCGCCTGAGGAAAGCATGAAAAACTTACACATTCCTATTTTGATTTTACATTCGCGCCATGATAATGTTATTTCTTTTGAATATGCTACCTTATTAGAAAAAGCATCGCATCATAATAAGAAAGTAGAAATTTATTTTACGGATGACTTGCTTCACGGCGAACCTGTTAAAAATTATCAAAAATTGGTAGAAGATTTTTTTAATAAAAATATAAAATAATTTAAAAAAATAGAGTGGCGGCACAGGATCCCAATCCTATCAATAAAGGATACCTATGATAAAATCAAAGCCTGCTTTCTTACAGCGAAGACTTAATATTCAGTTAAGATAAATGCTGTAATATCTTGTTAAAAAACAAAATATAATTAATAAATGATATCAATCACTTAGGTGTATTAAAGATATCAAAACGACAAAACGAGGAAATATCCATGCTTGCTGGAAGACCGGCTTCTTTTCTTGAAGCACGCTTGACTTCATCGTCGACTATTATGATAAGGCGTAAATTATCGCCAACATTAAACAATGATCGTGAAAAAATACGTCATCAATGGATGTCAAAGTTAAAAGCTTACCTCCTTTTGGATGAAAAGGAAGAAACATGTTTTGTTGGTCAGCCTAAGCTTCATCAAAAACGCGCAATGGAGCAATATCTCCAAAAACTGGAAGCAAATTCGCTGACAGGTGGTGCGTCTCATGCGGTATTTCCATTATCTACTGGTGCAGGTAAAACATTTATTTTTACGCGTTTGGCGGAGTTGCTAGCAAAGAATTCTGGCAAGACAATCAAGGATCTAAAAGAAGAAAAACAATCATTATCAAACAATGAATCTTGTCCTAAAACCCTTATTGTTGTACCTACGATCACCTTAATGGAGCAGACGATCAGAAGCGTGAAAGGTTTTGCACCTGATTTACGTTATGCCCAATTAAAATCAAAGTGTGATGATATTGAAAATATTCGGATAGGTACGCTCAATAAAAAAAATATTCAGGCTATTGTAGATAACAGCGATGTCATGGTGGTTACTTATGATACGTTGCAGCAATATTATAAAGAAGTACCATGGGATAAAATTGGGTTAGTTGTCCTGGATGAAGCGCATAATGCGCTATCTGCAGATCGTTGCAAGATGGTAGAGCATGCAAAGGATGCAGGCTGCACTATTTTAGGATTTACTGCGACACCTACTTATAATTTGAAAAAAGAAGCACGCGAAGCGAAAGAACAGCTCAATATCGCGGTGTCCGCGATGAAATTGCCAAATACAGATGGGCTCCCTAGTGTTTATGAGTTACTAGGCTATAAAGAAGACGGCAGTGATAATCCCATACAACCTTTAAATATCGCGGAAGCTATCTTGCTGGAAGTGAATAGTCCTGTTGCTTATGACATTATTGAAGTTGATGTAGAGAATATAGAAAGTGTAGAAGAAAAATCTGCAGAAATTGATTGTGAAAGACTTTCTCACATTATTAATAAAGAAGAATACAATTTTGTTCCTATTGATATTTATATGAATAAAGAGAGTCCTGTAACACATCTACCATTTCGGGGTAAAAAGGGCGTTGTGTTTTGCGCCGGCATTGAGCATGCGAAAAAAATGGCGCAAGCTTTTAATGATAATATTAAGATTGAAGATATTGACCCTAACCAGGAATTAGAAAAGAAATACAAAGAAAATGTTGCTCAGCATTTTTTGCAACGTGCCAAGGAAAGTTTTGCTAAAGCTAGCAAGCTAACCGTTGAGGAGCGTGTAAAAAGGAGTAAAGAAAAAGCTACTAAGGACGCAGAAAAATTTATTGCTTCTCATCCTTTTGGTATTGCTAAAGCAGTGCATTCTGCAAATACAAATAAAAAAAAGAATCCTTTGTCTTTTGAAGCAGATGTAAAATCTCTTGATCGACGTGAATGTCAAAATCTTATCCTACAATATCAGTTAGGTGGGTTGCGGTTCTTGACTGGCGCAGATATTTTGACTGAAGGCTTTGATGATGTAGAAACTGAGGTTATATTTAATCTAAGACCTACCCAATCTGAAAACAAACAAATACAACGTTGTGGACGCGGTTTGCGGTTGAACCCTAAGGATCCCAATAAAGTATGTCATATTTTTGATTTTAAATGGGGAAATTCTTCAAGTTGTTATTTCAACCAATTTATTGGAAAACAATTTACTGCAGGAATTCTTCCTCAGCATAAAAATCAATCCGCCGTTTATGCACCGGAAAAAGTTGAATTTCCAAAAATGGCTAAATATATTTCCCATTATGCAAATAATATTGCTCTTGATGTCGAAAAACGTAAGAGAAAATCTTCATCTTTGTCACAAGAGAAAAAGGAGAATAATGCAGCAAAAGCAGAAAGCAACAAAACCAATCAATTTAATAAAAAATCCAATCAGAAAAAAGATTTAAGTAAAAAACAAAAAATAAATCATTCTTCAAAAGTTGAAGAAACAGATCAGCTGTCATCAATAAGTCGATCTATTGATAATGCTAAAATGGACGTTGATTCTACGGAAGAAAAGGGCGTGGCAAGTTCATCAGGGCAACAACCCATGTTAATGCAAATTGAAGAAGAAAAGAAAAAGGATGCTCAGCCATTATCCGATGAAGAATGTTTCTCTCTTTTAGATAAGTGCTCAGGAACGACACGAGACATCGTTGAGGTGATCGAATCTATTCCTTTGAAATTTTGGAGCAAGCAAGATTCAGAGGGAAGAATACCATTAATGGTTATCTTACAAAAAAAACAAACTCATTATGATATCATACGAAAACTACTGGAAAAAATCGCTGGCAATAATTGCGAAACTTTACGTATGGCGGATTCGAATGGCGATACTGTTTTGCACTATCTTTTTTGTTACCGAGGTGGAATGACAACTTATTCAATGCGGCGGCTAATTAACAAAATTATGGATAAATATCCAGGATTAATTAATCAGGTAAACCTTCAAGGAAAAACCCCTTTACAGACAGCCATTTGTGTTTTGATGGAAAATAATAATGTTAAAATGATTCTTGAATCTATTACTTATTTATTGGGTTTCGCAAAAGCAAAAGGCACTAATCATGATGTTAATCAGATTAACGATAAAGACGGAAAAAATTTATTGGATTATGCAATTGATGTGGCCCAATCAACAGAGGATGTGAAATTGCTTCAGCTATTACTTACCAATCCTGAAAGAATCTCTTTTACATTTACCGCGGCTAACCGAGAGAAACTTAAAAAAACAGCTCCCCGCAGTTTGGAGTTGCAAGCTATGCTGAGAGAAAATTATTTTGATCAGCTATGTCCAGAACTTTCAAAAGAAGCGCCTCAACGATTAATGGTATCTGTTGAAGCCAAAGTAGATGCGGATTATTTTGCAGCATTTATTAAACATAGCGAAGAGTTTTTACAAAAATCAAGTAAGTTTTTTTTAACTCATAAGTTGCAGGCGGGGTTGGGGAATCATTTTTCCATCAATAGCATCATAGAAAATACCCAGATTGTTAAATGTGCAACCGCGTACAATAATGACGGTGATACACCGCTGCATCTTGCTATTCTCTCATTAACGAAATATCCGGCAGATCTTTTTCCCGATTTACGTAAGGTGCATGAGCAGGCCATTTGCGAGTATTTCAATTATTTAGGAAATCGATTAGACACTCAGCCCGTTAAGCTTGATTGGAATGTTCCCAATAAAAACGGCTTCACTCTTTTAGATTACGCAGTTGCATTTGATAGCTCTATCTTGATTGAGGCACTTATTCAAAAAGGAGCCCGTGTGTGTCAGCCTGAAAACAGAATAAAATGTAGTGTGTCTGCAGCATTGTTGCCAAAGTCAAATATCCAGGTGAACTATACAAATACAGGTACTCGCGTTTCTTTTTTTAATCATCCTGCGCTTAAAGCATATGATCAGATTAAAACATACGATCAGTTTGAAGCAGAATTTCAATCGCAGTTGATGCGTATCTAGCAGTCATTTATCTTTTTCAAGGGTGGATTAGAGAGTGTTAATATAAGATAATTTAAAAAAAGGGGTGGCACAGGACCCCAACCATGTCAATAAAGGATACCTATGACAAAATCAAAGCCTACTCTGTTACAACTTTCTATTGATCAACTTGTTCGAGGAAAATATCAACCGCGCAAACATTTTGATCCGATTGAATTGCAAGAATTGGCAGAATCTATCAAAACAACGGGTGGGTTGCTGCAACCCATTGTTGTGCGGCACTTGCCAAAAAATAAATATGAAATCGTGGCAGGCGAACGCCGTTGGCGCGCAGCTCAACTTGCTGGATTGACAGAAATCAGCTGCCTACTGAGTGATTATACAGACGAACAAGCTTTACAAGCTTCCATGATTGAAAATATCAGCCGCACTGATTTAAATCCTATTGAAGAAGCGCATGCCTATCAACGCTTGGTTGAAGAATTTAATTATTTACACGAAGAAGTAGCAGCAACCATCGGTAAATCTCGCGTGAGCGTTACCAATACATTGCGTTTACTAAAATTAGACGCACCCGTACAAGAATTATTGATAACCAAACAATTATCTGAAGGACACGGAAAAATTCTTGCGGGCCTTTCAAAAGAACAGCAATATCCACTTGCTCTGGAATGTATTCAAAAAAATTGGAACGTCCGAAAAATGGAAGCGGAGGCAAAAAAGTTATCGCAACCTGACCAACAAAATCATTTATATAGTGACCCCAATCTGAATCGTTTAGAAACCGCATTGGCTGATCATATGGGAAATAAGGTCAACATTGATTATGAAGAACGCGGCGGTGGATACATGAAAATCCGTTTTAACAATATTGACGAACTAGAAGGCCATTTTGAGCGCCTTGGGTTTAAATTTGAGGGAATAGATTAAATTATTCATGTTAGTTACGAACGATTTCTTGATAAATATTTTTGCTTTTTTATATAGGTATGCTATACTACAAATGTAGTAAATCAATACTTAGGTAGGTGTATTTGTGGGTATTCCGATTCGGATTAACGAAGTTATTTATAATGAAGCTAAAAAAGTAGCTCGTGCTGAATTTCGCTCTATTCCTAATCAAATTGAATTCTGGGCAATGGTTGGAAAATGCGCGCTGGATAATCCTGATCTTCCTATCGAGTTTGTTAAAGATCTTTTAATTTCAAAGCAGCAAGATAAGTCGTTAGCAGAACCTTTTAATTTTAAGGAAGAAAGTGACTGAGATCGTTGTTAAACAAATGCCTGCTTTTAAAAAAGTCTATAAGAAATTTCATCTTAACAAAAAATTGAAAGTCAATGAGGCAATTCGCGCTATTATCCAAGATCCAAAAATAGGACAAGAAAAAAAAGGAGATTTAGCAGGTGTTTTTGTTTATAAGTTTAAAATTCATCAGCAAGAAATACTGTTAGCGTATGAGTGGAATCCAAAAGAAAGATTACTACTAGCATTAGGTGTTCACGAAAATTTTTATCGTGATTTAAAAAAATCAGGTTAACAAAAAATTAAATGTAAAAACTTGATCTGACACTGATTGCCAGATTGATCGCGCTAAGTTTTTGTGTTCTCAGGCCGTAGGCCCTGAAATCCATTTAGCCCAGGGTTAGGCGCGCTTTTTGCGCCGTAACCCTGGGTATTTAATTCACAACCTATCAAAGCGCTGTAGGCGCGCAAGCATTTAATCCCATACATCATACTCTTCAGAATATGAAACATAGTGATGGCGCGCTTACAGCGCTTGGTGGTGAGTGAAATGAATACCCAAGGTTACGGCGCAAAAAGCGCGCCTAACCCTGGGCTAAATGGATTTCAGGGCCTACGGCCTGAGAACACAAAACATGGTGGGGCACATAACGCCTAACCTTAGACTATGTGGATTTCAGGTCATTGACCCGAAAGCACAAAACGTATTGCAATGCAGAAAGCCTAAGCCTAAGTTAAATGGGTTTCAATCTATCAGCCTGAAAGCACGAAAAATTGGCACAATCAATCTGACAGTCAGTGTCAAATCAAGTTTAGATTTTTACAATTGATGCATTTTGGCTCGACACTAGTTTAGCAATTTTTGGCCAGACAAGAGCAAATTTATCCGGCACACAATCTTTGATATCGGCTAAAAATACATGGTGATCATCACGATTCATATGTGGAAACAGAACACTCGCCATATCAAAAATTTGTTCGGCTGACATTTGGCGATAACTTTCATGATCAATTTCTTTCAATTCTGCGTCACTGAATAGTCTTTGCAACTCCGGCATCATGACACGTTCTTCATAATCAAAATGCAGAAGACTATCTGAATAAAATTTCCGTATATCTAAATAAATCTCATAACCAATAAAATTTTTATCTGTTAGCTTCCCCTCTTTTTCAAGTGCATTAAATTTTTCTTCGATATAATCAAAAAAAACAGAATGTTCCTGATGTTGTGTTTCCGCTATCTGAAATACGTTTGACTGCTTTAGTTTTAATAATCGATGCATTTGCTGTTCTTCATGCAGGGCATGATTTTGTAGAAGATTTTTTAAATTGTTTAATTCATTTTTAATGCTTTCTATGTCGGCAGCATTAGTGAAATCCATGCATGCAGCTTGCTTCAACACGGCATGAAAGAAAAAGCAAATATATTTATGCTCTCTGTACAATCGATATCTATTTGGATTTAACATTTTTTCATTCCATTAATGGATTTTTTAATATTTTCTCACTGCTCCTAAACGCGCAAAAAGTATTTGCCATTCTTTATTCTTGACCAGTGAATAAGTGTAATCAAAATCAATTAATAATTGATTATTCACATCAAACAATTTGTATGCCAGCTTACAGCCGATAGCATTAGGTAGTTGCTGAGAAAAATCATATTGAAGCAATTCATTTTCTATTTTTGAAATTTTTTGTTTTTTTAAATTCTCTAAAAAATTTTTCTCATATGTTTTTAAATCATTTTCATTTTTTAAAAGATGAATACCTGATAGATCATGTATTAAACTTGGAAAATGAAAAAACTCTACTAGAACATCTGAATTAAATGCCAGGTAAGCTTGTGCGTATTTTTTAAAAAAAATATTAATTTCTGATATATCCATTTTAATTCCTTATTAAAAAATTTTTAAGCAACAAATGTCCCTGCTCTGTCAAAACAGATTCTGGATGAAATTGTACCCCAAATACCGGATATTCTCGATGACGCAATGCCATAATCTCACCCGCCTCACACCGCGCAGTGACGCATAATACCTCAGGCAAATCTTCATCGCTCACAATTAAAGAATGATACCGCCCAACACGCAGTGGGTTTTCTACTCCATAAAAAAATTCTTTTTCATTATGTGTCACATAAGATGATTTACCATGCATAGGACGCTTTGCACGAAGAACTTTGCCTCCATACGCTTGCCCTATTGCTTGGTGCCCTAAACACACACCTAAAATAGGAATGATAGCACCCAATTCTTTAATCACCTGCAACGAAATCCCCGCTTGATCAGGTGTTGAAGGCCCTGGAGAAATAATAATGTGTGAAGGATTTCTCATTTTAATTTCATTGACTGTCATAGAATCATTGCGAACAACATGTCTTACAAAACCTAATTCGCCAATATAGCGTGCTAAGTTATAAACAAAAGAATCATAATTATCAATCAATAAAATCATTTAATGAATCAACGCATTGCGCAGTGCTTTGCTTTTTGTCAATGTTTCTTCATATTCTGTTAATGGATCAGAATCCATGACAATCGCACCGCCTGCTTGGAAAGTAATAATATTATTTTTAATTGCAAAAGTCCGTATGGTAATTGAAAAATCCATATCACCATTAAATCCAATATAGCCAATACTACCGCAATAAGGGCCTCGCGGTGTAGGTTCTATTTCAGCAATAATTTCCATGGCACGAATTTTAGGAGCACCCGTAATTGAACCACCTGGAAAAGTTGCGCGAAGTAAATCAACGGCTGTTTTATTTTTTAAAAGTGTGCCTGTAATCACTGAAACTAAATGATGAACTGTCGCATAACTTTCCAGCCCACAAAGCGTTTTAACACACACCGTGTGATCAACGCACACACGTGATAAATCATTTCGGAGTAAATCAACAATCATCACATTTTCTGCTCGATCTTTTTCACTCATACATAATTCTTTAGCAAAATGTTTATCTTCATCTACATTTTTCCCGCGCGGACGCGTTCCTTTGATGGGACGCGTTTCAACCTCGCCTTCTGTTAATTTTAAAAATCGCTCAGGAGACGCTGACGCAATCACGGTATCTGCCAAGTTCAGATAAGCCGCAAAAGGTGCCGGATTTAAAGCACGCAATTTTCGATACAGACTAAAAGGATCTGCATTTTTTGGTAGTAAAGCATGAAAACGTTGGGAAATATTCGCCTCGAAAATATCGCCTGCTAAAATGTAATTTATCACTTTTTTTACTGCATCTTGATAAGTTTCTTTTGTAAAAGAACTGTGAATACTCTCTGCTTGACAAAAACAATCGGGTAATTCTGGCATCATTTCTTTATTCACTAAACAATGAAGCAACCAATCTAAACGTTTTTGAGCGCGTTTTTCTCGCTTTTGCCTTTCTTTTTCAGGATATCCATTTGAAAAAATCCAAGCGCGCTCTAAAACCATATCAAAACCTATGACAAGATCATAAAATCCCACGGCCATATCTCTAAATTGCATATCATTGTTTGAAGGAACCGGAATTTTTTCAATGTATCTTGCTAATTCATAACTTAAAAAACCCGCTGCTCCTCCCTGAAAAGGCGGTAAATTGGGTTTGTTTTCTTCCGGGAATTTTGCTAGTTCTTCTGCCAATATTTGCAAGGGATCTCCAAAGATCCATTGATCATTTAATTTTATTTTTCCTTGTTCTACGATTAAGGTCTGAAAGGGATCGATGGCAATAAAACTATAACGCGCGCAATTTTCCATAAGTTGCGCACTCTCTAAAAAAACTGCGCCCGATTGTTTTGCAAAGAAATAAAAAATGTTAACTGGATGTTGATAAGTAATTTCTTGGATCATCCCATACCTTAAGTCATGCGGGAGTGTAGCACAAAAGCTACACTCTGATGACATACCTAACGTTATTTCATTCCCAAGTTTAATTCAGCAACCGGATTTTGAAATTTTTCATCTTGACCGCACGCTTCCCGAGTAAGTGTAAATAGATTCAGATTATTAACCGCTCGCTCTCGGAATGCAACTTTTGGTTGTTGGGGTAAAATACATTGTGATTCACACTCTAAATTATTTCTCAATTTTTTCAATTCTACGTTCATTTCATGCACTTCTGCTAACGCTTCCTTTCTTTCCTGCTGCTCTCGAATCATTTTAGATTCACGTTCTTTCATTTCACGACGCGCGTTAACGCCACCTAAACAAGCAAACATCAATCCGATACCACCTGCAACAACTAATCCAACCCACAAAGGAAAGGTCGCCAATGCACCCGCAATAGCAAAAGCAATACTCACAACACCTGCTGCAACACTAAAATATTCGCCCGCTTTTTTTAATACTTTAATAATTCTTCGCATGTTCATAAATCCTCCTTGTATCATGTAATAAAGACACGTTACGATTTAAAAACACTACTGAATTAAGACGCTATTTCAGCGTAACAATAGATAGTTAAGATAATATTAAACCCACCTAATAATATTTTACTTATTCCTGATAAACTGACATAATTTTACCCAGAGATAACGAAATTATAAGGATTTAACACTCGCCATGATACATGCATCCCTGACCGAGATCGCAGATATTCTCGCTATTCCATTTCCGGGGCAAGACGCCTCGTTTCAAGGTATTAGTATTGATACACGCACATTGCTTCCTGGTAATTTATTTGTCGCAATTCCAGGTGAACAATTTGATGGTCACCAGTTTGTAAAGGCAGCCCTCGAAAAAGGGGCCGCAGCTGTATTAGTCAGTAAACCCATTGACTGTGCCATCCCCCAGCTTTTAGTAGCAGATACTCTTTTGGCATTAGGAAAAATTGCCGCAGATTGGCGCGATCGTTTTGACTTGCCCTTGATTGGGGTAACCGGCAGCAACGGTAAGACCACCCTTAAGAATATCATTGCAGCTATTTTATGCGCAGCCTGTGATAACCAAAGTTCTGCTGTTTTGGCAACTGAAGGCAATTTTAATAATCATATTGGTTTACCGCTCAATCTAGCACGTTTAAATAAAAATCATCGTTATGCTGTTCTTGAAATGGGAATGAATCATTTTGGTGAAATTGCCTATCTGACACAGCTTGCAAAACCAACCGTTGCTGTGATTAATAATGCTGCGGCTGCACATCTGGAAGGATTACAAAGTGTGGCAGGCGTTGCAAAAGCCAAAGGCGAAATCTTTTTGGGCCTAAGTCATGAGGGGGTTGCCATTTTAAATAAAGATGATGCGCATTTTGATTATTGGCGCGGACTCATTGGCAATCGCCACTCTATTTCATTTGGTTTAACCTCTTTCGCCGATGTGACTGCTGTTTTGACTCCTGATTCAACCACGATTAAAACACCGAAAGGCGATTTCAACGTCACCTTGCCTTTGCTTGGCAGGCATAATCTCATGAATGCGCTCGCTGCAACGGCTGCAACACTTGCAATCGATATTGATCTTTCCGCCATTAAAACAGGCTTAGAAAATGTAAAAGCAGCGCCCGGCCGCATGCGTCAGCATCTATTGTCGAATAACGTGCGCATTATTGATGATACGTACAATGCAAACCCCTTTTCTTTAGAAGCAGCCACCCACACTTTAGCGGAATTTTCTGGCACTAAAATACTGGTCTTAGGCGACATGAAAGAATTAGGGCCTGACGCTAATCAATTTCATTTTCAGGCGGGCCAACATATCAAAGCGGCTGGCATTCAACATTTATTAACGTATGGAAATTTATCTAAAGCAGCAACCGATGGATTTGGCGAAAATGCAGCGCACTTTACAGACTATGAAACATTGATTACAGCACTCAAACCTTACCTAACCAGTCATGCCACCGTATTGGTTAAAGGTTCCCGCTCGATGCAGATGGAAAAAGTCATAGCAAAAATTATTCCGGAAGAACAACTCGAACACATACATTAGGAGTGAAAAATGGCGGTCAAAACATCTATTACCATCGCGTATGGTGATGGGATAGGCCCTGAAATTATGGGCGCAACCATGAAAATTTTAACAGCAGCAAAAGCACAAATTGAACCTGAAGTCATTGAAATCGGCAAAAAAGTTTATTTAGAAGGATTTACATCAGGCATCCCTGACAATGCTTGGCAATCTCTCAAACGGACTAAAGTATTATTAAAAGGCCCGATCACTACTCCGCAAGGCGGCGGCTATAAAAGCTTAAATGTCACTCTGCGTAAAACACTCAGCTTATTTGCCAATGTGCGTCCTTGTGTATCATACGCGCCTTTTGTTGCGACTTCCCATCCTGGTATGGACTTAGTGATTATCCGTGAAAATGAAGAAGGCACTTATGCTGGCATTGAACACCGTCAAACTGATGAAGTCTATCAAGGTTTAAAATTAGTGACTCGCCCTGGGTGTGAGCGAATTGTGCATTATGCTTTCGAATATGCGCGCAAATTTAATCGCAAAAAAGTGACTTGTCTAACCAAAGACAACATCATGAAGATGACGGATGGCATTTTTCATCAAGTCTTCAATGAAATCGCATTGGAATATCCTGAAATTAAAACAGAACATTTCATTATTGATATTGGAACTGCATTGGTCGCTGACCAACCAGAACGCTTTGATGTGATTGTCACATCCAATTTGTATGGTGATATTTTATCAGATGTAGCAGCGCAAATTGCAGGATCTGTCGGCTTGGCAGGTTCTGCTAATGTTGGCAATCATGTTGCTATGTTTGAAGCGATTCACGGCTCAGCACCTGATATTGCCGGTAAAAAAATTGCAAATCCTTCAGGATTATTAAATGCCGCCATTCAAATGCTCATCCACATCAATCAACCGGAATCTGCTATGTTGATTGAAAATGCATGGTTAAAAACATTAGAAGATGGAATTCATACTGCAGATATTTATTTACCTGAGCACAGCCAGAAAAAAGCAAATACCGATGAATTCGCAGATGCAGTGATTGCACGTTTGGGACAAAAACCTGCTCATTTTAAACCAGTGGTTTACAGCCATGATGTTCGTGCAAAAATTGAATGTTATGGTGTGAAGAAAAGGCCTCTCGCTAAAAAAGAATTGGTTGGCGTTGATATTTTTATTGACAATCCAAGTTTAACGCCTGATGAACTGGGTGAAAAAATCACGGCAACAAAAGGTAAACTAAAACCGGTTGTGATTACAAGCCGCGGTTTAAAAATTTGGCCCAACAGCATGATTGATGCCCCCTATGCTCATCACTGCAGCTGCCGTTTTCAATCTTCTGCCGATCTTAAACATCTAGAATCTATTTCGCATGAAGACATTATTCATTTATTGCAGCAGTTTCAGCAACTCGGATTAGACGTGATTAAAACTGAAAATCTGTATACCTTTGATGGGGAATTAGGTTTTAGTTTGGCACAAGGGCAATAGATGACTGTATCGTTGATTTCATTTGCAGTCATTGCTGTAAAGATTATGTAATTCGTTGATGGAAAAATAAACCGTTATTGTAAATTTTTTTTGCTGACCCATCGCCGTCCCAACATACCTCGCACCGACCTCCCTACGTACTGCGCTTTATGCGCGGTACCCAGAAAATAAAACTCTGGATGCCGCGTAAAAGTCGCGGCGCGAGGGGGGCGTTTTGCAAAGAGGCTTTTTGGGGGCGAAAGCGGCATCAACGGCTCTC
>CAZUQP010000027.1:0-11659 GCA_964622455.1 uncultured Coxiellaceae bacterium
GAACTATTTGGGGCTTTGCAAGCCATGCGAGAAGATGAAAAAGAGACAGGATGTGTATAGAATTATGTGTCTATACCTTAGACCCTGGGCTAAATGGGTCTTAGGCCGTTGGCCTAAAAGCACGAAATTTTGCACGATCAATCTGACAGTTAGCGTTAGATCAAGTTTAGATTTTTACAATTTTTTTAGGAAGTAAAGAGCACTAAACATGATTTAGCGCTCTTATGGGTTAGATTATTTTCTATTAACAACTTGCTTATCATGGCTAGCATTATTAGCTTCTTTTTTAGCAGCTGGCTGACTATTAACACCAATAAACGTAGATAGTTTTTGTTGCTGACTAGAAAATGAAGCAGCGGCAGCAGATTGATTGTTTAAAACAGCAAGCTCAACCTCTGAAGAAGAATTGCCATTATTCTTTCCTAAAGCAGCCGTTATATTGTTGTTGCTATTAGTTTTTTCCGGCGCCACATCCAATCTTTGTGCATTTTGTGGCGCATTATCGCTATCATTTCCTTCTACTTCGATTTCTTCTAACGGGTTTCCGAGAGCCGCTTCTCTTCGACGTGCGGCTCTATCAGCTCGAACCTCGAGAAAGGCGCCTATTGTCGATCCTATACCAGAACCAAGTAGTACGCAGCCTATTAACCCAATGATACCAGGGTCACCAGGAATGAGTATTGCAACTATTAACCCAATAAGAATACCTAGTGCTGCGCCTACTCGTGTGTTCGTCGTCCTCGGTTCTCGCGGCGGGGCGGCGGGTAACAGTTGTTCTTGTGCTTCTTGACGATCTTGCATATCTAATATCCTCGATTTTTTATAGAGGCCATATCATAGCAGCCAGAAAATAAATGATCAATTTATAATCATATTTATTTTTATTGAGTAATATATTGATTATCAATGATCAAGCAATGATTGGGATTTTGTGTGATACCCACGAAGATGTGGTTTCAATAAAACTTAACGCATCCACTTTTGCGCAGCGCGCAAAATCAGCGGGCGCTATAAATCCCAGCGGATTATAATCAATTGTAATGCCCACTGATTTAAAGCAAACGTAAGCATATTCAGAACAAATAAATTCGCGTTTGGGCATCTCTTCTACAGTATCAGAAAGACCCAGTGTGTGTTTGCTAATTCGTGCAGCGATGCGGATAATTTCTTCGGTATGATAAGGATAACCTAACAAATCTGTTGCAGTTTTTGAAAGATTAATCATATTTTCTGGTTTTAAATCACGATGACGCGCGAGCATCAAACGGCCCTCATAACCTTTGCCCGTCGCATTATAGTCAAATACATAACTGCTTAAAGGGACGGCGCGCACGCCAATACTCTCGACACTTTCAAGCACGAAAATACGATCTATCAAATCCAGCCGCAAGATAAATGCAACATGGCTCCAAGGACTTTTGGTTGCTTGTTTAATCAGGTTAGAAAAAACTGCATTGCCAGAACAAAGTAAAATATCGCCCGATTGAATTTCATTGCGAATTTGTTCGTAGCGTTTAACGGGTAAGTTTGGAAAATCATCCATGACTATTATCTCTAAAATTTTATAGGGCTTTTAATTCCTGCAATGTGCGATAAGTTAATTGTAAATCTTCAAATGCTTTATTTTTATCACGCGGGTTACGTAAAAGATAGGCAGGATGATAAGTAATAATGAGCGGCGTATTGAATTGTCCGTAGTAATGGATTTTTTTACGCAGTGTACTAAGCGATGTTTTAGTATTCAGCAAAAAATGTGCGGCGATACGGCCAACCGCTAGCAAAAGTGTGGGTTGAATCAACGCAATTTGTTGGGTTAAAAAAGGCGTGCAAAGATTCACTTCATTAGGGGACGGGTCACGGTTATTCGGCGGGCGGCATTTTAAAATATTCGCGATGTAAACAGAGCTTCGATCAAAGTGAATGGTGGATAGCATCGCATCCAATAATTGCCCCGCGCGTCCCACGAAAGGCTCACCTTTTTGATCTTCATAAAAGCCGGGCGCTTCACCAATCACCATTAATTTGGCATGACGATTACCCACCCCAAAAACCGTTTGGGTACGTGTTTTATCTAAACCGCAAGCAGTGCACGCTTTGACTGCTTTTTGCAGATCCTCCCAATCAAAGGTTTTTGGCTTTAATTGCCAGGGAGTGATCCCCATTTCTTCTAAATAATGAAACTGTGTTTTATCCATGGTTTTTATCGTTATGAAAGCAATTATCAAGTTTGGCATTATAGCTTATAATAGGGATCTTATAGAACGAGAGTTTATATGAAAAATACGGTTGTTTATCCGGGTACTTTTGATCCTATTACCTTTGGCCATATCGACTTGGTTGGCCGTGCTTCGCGTATCTTTCCGCGAGTGATTGTGGCAATTGCAGTGAACGCCAGTAAAAAACCATTTTTTTCCGTGGAAGAACGTGTGGAATTAGCGCGCGCTGTGCTGTTGCCGCATAACAATGTCGAAGTACATGGCTTTGATTCTTTATTGATGAATTTTATGAATCAACATGATGCCAATATTATTTTACGGGGTTTACGCGCGGTATCTGATTTTGACTATGAATTTCAATTAGCGGGCATGAACCGCCAATTAGATCCGCGCATTGAAAGTCTATTTTTAATGCCTGCAGAAAGTTATACGTATATTTCTTCCAGTTTCGTGCGAGAAATAGCGCAATTGGGGGGCGATGTCACGCAATTTGTGCCTGATGTTGTCGTCAAGGCTTTACATAAAAAAATACACGGATAATTTATGGCCTTAATGATTACCGATGAGTGCATTAATTGTGATGTGTGCGCACCTGTTTGCCCAAACAATGCAATCTATCAAGGCGAATTGATTTTTGAAATTGATCCGCTACGCTGCACAGAATGTGTGGGTCATTTTGACAAGCCACAATGTGTGTCAGTTTGTCCGATCGATTGTATTCCGCTCGATCCCCATCATGTTGAAACCAAAGAAGCGTTATTAGAAAAATATCAGCGATTGATTAAAGAAATTTAATCACTCATGTATTATTAATCACACTAGACAATGACTACCTATATTTGATAACTTTAATCAAGTTGGATGCTAGCTTAATTATTATGATAAAGAGTATTTTTTGATAAATTGGACAAAATACGTTGAAAGTTTTCTTTCCGTTGTCGAAGCTAAGAGCTTTGTTAAAGCTTCTCGTTTAATGCACTCCACTTCCTCGGCCCTGAGTAAACATATCAGCTCACTCGAGCAAGAGTTAGACACTAAATTATTACAGCGCACCACTCGCCAAATAAAATTAACTGATGCGGGGCTTCTTCTCTATACACGCTGCAAAAATTTACACAAGGAATGGGACGATATTAAACGCGAAGTTATGCAACAAACCAATGAACTGCATGGATTGATTCGTATCGGTTCTAGGACGAGTAATCAATACATTGTCTTAATGATTATTCAATTTTTAAAACAATATCCCCAGATGTCTGTTGATCTAACACTAACAAATCGCCGCGTAGATCTTGCTGAAGAAAATATTGATATATTTATTAGCCATGATAACTTTTTTTATAATCCAACCTCATTAGAAACACAATTGCTACGCAGCACTTTTAGGCACGTTATCGGTGCGCCTCGTTATTTTCGTTATTTAGGAGAACCTCAAACACCTAAAGAACTCGCTTTGCATAACTGTTTGGTAAAGACAACTAACGATAGCCCTAATGTTTGGGAGCTCAATGGAAAAAATTATATCGTCAAAGGAAATTTTAGTGGTGATCATATCAATTCATTAATTTTGGCGGCTGTTAATAGCCTCGGATTAATATGGGTGCCTCCTTTACTGGTCGTTCATGAGCTGCGAAAAAAACAATTAAAAATTGTTTTACCAGAATATCATTCATCAGCAGTAAAAACATTTGCTTATTATCAAAAACACCGATTCATCCCACAGAAAATCCATGTTTTTCTACAATTTCTTACCCAGCAGTTTTCTGTCAAATAAATAATTGTTTTAATTCTTTCTATAATGGAAAGAATAACCTGAAAAAATAATATATTATCAAATATTAAAAACTAGTTCATAATAGTACTTATCACTCATTTTAAGAAATATGAATATGAAATTGCCTTACTACGAATGGGACGCAGAATGCTATCAACAGCATGCCAAGACTCCCGAGCAAGCAACTCTGGCGGAGCTTGAACATTACTCCATTGAAAACCACTGGCATATTTTGGACTTGGGCTGCGGAGACGGTAGAATAACCGCAACACTTGCGGAAAAAGCATCTCAGGGAAAAATAGTGGGTATCGATCGCTCCGCCAATATGATCGCTTACGCTCGTTTATATCATCGCGATATATCTCAACTGGATTTCCAAGTGATGGAGATGAAAGAATTAAATAGTCATGATCAGTTTGATTTTGTTTTATCTTCGTGGGCTTTCCATCACCTACCGAAATTAGAAAAAAAAGAAGTACTCAAAAGAATATTCATTGCCTTAACACCTGGAGGGAATCTTTTAATAACTGTTCCAAAACATTCGGTTTTCAATCATTTAATTGATCAATTTATCAAAACATCCACCTGGAATTCCTATTTTGATAAATTTCAAGATGAAAGATCTTTTTTGGCCGCACAAGAATATAAAGATATTCTTGTTAAACTTGGATACGTAAATATTATTATAGAGGAAAAAATAGCTAAATCAGTTTTTAAAAATACTAACGAATTAATGCTTTCTATACAATCCTGGCTTCCTCAATTCCGTTATCTTCGTCAAGTCATCGGTATTCCTATCCAAAAACAACATGAATTCTTAGACGCTATTGCTAATCTTAGATTAAAAATGAACCCTATTGATCAAACAAATAATTTCATCGTAGTAGAAACGCCCTATCTTTCCATTCGAGCTAGGAAAAATAATTAACATGCCACAATATTCTAAATCTAAATATAAAATTGTTGCAGCAGCGGCTTTTGGCGGTGCATTAGAAATCTATGATTTAGTGATATACGCATTACTAGCACCGGTTATCGGACAAATATTTTTTCCTGCTGAAAATGCATGGACTTCTACTCTTATCATTTTTAGCGTATTAGCGATGGGCTTTCTTTTAAGACCGCTAGGTGGAATGATTTACAGTCATTATGGCGATCGATATGGGCGAAAGCCGGCGCTGATTTATTCTATTTTAATTATGTCAATAGCGACTTGTTTAATAGGGCTACTACCTAGTTACAATAGCGTAGGTATATTATCTCCCCTGTTATTAATTTCGCTACGAATGATACAAAGTATTTCATTTGGCGGTGACTTACCGGGCGCTATTACATTTATTGCAGAACATGCGCCTGCTCAATCGAGAGGATTAAATACCAGCTGGGTATTATGTGGTATGAACTTAGGCAGTGTACTCTGCGCTGTTATTGCTTCCGCATTGATTGGATTGTTAAGTCATAACCAACTTCTTTCTTGGGGATGGCGGTTACCATTTTTATTCGGTATTTTTTTAGGCGGTGTTGGCATTTATTTGCGACAATGTGCTGATGAGCCTCCCATTTTTAAAATACTTAAAAATTCTTTAGCCATCGTAAAATCACCAGTAGGATATATGCTAAAAAAATATATTAAAACAGTCATCATTGCAGTTATTATTACATGGATGATTGCCTCAGTGATCGGCACTTTATCTATTTTCATGCCGACTTATCTGGTTAGGGTCATACATTTATCCTTATCAAAATCAATACTTATCTATGCAATTTATTCATTAGGATTTTCTTTACTGATTCCTTTGGTGGGATTTTTATCGGATAAAATCGGTCGAAAACGCATTTTAATAGCAGCCACTTTTTTCGTCATCCTGTTCACTTACCCGCTCTATCTTCTATTAAATAAGAGTCATTTTATTATCGTGGCTCTTTTTTGTTTTGCAATGATCCAAGCGGGTATGATGGGTGCTCTGCCTAGCCTGTTAGCCGAACTTTTTCCAACAGCAGTGCGATACAGCGGTGTCGCGATGGTTTTTAACCTTGGTTATTCTATTGGAATCGGCCTTGCTCCTGTCATGGCAGCGTTGCTTTTACGGATCACTTCAAACGTTGCTTCTCCAGGTTTTTACATGATATTTTGCAGTGTTATTGGTCTACTGGCTATTTTGTGTCTTAAAGAAAATAGGGTATTAAAATGAAAAGTTTGTTTTTCTTATTTACAGTTGCGTTACTGGTAAAAATTTTATTGTTATTTTTTTTATTCTTATGGTTATTAAAAATTAAAAAATATTCATTGGCTGATATTAAACAATGCATAAAATATATGTGGCATACGTTCAAATCAAAAAACGATACTGTAAATAAATCATTTTGAGAGTCCATTACAATGGAATACTTCATCATACCAATCATTGCTTGCTGCGCTTCTTTGCTTACATTTTTTTCTGGATTTGGGCTCGGTACATTATTGTTACCTGTTGTTGCTTTATTCTTTCCGCTACCTGTGGCCGTGATAATGACAGCATGTGTTCACTTGTTAAGTAATTTTTTCAAACTTATTTTAATTGGAAAACATGCTGACAAAAAAATTGTCTGGCGTTTTGGTATCCCTGCTTTAATAGGTTCTGTTATGGGTGCTTTTTCACTTATTTTCTTATTACATATTCCAACGATAGCCACTTATCACTTATGGGGGCATCTTTATTCAATACAGATTTTAAATATCGTTATTGGTGTACTGTTAATCGTTTTTACAACACTAGAAGCAAAAAAAGAAAAAATTACCTTTGCACCCCCCAAACACCATGCTTTGTTGATCGGCGGCTTATTAAGCGGATTTTTTGGAGGACTTTCAGGATTTCAGGGTGCGTTACGAAGTTTATTTTTAATAAAATATACCTTAACTAAAGAGGCTTTTGTTGCAACAGGCATTGCCATTGCTTGTATGGTAGATATTGCAAGAATCCCTACCTATGGTTTTTCCTTACCATTGATCACGTTGGAAAATAACATAACGCTATTTAGCGTTACTGTATTAGCTGCATTTGTAGGCGCTTATTTAGGTAATATTTTCTTGAAAAGAATACCTATTCATTTTATAAAAACAGTGATGAGTGCATTGATATACATTATTTCAGTTGGCTTAATAATTGGAATAGTCTAAATGTAAGTAGATGCGTAAGGTGAGTTAGTCAGCTATAACAAGCCCCATACTTTAGGATCTTCGGTCCCAATTCGAAATAATGAAAAACCGCGTAAATGATATTTTTTAATGAGCGCTAATTTTGCTTTGAACGAATCTTTATCCTCCAGAAAAATATATTCATTTAACCAATTATTTTCATACATCGCGTAATGCACTTGATCGAGTTGATTCCATTGAAGCGTTGCATCGTGTTTCTTGATAAGATGACTCGCCGTTTGATAGGGAATAGCATCGTTTTGGATCGTAATTTTTTTGTCGGTACCTTTTCCGGTATACCAAAATCCCGAATAAGTTGGAATGCCGAGTGAAATTTTTTCTGCGGGTATGGATTGCAGTGTATTCTGGATGACAGCTTCAACCCAAGGAACACTCGCAACAGGCCCGGGTGTTACGCGGCCAAGATGTTGATCATATGCCATCAGCGTCACAAAATCAGCAATGTTTCCTAATGTTTTTAAATCATAAGCGCCACCAAAATTTTCATACATTCTTTTTTGATAAGAAGATGCAAAAGGGCCATCACTCACCAAAGGCGGAATTGTAAAACTAATGAAAAATCCATGGGCATGAAATAATTGTGCTGCCGTTTTATAAAATGTGGTGAGTGTATTTTTATCTTTTAATTCTGCCATTTCAAAATCAAATTGCACACCATACAAATGATTTTTTTCACATAACTTAAGAAGGGCAAAAAGCGCTTTTTTTTGTGCGGCAGGATGCGCCAAAAAAACGTGGCCTTTATCTTCATCAAAAGAAGAATTGGTGACCATCGCCATTAGATGAATGGAATTTTTCTCGGTAAAATCAAGAATAGCAGGCTCAATAAATCCAGTAACGACACCTTTTTTGTCGAAGTGATAAGCTTGTGTAATTAATAGATCAATGAATTGAGTGTGCGCTGAAAGTGTTTGTAACCATTCAGCCGTTTTTTTCTGATCGTTACTGTGCAGAAGATAAAATATTTTTTCAATTGAAAAGCTGGATG
The DNA here is from genome assembly GCA_964622455.1 of uncultured Coxiellaceae bacterium. GTDB lineage: Bacteria > Pseudomonadota > Gammaproteobacteria > DSM-16500 > DSM-16500 > CAZUQP01. Next base: position 8,175 of record CAZUQP010000027.1, read on the forward strand.
ATGAATAAATAAATAAAAAAAAGATAGCTGCTATTTTATAAATAAATTTCATAAACTGCCATGTAGTAAAATTCCAGAAAGTATAGTATACATAATTTTCCTATAAAATATTCAAGGTGATTTCATGGACGCACTGTTACCCCAATGTATAGGCGAATTCGTCGGTACTGCTATGCTGATTTTACTAGGCGATGGAGTTGTTGCGAATGTTTTGTTGAAAGATTCAAAAGGCCATCAAGCAGGTTGGATCAGTATTACCACCGGATGGTTTGTTGCAGTGGTCATCGGCGTATTTGTTGCGCAATCAGCCGGTTCACCCAATGCAGATATTAATCCTGCAATTAGTCTTGCTCGATATGCAAGCCATATTTATAGTTTGACGCAAACATTAGCTTTTATGGCAGCCCAGTTATCGGGCGCATTTCTTGGTGCCATTCTGGTTTGGCTTGCGTATTTACCTCATTGGAAGCTCACAAAAGAAAAAGATTTGAAACTCATGGTCTTTAGCACAAAACCCGCTATCCGTTCTTATCCTAGCAATTTATTAACTGAAATTATCGGTACGGGTGTCTTAGTTCTTGGTGTTGCCGCGATTTTTGGTAAAGCGACGGTGACAGGGCCTGCGAGCGGTTTGGGACCTTATTTGGTAGGCGTGTTGGTTTGGGGAATCGGATTATCGTTGGGCGGCCCGACCGGATATGCCATTAATCCTGCGCGTGATTTGGGCCCTCGGTTAGCGCATGCGTTTTTACCGATTTCTGGAAAGGGAAATTCTGATTGGGCTTATGCATGGGTGCCCATCGCAGGCCCTTTTATCGGCAGTATTATTGCCGTTTGGCTTTGGCAGTGGGTGCATTAACGTGAATTTTGCTTCAAATATTTTTCCAATCCAATGACTTTAATGATTGTTGTTAAATGATAGTGACTGTTTCCGGGGTAAATAACAGTTAATTGATCTAATTTTAAGATATCTTGTGCGAGCTGCATAGATGGAGTTAATTTTGGTGCGTCAGAATATTTAAATTCGAATCCTAGACGTTTTCCGTTTTTTATAATTAACAAATCCAGTTCACCTTGATTATGTATGCCCCAAAAATAGCATTCTTCCGGCGCAGCATGATGAGCCCGGATAATTTCTTCTAATGCAAAACCTTCCCACGAAGCGCCTAATTTGGGATGATTTTGCAACGTATGCAGATCGTGAATTCCTAATAAACTATGAAAAATACCACTATCTCGAAAATAAATTTTAGGGGATTTAATTTGTCTTTTATCAATATTTTCAATCCACGGGGGAAGTTCCCGTATCATGAATGTTCCTGTTAAAATATCCAAATAATGTCGAGCAGTTGTGTGAGCAATACCTAGAGATGCACCGATTTCTGAGGCATTAAATAGGTTGCCATGGTAGTGAGCGAGCATCATCCAAAAACGGCGCAATGTACGAGCTGGAATCTGTATTCCAAGATTAGGAATATCCTGTTCTAAAAAAGTAGTAATGTAGGCTGCACGCCAATCATTGCTGTTTTGGTCTTTTTTGGCGAGGTACGAATTGGGAAAACCGCCGCGAAACCAAAGTTTATTTATGTTACCAACTTCGGAATAAGAAAATGGTGTAACCTCAATATAGCGAATTCGTCCCGCTAATGTTTCCGACGATTGCTTAATTAAATCACGGGAAGCGCTCCCTAAAATTAAAAATTTGCGCTTTTTGTGTTGATCAACTAAAACACGTAGTAATGGAAACAATTCTGGCTGTCGTTGTATTTCATCTATGACAATAAAACCTAATAAATTTTCAAGCGCGAGCTTAGGAGCATCTAGTTTTGCCAAATGATCAGGGTCTTCTAAGTCAAAGTGATGTATCTTAGAACGGGATTTATTGAGAGAGGCAAATTGTTTAACCAACGTCGTTTTGCCGCATTGCCGGGGACCTAATAAGGCAATAACAGAATGAACGTTTAATGCTTTCTGTAATTGATTAATAAAATATTTTCGCTTGATGATGGGCATATATAATAGACCATGAAAATTGAGTGGTTGACGCTCAATTTTCATTGTATCCTTTTTATTGCTTTTTGTAAATCAACCACGAATTTAAAGCGGCCAAGTCTTCTGCACTCAAGGTGCCGGCTGCTTGTTTTAAAGCGAGCAAATTATTCACGTAAGCATAGCGGTCTGTTGCATATTGCTGCTGTGCTTGGTACACCTGCTCTTGTTGGTTTAATACATTCACTAAAATTTCTGTTCCCACTTTATATCCTGCTTCCATACCATCAAGCGAACTGATATTCGATTTGATCGATTGCCTATCGGCTTCAACTTTGCTGATACCAGCGACTACATTTAAATAACTTTGGCGAGTTTGAGTGAGCGTGCTGCGCAATTGAAATTCAAGCTGCTGTAAAGCAACTTCATAATTATATTTTGCTTGATCTGTTTCCGCGATCACTAAACCGCCTTGAACCAGCGGAATGTTTAAGTTTAATGTCGCAGATGCAGTATGCGTTTGGCTTGATCCGCTAGTCAAATAAACATTGTTCCGGCCCGATGCGCGATAATAATCATCTTCATAAGAACCTTGCACGCTTAACGTCGGTAAATGTCCGCCAAATTGTTGTTTAATGATATCGCGGTAAGAATTTGCAGAATATTGCGCTGCTTTGATGGACCAATTTTGTTTGCCGGCTGTAGTCACCCATTCTTCCATGTTAGCAGGCGTTGGTGTAATCAACGGAAAATCATCGCGTAAAGTAGCCAAAGAAGGATAGAAGACACCCGTGATTGCGCGTAAATTTTCTTTGTCTGTTTCAAGCGTTGCTTCGGCTGCAATATAATTGGCAACTGCTGTTTCATAAGAGGCCCGCGCGGTATAAACATTGGTTTTGGTTTTTAAGCCGACACGATATTGTTGAGTGATTTGATCTAATTGTTTTTCATAGGCGGTGCGTGTTGAGCGAATATAAATTAAATTTTCCTGATCTTTAAGCACATTAAAATAAGCAGAAGCCACACGGATCATCAAATTTTGGGTGGCGGCACTTAGTGTAGCATCTGCACCAGTGGCAAGTTGTCTTGCACTTGCAAGCCCTGCAAATTGGCTAAAATTAAAAACCGTCTGAGATAAATTGAGCGTGACATTATAACCGCGCTGAGTGGTTGACACATTTCCTGACGCAGGGCCCGATGATAGTATGCGGGTGACATTCGGTGCCTGAGCGACAATAGATGCGCTCGGTAATAAATTCGATAAACTAATGGGAACGCCTTCTCTTGTCGAGAGTCTTTGTGAAACAGCTTGTTGATAGGTGGGATCACTGACCAGCGCCTCATGAAAAACTTGCATTAAATCAGCAGCATTTGCCGATACAGAAATGCAAAAAATCAAAACAGCGGCTATATATTTTTTTTTCATTTTAAAATACTACTCATTACTGTAAAGGTTACGTAATTCCAACCTCCCTACGTACCGCGCTTTATGCGCG